>JBPOIJ010000039.1:0-121716 GCA_052034585.1 Myxococcota bacterium
CGGCGTCGGCCGATTTGTCCGTCAGCACGAGGAAGAGCCCGACGCCGGCGGCGACGAGCGCGCCGAGGTACATGCCGTCGGCAACGAAGGCCTTCGTGCGCGCGGCGTCGCCGAGCGGATCATTGAACGGGTCGGCCTTGAAGCGCTGGTAGTCGGCGTTGGAGAGCAGCCCGAAGGTGAGGCCTCCTGCCGCCAGCGCGACCGCGCCGCCGAGCACGATCAGGCCGGGGATCAGGCGGCCGCGGCTCGCGCGGGGCAGATCGAACAAGCGCGCGGTGAGCCGATGCGCGGCGGCCACCAGCTCGTCGTCACCTCCGACCGTCTCGCTCTCACGCAGCGTGGGCTGTCCCACCCGCGTGTCGATGAGGCGCAGGGACAGCACGCGCAGGTTGCCGATCGTGCCAACGCTCACGTCGAGGATCAGCTCGGCACCGAGCGCGTTGGCGATCTCGGTCAGGCAGCTCTGCTCCTCCGAGCAACCGAGGAGCTGCTTCTGCCGCTCGACCGAGATCATCGCCGCGACGTCGCTCGCCGAGATCAGCGTGTGCTTCGGGCTGCGCGCGACGTCGGCAGCGATCACCTCGCCCAGCAGGTTGGCCGTGCCCTGCGAGACGCCTGCTTCAGAACGGATCGCCGTCGCTGCCACCCGTAGCCGAGCTTGTTCTGGCTGCTGAGCACTGACACGGCTGGACGCTGCAAGGAGCACCACGAGCAGTAGGCGCATGAGGCGTATTGTGCCGTCTCGTCGCGCTTCCTCGCAGCGGTTTCAGCGGCAACGGCAAGGCCCATCGACGCGTGTACCGCTTTGACACGTGTCTGCCAGGCTCAGGTGGTTCCCGCGGGTCGCGCACCGGGGGCGGGTGGCACGCGCGCTGTTCGCTGGGCCGTGCTGAGGTTGAGCCGCGAAGGTGCGAGGCGCCGTTCAGCGAGGCTTCGCCACCACGAACTCGCGACGACTCGAAAACGCCACTCCTCCGCCCTGACGACCGCGAGCATCGTCAGCGAACAACTCGTGAACGCAGCGTCGGAGCGCTCGGGCATCGACGCGAACGTCAGGCTTTGGCGGGCTCGGGCTCGGGCTGCGGCGCCTTCGTCTCCATCGACTCGGCGACGTACTCGGCGACGTCCTTCACCTTCACCGTCTCGCCACGCTCGGTGTCGCTCAGGCCGTCCTTGATCATCGTGTGACAGAACGGACAGGCGACGGCGACCGAGCCCTCGGCCTTGCCGGCGTACTGGCCCGGGAGCCCGGGCTTCACCTTGTCGGTCGCGCTGGGCAACGGCACCGACGGGTCCTTCGCGTGGGCGAGCGTGTTGGCGATCTCGTTCACCCGGTTGTGGTTGATGCGCTGGCCGGTGTGCTCCTCCATCCACATGCGGGCGCCACCGGCACCACAGCAGAACGACTCGCGCTTGGAGCGCTGCAGCTCGATGACCTCGAGCCCGGGCACCTGCTTGAGCACCTCGCGAGGCGCGTCGTACACGCCGTTGTGCCGGCCGAGGTAGCAGGGGTCGTGATAGGTGAGCTTCTCGTTCATCACCTTCGAGAGCTTGATCCGCTTCTCCTTGAGCAGCTCGTTGATCAGCTCGGTGTGCGAGATGACGCGATAGTTCCCACCGAACTCCGGGTTCTCGTTCTTTATGGTGTTGAAGCAGTGGGGGCACTGGGTGACGATCGCCTTGATGCCCTTGCCGTTCCACGCCTCGACGTTCATCTTCGCGAGCGTCTGGTAGAGGTATTCGTTGCCGCCGCGGCGGGCCGAGTCGCCGGTGCACATCTCTTCCTGGCCCAGCGTCGCGAACTTCACTCCGGCCTCGGTGAGCACCTTGGCGACGGCCTTCGACACCTTCTTCATCCGGTCGTCGTACGAGCCGGCGCAGCCGACGTAGAAGAGGTACTCGTACGCTCCGCCATCACCCCACTTCGGCAGCGGCGTCTCGCCTTCCCAATCGGCGCGCTTGTCCTGGCCCAGGCCCCACGGGTTGCCCTGGCGCTCCATGCCTTCGAAGACGCGCTGGAGCTCCTGCGGGAAGTCGGCCTCGACCTGCACCTTGTAGCGGCGCATGTCGATGAGGCGCGGCACGTTCTCGATGAACACCGGGCAGGCATGCTCGCACCAGCCACACGTCGTGCACGCCCACACGGTCTCGGCCTGGAGGATGGCGCCGACGATGGAGGGCACCTCCATTTCCTTGCCGTCGACCTGCGACAGCACCTTGCCGTCGTCGGTCTTCTTCGCGGTGGCCTTCCACTGCGGCAGCTCGTGCTCGTGCTTCCAGAGGAACTGCTTGATCGACTGGTTGACGCCCTTGTGGGTGAGCGGCTTGCCGGTGAGGTAGGTCGGGCAGTGCGTCTGGCAGCGGCCACACTCGGTGCAGGTGTTGACGTCGAGGCCCTGCTTCCACGAGAGATCGATGACGGACTTGGCGCCGTACTCTCCGTTCTCGAGGTTGGGCGTCGAGAGCTGCGCGCTCGTCGAGATGCCCGGAAGCGACGCCGCCGGCAGCTTCTTCATGAACACGTTCAGCAGCCCGACGACGACGTGGAAGTGTTTTCCGTACGGGAGGAAGTTGAGGAACGTGAGGATGATGGTGACGTGCGCCCAGAAGCTGACGACGCCCAGGGTGTGGAGCGTCTCGGTCGACACGCCAGCGAGCAGCTTGCCCACGACGCTGGTGACCGGTTCCCAGGACGAGAAGTCGACGCCCTGCGCGCGCAGGTGAGAGGCGCCGAAGATGAACTCCGTCACCATCAACATGCCGATGAAGCCCAAGATGAGGAACGCCTCGTTCGACTTGGTGAGCCGGTCGGGCTTCACCACCGCGCGGAGGAACGCGAAGTACGTCACGCCGACGAGCGCGCCCGCTGCCACCACGTCCTTCACCAGCAAGTAGACCGCGTAGAGCGTCTTGAGCGCGCCGACGTCGGTCCAGAACGGCGCCGAGAGGTTCGAGAGCACCTCGGTCGCGCTCGTCGAGAAGCCCATCACGAACATCATCGTCGTGCGCAGCGCGAGCACCACGAAGGCGCTGAAGACGAGCACGTGCATGAAGCCGGGGACGAACTCCTCGGGGTCCACCATGCGCTTCTGGCCGAAGCCGAAGATGGCGAGCGCCTTGAGCCGCTCACCCTTGCGGTCGAGCCGGTTTCCGGGGACCGCCTTGAGCGAAGCCATCGCCTTGATTCGGCCGAGCATCGTCTTCAAGAAGAAGCCGACGCCGACGAGGAGCAGCAGGCCGGTGATGAGCGGATTCATGCCCGGTCAGGTAGCAGAGTTGGGCGGGTGACGCTCGTCCCTGTTGTGGCACGAAGGGCCGCTTCTGGAAGCCATGAAAGCGCGGTGCCCTTTCGGCCCGCGCCGAGGCACACTCCTCGCCGTGAGCGACGCTTTCTTCGAGGGCATGAAGATCGGCCGCTATGAGGTCATCACCCGCCTCTCGGTCGGCGGCATGGCCGAGCTGTACCTCGCGCGGCTCCTCGGGCCCGGCGGCTTCCAGAAGTTGGTCGCGCTCAAGATGATCCTCCCCGACGTGCGGAGCGACGAGCGCTTCGTGCAGATGTTCCTCGACGAGGCGCAGCTGACCGCCGAGCTGAACCACCCGAACCTGGGGCAGGTCTTCGAGCTCGGTCAGGAGCCCACGGGCGAGCTGTACCTCGCGCTCGAGTTCCTCGCGGGCCAGAACCTGAGCGTGCTGCTCCGCACCCTCGACCACCAGCGCAGGAAGTTGCCGGTGGAGCTCGCGGCGAGCATCGGGCGCGACATCTGCCTCGGCCTCCACGCCGCACACTCGCACCTCGACGCGCTCGGGCGACCGAAGCCGGTGATCCACCGCGACGTCGCGCCGAAGAACGTGATGGTCACTTTCGAAGGGCACGTGAAGGTCATCGACTTCGGCATCGCGATGGCGAGCGGCCGGCGCGTGCGCACCCAGACGGGCGTGGTGAAGGGCACGCCGACGTACATGGCGCCCGAGCAGCACTATGGCGAGCGGGCGACGCCGCGCACCGACGTCTTCTCGGCCGGCGTGGTGCTCCACGAGTGTCTCACCGGGCAGCGGCTGTTCACCATCGACGTGCCGCCTCAGCGCTTCGCCGAGGTCATCAAGGCGCCGAGCACGTTGAACGCGCGAGTGCCTCGAGCGCTCGACGAGGTCTGCCTGCGGGCGCTCGCCATCGAGCCCACTGAACGCTTCGAGTCGGCGAGGGACTTCGGCCGCGCCATCGTCGAGGCGGCCCCTGGGCTCGCCGAGCCGGACGAGCTGGGGGCGTTGATGACCGAGCTCTTCGGGACCCAGCGCGCGTCGCTGGGACAGCTCGTCGACGCCGCGCGAAACCCACGAGAGCCCAACAAGACGTTGTCGCAGCTGGCCAAGCGCGCGCTCGCGCAACCACGGGCGACGCCAGTCCCCACCGCGCCCGAGGTCCCCGCAGCGGCTCCGCTGCCGACGAGCCTCCTCTCCCCGGCGACGCGGAAATGGGCCTACGCCGGCCTGGCGCTCGTTGGAGTGCTCGCGCTCGTCATCGTCATCGGCGCCATCGCGAGTCCGGCCGCGCCACCGGCCGACGTCACCGCCAAGCCCATCGACTTCGTTCAACCGACCTCGGTCCCCAAGGCGCCGGTCGATCCACTCGAGCAGGCCGAGCGCACGGTGGGAACGAACCCGGCGGCAGCGCTCGAGATCTTCGACTCGGTGCTCACGAAACAGCCGACTCACTGGAGGGCGTTGATGGGGGCGGCGAGAGCGCTCCAGGCGTTGGGGAACGACGAGCAGGCGCGCGCACGACTCGAGCGGGCGGCGGCGCAGCCGGTGGGCGCCATCAGCACGAAGGAGCACGTCGAGACGTATCTCGAGCTCTCGAAGGCGGAGCTGCACGCGAACCACGAGGAGGCAGCGAAGAAGGCGCTGGGAGCGGCCCTCGAGCTCGACGCGGCACGAACGCGGGCGACGGTCGCCGGGACCGCGCTCGAGCCGCTGGCCGCAGAGGCCGCGAAGCCACAACCCAGACCAGCGGCGCCCCAGCCCTCCCGTGGTCGAACGCTCTCGCCGAGCGATCGCGAGCAGGTGAATCGCTTCTACGAGCAGGCGAAGGCGTTGAGGTCCGCACACCAATACGAGGCAGCGATCACGGTGCTTCGGCAATGTTTGCAACAATTTCCGGCCGACCCCGACTGCATTGCCATGCTCGCTTCGGTGTACGCGACGCGCGGCGGGGAGCAAGGCAACCTCCGCGACAATGACGAAGCCATGAGGCTGTACAGGCAATTCCTCCAGATCGCGCCGCGCGACCACAAGCTGCGGCCGCGCGTCGAGGCGCTCCTCATGCCCCCGTGACGCTCAGCGAGTCGACTCGAGCTTCAGCTCCACCACGGTGATCGACTGAGGCGGAGACTTGTAGGCCTTGCCGAGGGCGGTCTTCGCCGGAACGAACCCGCGCGGCTCTCCGACGTAGGTGAACACCCGCTGCTCGTTGGGCACGGAGCAGCCCTTGAGGTTGACCGAGGCGTCCATCGTCTCGCCGGAGAAGTTGAGCAGCATGAGGGTGAGGCGACGGCCGTCGGCGGAGCGAGCCGCGAAGAGCGAGAGGTCGCGCGGCGCCTCGGTGGGCAACGAGACGTCGAGGAAGTGCCCGCCCTGGCCGTCGAAGTTGCGAAAGCCACGAAACGCCCAATACGCCGGCGAGTTCTCGGGTGGGTAGGTCCAATAATACGCAGAATAGACACCGTGTTGACCGAAGCGACCGAGGGCCTCGGCGAGGGCGAGGCCTCCGGAGATGTGTCGTTCTGCTCCAAAGTTGTACTCACCGATGGAGAGCTTGAGCCCGGGATAGAACTTGTCGACCCATTCCTGCATGCGCGGAAGGAGCCGGACGGGCTCCTTGACGTAGGACTCGTCGGAATAGCGCGGGTCCCACAGGCTGCGGGTCGAACGAATGCGCAGCGCGTTGGTGTCGGCGTCGGTCTGGCCGTCGGTGCCCACGCCGAGGCCCTTCGCCTGCGGGTAGTAGTGGAGGTCGAGCACGTCGAGCACCTTCACTCCGGTCTTCTTCTCGTGCTCGCGGAGCTTGGTGAGGTACCACTCGATGAAGGGCACGTCGCCGTGGGCGAGGCGGTCTGGCTTGGCGCTGAAGCCGGCCTGCGCGTCGGCGGCGGAATAGAAGTACCCCGGCCAGCCCCACTCGGCGGGCCCGGCGATCAACGCATCCGGGTCGGCCTTTCGAATCGCGGACCCGAAGGCGATGGTCTTCTCGAGGAGCTCGTCGTAGGTCGCGGGTGACGGGTGCACGTCGCGGTGCGTGTCATTCCAGAGCGCGGGCTCGTTGTCCAAAATGTATTGGTGTACCAATCTGCCGCGCTTGGCCTCGACCGCGTGAATTTGCGCGATCCACTTCTCGATGAAGGCGGGTTGGATGGAGAGGCTGGTGCGCGTCGGAGAGCCCGGCTTGATGGGCTTGCCCTTGGGGTCGACGCCATTGCCGAAGGTGGGGTTGTCGGGGCAGAGCTGTTGTTGCGCCCCGTACTCGTCGACGGGGAACGAGGCAGTGCGCGTGTCCTTGGCGACCCAGCCGAGCATGGGAATGGTGAGCGCGGACTGGAGGTTTCGGTCGCGGTTGACCTCGAGGAAGGTCTGCCAGACGCGCTCGCCGGAGGAGTGGCCGTAGCTGGTGTTCCAATAGAAGTAGTCGGAGGCGGTGTTCCAGGCGTTGCCGAGTTCCCAGTTGTAGCGGCTGGTGGGGTTGCCTCCCCAGCGGCGCGTGGTGGCGTTCAAGTCGAACTGGTGCGTGGTGTCCTTCTCTCGATAGGCGCTGTACGCGATGCCGTAGATGAGCGGGCTGATGGCTTTGCCTTCGGCTTTGCAGTCGACGGAGAGGGAGGCAGGGAAGCCAGGCGTCTCGAGGAGGCCTTGGGCTTCGCGCACGAGCTCGTCGTCGGCTTCGGTGAGGCCGATATGATCGAGCTCGACGAGGCCTGGTGCGGGGAGCTCCTTGAAGGCGCGGAGCTTGACGCGATTGAACTGCACGAGCTTGGGGTTGAGTTCTTTCATCGAGATGAAGATCTCGACCCAGCCGTCGGGGAGTGCGCGTTTGTGACTCGGGAGGACGCGGACCTTCGGGAAGAGGTCGACGCTCTCGGAGTCGACGCGCACCACGAGGAAGTCGCCGTACGTCTCGGGTGCGCGGAGGTGAAAGACGAGCCCGCCGTAGGTGCCCTTGAGCTTGTACTTGGTGAGGATCCACCCGCCGTAGTTGGAGAGGATGAGCGTCTCGCCGTGGCCCTTCTTCGGGGCGTGATCAGCCCAGCCGTGGTCTTCCCAGTCTCCGACGAGAGCGCCGTCGTAGATGCGCTCGACGGGTGGAGGCGCAGGCGAGGTGCGCTTGGAGCTGGAGGGCGCGCTGGCCTGGGCGGCGGCACGTTCGCAGCTCACCGTGAGCAGCGCGAGGACGATGACTCGGATCATTCGAAGCGCACCATACTCACGGCGACACGTCGTGCCGAGCAGACGCTCCGTCGCGTCGTTCCGTCAGCCGAGGGTCACTCCCCGGCATCTCCGACGTCAACCACCTGTTCGTGCACGCCCGCATCGACGCTCCCGCACGCGGTGACTCCGTCGGACGTGAACACGTTCACTTCGCCCACCGCCGCGACCCCTTCCGTCGGCGCGGCGCGATTCACGTACTCGACCAGGAACTCACCCGCATCGGTCACCCCAGCATCGGCATCGTCGAGCGAGTACCCGAGCTGGTAGTAGTAACGACTCACAGGCTCGGAGAGCCAGAAGCAGAGTTCACCGCGCCAGGCCGCGCCGACCTTCGAGAGCGACACCCGCTTCCCGCTCGGAAACTCGGTCGCGTACGCCACGGTCTCGTCGCCCTGCACGCCGATGGCCAGCTTCACCACGCAGCAGGTCCCTGCATCGTAGAAGCTCACCGACGCGTCAGGCTCCTCGTTCAGGCTCACCACCATGCCCGCATCGGTCCGTGTCGGGCCGACCGTTCCAGTGGGCCGAGTGATGAGGTCGGGCTGCATCGGCTTGCCACACCACGAAAGGGCCACGCCGGCGAGGCACAGCAGTCCTCCACGAATGGCCCTCATCGAATCACCGCCCACATCTCGGCCGGCGTGAGCACCTCGGTGAACTCGTTCAAGTACCCCGTGTTCTTCGTGTGCTCGAACCGCGCCTGCGCCACGAGCGCCTCACGCACCCATGACTCCTTCTTCACCGTGCTCTGGCTCAGCAGCCGAACGATGGTTCGACGGTCGACGCCCGAGCTGAAGCCCGGCATGTCCTTGATGGCCTGCCGGGTCAGCGCCTCACTCGCGCCAGTGTGCAGGTCGAAGTGCTGCAATTGCACGATTTGATAAATCTTCGCTTTGACGAAGGGGTGCTTCTCAGTCGCGAGCCACCCAAGAACGAGCGCCTCGCTGTGTACCGGGTTGAGCCGGCGAAACGCATACGCCGCCTCCATGCGTACGTAGGGGTCGGCGTTCTTCACGACGGGAAGCGCGAGCGCCAGGAGCGCCGGGTCGGCCATGTTGCCGATCGACTTCATCGCGATTCGCGAGTCGTTGGTGTCTTTGGTCGCCAGCAACGCGCGCACCGCCTTCTCACTCACGTCGTGCAGGCTCGCGTCCTTCCGCTTGATGCCAGCCATCATCGAGAGCGCGAGCATCGCCTCGCCCTTGAGGAAGGTCTCGGCGTGCGCCGTCGCCTTCACCGTGGTCATGCCCGCGAGCTCTCCTGCGAAGTCGGCCCCGACGTCATCACGGTCGACCAAGGCGAACATCGCTCGCGTCCGATCCATCGGGGTGTCCTTCGCGTCTCGAACGATCGACAGCAGGAGCGCCTTCGCCTCCGGGACCCGCGCCTTCCCGAGCGCGATGTAGAAGGGAACGATGGCGTCGGGCGGCATCTTCCTCGCTCGCAGCTCGTCGTGCGCCAGCGCCACCGCCTCGGGGTGAACCTCGAAGTACGCCGAGAGATCGGGCCACTTGTCCTGGAACCCCACCGCGCTCGAGGCCGCGTAGAACGCGTCAATCGCTTCCCGCACGGTTCGTGACCCGACGCGCGCGCGACGAGCGAGATCGAAGGTGGTGACGGGGCGCGGCTGCCACTCGAAGGCTTCGGTCGCCGCCCCAACCGGAATCACCTCGGCGGCGGTGAGCGCCGGCACTCCCGCGGGGACCGGACCGGGAACGACGCCTGGCTTCGAGGTCGCGTCCTGCGCCATCACCGTCGTCGCGAAGCAGAGCGCGGCGCTCAGCATGAGCTGTCTCATTGGGGCTCTCCCGTGAGGGGGAATTCCTTCTCGACCGGGTCCCCAGTGGGGATCTTGAAACCCGAGAACTCGAGAATGTTGTACTTGAATTCGAAGTCGAAGATGCCGACCGAGAAAACGACCTTGGCATCGACGCTCCCGTTGAGCGCCGTCATCCCCGTCTCGAGCGAGAGCTTGATGTTCGAGCGGGTGACGTAGGTGCTGCCCGTCGAGTCGCCCACGCCGATGTGGGTGTACGTGATGCTCGGCTCGAGTGTCGCCTCGATGAAGTTGAGCGACCCTTCGATGCAGACGCCCATGTCCGCGCTGGGCGTGCAGAACGCGAGCTTCATGCCCGCGCCCGCGGCGAGCACGATCTTGAACTGCGCCTCGTTCTTCGTCGCGTAGTTCACGTCCGGTGACTTGCAGACGTAGGGCAAGGCGGTCGTCATCTCGGGCGTCTCGACGTTCCCCGTCGACGAGAGCGACACGCCCCGCTCCTTCGGCAACTCGAGCGCGACTCCGCGGAGCGTCAGGCTCGGCGTCCCAGGCTGAATCTGGGTGAGGTCGGCGACGAAGTTGCCGTTCGCGGTGCGGGTCGCGAAGTCCTCGTCATTCGACAGCCAACGCAGATGCGTCTTGTGCTGGCTCGTGCACGCGCCTCGGAAGGCCGCCTGGCTCGTCAGCGAAGGACTGCGCGCGAGATCCGCACACCCTTTCATGTACTCGTTGGCGACCTGGGCCCCAATCCAATACTCCTGACCGGCGGCCAGTCTTGCTCGCAGCTTGGTCGACTCACTGGCGGAACGCAGATCGGCCAATCGTCCACCCTTTTGAACGAGGCAGGCGGTGCGCGCGTCGCGGAACGACAGGGGCGTCGTCCCCAACGTGTACAGCGCATCGCAGTTGCTCGTGCCGTCCGTGCACTTCTGGTGCGTCTCGCGCTCCTGCTTGAAGCTGAGCTCGGCGCCAACACCGACCCCCGCGGAGATCTCGAAGACGATCTCCCCTTGGACCGGGCCGTAGCGGAGCGGGATCTTGATCGAGAGGGCGAGGCCCAGGCCACTCACTCCGATCGAGAACCGCTTCTCCTCCGCCTCGAGGTTGCTGCCCGTGTTCGCCGCGTTGATGGCATCGGCGATGCTGTCGAAGTTGGGCGCGATGGTGATGGTGAAGTTCGCCTTGTTCGACATGAAGGCGAAGTTCTTCGTCTCCTCCTCGTCGAAGACCTGCAACCCCATCAGCTCGGCTTCCTTGTCGGCGACGACCTGATCGCCCTTGTCGAGGTCGTTCACCTCCGTGCGCAAGATGGTCGCGGCAGTGGAGCCTCCGAGCCCGCTGATGGTGCGCGAGTCGCAATGTTCGCCACTCTTGCCGGCGACCATGGCCTTGGTGCAGCGGCGGTCGTTGTCCTGGTCGTAGGTCTGGCTCACCCGGGCATCTCCGGCCGACTGCGGGTCGGAGTCGGAGAAGTCGTCGGCCTCGTCCGAGGGCACCGGAGCGATGCTGGGGTCGAGCTTCACGACGACGGGCATCGCGCTCACCACACAGGTGAAGGCATCGAGCACCTCGAGGCGCTCTTGCCCGCTGAAGCCGGGCTCGATCTTCAGGCTGAAGTCGGTGGCGACGAAGGCGGCGAGCTGCGCCTTGCCCTCGAACTTCGGAACCGGCGCCTCGCTGTCGGCCGAGACCTTCACGAGCGAGAGGCAGGAACGGAGCACGAAGGGCGTCCCGCTCTCCGACGCGTGGTACGGGCTCGCCTTGTCGGCGAACTTGTCCTTCACCTCCTTGGTGATCTCGAAGCGCATCGCCTGCGTTTCTCCTCCAGGCGTACTCGTCAAGAGCGGTGACGGCCCGAGTGGGAGTTCCTCCGAGAGCCGCGGGCTCATGTCGGCGTTCAGCGGCACGAGCGACAACGTCATCTTCGCGCGAACGTCGCCGGTGAGGCCCTGCTTCTTCCAGAAGTCGCGATCGTCGCCCGACATGAACCAGTCGACGTCGGCGCGGAAGAACTGCCGGCTCTGACTCGCAGATTTGAACTTGAACTCGACCTTTTTCGGTCTCACGTCGGTGATCCCGACGCTCGTCTTGGTCGCGCCGCGAACGTGCAGCCCATCGTCCTCGATGCGGTAGCCGAAGGCATCGAACTCACGCGGGTAGTTGGCGTCGCGGGTGAACTCGAAGCTCAGCGGAACCGAGCGCTGCTTGTAATAGGCGACCCGGTCGTGCGTCTCGAGCGTCGAATTGTAGAACATGTCGAGCGGGTTCGGGTTGCACGCGGTCTTCGCCTCCGACGGCTTCTGAGACAGATAGGTCACCCGACCCGCGACGTCGTACGCAGCCAGCAGCCGGCTCTTGGGCCGGGTGGAGTTGACGAACTCGAGCGGCGTCTTGTTGTTCTTCTTCGCGAGCACCTTCACGTTCTCGGACCAGATCGGCCCACCTTCTTCGCAGTCGCGCGGCACCACGACGCCTTCGTCGAACTCGATCTCGAAGCTGTCGGCGCGGCCGTCCGACGAGGCCTTGGGCGTGTACTTGCCGAGATCGAACTCGTGGAGCACGCAGCGCACGGCGGAATCGTTCACCGAATACGTCTTGTTGCCGTCGCGGCCCGTGGTCGCGGTGGCGAACTCGTCGACGACGTAGAGCGTGAGGCTCCCCTTGCGGGCCTTCTTCTCGAGCGGCACGTTGCTGACGTCGGCGAAGCGATAGCCGCCCTTCATCCGGTAGTAGGCACCAGCGAAGAGCACCCGGAACTTGCCCACGTAGTTGTTGCTGCTCGCGGCGAGCTGCAGGTAGCCGAGCCCGGTCGCGGTGTTCGGGCCGTCGGGCGCGAAGGGCCAGATCGCGGAGTAGTCGAAGTCGGCGATCGTTTTGCCGTTCCTCACCTTGACGCCGACGGGCGGGTACGGCGTCTCGAATTGGTAGATCCACGCCGTGTTGCCTTCATACCGGAACTGCCCCTGGTTTTCGGTGGAGGTGTTGGTCAGCTCGATTGGCCGCTCCGCCGCGTCGACGCAGTTGAGATCCTTGTCGCGACGCTGGGTGACGTTGCAGGTCTCCGGCACGCACGCCACCTTGTCGACCTGGAGCGGCGTGAACCCTGGCGCCGACTGTGGGCAGGTCAGCGTTCCCAGACAGTTGTACGTGCCCGGACAGATTTTCCGTTGAATGTCATTGGGCGAATCGGAACACGAATAGGCGTATTGGAGCGCGCCGGGACAATCTTGCCGGTTGATGACGCAGCTCTCGCGCCCATCGCAGAACTCGCCGAGGAGCGACGTCCAGTCGAACCTCGCGTTGCAGCTCGCCTGGGTGATCTTGAGCACGTTCGCTCGTCGCTGCGGCCGCGGCAGCTTCTCGTCGGGGGCGAGGCTGCTGATGCCCTCGGTCGTCATCGGGCTGGTGAACTTCGAGAAGTTGAACGGCACCTGCCCCGAGGGACACGAGAGCGTCTCGACTGCCGCGCGCTGCGAATCGAAGGACGGGTCGCTGCAGGCGGCCACCAACACGGCACCAGAGACTCGGAACACCACGCTGAACCGATTCATTGCGCGCACCTCACGACCACGCAGCCGTTGCCACCCGACATGCCCTGGGCCGAACCGGAGGGGCACAAGCCATAGTCGTAGCGGCTCGCGCCTCCCGGGTTCGACGTGTTGCCCGTCGACGAGGTGATGCCCGTGGGCAGGGTCCCGAACGCTCCCGGAGTGCCCGCCATGCTGCCAGTGCCCGCGAGGCCACCTGGGTCGCCGGCGCCGCCGCCTCCCGAGGTGCTTCCGGCCATCGCGCTTTCGCCCGCACGCCCCGTGGCTCCACCCGATGTCGACGCACCACCCGCCTCGGCGATGCCCATCGAGGCCGCGCCCGCACCACCGGGAATGGCGAACACGCGCATCGCGCTTCCCGTCTGGCGAACCGAGGTGAGGCCGCCTCCCCCGCCGCCGCTCGTGCCGTCGCCGTCGCCACCATTCGCCGGTGTTCCAGCGTAGGAGCCGATGCCTTCGCCGCCGACGATGCCGGAGGTCGGAACTCCGGCAGCGCCGATCCACACGGTGAGGACGTCACCTGGCGCGGCGCTCATCGAGCCAGAGGCAAACCCGCCTGCGCCACCCGCGAGCTGAATCGGGAACGGGACCTGTTCATCGTACTTCCCGCCGGCCGCGCCCCAGGCCGAGACGTACACGCGAGAACAGCCCGCTGGCACCGTGTAGGTTCCGGACGCGGCGACTCCATTGGTCGTCGGCGTGCTGATGACCGCCTTGGTGCCAACACAGACACCGGCGCCGGCGCACCGGCCGGGGTCCGAGGCGCAGAAGCAGTTCGCTCCGGCGCCACATTGAGAGTCAGTGCTGCACCCGCCACCTCCCGCGTCAACCGGGCCGGCGTCGGGGCTTCCGGCGTCGACCGCTCCGGCGTCGAAGCCCGCATCACGAGCTCCCGCGTCGGAGCCGGCGTCGAACGGGGTTCCAGCATCGAAGCCCGCGTCGACTCCGGCATCGGGCGTACCTGCGTCGACCCCCGCGTCCGAGCCCGCGTCTCGGCTCCCAGCGTCGGGCACGACCATGCCCCCGTCGGGATAGGTGGTCGTGCAGGTACAGAACACGCGAGGCGACACCGTCTTGTTCTGTACACCGAGCGGACCGGCGAGGCGCGCGTCGGGAAGACACGACATCGTGAACCGCGTGTCCGAGTCCGGGTCCACTCGCCAGCCGTTGTCGAGTTGATAGAAACCCGAAGTGTCGGCACCGATGGTGATGTCGTAGCGCGGTGGCATTCCACCCGTCGTGCCTGACGACGACACGTTCTGCGTCAGGGCGCCGCGGTTCAGACCCGAGCTGTCTTCATAGAATTGCACCCACCACATCTCGGTTGCTGGGGTCGCGGTGTTGTCGAAGAACTTCGGCGCCCTCCGGGAATTGATGTACAGGCCTCCGTCCCGGCTCGAGCGCGAGAACTGACAGCCATTGATGACGAAGGGCACCTCGACGGTCCCGCTCTTGCGATAGCAGGTCATGCTGCGACGGCTCGACATGCCCGAGCCGCCGGTCGCGGGCGCATTCCAGGCCCAGTACCAGGTGGCGTCATCGGCCGGGCCATCGAAGGAACAGAAGAAGTCGGAGAAGTTCGAGCCGAGCGCGACCCGCAGCGTCTTCGCGGCGCTGATGGTGACGTCGAAGGGCGCGCCCGTCGCGTTTCCAGTGATGCTGCGCCTCGAGAAGGTGCCGTCGAGCTGCTGGGTCAGCTCGAGCGACGCCGAGGGCCCGAGCCCGGAAATGGTGAGCCGGTGGCTCAGCGGCGTCGCTTCGGCACACGCGTTGTTGTCACAGAGGAGGCCGTTGCCACAGTTGGTCGAGCCCGAGCAGGTCTTGCCGATGCCGCAGCCGGAGCACCCGGGCGCGCCACAATCGACGTCGGTCTCCTGGCCATTCTTGACCCGGTCGTCGCAGCGCGGCTCGAAGCAGACGCCGTTGACGCAGGAGTCGGCCGTCTCGCAATCGGCGCTGGTGTCGCATCGTTGATAGCGCGCACAGCGGCCACTCCCCACGCGGTTCGCCGGCGGTTGCATCGAACAGGACGCGCCGCAGTCGACGCCGATCTCGTTGGTGTCCCGCCGGCCGTTCTTGCAGGAGTCCGCGGGGAGCGCCGTCATCGACGAGATGGTTCCCGACACGGGCTGCGCGGTGATGCTCACGTCTCGACCCCCTCCGCCCGAGGAGGTGGAGGTGACGGTCTTGGAGGTGCCGTCGGTGCTGGTGTTGGTGACGGTGACTTCCACCTGCGACGCGTCGCCGAGGGTGCTCTTTCCAGTCACCTTCACGTTGTTGGGGTCGTTCGTGTCGATGGTGAGCGACTCGGTGTTTCCCGAGGTCTTGACGGTCACCGTCGTCGTCGACCCGTCCTTGTTCTTCGTGGTGACGGTGACGGACCGCTCGTCGTTCTCGACGGGGTTCTTGTGAGTCACCACAGCCTTGCCATCGGTGGTCACGCTCACTTCTTCCGTCTTGACGACCCGCCCGTTGGAGACGCCTTGATTGACTTGAATGGTGACGTCATTGCCGGACACCGTCGCGCCCGTCGCGGTCACCGCGACGACCTGGGGCAGGCCGGCCTTCTTGAGCAGCAGCTGCACGGTCTCATTCGAGTTCGAGCACGCGCAGTTCGCGGCTCCCGGCAGCACGAGCCCGCCCTTCTCGACGATTCGCCCGTCTTGGAAGCCGACTTCATTGCCATCGCCAGTGACGAGGCCCGTCCCGCCCGTGACCGCGACGGTGAGGCCCTCGGTGAGGTGCGGTGGGGTGAAGGTGCCGAGGCGAGGAGTGACGGGCGAGAAGTAGAGGAGGTTCTGGTTGGTGGCGGTGCCCTCGTAGATCAACGGGTCCATCGAGTTGATGGTGCCGTCGTAACGCCAGGTGTTCGCCTTGACGTCGACGTCCATTCGCCGCTCTTCCTGCGGGAAGTTCGGGTCGTAGAGCCGCACCACGTACTGGCCGTCGCTCGTTCCCTTGAAGTAGCCGAACGGCACCAGCGCGTGGCCAGCCGTCAACCGTCCATCATCGAGCTTGATGGCGACCATCAACCGCCACGCCTCGTCGGACGGTCGCTTGAACAGCTCGGCGAGGAAGGACATCGCGGCCTTCGCATCGAGCTTCTGGTCTTGCGCGTGAACCGACTCGATTCGCTGGGTGGCCGCGAAGTAGGTGAGCTCCTGAACGAGCGCGACCTGATCGGCGTTGAGGTCGCTCGGTCGCGCGGCTCCGAAGTCGGTGCTCTTCAACTTCCCGAGCGCGAACAGCTGCGCCACCACCGCGAAGCCCTCGCTGTGTCCAGACGCGAGCGAGCCGTTGACGTCGCCGATGAAGGCCTCGAGGTGCGGGTCGACCACGCACTCCGTCGCGTTGGCCTCGCACACGGCTTCGGCGCCGAACATGCGAATCGCGAGTGCAGTATTGAACTTGCCTGCCTCATACCGCTCTCCGAAGTTGCGAAAGGAGAGCGCGTGCGTTTGGAAATCGAATTGTTGTGAATCAAGCTGATCGGGAAGCTGCGTGCACGCCGAAGCGAACAGCGTGAGAGACAAGACCAAACGCGAGCGCATCCACCAAGGATAAGGACGCACCACTCGAATCGAGATAAAAAATTGCAGCGCCACGGAAGGACTTCTCCACACTTCCTGCGACACGACCCGCTCAATGCAGACACTCACCTCCTCGATCCACGAGCGGCCGCTGTGCGCCAATTCGTGTGATCAGAGCGCACTCGAAGTGCAAATCACGGTGCGCGCGCGATGGTGACGGGCGTCGCGAGATCCGCCTCCACCTGGAGCGCCAACTCGAGCACCGTTCGGTCGTCACCCATTGCGGCCGCGAGCTGCACCCCAATCGGCAACCCTCCCGCCGTCTTGCCCATCGGCAGGGAGATGGAGGGCGCGCCCGCAGCGTTGAGCATTCCGGTGAACGGCACGCCCGCGCGCAGCCGCTCCAGCTTCTCCTCGAAGGGCACATCGGGCCGCAGATGCCCCAGCTTCGGCGCCGGAATCGCGAGCGTCGGCAGCACCACCACCGACCAGTTCTTCATGAACTCCGCCCACCGCCCGGTGAAGCCCCGAAGCCGTCGCATGCGCTTCGTCGCTTCCCAGGTGTTCTCGCTGAACCACTTCGAGAGCGACGTCGTCCACGGCTCGAGCCGCTTCGCGTCGTAGCCGCGGTGGTACAGCACCGGCCCACCCTTCGACTGGACGAACCCGAGGAAGGCCCACAAGGCGAGAAAGTCGTTGAGGTCCTGCGCGGTCCACGGGCTGGGAATGAGGGAGACGTCGTGGCCCAGCCGCTCGAGCCGCTTCGCCGTCGCTTCCGTCGCCGCGATCACCTCGGGGTCCACCGAATAGGCCGCCGCGTTGCTCGTCACCACGCCGATGCGCAGCCGCTTGCCGGGCGCCGGGTTCACCACGTCGAGCCTCGGCAGCTTCACCGGCCGCAGCGCGTCGACGCCCTGCCAGAACGCCACCGTGTCGCGCACCGTTCGAGTCAGACACCCGTGCACCGCGACGTTCACCGGCAACAGCGGAGACGCCTCCATGTCGAAGCGGCCGCGCGACGGCTTGAAGCCCACCACGCCACACCACGACGCCGGAATGCGAATCGACCCGCCGCCGTCGCTGCCGTGCGCGAGCGGCACCACGCCTGCCGCCACCAACGCTCCCGCGCCACCCGACGAGCCTCCCGACGAGCGCGTGAGGTCGTGCGGGTTGAGCGTCGCCAGGCCCTCGATGGGCTCGGTCGTGCCCGTGAGCCCGAACTCTGGCGTCGTGCTCTTCCCCAACGACACCAGCCCGAGCTGTTCGAGGGTGATGACGCTCGGGTCGCTCTTCTTCGAGACGAAGGTGCCCGTCGCCGCGGAGCCCCACGCGGTGCGCACGCCCGCCACCTGCGCGAGGTCTTTGGTGAAGGTCGGCACGCCGGCCAGCGGTCCGGAGGTGCGACTCGGAGCCTCACGCAGCGCCTTCTCGAACGTCTCGGTCACCACGGCGTTCAAGTGGCGCGCCTTGCCTGCTCGCAGCACCGCGGCCTCGACGACCTCCACGCGGCTCAGCTCGCCTCGTTTCACCCGCGCGGCCGTCTCCACCGCGTCGAGCGACGCCAGCTCCCACGCCTGCGCTTCGGTCATTGCCATCGACGCGCGTCTAGCAGGCTCACGCATCAAATGGGCTTGCCGCACGAGCCCCTCGTGCACACCTGCCGTTGGTCTACGATGCCCAGAGGGGACCCATGCACCTTCGAGTCTTTCGAGATTCCCAGCTGCCGAAGCTCGGCTGGTTCGCGCGCATCGACCCGAACGCGAAGGTCGTCGAGGTCGACGTGGGGCCGCAGGTGGAGGTCGACCCGTCGCCCAGTCCACGGTGGGTGGTGGCGGGCATGTGGACCGGCGGCTTCGAGTCGGGTGACTTCCACCGCGCCGAGGCCCTCTTCGGCAGCGGCCTGCGCCTCGACGCCGACGGGGTGCACGTCGTGCCGGCGAGCACCACCGTCGACCGCTGCATCTACGCGCGCGACGGCGCCACCTGGTACGCCTCGAACTCGCTGGTGGTGATGCTCGGCCGCACCAAGGCGCGCATCGACCTGCGCTTCGACCACCGCGACTGGGGCGAGAGCATGGCGCTCGGCGTCTTCAACTACGTGCGCCAGTTCCACGTGGTGCACCCACGCATTCCGACGATGAGCCAGCTCATCTTCGAGTCGCTGCGCATCGCGCCCGACGGCTCGCCGTCGTTTCACTTTCGCGATCGGGCCCGCACCTTCTCGAACTTCGCCGACTACGTGAGCCAGTTCTTCGGCGTGCTCGAGCAGCTCCACGCGAACGCCACCTCGAAGGCCCGCGCGCGGCCGCTGCGGAGCGTCACCTCTGCGTCGCGCGGCTACGACTCCTCCACCGTCACTGCCTTCGTGAGCAAGCTCGAGCCCGGGCTCCTCAGCTGGACCGCGAAGCGCTCCAACACCCGCGTGCCGCCCGTGCTCCGTTCGTTCATGAACGCCGACGTGGCCGACGACGACGGCTCGGAGATCGCCCGCACTCTGGGCGCGACCCCGCGCTACCTCGACCTCGATCTCTCGAAGCTGCCGCTCGAGCTGGAGGCCTGGTGCTGGGCGAGCGCGCAGATCTCCCCCGAGCTCGTCTTCCATTCGATGTTGACCGAGGCCGACGGGCACGACGCGCCCACCGTCTTCTGGGCGGGCCACGTCGGTGACGGGGCGTGGGAGCGGCAGCTCGGTGAGCTCGGCCTGTCGGGGCAGATCGTGCGTGGCGCCCAGAGCGGCTACGCGTTGATCGAAGCGCGCGTGCGCTACGGCGTCATCGAGGCCTCGGTGCCGTACCTCTTCATGCGCAGCGTGGCGG
Organism: Myxococcota bacterium; assembly: GCA_052034585.1. GTDB lineage: Bacteria > Myxococcota > Myxococcia > Myxococcales > Myxococcaceae > Xiheimicrobium. The sequence goes on from JBPOIJ010000039.1 coordinate 19,151, forward strand.
CCATCAACCAGGTCTCCCGCTCCGACGAGCTGAAGCCCTGGCAGCTCGGCAACGACTACGACCGGCCGATTCCTCGCCGGGTGCTCGAGGAGCGCGGAGTGCCACGCGATGCCTTCGGCTTCGGCAAGAAGGCGGTGGCGCAAGACTATGAGTCACCGCAAGGCGCCGAGCTGCGCGCCATCTTCTTCGAGCAGACCAACTGGACGGAGCTCACCGAGACGCTCTACCGAGGCCTCAACTTCGGCATCTACTTCGCCCAGCGCGCGAGCGACTTCGTCCAGGCCAAGGGCGACCGCGGCAAGCTCGTGTCGCGCGCCCGCCGGTTCGGGAAGCGGGCGCTCTCGGGCGTGTCCGACCTCCAGCGACAGACCTTCTTCCTCGCGACGCACCTCCTCGCCGAGCGCTACGCGATGCGGACAACCGGCGAACGTTGACCACTCTCTCCAGCAAGGTGGGGAACTCTCCGCCACTCGAAATGGCGCGGGCGGCGAAATGCGCTGGCCGAGCTGACTCTTTGAGGAGACGATGAACGCCATGCAGTCGGAGGACCGGCGCCAACATCAACGACAGCGGACGTATCGCGTCGAGGTGAAGCTCGCCACGCCCGAGCTCTACCGGGCGAGCTACCTGAAGGACGTCTCGCACGGTGGCATCTTCGTGCGCAGTCAGAAGCCGCTGCCCATCGGCACTCGAGTGGTGATCCAGCTGGTGGTGGCGGAGCGGATCGCCTCGCTCCCCGGCGTGGTCGCGCGAGTGCAAGAGGGCTTGGGCTTCGGGGTGAAGTTCGACGACCTCACCGCCGAGCAGCGCGCCGACGTCGACGCCTTGATCTCCCAGCACCAGGAGCCCTCTCCGGAAGCAGCCGTCGAGGCCAAGCTCGCCGAGGCGCAGGGCATCATCGAGGCCTACGAGCAGACGTTGGCCGCGCTCCGTGAGGAGCTCTCCGAGGCGACCGAACGGGCCGATCACGCGTCCTTCGAGCGGCAGGTGCTGGCCGAGCACGCGCGCGACCTCGAGGCGAAGCTCCAGACGCAGCTCAAGGAGAACGCCCGGCTCACCGACGTGCTCAAGGCCTCCGAAGAGCGGCTCAAGGCCCTCGAGAAGGAGGTCACCCGGCGCGTGCTCGAGGACAAGAAGCGCCAGGCCGAGCTCGACCAGGCGCGCGGCGTCATCCACAAGCGCTCCGCCGAGGTGCAGCAGCTCGAGGCCGACTTCGCCCGTCAGCTCGACGAGCGCGAGAAGCGGGAAACCGAGCTGCGCAACGGGCTCGACGCCGAGCTCAAGGCGGTGCGCGCGGCGCTGTCGAAGGAACCGGAGATCGCCAAGCTCCGTGACGAGATGCGGGAGCTGTCGTCTCAGCTCGACGACGAGCGGCTCAAGGCCATGGCGCTGCAGCGGGCCCTCGAGCGCTTCGTGGCGATGGGCGGCAACGTGCCTCCGCTGGGCCCCTGACCGTCACCACCCTGCGAGGGCGAGCTCGACGGCCTTCACCTTCGCCTCGCCGCCTTCGCTCGCGCGGTAGGTCTCGAGCGCCTGCTCGGCGAGCACCCGGGCGGTCGCCAGCTCGTGCTGTGCTGCCTTGGCTCGCGCGAGCCCGAAGCGCGCGTCGGCGAGCGTCACCTTCCACGCGCCTTCGCTCTCACAGAGGGCGACCGCTTCGATGAACGACTGCTCGGCCTCGGGCACCCGACGGAGCGAGAGCAGCGCCTTCCCGCGAACGATCAACGGCTGAATGATCTCGACCGACCGCGGCCCCAGCCCGCGCGCCACCTGCAGCGCGGTCTCGGCGAGGGCCAGGGCCTTCGTCGCGTCGCCTTCGCGCAGCGCGAGCTCGCTTCGGTCGGCGCCCGCTTCGGCGAGGTAGGGCCCGGGCAGCGGGGGCGTCTTGGCGAGGAGCTGTTCGAGCACGGCCTTCGCCTCGCCGCTCTGGCCCGAGGCCATCATCACCTCGGCGCGAGTGAGGGTGGTGGCGATGCTGTAGGGGTGATCGACCGGGAAGTTCGCCTTCGCGATGGCGTCGGCCCGGGCGAGGCTCGCGGCGGCCTCCTTGACGAAGCCCGCCTTGAGCAAGGTGTCGCCGGAGTTGTTGAGCGTCACCACCAGCTTGGGGCTGTTGGGGCCGAAGAGCGCTTCTCGCGCGGCGAGGGCGCGTCGAAACGCGGCGCGAGACTCGGCAGGCCGGCCGGCGAAGAAGTACGCATTGGCGAGCATCGAGCGCACCATCGCCGAGTCGGGGTGATCACCCGACACCTCCTTCTCGCGGAGCGCGAGCGCATGCTCGAGGTGCTGCACGGCCCGCGAGTTGTCCTTGGCGGCCACCAGCGAGGAGCCGAAGTCGAACTCGAGCTTCCACACCAGCGGGTGCTCGAGCCCGATGGAACGCTCGGCGAAGGCGAGGGCGGCCTCGTGACCAGGAATGGCCTCGAGCGGACGGTTCTCGGCGGTGAGGAGCCGGGCTGCGGCGCCCATGCGCTCCAAGGTGAGAATGTCGTCGCCGCCCAGCCGCTCGATGGTGGCCTCGGCGAGCCCGAGCCAGCTGCGCCCCTCGGCGGGCCGGTTCAACTGGAAGCCCACCACAGTGGCGAGGCGAACCTCTGCGAGGGCGGCGAGCTCGTCGAAGCCCGAGGCGTGGGCGAGCATCGCGGTGCGTCTCCACGACTCGGCGGCCTCGGCGTTCTTCCCCTGCGCCTGCTGGAGCCCCGCGGCCAACGACGCTGCCTCGGCCTCGAGCGCCTTGAGACCGACCCGGCGCGCGTCCGTCTGGGCCTTCTCCACCAACGGCTCGAGGCTCTTGAGCTTCCCCGCTTCGAGGGCGGCGCGGGCTTCCATCAAGGTGGCCTGGAGCGCGTCGACGCCCACCCGTGTCAGGGCGGCGTTGGAGAGGCGAGGGTCGGCGCGCACGCGGGCCGGGTTGGCGCAGATGGAGGCGGGCGTGAGGCTCCAGGCGCCAGTGCCTGCGCGCTCGACGGTCGTCTCTTCGGCGGTGGAGAGGGTCTTCACCAACTCCGAGAGCTCGGCGCGGCGCCGGTTGAAGCAGGAGGTCTGCAGCAGGTACGTCTCTTCCGAGGCCTCGCGGCGAACGAGCGCGGCTTCACAGGCAGCGAGGCTGTGTTGGTAGAGCGCGGCGGCGTACGCGTCGAGCGCGCGCTCCACGGAGGCGAGGGCGGCGGAGGCGAAGGGCCGGTTGATGGCTCCGAAGGCCGCCCGAACGCTCGCGCGGGCATCTTCGCCCCAGACGTTCTTCACCTCGGCGCTCGACCGACAGGCCCGCTGGACGCGGCTCTGCGCGGTGACTTGCCAGGCGCCGAGGCCCACCACCACCGCGATGGCAGCAGCCCAGGGCGCGACGCGACTCCACTCGAAGGGCCGGGCGTCGAGGGCCTCGAGGAGCCCCTCCATCGAGGGGAAGCGGTCCTCCGGGCGGCGCGCGAGGCCACGCACCAGCACCGCGTGCAGCCAGCCGGGCACCGCGGCCTTCGGCTTGGGCGGGAGCACCGCGGCCACCAACGCCTTCGTCACCTCGACTGCGCTGGCGCCGGTGAAGGGCCGCTGCCCATAGAGCGCCTCCCAGAGCGAGACACAGAAGCTGAACTGGTCGCTGCGGGCGTCGGGGGTGGTGGCGAGCGCCTGCTCGGGTGACATGTAGCCGACGGTGCCGATGACGACGTCGTGCTGGGTGAGGGGATCGCCGAGGCCGGCCTTCGGGTGCTCGGGGGGCGACAGCGAGATGGCCTGGTTGACGAGCTCAAGGGAGCCGTCGGCGCGAGCGACGCCGAAGTCGGTGACGCGCACCCGCCCGTCTTCGCCGAGCAGCACGTTGGCGGGCTTGAAGTCACGGTGGACGAGGTGGGCAGCGTGGGCCGCCGCGAGGCCCCGGCCGGCCTGAACGAAGATGGGGACGATTTCCTTCCAGCTGCGCGGGGCCGACTTGAGCCAGCCATTCAAGGTGCTGCCGGGCACGTACTCCATCGCGATGAAGATGCCGCCCTCGTGCTCGCCCACCTCGAAGACGTTGACGACGTTCGGGTGAGAGAGCCGGGCCATCGCCTGCGCTTCCCGCAGCATGCGGGCGTGCGCCGGGCCGGTCGAGTCGGGGCCGCCGCCGACCGAGAGGAGCTTCAAGGCCACCTTCCGCTCGAGCTGCGGGTCGTACGCCGAATACACCGCGCCCATGCCGCCCATGCCGATGACGTCGAGGACGACGAAGTGGCCGACGGTGGCGCCGCGCTCGAGGGAAGGGCTGCGCGCCTGGTCCTGCACCTTGGCCAGCTCGCCCAGGGAGAGCTCGCGCGTCGGCGCGTCGAAGGCGGCGCCGTGCTTCGCGTCGTGGAGGGCGAGGCGCGGGCCACAGCTGAGGCACATCGCGGCGTGCGCGCGCAACGCGGCTTCCTCGTCACGGGCGAGCGTGCCTCGCGAGAGCGCTTCCCAGTGGCTGGCTTCGACGCACGCCATCGACGCCAAGCATAGCGGCTGGGTGCCGACGGGCGGCTCGAAGTGTCGTTCGCAATTCCTACCCATGCGCCGGCCGGGGCGAGGGCTTCGGTGGTACCGTGCGGCCCGTGCGGAGCTGGCTCCTCGCCCTGGCGTTCCTCGCGTGCAGCGCCAAGCCGGAGACGCCGACCTGCCGGGCCCAGCTCGGGGCGGCGTGCAGCGCGACGTCGGACTGTTGCCGAGGCGAGTGCCGGAGCGGGCTCTGTCAGAACGTGTGCCTCCCGTTGGTGGAGGGCTGCGCGTCGTCGAACGAGTGCTGCAGCGGGTTGTGTCGGGACGGCTCCTGCGCGTGCGCGGCGGGTGGAGAAGCCTGCGTGACGCCATCGGTGTGTTGCTCGCAGAGCTGCGTGGGCGGGAAGTGCGAGGCGGTCGACGGGTGTTCGACGCCGGGCGGTGGCTGCTTCTCGATGGGTGACTGCTGTGACGCGGGCGTGTGCGCGCAAGGGACCTGCCGGAGCAGCTCGTGTCAGCCGAGTGGAGGCGCCTGCAACGCGACGAAGGACTGCTGTGACGGGCCGTGCGTCGCGGGGCTGTGCCGGCCGGTCGCGTGCACGGCGGCAGGCGCGACCTGCACGATGGACTCTCAGTGCTGCCAGGGCTTCTGCGGCCCGACGGGGACGTGTCGAGCGACCTGTCGCGTCTCGAACGAGCCGTGCGCGACGGCGACCGATTGTTGCTCGGGCCTCACCTGCCTGATGGGCGCGTGCCGAATGGTGAGCTCGTGTCTCGCGGCGGGGCTCACCTGCACCTCCGGTCCCCAGTGTTGCTCGGGGCAATGTCAGGGTGGCCGGTGCGGAGCGCAGGGCTGCGGCGCGATGGGAGCGCCGTGCAGCCTCCCGCAGAACTGTTGCTCGCTGAACTGCGTCGGGAATCAATGCCGTTGACTCGCGTGGGCCGTCCCTCTCCGGTTGCGATGCGCTCGCTCCATTCCTTCACGCGTGACGAGGTCATTCGGCTCGAGGGGAAGGTGGAGGCCGCCCTCGAGGCGCTCGGCCACCTGGAGCTGCTCTGGAGGGCGCTCGACGAACACGATCTCCTCGCGCTCGAGCAGGTCGTCGTTCCCCAGGTGAGCAGCTTCGATGGGCTCGAGTGCAGCGAGCGGGAGACGTTCCTCGCGCTGGAGGCCCGCATCGAGCACCGGTTGCGCGAGCTCGAGGTGACCGCCACGACGATTCCCCTCGGCTTGAGCGCGCTCTTGGAGCGGCCGATCATTCGCTTCCCGGGCAGCCCGTTCTTCCGCCAGTTCGACCGCACTGGAGACTGGCTCTGGTACGGCCACACCGCCTTCAACGTGAAGAAGGTCGTCATCGAGCGCACCGACGGTGAGACGTGTACGGTGGGAGGCAGTCGCGTCACCACCGCGGAGCTGCGTCGGCTCGGCATCGAGGTTCCGCCCGTGGTGCCCGCGGCGCCGAGGCCTGCAGCGAGCGAACCGCCGAGAGTGGAGCCCCCGGCTCGACCGCGACCGCTCGACCGGCGAGCCATCTTGCGTGGTGTTGGCTGGAGCATCGCGCTCTTCGTCGTCGTGCTCGGGCTGATGGTGGCGGGGCGAAACAGGCGCTCCTCGATCCACGTCGACGTCCGTACGGCGCCCTCCGACCCACCGGTTCCGAGCCTCGACCGCCTGCCAGTGCCGTCGACCGAGCCGGTCGTGAGCGCGGCAGACGTGGCTCGCGCCGACTTCGAGCGGAGGCGATTCGAAGCGCTCCTCGTGACGAGCGCACCCCAGGTGCTGAGCATCGCGCGTTTTCCCTCACGGCAGCCGCTCCGGCCGCGTTGGCGACTCACCGAGGCCGACCGACCGAAGCTCCTGGTGGTCGAGACCCTCGCTCCGCGGTACCTACTCGAGCATCCTCGGCGGGTGCAGTTCGAGCTGCAGCTCGCCACCGGGGAACCACCGCGCTTCCTCGACGCCTTCGCGCTCGACGACCAGGCTCGAGAGGTCGGGCTGAGCGAGCGGCCGCAGCAGCAGGACTTCGTGGTCGCGCTCCTCTTTCTCGCTGACCAGCCGCCGTCCGGTACTGCACGGCTGCGAGCGTGGAACGGAGTGCCGAGCGCGAGCGTCTCACTTCGCCATTCGGAGTCCACCATGCAGCTCGCCCCGACCCGACCGCCGTCATCGTCGGCCGACCTCTTCTCGCTCCTCGACGCGCCGCCGTGATGCTCTTCGCCGTCACCGTCACCGTCTGCGCCCAGTACGGCTGGAGCCCCTCGGCGACCGACACGCTCGCGGCGCGCTTCCCTCCTCCGCCGGGCTTCACGCGAGTGACGGTCGAGGGGGACTCGTTCGGCGGCTGGCTGCGAGGCGTACCGCTCTTGCCGGCGGACACCGAGGTGAAGCTGTTCGACGGCGAGCTCAAGGCGAACCAGGCGGTGCACGCCGCGGTCATCGACATCGACGTTGGAACGAAGGATCTCCAGCAGTGCGCCGACGCGGTGATGCGGCTGCGCGCGGAGTGGCTGTACGGTACTGGTCACGCCGCCGAGGTGAGCTTCAACGACACCGGCAAGGGCGCACCGATGACGTTCGCGCAGTGGGCGAGAGGAGAACGGCCGACCGCGAAGGGCTCGACGCTCGTGTGGAAGAAGACGGCAGCGGCCGACGAGAGCCGGGCGTCGTTCCGCGCCTACCTCGACACCGTGTTCATGTGGGCGGGCACGGCGTCACTGGAGAAGCAGCTGAAGAAGCGCTCCCTCGACGAGCTGCGGCCGGGCGACGTGCTGATCAAGGGCGGCTTTCCGGGACACGCGGTGTTGATCCTCGACGTCTGCGAGAACGCGAAGACGCACGAGAAGCGGCTGCTGCTCGGCCAGAGCTACATGCCGGCGCAGAACCTTCACGTCTTGAAGACGAAGTCGGGCGAGCCGTGGTTTCCGCGACCGTCGGCCAGCGAGCCGTACATCACGCCCGAGTGGACGTTTCCGCCCGGGAGCCTGCGCACCTGGTGAGCGCTCAGCTCAACTTCACGAGCTCGGCGCTCTTCGCCCACAGCTTCTCGGCGAGCGCGTCGTCGCGGGCCAGCTTCGCGCAGGTCTTCGGCTGGTTCTTCTCGAAGTACAGCCCGCTCTTGCCTTCGACCTCGGGGCTGGTCGCCAGATGGGTGATGGTGTGGCCGCCTTCCTCGGGGGTGATCATCACCAGCGCCCGCACGAGCGCGAGCAGCGGCTTCGACCAGCCGGGCGCACCGGTCCAGATGTTGGTCGCGACGACGCCGGGGTGGAGCGTGTTCGCGGTGACGCCCTTCCCTTCCAGCCGCTTCGCGAGCGAGCGCGTCATCATCACGTTCCCCAGCTTCGAGCGGTTGTACGCCTTCATGATGGAGTACCCGCCCTTCTCGTAGCCGAGATCGTCGAGGTCCATCGTGCCTTGGTAATGCCCTCCGGAGGCGACGGAGACGATGCGCGCGGGCGCGGACTTCACCAACAGGTCGAGCAACAGATTGGTGAGGAGAAAATAGCCGAGGTGATTCACCGCGAAGGTCTGCTCGATGCCGTCGCGCGTCTTTCCTTGATCCTTGAACACGGTGCCGGCGTTGTTCACCAGCACGTCGAGCCGCGGGTAGGTCGCGATCACCTTCTCGGCGAGCGCGCGAATCGACGCGAACGACGAGAAGTCACCGAGCAGGAACTCCACCGTGTTGGAGCTCGACCGCTTCTTCACGTCTTCGACGCAGGCCTTGGTCTTCGCCTCGTCGCGGCCCACCATCACCACGCGATGCCCTTGCACCGCCAACTGCACCGACGCTTCGAGCCCGATGCCGCTCGTCGCGCCCGTCACCAGAATCGTCTTCATCCCCAAGCCAATACCATCGAGCCGGACGCGCGGGGGTGAAAGCGTCCAGAGCCTGCTCGGAGGATCAGCTCACTTCCGATGGCAGGACAGGCAGAGCTGACTCGACGCGGTGGGAACGCGCAGCATGTAGCGGTTCGCGGTGCCGTGCGGGTTGTGACAGGAGGCGCACTCGACGCCGGCCGCTCCAGCCGAAGGCGCTCCGCCACCGCCGGTCCCGAAGATCTTCACCCCGGTCGGGCGCGCGACCCACTCGGTGAGCACCACGTCCACTCCCGAGGTGATGCCGTTGTAGGTCGCGGCGACGTTGTCGTACGGGTACGGAACGCCGACGGGGTGGTTGCCGGAGAGATCGGCGCCGGTCGCGTCGGTGATGCGGTAGGTCGCGTTGGTGAGCTGGCCGGTCGCGTTCACGTCGGGGCCCGTCATGGTGATGTTGGGGTTCGCGGTCGCGTCGCTCCAGTAGAGCGAGCCGATGCTCACCGTGCCGTCGTGGCACGACAGACACTTCGCGGTCGAGCCGGTCCAGGTGCGCAGGTTGACCGGGTAGCTCGTTCCACCCGTGGTGCGTCCACCACCGCTGGCGATGTCGGCCCAGGTGTAGTTCGACGAAGAGACGCGATGGTTCCAGAGCAGCAGCGAGGCCTGGCCCTTGTGCGGGGTGTGACAGAAGACGCAGAGCCCGTCTTCCGCTTGGCCCGGCGCGACCCGCACGTTGTTCGTGGCGAGCTGAAAGTTGTGACGGGTGGTGACCATCGTCTGCGCCGCCGACGGCAAGGCGAGCAGCACGGTGAAGAAACACAGCAAGGGAACGAGACGACTCATGGACGACCTCCAGACGAGCCGGCGGGAGGTGCCGGCGGATTCAACGACACGATGAACGCGGTGACCTGCCACCGCTGTTCGACTGACAACGACGCTGCGAAGCCCGGCATGGGCGTGCCATCGAGCCCGGTGCTGATGGCGCGGAAGATGTCTTCGGGGCGCTTGCCGCCCTTGAAGTCGACGGCGCGATGGAGGTTCGCCGGCTTGACCGGTTTCCCCTGGTGCGAGCCCGAGACGTAGACGAGGCCCGGCGCGGCAGGGCCATCGCCCAGTCCCTGCATGCCGTGACACACGAAGCACGCGCCCGGTCCCATGAAGATGCCCTGACCTGGGCCAGCGAGGTCCTTCAGGTTCGCGGGCGGCGCCGGGAGCTCGACCGGCGTCCCCACCTTCTCGGCGCGAAACCGCGGAGAGAACGTCTTGAGGTGCGCGATGACGGCCCACACCTCGCGGTCGGAGAGGAAGGTGAAGGCCGGCATGCCGACGCCCGGCCGGAAGCCACGGCGGATCGACCCGAAGAGATCGGTGTCGAGCGGCAAGCTGCCGAGCGGCGTGGTGCGAATGATGTACTGGCCGGTGGTGAAGTCGCGCGGCGGAATGCCGAGGAGCGCGCCCTCGCGGCCCTGTCCGTTGCCCTTCTCTCCGTGACACCCCTGACAGGCGCCGCGGTACACGCGCCCACCGAGCTCGAGGAGATCGGCCGTCACCGGAGGCTGCACCGGAGCCGGGTTCGGCCACTGCGTCATCACGCGTTTCGGCGCGGCCGGCGCGGTGGCTCCCAGCGCCACCACCAGCGCGACCAACACGCGCCGCATCACTTCTGGTGACAGGTTCTGCATAGGGTCTCCCGTTGGGTGGCGTCGAACTGCCAGAGGAAGCGCGCCTGCGCGGCGTGCGGGTTGTGACACGAAGGACACGAGAACTCGGTGCGGTCCTTGAGTGGATGCGGACGGCCCCGGAGCGGGTGGCTGTCGCCGTAGACGAAGCCCACCACCACGTGCCGCTCACGCTTCTCGGTGTGGCAGTTGGTGCAGAGGTCGAACGCGTGGAGCTTGAGCCAGTACGGCTGGTCGCTCCCGTGCGGGTCGTGACAGGTGGTGCAGCGCCCGGCCGCCGCGGGCCCATGGCGAACGGCCTTGGTCATCATCGTCGCCTTCACGTCGACGTGGCAGCCGAAGCAGGTCTCCTGAATCGGCCACTTCACCGCGAAGCGGCTCGGCGCGCTGGCCTGGTCGTGACAGGCGAGACACGCGCCCTGCTGCACCGGTCCGTGCATCACCTTTCGCTCGCTCACCTCGGCGTGACAGCTGCGGCACTGCTCGACTGCGCCGCCATCGAAGCGCTCGTCGAGGCGATGGCACTCACGGCAGACGCGCTCGACCTCGGGTTGGTGCACCGTGCCGGGACCGAAGACGGCCGAGCAGCTCGTCGTCGCCGAGCAGCCACCGTCGGAAGGCCGGGTGCTCGAGGGCAAGAGCTCGACTCCCGGAGGAACGGGACCCAACGTGAGCCAGCGCCGAAGGGTCGCGAGCCGCTCGACACCGCCGTCTGCCAGCGGCGTCGTCACCGCGTGTTCTCCGGGCGCGAGCGTCAACGAGCAGTGAAGCAGCGTGGTGCCGCCGTCCCTCGTCAGCTTCGGCCCGCCCACACAGCCCGCGTCGGCACCGTCGAGCAGCACCGGGAGCGCCCGAGGAACGTCGAGGAAGACGTGCAGGCGATCGCGAGTCGTCTGCGCCACGGCTCCAGGGGCGAGGAGGACTGGACCCGGCGGTGACGTCGGAGCCTGCGCCCGCAAGGTGGGCTGACGGTCGGACGGGCCTTGCGCGATCAGCGCATCGGGCTGCGTCGCTTCGCTTCGGTCGAGCATCCCGCGGGGCCGCAGGGTGGCTGCTCCTTCGACGCTCGTCGAACGACGCGCGCCCAGCGAGGTCCTCACGCTCTTCGGGTTCGACGCAGACGAGCCCTGTCCCTCGAGGGGAGCGGCCGCCAGCACGAACGCGAGGAGCGCGACGGTCATCGCGGGTTCTCCTGTCGCTGGTTCCGGTCGTACCGCCGCTCGACGTGACACCCGGGCCAGCAGGCGCCACCGGTCGTCGTCTTCTTGTAGTTGAGCGGGAACTCCCAGTTGCCGAACGGGGTGAGGGTGCGCACGTGCTTCGGGTTCTCCGAGGCGTGCACGTCGTGACAGAAGCGGCAGGTGCGGCCCTTGTCGGCCTTGTTCACGTGACGGAAGTGCAGATTCTCGTCACCGTTGCGGAAGCCGGTGGTGCCGCCGCGCACGAGCCGTTGTCCCCCGTCGAGGCTCGTCCACTTCAAATCGACCGCCGGGTCCGCGTTGCTGACCGGTTTCTCGGTGAGCGTCTTCTCGGTGAGCAGCCGGGGGTCGTGACAGCGGAAGCAGAGCCCGAAGTCTTCGAGCGCGCTGCTGACGGGCGTGTACGGCGCCGCCGGGTAGCTCCCCTTGAGTATGCGGAACTCGTTGGTGCCGTGCGGCTCGTGGCAGTCGGGACAACGCCCTTCGCGCAAGGGGCCGTGGCGCATCGTCCCCGCGTCGTGCCGGTCGAGCCACGCCTTCATGTTCATCAGCTCTTTGTCGGGCGCCTGCTGCGGCTGGTCGTGACAGGACAGACACACCTTCTCGGGCGGCCAGGCCTTGAGCCGCTTCTCGTGGTCCGACTGGTGGGCGTCGTGGCAGGCGACGCAGACGGCCTCGTTCTGCTTCGGGTCGAGCGCGCCGTGTTTGGTGAGCGCCGCCTGGTGCTGCAGCCCCTTCGAGGGATGACACCGCGTGCAGGTCGCGAAGGTCGACTGCCGCAGCCGCGCGCGCTCGTTGGAGGCGTGTGGATCGTGACACTCGAGGCAGAGCCCCTCGGCGACCGGCGGGTGGAGCACCTTCTGCGAATCGCGGGTCGAGTGGCACTGCGCGCAGAGCTGCTTGCCCTCGGCGGCGAGGTCGAAGAGGTGCCGCGTCTCGGAGATGGAGACGTGACAGGCGAAGCACAGCCCGTTCTTCACCGGCGGGTGCACGATGCGCTGCTTCTCCCAGGCGCTCGCGTGGCAGCTCTGGCACTCGTCTCCGGGACCGGCAGGCGCTGGTTTGCTCGGCCCCGCGCTCGAGGTCGTCGAGAGCACCAACACCCACGCGAGGGCGCTGACGCGAACGTGGCCTCCACGCGGTCCCGCTCGTCGCCCCGTCGCGGTGCGCGTCATTTGCGGTGACAGCCCAGACACAGTTCGCTCCGTTCTTTGGGAAGCCGCAGGAAGTAGCGGTTGGTGGTGCCGTGCGGGTCGTGGCACGAGCTGCACTCGACGCCCGCGCTCCCGCGCAGTGCATCGAACCCCGAGGTGTCGTTCACCAGCTTGAGGCCCTTGAGCCGCGGGTCGGGCACCCACTCGAGCACGTCGATGGGCTGCGCCCTCTGGCCGAAGCCCCTGTACTCGGAGCCCGTGCCATCGAGCGGGTACGGCACCGAGACGGGGTGGTTGCCCATGACGTCGCCGGTCCACCCTTGCGGGAAGAAGAGCGCCGGTCCGTTGCGGCCGGAGCGCATCGCCTCGGTCGCCGCCAGCTCGTCACTCCGCAGCGAACCCGACGCCGCGCGATGAACGATGGCGATGCTCGAGACGGTGCCGTCGTGACAGGACAGACAGCGCAAGGTGCTCCCGGCCCAGCGGAGCGAGAGCGGCGGCCCGGAAGGGTCGGCCCGCACGTCGAGCGCGGCGTTGCGTCCCTTCGTCTGCGGATCCCAGCTCGGCCCGCGCTTGGGCCACTCGAGCCGGTTCGGCACGTGACAGAGCATGCAGAGGTCGGTCGACGCGCTCATCGGCCGCTGCGAGGGCCCGAAGAAGTTGTGCGGCGACGCGTCGATGCGCGAGGGCGCCTTCGCGAGGAGCGGAGCCTGGCCGAGCGTCAACGCGCTCACGATGGTGAGGAGCGCGCTCATGGGTTGGGTGGCCGATAACGGGACTTGTCCCCGTCCATCGCCTCGTCTTTGTCGTGGCAGCCCGCGAAGCAGTAGTAGTCGCCGGTCGGCGTGCGGCCCCAGCGCGGCAGCAGCGGCTGATCTCCGTAGTACGGGTCGGAGCCTCGGCCAGGCGGGAAGCGGCGCACCGTCGGCGCGAAGTTCACCAGGTGGGTTGGCGTGCCGGCGGGAACGTTCCGGTAGTCGGTGTTCGACGCCTGCACGTTGCTGTGCACGTTGTAGTGACACTCGTGACAGCTCGCGTTGGTGCGGTCGACGAGGTGCACCTGATGCAAGTTGCCGCGCCCGGCGCCGACGCCACCGGCCTGGAAGAAGTTGCTCCGGTTGCCGCGCAGCCGCGTCTCGTCGTGGCAGAGGAAGCAGAGCGCGAAGTTGTTCGGGTTGTAGCCGCCGAAGGGTGCGTTGTTGGCGCCGACCGCGGTGTTGTAGTTCGCGCGCAACAGCCGCGAGTTCACCGAGCCGTGCGGGCCCTTCGGAGAGGCGGAGCTGTTGCGGGCGCTCCCGGGCGTGTTCGCGGTCGCCTCGCTGTTGTGACAGTCGGTGCAGAGCACGGTGGAGAAGCGGTTCAGCCGATTGCCCTGCCAGTCGTTGCCGCGCAGCTGGCCGTCCGGCACGTCGAGCACGTTGTTCAGGTACGTCGTCGTGTTGCGGCCAGGCGCGCCGACCGGGTGGTAGGCGTCGTTCGTCGGCTGGAACTCGAGGCGCTTGTTGCTCCCCGATGGCGGGCGCGTCGTCGCCGGCGGAATCATCGTGGCGAAGGTGTCTCCGTGGCAGCGGAAGCAGACCTCGTACTGGGCGAGGTTGGTGCCGGCGTTGTCGATGACGGTCGCGCCAGTGAGGGAGATGCCCTTCATGCCCTCGTGCACGTTTCCCGGGAGCGCCTGCACCTGGTGCGGGTTGTGGCAGTCGGCGCACTCGACGTGCTTCTGGGTGTTCAGCACCGTCTCGGGCTCGGGCACCTTGCTGGTGAAGACGGGCTGGTGCTCGTCCACCTTGAGCGCGAAGGGATGCCGGCTCGCCTTGAGGGACTCGGTCTGAATGTCGGGCGCCGCGCGGCCGCGAGCGGGGTCGACGCCAGTGCCGCCGTTGCGGTGACAGGAGAAGCAGACGTTCTCTTCCGCCCAGGGGAGCGCCGTGCCCGAGAGGTTCCGCGTCGAGAGCAGCTTGGTGGGGCCCTGGCCGTTGTGTGGCGCGTGACAGGCGAGGCAGCCCAAGTCGCCGACGGTCTGAGTGCCGGTGGTGGGGTACGGCGCGGCGGAGGCTTCGTGACGGCTCCCGAGCCAGCCTTGTTTGGGGTGGCAGGTGAGGCAGACCGCTCCGCGCGCGTTGCTCTTCACCAGGAAGCGCGGCGTCGCGAGGTGCGGGTCGTGACAGCTCGTGCACTGCACCGCGTCCTTCGCGGCCGAGGTGCCGGTCTTCAGCTTCACCGCGTCGCCGTTCGGAGGGGCGACGATTTCAGGGTCGGTGACGGGAATCACCAGGCTGACGGGATGATCGTTGCGGAGGTCGGTGCCGAGGTTGCGCGGTCCCGCGGGCATGGTGGTGACGCCGCCCTGCAGCGCCACCGACGCGGGACGAGCGGTCTCGAGGTTCATCAGCGAGCCGAGCGCGAGCGCGCCGTCGTGACAGCTCAAGCAGAGGCGGGTCGCGCCGTTGGGCCGGTTGGGCGGCGCCTCGAGCGTGGTGGAGCCATAGAGCGTGTAGAGCGTGCCGTTCGCCTGGTAGCCCAGGTCGCGGTTCCAGACCGCGCGGCTCTGCGACGCGCCGTGGGGCACGTGACAGAAGACGCAGACCTGCGTCTCGCTCGTCGCCCGAACGGTGTTGCTCGAGGTCGCCGAGAGGTTGTGGCGGGTGTTGCGCACGTCGGCCTGCGCGAGCGACGTCCACACCGTGAGCACGAGGACGGCGCTCATCGGCGACCTCGGGGCGGTGCCGGAACGTGGAGCGCGCACCTCAACGCCCATTGTCGAAGCGTGGGTCCCAAAGAGGAACGTGTGGCGGCCAAAGAGGAACGTGTGGCGGCCAAAGAGGAGCGTGCGCCTGCCAAAGAGGGGTGTGCGCCCGCCAAAGAGGGGTGTGCGCCTTCCAAAGAGGAGCGTGCGCCTTCCAAAGAGGGGTGTGCGCCTTCCAAAGAGGGGTGTGCGCCTTCCAAAGAGGGGTGTGCGCCTTCCAAAGAGGAGCGTGCGCCCGCCAAAGAGGAGCGTGCGCCTGCCAAAGAGGAGCGTGCGAGCCCCAAACCTGCGGAACGACGTCCGTGCGTCACTGCGCAGGTTTCTCGCCGGGAGCAGGCGACAGCGAACCGGTGAGTCGCCCCTCGTCGCGCCTGTGGATGCGCGTTGCTCGAGGGAGCCGACGGCGTCGTCGGACCAGGCGGCGTGGCCTCGCTCGCAGGCGCGACCGTCTTCGTGCTCGCAGGCGCCGGCTCGATGCCGAACACCTGCACCCGCCCATTCCAGGTGTCGGCGACGTAGAGCCGCCCCTTCGAGTCGGCGGTCAGTCCCGCGGGGAGCCAGAACCTGCCAGGCTCGACGCCGCTCCCGCCGAAGACGCCGACGAGCTCGCCGCGCACGTCGAAGCCCTGCACCACGTCGGAGGTCCCCTCCACCACCCACACCGTTCCCGCCGCGTCGACCGCGAGCCCCTTCGCGCGAGGCAAGTCACCGGGCGTGTCACCCAGCCCACCGAGCGCGCGCACGAAGTGGAGCCCCTCGTCGAAGTGCTGCACCCGGAAGTTCATGCTGTCGGCGACGTAGAGGTGGCCACGCGGGTCGACCGCGACGTGGGTGGGGAAGTTGAATTCTCCGGGCGCCTCGCCGCGCGTGCCGACGCCCATGGGCGCCGCGCCGCTGGTGGAGACGACGTGAACGCAGTGGGCCGTCGCGTCCACCACGAAGAGCCGCTGCCGTGCCTCGTCGAACGCGAGCCCCGTCGGCCGGGAGAACGTGGGCAGCTTCCACGAGAGCGTCGTCGGCGCACCGGACTTCACGTCGAACGCGAGCAGCCGCGCGTGCGTCCCGTCGGCGACCACCACCAGTGCGCCCACGAAGGCGACCCCGAGTGGATTGGTGAGGCCCTCCTGGAGCTCGAGTTCCTTCTGCTCGCTCGGGAGGAACAACCGCACCCGGTGCACCCCAGGGTCGGCGACGGCGACGAAGCCCTCCTTCGAGACCGCGACGCCGAAGGGCCGGTAGAGCGCGTGGGTGGTGTCTTCTCCCGAGAGGAGCGTCCACAGCCTGGCGAAGAAGCCCTTCTCGATGCCGAGGTGCGCGGGCAGCTCGATGGCGCCGAGGTACCGCACCTGCTCACCGCCGGCCTTGAGCCACACCGGGTCGTCGCTCCGGAGCTCGCCCACCTTCCGCACCGGTGCCGAGGCGCAGGCGAGCGCAGTGACGGTGGCGAGGGAGAGCAGGAGGCGCATGGTCAGAAGTCGAAGGGGCGAGAGACGGCGAGGCGAACGAGGTGTTGGGTGGTGACGAAGCCCTGGGTGTCGTTGCGGTACACGTTCCACGTGAGCGAGCTCGAGAAGCGGCCGACGCGCGCGGTGAGGCCCACGTTGGTCGTGACGGTGAAGAGCGGGCGGGCGTTGTCGAGCACCGTCCAACCCGACATCGCGCCGCCCTGCGCATCGAGCCACGGCAACACCGGCAGCACCAGGTTCGCCGAGAGCTGGGTCACCTCGCGCGCGGTGAGCGGTGGACCCAAGCTGAACGGAGACGCCGGAATGACCGAGTTGCCCCGCACGTGCCGCGCATCGACCGAGGCCATGCCGCGCCACACCAACACCTGCGCGCCGCCACCCAGCGAGAGCGCCTGCTCGTGGAGCGACGCGATGCCGCCCGAGGTGAGGTCGATGTAGTCGCGGAAGCCGTCGTCGTAGCCGACGAGCGCGTAGAGCTCCGAGCGGCCCCAGAGGCGAACCCGGCCCGTCAGCTTCCCGTGGTGCTCGGTGCGATTGCCGCCGCGGCCCATCGGCGCGCGCACCAAGGCCGTTCGGTAGTCCGCCTGCGCGTCGAAGCGCTCGAAGGCGACGGTCGAGGCCGCCACGCCGACGTCGAAGCTCCCCATCCACCCATCGGTGAGGCCCACGCAGTTCTGACAGTGCTGGCCCATGCCGCCGACGAAGGCGCCGGCCCGAATCGGCCCGAAGGCGCGCGCGTAGCCGAGCCGTCCCGTGCCGCCCGCGGTGGCGCCGGTCTGCGTCGTCGCAGTGGTGGTGGCGAACCCGACGTCACCCGCGGCGGAGACCGAGAGCTCGTGCGCCTCGAAGGGCTGCCAGGAGACGCCGGCGGTGGCTCCGCCTTGAGTGCCCGACGCGGCGTCGAAGCGCACGTCGGCCAGCCGCGCGCTCGCGTCCATGAAGAAGCGGCGCGTCCATCGCTGCTGGTGATTGAGCCGGAGCGTGCGGTCCACCATCGAGGTCGCCGCGCCCGGGAGCGGTACCACCAACTTGCTCCGGTCGACGCTCTCGGCGGCCAACGAGGTGGTGTGCTGCGGGCCCGTCCACGAGCCGAGGAGCCCGACGCCCAGCCACTCGCCGATGAGCGAGCGTTGTTCCTGCGTCACCCGAACCGTCGCGCTCAGCTGATGCGAGTCGAGCTGTTTGTAGAGCGTGGCAGCGAGCGTGCGGCGGACGTCTCCGAGCGGGGTGGTGGTGCCGTAGCCGGTGAAGTTCAGCTGCTCGACGTCGAGGCGCAGCCCAGGAAGGATCGCGAAGGGCTCGAGGTGCACGTTGGCGCCGACCGCGAGCGATTCCCGGCCGCCGAGGGTGGCGAGCGACTGCGGCCCGCCGTCGGTCAAGGTGCCCCGCGCGTAAAGCCGCAGCGGGAGCGCCCGCCGGGGAAACAAGCCGACCGAGACGTCGAGCGTCGCCGAGCGCCCGGAGACGAGCGCCCCTGCGTCGCCGAAGCCGTTCACGTTCACCGCTTGCAGCCCGGCGCCGAGCATCACCGCGTTCGGTCCGAAGGGCGTGCCCGCGTAGTGGAGCCCCAGGTTCTCGGCGATGATCAACGAGCGCGTCGAGCTCTTGCTCCCGTTCGGAGTGGTCGCCTCGAAGGTCTGCGCTTGGCCCTGCGCCGAGAGATCGCCGTACACGCCGGCCCTCAGCACGAGCGAGAGCACGAGCACGCTCACTGGCGGGCTCCGCTCGTCGAAGGCATGGCGCTGCGGCGACTCATCGCTTCGATCAGGCTCCGGGCGGCGAGGTGCTGTCCGCCGCGGTGGTGTTGATCAGCTCGTAGACCTCGACTCGAAAGTTGAGGCCGTTGGTGACGTAGATGCGGTTCTTCCCGTCGATGGCGATGCCGGCCGGGTTCGAGAGGAAGCCCGCCGAGTCGCCGCGCCCGCCGAAGAAGAGCAGCAGCTTCCCGTCGCGGTTGAAGATCTGCACGACGGAGAAGAAGGAGTCGACGACGTAGACGTTGCCGAAGGAATCGGTCGCCACGCCCTTGGGCTTGTCGAACTGGCCGAACTGATCACCCCGCTCGCCGAACTGCCGCACGAACTGACCCTCGCTGGCGGTGAGCTCCTGCACCCGCGCGTTCATCGTGTCGGCCACCAGCACGTTCCCCGCGGGCGTCACGGTGAGGAAGGTGGGGAAGAAGAGCTCCCCCGGGCCGTCGCCGCGCTTGCCGAGCGTCGCAAGGTGCTGGCCACTCGAGAGTTGGTAGACGTGAATCGCGTGGCTGCCGGCCGACGGCGTCGAGGTGTCGGTGACGAAGAGCTTGTCGTTGCCCGAGTCGACCGCGAGCCCGACCGGCCGCTCGCACTCCGGGAGCTCGAGCCGCCGCAGTGGCTTGCCGTCTCGCCCGATCTTGAGCGCTGCCTTGAGCTGGGGAATCACCACCCAGGCTGCGTCGCCTTCCATCGCCACTCCGATGGGGATGCCGCCCAGCACTTCTTTCTCGACCCGCTGAACCGCGTTCTTCTCGACGTCGAAGAGGAAGAGCTGCGAGAGGCCCTGATCAGTCACCGCCACCACTTCGCCACCCCTGCTGACCGCGACCCCAACGGGATGAAACAGCTGCGGAGGCGCCTCGGCCCCGGACAGCTTGCGGAAGAAGCGGGCGAGGCCTCCTTCGAAGTCCTGCGGGCCGGAGAGGCTGGTGAGGTAGCGGATCCGCTCGGTCGACGGCGGCGCAGGCCAGGCGACGTTCACCCGCTGGCTCGCACACCCGCTCATCAACAGCAGCAACAGCACCCGTTTCGACATGACCTGGCTCAGTCTTCAATCCCTGTGCCCCACCCGATGACCCGAACCCGGTCGGAGCGTGCAGAAGGTGCGTTCTCGCCGACCCTCGCGAAATTCTCACCACCGGTTTTCTCTCGACCGAACCAGTGATTGGACGCCGTGGTCAATGGTTGGGCCAATCGACGTTCGCGGCATCGGTGGGAGCCAGAAATGGGGGCCTCGGTGCTCCGGCGCGATGCGCTCCGATGATTCGGTCCATCAGCGCGACCCGTGGATCGAAAAGTGTGCGCTTGAGCTTTCGGCCCGGTCCCGACGTCATGGCGCGCGTTGGACAACCACGGCGCGAACGCGCCTCACGAAGGCGGAGACGACATGAAGCGAATGATGATGGTGGCAGGGTTGATGGTGTCTGGAGCTGCGCTGGCCGGTGGCTTCGAGCTGAAGGGCGACGGAGCGAAGGGCGCCGAGAAGTACAAGACGCTCTGCGTGTCGTGCCACGGCGAGAAGGGTGACGGAAACGGCCCGGCAGGCGCGGCGCTCACCCCGAAGCCGACGAACTTCACCGACGCCGCCAACGCCGATCGGCTCACCGACGAGTACGTCTACAAGGTGATCAAGGACGGCGGCGCCGCCAACGGGAAGTCACCGCTGATGGTCGCCTGGGGCGCCTCGATGAAGGACGACGAGCTGCGCAACGTCGCGGCCTACGTGCAGAAGTTCAAGCCCGCGAAGAAGAAGTAAGCGCGTCACTTCACCGGGGTGGCGCTCGGAGCGGGCGCCACGTCCGGAAGCTCGAGCGTGCCGAACACGATTCGTTCGAAGCTGCGCTTGAGCGTCGGGCTGGTGAAGCCGTCCATCGGCTGCGGGTTCTTGATTCGAACCGTCATGCCGTTCGGCACCTCGGCGCGCGGAACCGCCGCCCACGTCTCGCCCGTCGCCGTCTTGAGCCGGAGGTAGGTGTAGACGCCCGCTTCGAGCCGCTCGAGCACCGAGCCTTCGAGCGTCGGAGTGGAGAGGGTCTTCGGCAGGCCCTTCGCGTGCGGGTTCTCCATCGCCGGAGCGGGTCCAGGCGTGGGCGCTGACGGCGCTGGGCTCGTCACCGTGCCGAAGGCGATGACCGGCCAGCTGCGCTTGAGCGTCTTGCTCTCGAAGTTCTGCATGAAGGCCTGCACCTCGATGGTGACGGTCGCGCCCTTCGTCAGCTCGAGCTGCGGTACCGCGGCCCACTGCTCGCCCTTGGCGGTCGAGACCTTGAGGTACGAGTAGCCGGCGGCGTCGACCTTCTCCGTCACTGGACCTTCGAGCCGCTGCTGGCCCTGCGCCAGGGCGGTGAGCGTCCACAGTGTGGCCAGACCGAATGCGCCGAGCTTCATCGAGAACTCCTTCGAGGGGCACCCACGTTCACTTCGTTCGCCAAGGAAAAGCAAGGAGCGGACCGGAGGGGCCCTCGCATCGGGCTCGAGCAGCGCAAGCTGGAGACCGGCTCACCTTTTCGGGCAACACGTCGTCGGTGCGAACGGTAAGCAAGACCGCATCATTCTTCCGGAGCACTCCACGTTCCCTTCGTCTCCCATGGTGGGAACGAGGTGGCGCTCGCGAGTCGCTGGAGGAACTCCAGCAGCGAATTCGCGATGACCGTGAACGGTGGCTCGCCATCGCGGGTGGGGAGGAGGAGAACAGTTTCCGTCAGCACGCCTCGAACTCTTCGCCCTGTCCAGACGACCAACTGGCCGTCGGCGAGGTTGCCGATGACGAGGCCGAACTGCGTGACGCACTCGATGTCCCCTGACCTGCTCGTGACGAGGGGAACCACTGGGCTGTTGGGGTCTCGCCAGTCGAGAGCGTCTTCGGACGCTGGCGGCGCGTGCATCGTCAAGGCCCCCTCGAACAGCACGCCCCGACCGAAGCGGCTCGAGAATCGACTGAGCAGGCCCGGGACGAGTGAACTGCTCCAGGCGGTGTTGGGCTGCGGAGGCTCGAACTGATACTTCGACGCGAGCTTGTCGAAGATCGCCTCGAGCGGAGATTCACCGATCGCCCAGGCCACGAGCGGAGACAACGAGCCGTCATCGAGTTGTTTCGCACCGAGGAAGCCCGAGAAGAGCGTCAACAGACGTGAGCTCTGCCGAACCTGTGCCGAACTCAGGCCCGCTGGGAGTGCCGCAGGAGCGATCGGAGCGTGGAGCCACTCCTCGAAGTCTTCACTGTTCCGCTCGAACTTGCTTGGTGAGACCTCGAGGTACGGAAACAACGTCGGGAGCCAGCCAGTGATGCGATCTCCGCCATACGCTCCCTTCGGCTTGTAGATCGATTGCCAGAAGCGTCGGTCCGGACGGCCCTGCGCAGACGCGATCAACTGCCCGAGGACCGGCTCGAGCCGCCGCGCCCACCACTGCAAGTCGAACTCGGCCAGCACCCGAAAACGGTCACGCAACCGCACCCAGTCGTCCGCAGTGCCGGTGAGCGTGACCGAGGGAATCCCGCAGATTCCAGCCAATTCGTAGTCGAAGAACCTGCTGAACGCAGACATCGTGGCGATGAGGTGTGCGAGGTGATCGTCGGGGGAGGTCGTCGAGAACCGTTCGGTCATCGCGGTGACCAGGCCAGCGTTCATCTGTGTTGCGATCGCGGCTCCAAACCGGTCGAGCACATCGGGCACTCTCTCGGCGTCGCCCATCGTCACCCTGAGCGTTCGCTGGCCCTCGAACTCGACGAAGCGCTTCCTGAGCTTCTCACCTTCGACGCTCAGGTGGATGCTGAAGCCCTGCAAGATCGCGAGCCAGACGGCGTCCGGCGAGAGGGCGAGGGGCCTGTGTTCTCCAAACGCAGTGTGGACGGTCACCACGAGTCCATTCATCCCGCCATGTGGCGCGAGCACGGCGGGCGCGACGCAGCGTTTGACGCCGTCACTCGTCGCCAAGACCTTCGCTTCGAGCAGGTCGTCGAGCGCGAGCTCCACCGGCAGCTTGCGATCGAGCACCGGAACGACTTCGTCGACGTCAAAGGTGATCATCTCGGCGCTCCTTCGGCAAGGCGAGCCTCACCTGAGAACCAAAGCCTGAACGCCGCGAGGCGTCGAGCCAAGGCTGCCTTGACGCAGTCGGAGGCCGCGGCGCCAACCGGACGGGCTGATCCGACGAATGGTGTACGCCGGGAGCAGCCGGGCTAGCGTTGGCCGCCGCGAGTCCGATGAAGCCCGGGGACGAAACCATCAACGACTTCCGTGGTCCGTTGGGGCGCGACCCGCTCTTGGGCACGCGTGTCGACGACTACGAAGTGCAGTCCGTCATCGGCACCGGCGCCATGGGCATCGTGTACCGGGTGCAGCACGCCGTCATCGGCAAGCCCGCCGCGCTCAAGGTGCTCAAGCCCGACTACGCCGACGACCCCGAGATGGTGCAGCGGCTGGTGCGAGAGGCACGCACGGTGAACGCCATTCGGCACCCCGGCATCGTCGACATCTTCGGCTTCGGCACCTTGCCCAACGGCCAGCCCTACATCGTGATGGACCTGCTCGAGGGCGAGCCACTCGACGCCTGGGTGAAGCGAGAGGCGCCCGCGTCCTTCAAGAAGGTGGGGCCGATCCTCGACGAGATGCTGGGGGCGCTCCACGCCGCTCACCAGGTGGGCGTCATTCACCGCGACTTGAAGCCCGGCAACGTCTTCTACGAGAGCCACCCGGAAGCGCGCAGCCACGTGAAGATCATCGACTTCGGGCTCGCGCGGCAGGCCGATCGCGCCGGCGGCTCGGTGCGGCCCACCAACCCGGGCACCCTCATCGGCACCCCCGCCTTCATGGCGCCCGAGCAGGTGCTGGGCACGAAGGTGTACCCGGCGACCGACCTCTACGCGGTGGGCGGCATCGCCTACCAGATGCTCACCGGTCGCATTCCCCACGAAGCGCCGAGCGCCATCGAAGTCATCAGCCAGAAGATGAAGTTCGACCCGGTGCCGCCGCGCCAGTGGGTGCCCTCCATCGACATCGACGTCGACAACTGGGTGATGATGCTGCTGGACCGCGAGCCGGAGCGCCGGCCCGAGAGCGCCGACGACGCCCGCAAGATGTTGCGGCGGCTCCTCGAAGGGCGCACCAAGTCCGAGCACAAGGGGGTCGACCACCACGCACGCTCGACGTCACCCTCGTCGCGCGGAGACGTCTCCACCGCCATCCTCTCCTCCCAGCCGCCCATCGCCTCGTCGAACTCGCCGGTGCCGCGCAAGGTGGGCCAGCAGACGCCTCCGCCCAAGAAGTCGGGCAACCAGCAGGTGCACCTGCCGCCCGCGGGCGGGGGCGTGGTGCCGAAGCGGCAATGGGCCGAAGCGAAGACGGTGCTCGTCGACCCGGTGCTCGCGCCGATTCCCAGCATCAGCGACTCCAGCGTGCGCAGCACCGACCCGCTCAAGCAGCCGCTCCAGGTGGAGCGCCCCGGCAACGAGACGGTGCTCAACTCGCCCGACATTCACCCCGTCATGCTGCCCTTGCCGTCGACCGAACCGGACGAGGGCCTCAAGCGCACCGAGCGGGTCTCCACCATCGACACCGCGCCCGAAGGCAAAGCGGCCGTCGAGGCGTCGGGCAGCTCCGAGGAGTCGGGCCGGTTCGCTGGCGACGGTGAGGTGGCCGTCAGCGGGGAGAGCGACGTTCCCCGGTCGAAGACGCCCATCATCGTCGTCACCATCGTGTTGGTGGCCATCATCGTCGCCGCGCTCCTCGTCCTCTTCATGCGCTGAGCGCTCCGCGCAGGAGTCTCCATGCTCGTCGTCTTCGCCGCCGCCCTCCTCCAGGCCGCCCCGCTCGGGCCGTTCGACGCCTTCGTCGACGACGAGCTCACCGTGCCGCGCTCCATCGACGTCGACGCCACCGCCCGCGACGTCGCCACCCGCGTCTGGGTCTCCCAGTGGGAGCCGCGCACTGGCGTGCCCACCGCCGTCTGGCTCCCCGCGTGGCCCGCGCACACCCCCTCTCCTCGCAGCCAGGGCCTCGACGCCGAAGCCCAAGCCCGCCGCGTGCTCTTCGAGCTGGCGCCGCTGTACCGCGCGAGGCCGGTCGACTTCGCGCGCCTCGAGCGCGGCCCCGTCCATCAGTTGGGTGATGGCGCGGTGGTGGTGACCTTCACCCGGCGGGTCGGCGAGCTGACGGTGTTCCGCGACCGAATCGCGGTGGTGCTGACCCACGAGCTCGAGCCCGTCGGCGTGCTCGGAGCAGTGCCTCCGCACCCTGCGCCGCCGCTGCGCTTCGCGTTGACCGCCGAGACCGCGCTCGAGGTGGCGGCGCAGCACCTGGGGCTCGCTCCCGCACGCGCCCGCGCCATCGAGCGACTCTCAGGCGGCTGGGCGGTGCACCTCGATGGCTCGCTCAGCCGCCGCACCGTCTATGCGACTGCCCGCGAGCTGCTCCCGGCGTTCGAGCTCGAGCTCTCGGCGCCCGCCGGCCGCTTCGGCGTCGTCGTCTCGGCACGCGACGGCCGGGTGCTGCTGCGCAACCCGCACCAGTTCGGCTTCAGCTTCCGCGCCTGGGCGAGCACGACGGCGCCCTTCACGCCGCTCGACAGCCCGGAGGGCGACACCACCCCGCACCCCACCGGCCTGCCCGATGGCTGGGCGCCCGCGATGCTGACGGCGCCGATGCTCGTCGCCCTCGACCACGCCGGCCTCTCGACGATGGACCCCTGGCTGCCGGCTGGCGCGACGGCGCTCTCGGGCAACAACGCGACCGCCTACGCCGACCTCTTCGCACCTGATGGCCGAAACGCGGCTGATGGTGGCACTTCGGTCGACCCACAGCCGGTGCCCACTGGTGGCGCGTTCGACTTCGCGTGGGACCCGGCGCGCTCGCCGACCGCGACCGAGACCCAGAGCCACGCGGCGGCGACCCACGCCTTCTTCGTCGCCAACTGGCTCCACGACGTGCTCTACGACGTCGGCTTCGACGAGGGCGCCGGCAACGCGCAGGCCGACAACAAGGGCCGCGGCGGGCGGGCGCAAGACGCGCTCCGGGTCGAGGTGAACGACTACGCCGGCGTCACCGGAGGCGCGCTCGTCGCTGGGCCCGATGGCACCCCGCCCAGCCTCCAGCTCTTCCCTGGCCGACGCGCCGGCCGCGCGGTGGTGACGTTCAGCCCCGCGCTCGCGGTCGACGGTGGCACCAGCGGCGCGGCCCCGCTTCGAGAAGCAGCCTGGAACGTGAGCGCGGTGGTGACGAAGGTCGTCAGCCTCGACGGAGGCGCCGACCTCTGCGGCCCCTTCACCAACGCCCCGGCCCTCGCCGGTCGCATCGCCTTCGGCTTCGCCTCCGGGCCCTGCGGCTCGTTCGGCGGCCTCGACGACCTCGCGGTCGATGCTGGCGCGGTGGGGCTGCTGGTGCAGAACGCGTTCGACGCCCGCGACGACGGCATCACCCTGCCGACCCACCTGCTCGACGCCACCCGCGCCGACGCCCTCACCCTCGCCCTCGGCGCGGGACCGGTGACGGCCACCCTCGAGCGGGTGCCGGTCGTCGCCCGGCCAGTCGCGCTCGACACCACGGTGGTGACGCACGAGCTCGGCCACCTCCTCACCCAGCGGCTCATCGGTGACGGCAACGGCCTGCTGGCGAACCCGAGCCGTGGCCTGGGCGAGGGCTGGAGCGACTTCCTCGCGCTGCTCTCGACGCTCGAGGCAGCCGACCTCCAGAAGCCTGGCAACGCCGACTGGCGGGGCGCCTACGTCATCGGGGCCTTCGCGCGCAGCCAGACGGGCTACGCCGACGAGCGCCTCGACAACCACTACTTCGGGCAGCGCCGCTTCCCCATCTCCATCGATCCGGCGAAGAACGCGCTCACGCTGCGGCACATCGTCTCGAACGTGCCCCTGCCGACGACGACTCCGCGCGCTCCCTTCGTCGACAGCGACGACAACGCCGAGCCGCACAACGCGGGCGAAGTGTGGGCGGCGATGATGTGGGAAGGCGCCACCCGGCTGCTGAAGGACCCACGCACCACCAGCTTCGCCGACGGGAAGCGCCGGCTGCTCCAGCTGATGGTGGCTTCGCTGAAAGCGACTCCGGTGAACCCCCTCTTCGCCGAGCAGCGCGACGCCGTGCTCATCGTCGCGCGGGCCTCCAACGGCGCCGAGTTCACCTCCTTCCTCGACGGCTTCGCCACCCGCGGGCTCGGCCTCGCTGCCACGACGCCCAACCGGCGCTCGACGACCAACGCGCCCGTCGCCGAAGACCTGACGAACACCGGCGCACGGTGGACGGTGCTCGACGTGCGAGGCGCCGACGACCGTGACTCCTGTGACAACGACGGCGTGCTCGACCTCCTCGAGTCGGGCAAGGTGACGCTCGAGGTGATGAACGTCGGCTCCCGGCCGCTGACGAACTCGCGCCTCGACCTCGCCAGCGACGAGTCCGTGCTCGTGCTCTCGAAGAGCAACCTGGTGGTGGCGACCGCCGAGCCCTTCACGCCGCTCACCCTCGAGGTGCCGGCCGAGCTGAAGAACGACCTCGGAGTGGTGGTGGCGCAGTCTCGCGTCTTCGTCAGCTCGCCCGACCAGCTCGTCGAGGGCTCGCCGGCGGTGCGCACGGTGCGGGTCAACACCGACGTGGTGAAGGGCACCAAGGAGACGTTCGAGACGAATGGCCCGGGGTGGACGTTCGGCCAAGACGGCGTCGCCTGGGAAGCCGGCTTCCGCATCAGCAGCCCCGCCAACCGGCTCCTCGAGGGCACCCTCTTCGGGCCCGACGCGCCCTTCCCTGGCACCACCTGGGCGAACTCGCCGCCCCTCCTGGTCGGGAGCGCTCCGTTCTCCTTCACCTTCACCCAGACCTACGCGTTCGAGTTCGACCGCACCGCGATGAAGGCCTACGACGGCGCCCAGCTGCGACTCTCGGTCGACGGCGGGCCCTTCACCCTCGTGCCTGGCAGCGCCATCAGCCGCACGATGGGGACCTCCACCTTGATGGGCTACGACGGGCCGCTCGAGCCGAGCCAGACGAACCCGCTCTCCGGGCAGCCGGCCTTCCGCAACACGGGCACCAACCAGCGCGTCACCGTCTCCCTCGGCACCCAGTACGCCGGCCGCACCGTGCAGCTGCAGTTCCTCATCGGCACCGACTTCGCCGGGACCTCCACCGGCTGGACCATCGACGACGTCGAGGTGAGCGGAGTGATGGGCACCCCGTTCGAAGACGTGGTCCCCCATCGCACCCAGTGCGTGAACAAGCCGCCGGTGCTCCAGACGGGCTTCCCGCAGAGCGTCGACGAGCGCACCCGCGTCACCTTGATTCCACCGCCCGTCACCGACCCGAACGGCGACGCCGTCACCTTCTCGTGGGCCCAGCTGACCGGGCCGATGGTGACGGTGAGCGGGGACCAGTTCGATGCGCCGGAGGTTCGGGTGGACACCGAGCTCACCTTCCGCACCACCGCCGACGACGGCCACGGCGGCACCGCGAGCCAGACGATGACGGTGAACGTGCGCAACGTGAACCGCGCCCCCACCTCCGGCGCCGGGCCGACCCAGACGGTCGAGAGTGGAAAGACGGTGACCCTCGCCGGCGTCGCCGAGGACCCCGACGGAGACGCGCTCACCGTTCGCTGGTCGCAGCTCGGCGGTCCCGCGGTGACGCTGAAGAACGAGACCGAGCTCGCCGCCACCTTCGTCGCGCCTGAGGTGACGACCCCCAGCGAAGTGAACGTCGAGCTCACGGTGACCGATCATTCGCTCTCGGCGCCGTCGTCGGTGGTGACCATCGTGGTGACGCCGAAAGGGTGCGGCTGTCAGAGCTTCGACGGGCTGGCCGCGCTCGGGGCGCTGGTGCTGCTCACCCGGGTGAGGCGCCCGCTCCGGCGCGGGGGCTGACGACTCGCTGACCGGTCGCGGCGCGTCGGCAGATTTCTCTCGCTCGCGAAGCGGCTGTGTTGGAATGCCGGCATGGTCACCGCGTTCGTCGTCGCCCTCGCCGTCTCACACCTCCCGGCAGCTGGAGTTCACCTCCAAGGCGACGCCTCACTGCACAGCGCCAGGCTGGTGGCTCAAGCGCCGCCGCCGCTCCCGGTGCGCCCGCCCGACGCGCCGGTTGGAGCGCAAGAAGCGCAGCTGCAGCGTGACATCGACTCCATCAACGAGCGCCTGCGCGGGCTCAAGACCGACTGGCCGACGGCGTCGGTGGTGATGGCCTACATCGGCTGGAGCGCGTCGCCCGTCGCGCTGGTGGGTCTGCTCCTGCTCGCCGTCGGCGGGTTGGCCGGCTTCCCGGCGCTGACCCTGGTGGGCGTCGTGCTGTTGGTCATCGGCCTCGCCGCCGTCGCGCTCGGCATCGCCGGCATCGTGACGGGCATCGCCGGGCAGAACGCCGCCAAGGCAGAACGAGACGAGCTCATTCAAGAGCGGGTGCGGCTGGAGAACGAGCTCAAGGCGCTCCGCGCGCGGCCGGGCAGCGTCGACCGTTCCTTCGAGTCGAGCCCGCGGCTCTTCACCGTGGCGTCGTTCTGATGCAGCCGGCTCCCTCCCGCTTCTACACGAGGGCGTTCGCGCTCATCACCATCGCCGTGTTGGGAGGGTTGCTCTTTCGCACCCTGACCCCGTTCATCGCGCCGATTCTGTGGGCGACGCTGTTCGCCTTCATGCTGCACCCGCTCAACCGGAAGCTGCGGGCGAAGTGGCCGACGAAGCCGGGGCTGGCGGCGGGGCTGCTGACGATGGGCACGGTGCTCTTGGTGGGCGGGCCGGTCACCCTCTTCTTCTTCGCCTTCTTCCAGCAGGCCTCGGCGTTGCTCACTCGTTTTCAGAACGAGGCGCACGACCGCAAGCTGCCGGCGCTGCAGTTGGTGCTCGAGTTCAAGCCGGTGCAGTCGCTGCTCGACACCGCCAAGGAGTTCAGCTCGCTGTCGAAGGAGCAGATCCTCGAGCAGGCGAACGAGGCAGCGCAGACGGTGCTGCAGGAGCTCGCCTCGGTCGGCGGCACGGTGGTGCTCGGCGCCTTCAGCGTGGTGACGAAGTTCGGGCTCACCATGTTCCTGCTCTTCTTCTTCCTCCGCGACGGGCGCGAGATGCTCGAGCGGGCGATTCACCTGGTGCCGCTGTCGAGCGAGCGCAAGGACGATCTGACGCGGTCGCTCGGGGGCGTGACGCGCGGAGTGGTGGTGGGAACGCTCGTCACTGCGGTGGTGCAGGGCACGCTCATCGGCATCGGGTTCGCCATCGCCGGGCTGCCTTCGCCCCTGGTATTCGGGGCGGTGGGTGCGCTCGCCTCGCTGGTGCCAGTCGTCGGCACCGCGCTCGTCTGGGTGCCGGCGGTGCTGTCGTTGCTCGCGCTCGATCAGACTGGCTGGGCCGTCTTCCTCACCTTGTGGTCCGTCATCCTCGTCGCGGGGAGCGACAACGTGATTCGGCCGCTGGTGGTGTCGTCGTCGACCAACGTCTCGACGCTGCTCGTCTTCGTGGGCGTGCTCGGCGGGGTGAGCGCGTTCGGCTTCGCGGGGCTCTTCGTCGGGCCCGTGCTGCTCACCTTGGTCGCGGCGCTGCTGCGCTATGCCGACGAGGCCGGCGTCGGGCGTCATCCCTCTCCGCCGTCTCAGCCGCCGTCGGAGCCAGTCTCCGTTCCGCCTCCGCCCGCCCCCGCGCCCCCTCAGGTGCCGACGAGCTGACCGTCACTGAAACGAGCTGATGCAGCCGCTGGAGAGCATCGAGCCCGACGCGCAGGCGTTGATGGCACCGACTGCGGTCGAGCGGTCGGCGGCCGTCGCGCAGGCCGCGACTTGGAGATCGCACGCGGCGATTCGACTGAGCGTCGCGCGCTCGGTGGGCGTGCAGGCCGTCTGCGCTTGCATGAGGCACTTCACGCGATCGAAGCCATAGATGGAGGAGTCGGACGGGTTGGAGCAGTTCATCAGCACGGTTCGCAGGTGAGCAGCGCTCGCGCCCCAGGCGTCGCAGTCCGCGGCGATGCCGCCGTCCGTCGTTGCGCCGCCAGCCGAGCCGCCCGCCGTGGAGCCGCCCGCCGCTGAGCCACCTGACGCAGCGCCGCCCGCCGCAGCGCCACCCGCCGCAGACCCGCCGGACGCAGCGCCGCCCGCCGCAGACCCACCGGACGCAGCGCCACCGCCGCTCGTCCCACCTGCCGACGCGCCTCCCCCCGACGCGCCGCCGGCCGAACCACCACCAGCGCCTCCATCGGTCTGCGGCGACATCGGGGAGCACGCGAGCGCGAGTCCAACCACGGCAACGAGTCGACGCATGACGCCTCCGGAAGGTCGGGCACCGTACTACAGGGCTCGGTCGTCGGCCGCGCGGAGTGCCTTCACCGGCGAACGAGGTTCACCCCGAGGGTCTGCCTCGCGCTCTCGAGCAGGTCACTCAGCTCCACTGGCGTCGCTTCGGTGACTTCGAGCTGGAAGGTGTCGACCGTCTGCTCGCGATGGAGGAGCGGCTCTCCCAAGAAGATGCCGGGCATGAAGATGAGCCGCGCTCTGCCGCGTGAGAGCGGCCTGGTGAGCTCGACGTAGCAGCCGCCGCCGACCTGCTCCCCGCGGATCCACCCCAGCCGCTCCATCGACAAGAGCTGTCCCACCGCCACCGTCTGGCCTTCGAAGGCACTCAGCGCCTTCGCGCACGCGCTCACATCGGCGAAGCGATGCACCTTTCGATCGAGCTGATGAAACGGAGACGACACCTTCTTCGCCCACCCTTGACGTGCCGCCTCGTCCAAGTGGAGGGGATGAACGACGCCGACCGCGTCGGTGGAGACGAGGTTCACTGCGGCGCCGGTGACGTCCACCGGAGCGCCGCGCGAGAGCGTGAAGGTGCGCACCAGCTGGCCCTCGCGCCACTGGCCCCACAACACCTGCCGAGCGAGGCCCGCCATCACCCCGTGCATCGCGTAGACCTCGGTGAAGTGCTCGAGGCTCATGCGCGCTTCGTTCGTCATTCGCCGCTCGAGCCGCTCGATGGCCTCCTTCACCAGACCGGGCGCCTTCTTCTTGAGCGTCGCGAGCTCCTCGTCGCGCTCCTCGTCTCCGCTCGAGGGGAGGCGCTTCACCACCGCGCCCTCGGCGTTGAGGAACCGCACCTTGCCGCCAGTGAGGTCGAGGCGAATCGGCGGGTCGAGCGGCAACGTGCCCTCGGGGGAGAGCCCGAAGTCAGCCACCAAGCGCTCGGCCAGCTCGTCCTGGGTGAGGCCCAACTTCTCGGCGGTGCTGGTGAAGACGAGCTCGGCCCGCGCGCGAAAGGCCTTCGAGCGCACCTTCTTCGAGAGCCCGTGCAGCAGCGCGAGGCTCTCCTTGGTGCGCATCGCGCCGAGCACCTCGGCCATTTCCTGCGCGCGGGCGGAGAGCCCCTTGGGTGCGAGCTGCGCTGCCCGCCGGGCGAGCTCTTCCGCGACCTCCGCATCACCGAAGTGCGCCACCGCCTGGAGCATCCACTTCTCCTTCGGCGGCGCGCCGTTGAGGAGCCAGAGCTCGAAGAGGGTGCGGCTGAGCGCGGCAAGCGACGGGGCGCTGAACCGAGCCTTCGCGTCGTCGACCCACGGCGCGCCGTCGAGCGGCGTCACCTTGAGGAGCTGCACGAAGCCGACGAGGTCGTCGCCTTGGAGCGCCGAGGCGCCATCGACCGTGATGGGGCGCGGCAGCTCGAGCGGGGAGAAGACGTCGGGCAGCACTGGACGACGCGAAGGGAGCGGTGGCGGCGCAGCGAGCTGCTCGGTGACGGCCTCGACCACGTCCGTGGGATAGCGACGCAGCCCACGCTCGGTCTCCGCGGACATCGACCGGAGGAGCAGCTTGAGCGCGTCGATGGCGAGCAGCGCTCCTTTTCCACCCCCGAGGACCAACGGCACCAACCCGACGGCGGCCGTCTCGGGATAGCGGGTGAGCCAGGCGCGCGCCGCACGCGCGACCGCCGGCTGCCGGCTCGACAGGCCCTCCGCCATCAACGGCACGACTCGCCCCGACTCGATGGGGAGCAGCACCGCGAGTTGGCTGCGACCGTGCTCCACCACCCGGAGGCTCGCGTCGAGGCCGTCGAGCCCGAAGCGGGGAACGAGCTCCTTCAGCTCCTCGCTCACCCACGCCGCGTCGCCCAGCCAGACCTTCGAGACCTCGAGCGCGCGGAAGAGCCGCAGCGCCGTCGCGTCACCCATCGGAAGCAAGGTGAAGAGCGAGTGGTAGCGCTGCGCGTTCCATTCCTCTTCGAGCAGCCGGTCGTGCTCTGGCGCATCGGGGACGGAGCGCCTGGGGCCGTGCACGCGTTCCTCGTGCGGGGCGAGCGCCACGACCGTCGGCTTTCGTTTGGGCACCTTCTGGGTCCACGGGTTCGTCCAGCTCGCCGCGGGGAGCCGGGCGCCGCTCTCGACGAGGAGCGGCTCGAGGCGCTCGCGCTCGGGAGGACTCAGCGCCTCGAGGGCCGCCGGCGCCGCCACCACCACGAGCCGCAGCGCGACCGAAAGGCAGGGCTTCACCTCGGGCCGAACCGTATCGTCAGGCGGCGTCACCAACGAGCGCACCGCGGCGGTGAGCTCGCCCACCAACCCGCCGAGCAGCGCCGCAGTGCCGGCCTGCACCGGCAACGCGTCGGTCTCGAGGAGCGCGCGGAGGAGTGGCAGCTTCGGCGCTCCACGAACGCGCTCCCACACGACGGGGAAGTCGAGGAAGCGGCACCAGGCGGCCAGCACCTCCGGGTCGTGCGGAGAGGTGCCGGCGGCGAGCTCGTCGACGGAGCGGCTGAGCCACCCGCCGTCGACCCACGCCCCGCTGACGATGGGCGTGAGCCGGTCGACGACCTTGCGTGCAGCACGGTTCATCGAAGGAACCGTCACGGCATGCAGGCCACGTTGTAGTCGAAGCCCACCGTCTGGCCCGGCGCCGGGAGCGAGCGCGCCTGGAAGATGACCGCGTTGCGAGCGGCCTCGTAGCTCCAGTTTCGACCCAGCGCGCCCAGCTCGGGCACCGAGACGCCGTTGATGGAGACCGCCACGCTGCTCGCCGTCGCGGGCGAGGGCGTCGAGGTGAGGAACCACACGGAGCGCGCGCCGAACACCGCTTGGCCGACGCGAGTGGCCTCGGTGCGCCAGGCCTGGGTGTTCCCGACGTTGCAGATCTCCGAGATGGTGCCGCCCGAAGCAGCGATGATGGCCAGCGTGCGCGGGTCGGGCAACGGGTTGGCGTTGTCGTAGGAGCAGCCCGTCGGCGGGTTCGCCTGGTTCGGCCCGACGTAGCTGAAGCTGAACTCGTTGCGGCGCCGCTGCCCCTTCACCCGGAGGTACCGTGCGTAGAAGTCGGCTGCGGTGAGCGCGGTGTTCGACTGATCCTCCGCGTCGGTGAACGCGAGCAGCGACAGCGCCGCGTCCGTGCGCAAGAAGCCGACGTTCGTGGTGGTGATGAGCGGCTGGGTCACCGAGGCGAGGCCGGGCTCCATCATCATCTCGGTGGGTGAGCCGTTGGTGCCCACGTTCACCCGGGAGTTGAACGCCTGGAGCAAGTTGGGCGTCGTCGACCGCAGCACCTTCTGGCCGGGCGGGCCCACGAAAACCCCTCCATCCATTTCGACGTCGGTGGTGGTGACGCCGAGGTTGAAGTCGACGTTCGCGCTGAAGGCATAGGAGAGGAAGGCGTTGGCGTTGGTGCCGAGGTTCTGTTGATGCACCGACATCGAGCAGGAGTTGTCGACGATCATCACCACGTCCGTCTTGGTGGGAATGCGGAAGCGGTCGTGGTTCCCGCCGGTGGCGCCGCCCATGCCGATGACGGGCGTCTGGTAGGCGACGGTCATTCCCGCGCTCGCGCCGATGACGAGCGAGCCAGCCACCGGGCCCAGCGTCGTCGGAGCGAAGGTCACCGTGAAAGTCAGCGTCTGGCCGTTGGCGAGCGAGCGCGGGAGGCTCACGGTGGAAGTGCTGAAGCCCGCTCCCGTGACGCCCAACACCGAGATGGTCTGGGTCGCCGCGCAGGTGTTGCGAATGGTGAACGTCATCGGCGCCGAGCGGCAGCCCGTCTGCACGGTG
The DNA here is from genome assembly GCA_052034585.1 of Myxococcota bacterium. Classification (GTDB taxonomy): domain Bacteria; phylum Myxococcota; class Myxococcia; order Myxococcales; family Myxococcaceae; genus Xiheimicrobium. The sequence goes on from JBPOIJ010000039.1 coordinate 53,407, forward strand.
CCGAAGTCGACGTCGAACGGCGTGATGGCGATGCAGCTGGCCATCGGGTCCTGCACGCAGATGCCCGAAGAGCAGACCTGGCCCGGCGCGCAGGCGACACACGCATTGCCGCCGAAGCCGCAGCTCGTCGCCGAAGTGCCGGTCGACTGAACGCAGGCCGTCCCGTTGCAGCAGCCGTTGCAGTTCGTCTGGTTGCAGGTCGAGCCACCAGTGCACACGCCGCCGGCGCAGCTCGAGCCGTTCGCGCAGGAGGTGCAGGTCGCGCCGTTGACGCCGCACGACAGGTCGGACTGGCCCGTCACCATCTGGCACGTCCCGTTGGAGCAGCAGCCCGCGCAGCTGAAGAAGTCACACGCGACCGTCGGCGAGCAGATGCCCGAGCCGCAGGAGTTGTTCGGGGGGCACGCCATGCAGCTCGACCCGCCGGAGCCGCACTGCGACGCGTTCTGACCGCCGAAGGGAACGCAGAGGGTGCCCTGGCAGCAGCCGTTGGCGCAGTTGCTGGGCGTGCACGTCGCCACGACCTGACAGGTGCCGTTGGTGGTGTTGCAGGTGCCAGAGGTGCAGGCCGCGCAGGCCGCACCAGAGTTCCCGCAGGCGCTGGTGTTCTGACGCGAGAAGTCGACGCAGAGCGGGCCGACGCAGCAGCCCGAGCACGGGCTCGTCGACCCAGGGCACACCACCGACGCCGAGCCACCGCCCGTCGCGCCGCCAGCCGAACCACCCGCCACCGAGCCACCACCCGACGCCCCACCCGCCGTGGAGCCGCCTGCCGTCGAACCGCCACCCGTGGAGCCGCCGCCCGACGCGCCACCCGTGCCGCCCGCCGTGGAGCCGCCGCCCGACGCGCCAGCCGTGCCGCCCGCCGTCGAGCCGCCGCCCGAGGCGCCACCCGTGCCACCCGCCGTCGACCCGCCTCCCGACGCACCGCCCGCCGTGGAGCCGCCGCCCGCCGCTCCGCCCGCGACCGCGCCACCTGCCGTCGAGCCTCCGGCATCACCACCAGCCATCGAGCCACCCGCGTCCCCGCCTCCGACGGTGCCACCGGCAGCCGAGCCACCGCCACTGACGCCGCCTCCGGTCGCGCTCCCACCGCCGCTGCCGTTCGCCACCACGCACGCTCCCAAGGTGCACACCTGCCCGCTGGTGCACGACGAGCAGGTGCCGCCGTTCTTTCCGCACGTCGAGTCGGTGATGCCGCCCTGGCAGACCCCCGCCGAGTCGCAGCAGCCAGTGCACGAGGTCGGGCCGCACTGCGTCGGCATCACGGGCGAGCAGCTGCCGAGCGCGACGAGCAACGCGAACGACGCGAAGAGGGAGCGAGTCATCATCGTGGTTCTCCAAGACGGTGCGAGGGAGGGCGCTTCTCACGCGTTCGACCCCGGAATGCCAGGGGGGTGCGCAAAGAAAGAGGGCTCGGCGCGAAACCAGGCTCAAGTGCTTGGCAGATCCCCGGAGCGAGCGGTAAGCGCGCCTCCATGGGACGCATCTTCGAGACCCGAAAAGCCACCATGTTCGCCCGCTGGAACAAGATGGCGAAGGCGTTCACCCGGATCAGCAAAGACATCACCATCGCGGTGAAGACCGGGGGCACCAACCCCGACAGCAACCCCGCGCTGCGCCGCTGCATCCAGAACGCGCGCGCCGCGAACATGCCGAAGGACAAGGTGGAGTCCGCCATCAAGCGCGCCGCGGGGGCCGACGCCGCCACCTACGAGACGGTGATGTACGAGGGCTACGCGCCGCACGGGGTGGCGCTGATGATCGAGACCGCCACCGACAACATCGTGCGCACCGTCGGCAACGTGCGGGCCTACTTCAACAAGTTCAACGGCAACCTCGCCTCGAACGGCGCGGTGAACTTCATGTTCAGCCACATGGGCGTCTTCCGCCTCGCGCCCGAAGGCTTGCCGGCGCTCGACGAGCTGGAGCTGGAGCTCATCGACCACGGGCTCCAGGAGCTCGGCGAGGGGACTGGCGAGAAGGGCGAGAAGCAGATCATCCTTCGCTGCAACTTCTCCGACTTCGGGCAGCTACAGACGGCGCTCGAGGCGAAGGGCCTCCATCCCCTCTCGAGCGAGTCGGAGTACGTGCCCACCACCACGGTGACGCTCGACGAAGAGAAGGCGAAGGAAGTGCTCGAGCTGGTCGATCGTTTCGAGCAGGACGACGACGTGCAGCGCGTCTTCCACAACCTCGTCTGAGTCGTCGCGGCGGCCCGAGAGCTTGGTCGAGAAGGGGAGCGCCTCATGTCAACCATGCTCGGTCGCGTGTCCCCGCCGTAGCGTTGCGTCGCACATGTCTGTGGCCGGGCGACGACCGACTCAGCAAGACCAAACGGCATCGAGTCGCTCAGCCCGCCTGGCGCGGTTCAGCGTCTCCGGCTCCGCTCGAGCCCCTCGGCGAACTGACTCACCTGCTCCTCCAGCGACGTCCCCAGCGCGCCGGCGCGGCACCCGTTGGCTTCCGCCTCCGTCTTCGCCTCCTTCACGCACGCCTCCGCGCTCGCCGGGCTGACCGAGCGCGCGAAGCCGTTGAAGAAGTTCGCTGCCGCCTCCGCGGTCGCCTTCGCCGCCGAGCCCGTCACGCAGCCGGCCGCCTCGGAGCACGTGTTCGCCTGCAGCACGCAGCCGTCGAGGGTGTCGACCGCGCCTTGGCCGAACTGCGCCTGCACGTCGTCTCGCAGGTTGCGACAGGCGCTCTCCTCGGTGCCACACAACGTCTTCATCTTCACGCACGCGCGCGGCTCGGTCCGGCAGCCCACGAGGACGAGAATGACGAGGACCAACGATGAACCACGAACCATGCTCCCTCCAAGTCGGCGACGCGCGCCGTCGACCAAGAGGAGCCTCGACCCATCACCGGGTCGCATCGACGCGACGAGGAAACGCCGGTCACTGCTCGAGCAGCTGGCGACCCATTTCCCGGAGCTGGCTCTTGAGCGAGCCGTCGTAGGTGCGGCTGCCGACGCTCGCGACGACCCCGCCGAGAATGGCTGGGTCGACCTTCGTGTCGAGCACCACCGAGCGCTGGGTGAGCGCCTCGAGCTGGGCCTTGATGGCGGTGAGCTGCGCGTCCTTCAGCAGCGTCGCCGAGGTGACGGTGCCACGCACGCGGCCGAGGCGGGTGTCGACCAGCTCCCGGAACTGGAGCGCGAGCATCGGAATCGCCGAGAAACGCCCGCGGTCGGTGAGCAGACGCAGCAGGTTCGCCAGCGTCGGCTGCATCCCGTCGGCGGCCTTGATCAGCCCCTCCGTCATCGCCATGCGCTGAGTGCGCGGCGCGGTCGGGTTCGAGAGCGCGTCGAGGAGCGGCGAGTTGCCGTTGAGGTAGCGCACGAGCTCTTCGAGCTGGGTGAGCACGGCATCGGCGTTGGCGCCCGAGGCGTCGAGGAGCGCACGGGCATAGCGGCGGGCGACGGAGACGTTCTGCATGGCGCGCGCACGTAGCACACGAGGTGGCCCCAGCAAGTGCCGCCAACAGGCTCCCCGTGCGCCCCCGTTCGGATTTGGGGCGGCGCCTCGGCTCCGCAAACCCTTCGAAAATCAGAACCTTGAAGGCACCTGCGTTCGTCAACGGGCGCAGTGTTCGGCTTTTCGAGCATTGCCTTGGATCAGCTGACGAAGTTGGTTCACCATCGTCTCGTGGACAATCCGTTCCTTCGCAAGGAGCCGCGTCAGTCCCGCTCACGAATGCTGGTCGCTTCAGTGCTCGAAGCGATGGACGCCCTCTTGGCGAAGGGCAGCTCCGAGGAGCCGAGCCTCCACACCATCGCCAAGCGCGCCGGGGTCGGTGTCGGCTCGCTGTACGACTACTTCCCGAACGCGAACGCGCTGTGGGGTTCGCTGGTGCGGCGGCTGACCCAGGCGAACTTCGAGGCGCTCCAGAACCGGCTCGACTCCACCCATCACGAGCCGCTCGCCCAGACCGTCGCCGACATGGTGGACGGCGTGCTCGACACCTACCTCGCGACCCCGGTGCGAACGCGGGCGATCATCACCGCCATCTTTCGTCTCGGGCTCGGGCGCTACGTCGTCGAAGAGCGCGACCGGTTCGCCGCCATTCTCTCGACGCGGGTGCTCCGCGATTACCCGGCCGCCGACCACGCGCTCGTGCACCGCGAGCTGCGAACGATGTGCGACCTGATGATGGGCGTCATCATGGGCGAGCTGTGGCGGGAACACGATCGCGCCGAGCAGGACCGAATCCGCCAGCTCCTCCGCGACCTCGTCGTCAGCCGCATCACCAGCCTCGAGCCGCCGAAGACGCCGTGAGCGTCACAGCCGCATGAACGGAAGCGGCTCGGGCGTGACGTCCAACGCCGCGACCTGAACGTGGGTGAACCCCACTTCTCGCGAGAGATCGATGACCGCCACGAGGGTGTCGAGCTCGACGTCGTCGGCTACGTCGAGCCTCACGATCGAGGGGCACGAGCGTGCGCTCTCGGGCACCTCGAGGAAGGCCCGCCAGTTCGGTCGCCCGCTCGGCACCGTCGCAAAGAACCGGTGGCCGTCCTCTGTCTCGAACCAGAGCGCCCCGTCCTTCATCGCCACCACCAGCGACGGCGGGTGACAGGGGCAGCTCGCGGTGACGAAGTCGACGTTGAGCGCGGCGATGGGAGCGGGGTGAAACTGGAGCAGCCCGAAGGTGGCGAAGATGATCAGCAGGTCGGCGAGCGCGTGCGGCCGGCGGATGATCGAGTGCGTCTCCACTCGCGCTCCAGACACTCGCGCCGTGAACGGGTTCCTGGCGCGCCCGAGAAAACCTCGTGGCCCGCCACGCACGGAGTACAGTGCCGCCCGAGATGGAACCCGTCATCGGCATCGACTTGGGCACGACCTACAGCGCCGTCGCCACCCTCGATGCCGGCCGCCCGATGATCATCCCCAGCCGCGCGGGCGCACGCCTCACTCCGTCGGTCGTCGGCTTCACCGCGATGGGCGAGCGGGTCGCCGGAGAGCGCGCGCAGATCCTCGGTGACGAAGCGCCCGACCGCGTCGCGCCGGCCACCAAGCGCTTCATCGGCAAACGGTTCTCGCCCGGGCTCGAGAAGTCGGCCAAGGCGGTCGTCCCCTACCCGCTCCTCGCCGGCCCGCAGGGAGAAGTGCGCATCAAGGTCGCCGGCCGGGTGATGCCGCTCACCCAGGTCTCGGCGATGCTGCTCGGAGAGCTCAAGCTCGACGCCGAGGCGCACTTCGGTCGTCCGGTGTCGAAGGCCGTCATCACCGTGCCGGCGAACTTCGACGAAGGGCAACGTCAGGCCACTCGAGAAGCGGCGCGCATCGCTGGCCTCGACGTGCTCCGGCTGCTCAACGAGCCGACGGCGGCGGCGATGGCGTACGGCCTCGTCAACTCCTTCACCGGGCGCGCGCTCGTCTTCGACCTCGGCGGCGGCACCTTCGACGTCTCGGTGCTCGAGATGGAGAACGGCGTCTACGAGGTTCGGGCGACCGGTGGCGACCCGCAGCTCGGCGGTGACGACTTCGACGCGCGCATCGTGCAGTGGCTGGTGGCGCAGGTGCCCGACCTCCACCGCGACGCCGTCGCGAAGGACCGGGTGTCGATGCAGCGGCTTCGCTACGCCGCCGAGCGCGCCAAGCGCACCTTGACCGATCAGTCCGAGGCGTTCATCTCGGTGAGCGAGCTGGGCGATCACTCAACAGAGCGCTTCTGTCAGCTCGACACCGCCCTCACCCGCGACTTCTTCGAGACGCTCACCGAGCCACTGACGTCGCGGTGCCTCGAGGTCTGCAAGCAGGTGCTCGACGAGGCGAGGTTGTCTCCCGGCGACGTCGAGGCGGTGATGCTCGTCGGAGGGATGACGCGCATGCCGCTCATCCGCTCGCTCACCACCAAGTTCTTCGGCCGGCCGCCGGTGACTGGGGTGAACCCCGACGAAGCGGTCGCGCTCGGAGCCGCGGTGCATGCCGCCGAGCTCGTCTCCCGCCAGGGCCAGACGCTGCTCATCGACGTCGCGACGCACACGCTCTCGGTCGGCGTCCTCGGGGGCACGGTGCGCCGGCTCATTCCCCGCAACTCGCCGGTGCCCGCGACGGCCAAGGAGCACTTCCTCCCCGGCCGCACTGGCCAACGGCAGGCGCGCATTCCCGTCTTCCAGGGCGAGAGCGAGTTCTCCGACGAGTGCACCCGGCTGGGCGAGGTGGTGCTCACCGACATCAACGTGGTGAACCGCGCCGAGGTGCCCATCGAGGTGACGTTCGAGTTGTCGAACGAAGGCACGTTGTCGGTCCGGGCGGTCGACACCACCACCGGCATGGCCGAGGCGATTCGCATCGAGGCGCGCACGACGCTGAGCACCTCGGAGGTCGACACGCTCTCGCAGGAACAGGCCGCCTACTCGCAGCAGCAGTCGCAGAAGGACAAAGAGAAGGCGCTCTCGACGTTCCCGCGGGTGCTCGACAAGGCCGAGCGTCTGGTGCGGCTGCTCGAGAAGAGCGCCGAGGAGAACCCGAGCCCCGAGGCCGACACCGCCGTCGGGCAGGTGAAGGCGCTGCTCGCGCAAGGGCGGGTCGCCGTGAAGCTCCAGGACACCGAGCAGATGGCCGAAGTGACCCGGCTCCTCGAGCAGCTGGTCGCGCTCACCTGACCCGCGTGGCTTTGCGCTAAAGCTCAGGACCGGCTGCACGTGTGCGAAGGCAAGCGCTTTGGCATCGTCTATGCGCTCGTCGACGACGCCGTCCAACTCAGGCACCTCGAGAAGATCGCCCTCTGAGCCGTTCAGCGGCTCACTGGAGGAGCGCCTCCTCACCATACCCGCGCGCGTCGAGGGCGCGACGAAGCCGGTCCTTCACCCGCGCTTCGATCTGCCGCAAGCGCTCGCGTGACAGCCCGAACCGCCCGCTGACCGCCGCGAGCGTGGCGTCGTCGCCGTCGGCCATCAGCCGCTCTCGGAGCACCGAACGCTCCCGCTCGTCGAGGGCGCCCCACACCCGGCGCAACGTCAGGTGCACCACCTCGTCACGCTCGAGCTTCGCGGCCGCGTCTTCGGGAGAGTCTTCGGTCGCCTCGAGCAGATCGAGCCAGCTCGTCTCCGCGTCACCGGCGAGCGGCGCATCGAGCGACGCGTCCGAGCTCGCCAGCCGCGTGGTGTGGTGGCGAATCACCTCGACCGGCACGCCGAACTGGTTGGCGAGGAGCTGCTCGACCTCCTCGTCCCGCCCTGGGCCCAGGAGCGCTTCGGCCTTCGCCCGCGCCGAGCGCAGCTTGAAGAACAGCTTGGCGCCGACCGCTCCGGTGGCAGAGGTGACGATGCTGTTCGCCCGCATCACGTAGGCGAGCATGTGAGCGCGGATCCAGTACGTCGCGTAGGTCTTGAAGCGCACCCCCCGCAGCTCGAACTTCTCCACCGCGCGCAGCAGCCCGACGTTGCCCTCGCTGATCAGCTCGTCGCGCGACACCCCATAGCCACCGAGTCGCCGGGCCAGCCGCGGCACCAGAGGCAGGTGGGACTCGACGAGCGCTCGCGCGGCCCGCCGGTCCTTCTTGGTGAGCCAGCGCTTGGCGAGCCGGTGCTCCTCGGCCTCGGTCATCGGGGCTTGCCGGCGCACCCGCGCGCAGTGGCGCTCCAACGCGGTCGGTTCGGTCATCATGGGGGCGGGGTCCTCGTCGTGTCGAAATGACACGCCCTTCTAGCGAACCGAATATTTCGGAAAAATTTGATAATTGGCTGCACTGACCTTCAGAAACTCGATGTATCGATCCGCAGCGGGGAGCTGGGGTACAGGGCGCGCGTGAGCGTGCGGGAGATGAAAGAGCGGGCCGCGAGGTTGATCGGCTCGGGCCAGCTGGAGCGAGCCGAGGTGGTGCTCCGGCAGGCGCTGACCCAGGCGCCGCGCGATGTCTCCAGCTGGCTCAAGCACGCCGAGGTGCTCAAGCGGTTGTCGCGCACGCCCGCGGCGGTCTCGAGCTACCGCTTGGCGGCACGCATTCTCGACGACGACGGGCACCATCACCGCGCGGTAGCGGCGCTCAAGCTCGCGTTGGCGATGCTGCCGGAAGACGTCGACCTCTACGCGGAGATCATTCGCTGCGAGCTGCGCGCGCGGAAGACCTCGGCGGGCATGCGGGCGATGTTTCCGCTCTCGTCTCCGTCGCAGATCCTCGGGGCGTCGTCGGGCGACTCCGGGCTGTTTCCGCTCTCGACCACGGCGGCGCGCCTCGACGACCTTCCGCCCAAACAGCTCGCGTTGCCGATGTCGACCTCGGCCACCGTGAGCGCGCCCCGCACCCGGAGCGCCGAGCACCGGAGCGAGACCTGGCTCCCGGACCCCACGCCGCCCGCGCCGCTGCCCCCGCCGAGCGCCGAGGCCCACGCACCGTCACCTCCACCCACGGCTGCTCCGCCGCCAGGGCTGGACACGATGCCGCTGCCGTTCCCGAGCCCGCTTCCCACGCGACCGGCGGCTCCCGAGCCGGAGAGCTCTTCCTCGGAGGTTCCCCCTCCACGCGCGTCGGCGCCGCTCCGGTTCGAGGTGTCGTGGGAAGAGCGGTGGCCGCAGGTGATTCGGCTGTCGGATCAGAAGATCGCCGTTCGCCATGCGCCCGGTGCGCGCTGGGTGGTCGTCGAGGGGCCTGCCACGCTCACGGTGTCGTTCGAGCCGTTCCTCGAGATCCCCGAGGACGCAGAGTGGCTGGAGTAGCCACGACCTCGTGATGGTCACTGCGGCGTGCGCGGAGTATGAGCCCGCCTCGTGAGGCTGCTCCTCGCCGTCGCCCTCGTCCTCTCCACCACCACGTGGGCCGATCGACCGTTCCCCTGGACGTGGGCGTCGTCGACCCAACCGACCCACACCAACGACGTCGAGCTGTGGATCTCCTCGCGGCACGCACGCCTCACCCCATTCGACTCGCTCGAGCTGCGCGGCTTCGTCTCCCTCGCGCCAGTGAAGCGCGTCGACGTTCACCTGGGGCTCGAGACCGAGCTCGCCGTGCGCCGCTTCGAGGACAAGACGCTCGACGGGCGGGTCTCCGCCATCGCCCGCTATCGCTTCTTCGACGCCACCGAGGTGCTCGGCTTCGCCTTGATGGCCCGCGCAGCGTTCGGCGCGCAGAGCGCGGTGATGGAAGGCCGCGTCGTGCTCGACCGCGTCCTCGGCGACGTGCTCCTCGCGCTCAACTCTTCCTTCGAGCGCACCGTCTTCTGGGACCGCCGCGACGCCATCGAGACCCGCCTCGAGCACAGCTTCGGCACCCGCCTCGCCGTCACCCCCGACGTGAGCGCCGGCTTCGAGCTGCGCGCTCGCCAGGCGCTGAAGAGCGGCGAGTACCAGGGCACCGCCTTCCATTTCGGCCCCACCCTCACCATCTCCACCAAGCTCGCCTGGTTCTCCCTCGGCGTCGTCGTGCAGGTCGCCTCCCACAAGGCCGAGGGCGACAAGGGCAATGGAGAGCGCCTCATCTTCCGCGACGACGAGCGCTTCGGGCTGCGGCTCGTGGTGGGCACGCCAGCGCCGCCTCGGTGAGGTTCGAGACGAAGACGGAGGACGAATGCCGAGCTCGACACGATGGCTGTTCTCGCTGACGGTGGCTGCGGCGCTGCAGACCCGGGCCGCGATGCCTCCCGACCTCGACGTGCCCATCGCCTGGACGAAAGACAGCTCCGCCTTCGTCACCCAGGTCAACGACGTGTGGACGATCATCGACGCTCGCACCGGGGCCCGAAGCACCATCAAGGGCCTCGAGCCCTTCACCCGCTGGGCAGCGGCGCACCCGCTGACTCGCTCGCCTGACGACGGGTTCACCTCCGAGTCGGAGAGCGACCGAGCCACCTCCGCCGATGGCAGCACGACGATCGAGTGCCCTGGCGCGAGCTTCAAGACGGTCTGGTTCTCTGACAAGCCCTTCTCCTGCTCCGCCAAACGCGACGGGGTGTCGGTCGCGCTGAAGCCTCGAAACGCCCGCGGCCGCCTCGCCCAGTTCTGGGCTCCGAATGGGCGGCGCGTCGTCATGTTCCTCCGCGACGAGCGGTGCACGCCCAGCATGGGCGACTTCGCGTGCGAGTACGTCAACGAGTTCGTCGTCGACCGCACCGTCGGGCCACGGCTTCACCTCGCGGTGTACGGCCAGGCCGACGACGCAGTGAAGAAGGCCGTCGAGGCGCTCGAGCGCGCTGGCTTCGCGCCCACCCAGCTCACCCCGGCCCAGAAGGAGCGGCGGGCCACCGTCGTCTATGCCGCAAAGGGCGCCGAGGCCGAGGCGAAGCGGGTCGCGAGCGTGCTCGCAGGCGCGACCATCGAGCCGCTCACCTGGAAGACCGACGCCGAGCTCGTCGTCGCGCTGGGGAAGTGAACGCGAAGCCCAGTCGACTCCGGCGCAGGGGCGACCTTCGCTCCCATGGCCGCCCGTCGCGCCAACGCGGCTGACAGCGGCTGGAGCGCCGCCTTCTCCTTCAATGTCCCCTCGAGGGGACGTGGGCAACGCCGTCGCCTCCTCGCACCGCGTGACGCTCGGCGCTTGGCACGCGACGTGCGGAGAGCCCGACCATGCGCCTCCTCTCTCTCTCGACGATGCTCGTCCTCGGCGGGTGCCAGGGCGTCTCCGTCGTCTCGTCATCGGGGCACGACGCCTCGACGTCGCATGACGCGGCGGTGGAGCCCGATCGCCCGACCCTCGACGCCTCGACGCCCGACGCTTCGCGACCCGATGCCTCGACTCTCGCTCCCGACGCCTCGGTGCCCCTGCTGCCGGAAGGAGAAGCCACCCTGCCTCGCCCGACTGGCCGCTTCGTGAAGGTGGGGCCCAGCGGAGAAGGCCTCGATGACGACGCCGCGCTCTCGCCGACGGGCCCGTGGACCTGCACCTGGGACTCGCTGAGCGCTCTGGCGTGGGAGATGAAGACGACCGACGGTTCGCTCCACGACGCGCGCGCGACCTTCTCCTGGTACGAGCCGCAGACGACGTCGCGCATCATCGGCTGGCAGGGCAACCCAGGGTGCGCGGGCGTCGTCCGCTGCGAGACCTCCGCGCTCCGCGAAGCCACCAACACCCAGCGGCTGTGCGGGGGAGCCGATTGGCGACTCCCGACCCGCCTCGAGCTCGAAGGGCTGGTGCGCTGCGCGACGGGCCGTGACACAGCGCCAGACGCCTGGGTCCGTGGAGTGCCGTGCGCCGACTACGCCACCAACACGACGCCGCGCATCGACCCGCTGCGCTTCCCCAACGTCGACACCAGCGTCGCCAACTCCGGCGGCTACTTCTTCTGGACCGACGAGTCGTACGACGTGCTGCCCGAGTACGCCTTCTACGTGAACTTTCGCAACGGCTCGACCAACCGCACCTTCAAGTCCGAGCACCGCGGCGTGCGACTCGTCCGCCCGGCCCCGCGACCCGCGGCCTCGCATCAGCTCCGCTTCGAAGGAGAGCCGACGCTCGTCGCCCGGCGCGCGCTCGGCGAGCACCTCACCGTGCGCTCCAACGTCACCTCGACGGGGCGGCTGCGCTGGGAGGTGCGCCTCGGGAGCGACCCCCGCTGGAGCGAGCTTTCCTGCGAGGCGGGCGTCGACTTCGCCCGGTGCCCCTTCGAGGTCGCGTGGGCGCCAGGAACGGCGTGGCTGCGGGCCCAGGCGCGCCTGGTTGGTGGAGCGCTCGCCGTCAGCAACGAGCTCGAGCTGATCGTCACGCCGTGAGCCTCACTGCTCCTTCGGCAGCTCCTTGAGCGGCTCGCTCAACCGGCACACCTTGCCCACCGGGCTCGCGACGCACCGAAACCCTTCGAAGCACCCCGAGTCGTCCTCGCAGGCCGGAATGCACACCTTCCGCTTCGGCTCCTCGGAGCAGCGATAGCCGTCGGGACACGGCGCGGCCTCGCACACCCTGGTGCAGAGCTCCGCCCGCGAGCAGTACCCCTCGGGCAACGAGCGACAGTCGGTGTGCTGCCGGCAGCGAGTCCCCGTCGGCGCGTTGGGGCACCCGCTCACCAGCACCACCATCACGAGGAGCACCGCTCTCATTCGGCTGGCCCCACGCTGCGGTTCCCCTTGAACGGTGACGGGCCGTAGAGGTCGTAGTCGCAGCCGCCGTCCTCGAGGGGGCAGACGTCTCGCTGGCAGTAGCCGTCCAGGCAGGCCATGCGTTTCGTCTCGGGGCAGTAGCCCTCGTCGGAGGTCTCCATGAAGGTGCCCCCGTCGGGCAGCTGCATGTAGGGCACTGCGTTGCTCCGGCAGCCCTTCTCCACCTTCACCCAACAGTCGCTCGTCTGCTCGCAGGTTCGGGTGCACACCTCGGCGAGCGGGCAATAGTAGCCGTCGGGGCAGTTCTGCTTGCGCGGCTCGCACGGGCCTCCGGCGGGCGCGGGACACGAGCCTTGGCCCGCCGGCGTGGCGCAGTTGAGGAAGACGACGACGAACCACCAGAACGCGCGCCGCGCCGGGGAGCGTTCGACCGAATCGGCGTGGCGGCTCACTGCGCTCGAGTGTCGGAGCGTTTCGGCGGGAGCGCAAACTCCTCGGCCTGCTCGGCCGTCAGAGACAAGCGACGCGGTAGCTGATGGACAACGTCTTTCCCGGCTCCGGCACGTAGAGCGGGTTGAAGATGACCGCGTTGATGGACGAGTCGTAGCGCCAGACCTCGGCGTTGCGCGCGTCACGCGGCGGCACCGGCACGTTGTCGATGGAGACGTCGACCTGGTTCCCCGCTTGCGGAATGCCGTTGAGGAAGAAGGTGGTGCGGAAGCCGAACGCCCCCTTGCCGATGTTCTCGAGCGCGGTCGCCCAGTTCGGCGTGCAGATCTCCTCGCGGAGCCCGTTGCTGCCGGTGACGAGCGAGAGGTGCCGGCCATCGTCGACGCCCTCGGTCGAGCATGGCGGAGGCAGCTGGGTGAACGGCCCGATGACGTTGTACGAGAACAGGTTCGGCCGCTGCACGCCTTTGATGTTGAGCAGCTGGTTCAAATAGAAGCTGATGGGCTGGTTCGACTGCTCGAGCGCGTCGGTCACGCAGACGACCGCCAGCACCGCGTCGGCGCGGAGGAAGCCCCCGTTCTTCGCCGGGTCGGTGATCTTCGGTGCGGTCAACGCGCGCACCGCCGGCACCACGCAGGTCTCGATGCCCGAGCCGAGGGTGCCCAGCGCCACCAGCGAGGCGAAGGCCTGCTCGATGTTCTGGGTGTTGGGGGTGATGATCTTGTCTCCGGTGCCGTTGGTGCACCCCGAGGAGTTCATCATCACTCCACCGACGCGGCAGAAGTCGCCCGTCTCGCAGGTGGGGCACATCGTGTCGTCGTCGGCGTCGGTGGTGGTGACGGCGATCTGGAAGTCGACCTGGCTGGTGGTCGCGTACTTGATGAAGTTGTTGAAGTTCTGCCCGAGCGCCATCTGCTCGTCGATCATCGAGCAGGAGTTGTCGATGACGAGGAGGATGTCTGCCTTGGGCCGCGAGTCCTGGCGGAAGGTGTCGGTGTTGAAGCCCATCGTGTCACCGCGGCCGTTCAAGGTGACGATGTAGTCGACCTGCTGACCGGCCTGCATGACCTGAATGCGGTAGGCGCCCGAGTCGCTGCCGACGTTCACCGGCCGGTATTTGATCTGGAAGCTCAGCGGCGAGCCGCCCTGGTTCAGACAGGGGCCCGAGGTGCCGGCGACGGTGCAGGTCGGCAGCGCCGCGGTGTTGGGCGCGGAGACGACGTTGAACTCCTGACACGGCGAGCTGCTGGGGCAGTTCATCGTCATCGGCTGGGCGCTGTCTCCCGAGGCGATGAGCTGCGCGCCGACCCACTGCACCGCCTGCGGGCAGGCGTTGTAGAGCGTGAAGGTGCGGTCGGGGGAGTTGCAGCCTTGCTGCACGGTGCCGAAGTCGAGGGTGCTGGGCGAGATGACGAGACAGCTGGGTGCCAGCGTCGCCGAGAGCTGAACGACGGGCTGGGAGCGCCCTGGCGTCGGGTCGGAGATGGTGAAGGTGACGGTGCCGTTCACCGTCGTCGGCGAAGACGGGAGCGTGCCCTGCGGCCAGGCGCGCGCCTGCACCGTCATGCACTCCTGCGGCTGCAGCTCTCGCTCCGCCTGGGCGCCCGCCGGGAGCGAGAACATCGAGTTCGAGCCCGCGCCCATGTCGAGGTTCGTCACCAGGCAGATCTCGTTCGTCGCGGTCGCCGGTGCGGTGTTGCAGACCTGGAAGGTGAGGTCGCGGTTCGAGGGTGGCGTCACCACGCCGAAGTTCAGGCTCACCGGCGTCAAGGTGTAGTGACACGGCGGCAAGGTGACCGGCCGCGCCGTCACCGTCACCTTCACTTCGGGCTCGTCGGGGTCGTTCGAGTAGATGGTGACTTCCCACTCCTTGCTGCCGCTGGGCCCGACGTCGGTGTTCGCCGGGGTGATGCGCACCGGCACGTCGAGCACGCCGCCCGCCGAGGCCTGGAGGCCCATGCTCGAGACGTAGCCGGGGGGCGCGTCGCCGACGCAGGTGTTCGTCGCGGTGTCGAAGGTGCCGACGCAGATCTCGGAGTCGAGCGACTGCGCGTTCTTCGCCGTGACGGTCCAGTACGGGCGGCCGGCGCCCATGCGGCCGAGCTTCAGGTTGCCGCGCGGGTCGGTGGTGAGCGACCCAGCGTTGCGAATGATGAGCTTGCGCAGGCCACTCGCCGACGAGCCGGCGAAGTAGGCGATGCGGCCGAAGTTGAGGGTGCTGGGAGGCGTCACGTCGATGTCCGGGCCTCCGCCGACGCCGGTGAGGGCGACCCGCACGTCGGTGGGCGCGCGCACGTTGGTGGTGCCGATGAAGTTCGCGCCGATGGTGCCGAGGTTGATGGGCCTGAAGCTGAGCGTCACCGTCGCGGTGCCCGGTTCGATCGCGTTCGTCATCGGGTTGCGGCGGCCAGGGGGAACGGTCTGCTTCGTCGGGTCGGCCATCGACGCGGCGGTGACCCGGAAGATGCTGCTCGGCCCGACGGGCGGCTGGGTGGTGCGGGTCGCGAGGTTCGACAGCTCGACCGGCGCGAAGCTCTGGTTCAAGAAGGTGACGTCTTGGGTGACGGTGGTGCTCGGCTGCACGAAGCCGAAGTGAATGCTCGCCGGCATCCAGGTGAGCACGTTGTCGACGCCGGTGCCGATGAGCCGCACCGTCAGCTCGGGGCACCCATCGGCGGGCAGCACCTTGATGGTGCCGAAGTAGTCGCGCGGCTCGGTGGGGGTGAACTGGAAGGTGAGCGTCTTGTCGCGGCCGGGGCCGATGGAGAACTCCCCGCGCGGCGAGTCGGCCGTGAGCGCGAACACCGGGTCGGCCGCGACGATGTCGCCCACTCGAGGGAAGGAGTCGACCATGCGCCGGTTCTTCAGGTTCTCGACCTGCTTGAACGTGTCACCGCGCGCCACCGCCCCGAAGTCGATGATGGCGGGGAACTCGCACTCTCCGCGCAGCGCGGTGCCCTTCAGGCTGAAGAAGGCCGGCGGCGCGTTGGGGTTCGCGTTCGGCGTCACCAGCTTGAGCTTCGCGAGGTGTGCCACCGTCGGCGTCGTCGCCTCGGGCGGCTGGAAGAAGAAGGTGAGCTCCTTCGACTCGCCGACGGGCAGCTCGAAGGGCGACAGGTCGATGCCGAAGACGGGGTTCGGCTCCAGCACCGTGGTGCCGAGCTGCACCGCGTCGCCGTCTTCCTTGGCGAAGCCGTCGAACTGCAAGGCGGCCCGGCCGACGTTGGTGAGCCGCACCACCCGCGTCACCTTCTTCGTCATCGGCACCGAGCCGAAGTCGAGCTCGGTCGACTCCACGTTGACGCCGTCGACGTCGACGAGGATTCGCGGCTCTCCGTAGACCT
The DNA here is from genome assembly GCA_052034585.1 of Myxococcota bacterium. Taxonomy (GTDB): domain Bacteria; phylum Myxococcota; class Myxococcia; order Myxococcales; family Myxococcaceae; genus Xiheimicrobium. The sequence goes on from JBPOIJ010000039.1 coordinate 69,170, forward strand.
GATCCCGAATCTGGGGACGGCAGCCGTCGCAGGCAGCGAGAGAAGACAGCACCACGGCAGGGAGAAAGACTCGGAGAGTGGTCGTCATCGGGGGTCCTGAAGAGGGAGCGCCATAAACCCACCCGCTGCGGCAGGCGTCAACCCCAGGCACCCGAGAATCGTCACCCTGCCGCGACGGTGAAAAAGGGTGGTGCGGCTGAGCGGGCGTCGACAGAACTCACCGTCGACGACGCGGGTCGACGAGGCTATGCCCACGCGCGTGCGCCGATTGCGGCGGAGGAGGGTTCGATGCCGATGCGTGACCTGAACGTGAAGAAGGCCCAGAAGCTGCTCTCGCGAATCATGGAGTTCGAGCTCGCGGGGGTCGTTCGCTACACCCACTACTCGCTGATGGTGGCGGGGCCGAACCGCATTCCCATCGTCGCCTTCATGAAGCAGCAGGCGACCGAGTCGTTGCTCCACGCGCAGCAGGCGGGCGAGATCCTCACCGGGCTCGGCGGGCACCCGACGCTCCAGATCGCCGACATTCCCGAGAGCTACCAACACTCGGTGAAGGACATTCTCGAGGAGTCGCTCGCCCACGAACGCGACGCGCTCGACCTCTACCGCGAGTTCCTCGACGTGGTGGAGGACCGCAGCGTCTACCTCGAGGAGTTCGCCCGCACCCAGATCGCCCAGGAAGAGATGCACGGGCTCGAGGTGCGCAAGATGCTCCGCGACGTGCAGGTGACGGCGCCCGACTTCCAGGCTGGAGAGAAGAAGAAGAAGCGGAAGGACCGCGCGTGAGCGTGCTCGTCTCGGAGGTGATGGCCAACGACGTGCTCACCATCGCTCCCGACGCGCCCCTCGAGCAGGCGGCGGCGGAGATGCGGCTGGGGCGAGTGCGGCACCTCCCGGTGGTCGACCCGAAGGGCAAGCTGGTGGGCATGCTCTCGAGCTTCGACGTGATGAAGGGCCTCTCGACGCGGCGCGGGGCGCAGGTGGTCGACGTGATGTCGCTGCGGCTGTTCTCGGTGCGCGAAGACGATGGAGCGAGCGCGGCGGCGAAGCTGATGCGGACGAAGAAGGTCGGCTGTCTGCCGGTGATCGACGAGAAGGGCCGGCTGGTGGGGCTGGTGACCGAGTCCGACTTCCTCGCCATCGCCGAGCGCGCGCTCGCGAACCGGCCGCTCGTTCCCTGAGGTCAGTGCTCGATGATGGCGTCGAGCTCGATCTCGACCAGCCACTCGGGGTCGATGAAGCGCGAGACCTGGAAGAACGAGCACGCCGGCCGCACCTCGCGGAAGTAGGCCCCGTGCACCTCGGCGGCTTCTTCCCAACGGCTGATGTCGGTCAGCATCACCCGCGTGCGCACCACGTCTTGCACCCGGCCGCCGAGCTCACCGAGCGCCGCGAGAGCGATCTCGAAGCAGCGACGAGTCTGGGCGCGAACGTCTCCCACGCCGACCGTCTGGCCGTTCGCTCCGATGGGGGCGGTGCCCGAGACGAAGACGTGCGCGCCCGAACGAACGGCTCGAGAGAAGCCGATGCGGGGCTCCCAGGGAGAACCGGAGGAAACGCGCGTTCTCATGGGCTGAAGTGTACGCCTGGCGCGGAGTCGCGCTCAAACGCCGACCGCGCATCGGCTTCGAACCTGCCAGCCAGGAGCGCCTCCCACGCGCGCCGTCTTCAGCGAGCGAGCTCGACGACGAGCCGTTCGGGCCGGCTCCCGACCTTCACCGTCGTCTCGACCGGCGGGTAGCCGCTCTTGGTGACGCGCACCCGATGTGAGCCCGAGCTCAGCTCGAGCTGGAGTGGTGCTTCTCCCTGCTCCACGCCGTCGACGATCAGCTCGGCCACCGTCGGCTGCCCTCGAATCGTGGCCTGCACGGCGAGCGTGCCTCGGGTCACTGGAGGCTCGCCTCGAGCGACCGGCTTCACCGGCGGCGGGGTCGGCCGAGGCGCGGGCGTGATGTCTTTGGGTGACCGCGCCACGCTCGACTCGTGCGCGAGGAGGGGTGGCGGCTCCGCCGGCCGTTCCGCCTCGACCGCTGGGGGCGGAGGAGCCGTCGGTGCCGGCACGGCGATCGGCTCTGGGTTCACGGGGAGCGGCTCGACGCGGGTGAGTCGCCAGGTGATGGCGGCGGTCGCGACGAGCGAAGCGGCCACCACCAGCGCCCCCGCGAGCCGACGGGTGGACCGGCGCTTGGCGAAGAGCTCCGGGTGATCGAGCGCCTCGAGGAGCTCCTTCACCGACTGGAACCGAGAGGTGCGCTCTCGACTGACCGCGCGAGAGAGCACGCTCGCGATCGAGCCCGACAGGGTGGGGTTGAGGCTGTCGGCGCTGGGTGGATCCTCCGAGACCTTCGCCTGCGCGACCTGGAGGTCGTCGCCCTCGAACGGCGTGCGCCCCGCGAGCAGGCGGTAGAGCACGACCCCGACGGCATAGACGTCGGCGCGCGCGTCGACGAGGTTCGCTTGCACGAGCTGCTCCGGCGCCATGTAGCGCATCGTGCCGAGGAGCTGGCCGGTGCCGGTGTGATCGGTCGAGAGCTCCTTGATGATCCCGAAGTCGAGGAGCGTCAGGTGCCCCGAGGGGCTCACGAAGATGTTGCTCGGCTTCACGTCGCGGTGAACGAGCCCGCGTGCGTGCAGCGAGCTCAGCCCGTCACAGAGCTGGGTGAGGAGCGGCCGCACCTCGCTCCAGGCCCAGGGCACCGGCCGGCGGTGGATGAGGTCGGCCAGCGAGCCACCCTCGAGCAGCTTCATCACCATGAACGGTCGATCGCGAAAGCGCCCGACCGCGTAGATGGGAACGATGTTGGGGTGATCGAGGTGCGCCGTCGCTCGAGCCTCGCGCTCGAAGCGCGCCACCGCCTGCGGATCTCGGCACAAGTGCGCCGCCAGCACCTTCACCGCGACCTGCCGGCCGAGCTGGAGATCGCGCGCGAGGAACACCGACGCCATGCCGCCCTCACCCAGCTTGCGCACCACCTGGTACGCCTCACCGAGCACGTCGCCTGCGAGCACCTCCGCCGCCCGGTGCTCGAGCGGGGTTCCCAGGCCCGGCAGGCTCCCGGTGTTGCCTCCGACCGACCCGCACCTCGGACACGGCTGATCGGAGGTGATCAGCGGTTCCTGACAGCGAAGGCAGCGCGACGACTCCGACACCCAGCGAGCATATGCCCAGAGCTCGGCCGAGGTGATTCCTCGACACCTCCACCGCTGGCCTGATCAGAAGCCTTGCAGCGACGCCGCCGCTTCCTGGAAGAGGTTCGCGCCGCGGCCGTAGAAGAGGGGCGTCTCGAAGAAGGCGAGCGAGCTCTGCCCGTGCCAGTCGCCGTCCCACTTGTAGGGGCCGATGCGCGGGTAGGCGGCGCCGCCGTTGTACGTGTTTGGGCCGGTGTGGGTGACGAGCAGCTGGAACGGGCCGCCCGGCTTCGCGCGCCAGACCTCGATGAGCGGGTTCTGCGAGGCGAGGTACCCCGCGCGGTAGTGGAGAATGTAGCGGTACCACTGGCCTTCCGGTGGAAGCGGCTCGCGGTGAATCGTGGAGGAGCCCTCGACGGCACCGAGGCTCGCCCACTGGCTCACCGGACGGCTGTTGTACGAGACCTCCCATCGCACGTCGTTCGTCTGGCGCGCGAAGACGAGCGCGTACGGCGGGTAGGTGTTGCCGCTCTCGGGGCTGTGGCTCTGGAAGACGAGCAGGGAATCGTCGGACACGCTCGCCGGCTGGCTCTCTCCGGGTTTGCGCATCACCGCGAAGGCTTGCCAGGTGTCGAGGCCCACCGGCAGCGAGGTGTTGGGGTCGTCCATCCACAACAGCTCGGCGCGGTGAGTGGTGCCCCACGCGTAGGGCGCGGCCTGCATGATGCGGTGGAGGTTCACCGTTCGGCCCGACCCATTCGGATCGACGACGGGGCCGAGCATCACGTTGCCGTTCCAGCTGAGCGGGGTGGTGCCGTCGTACGAGGAGAAGTTGCCGTCGATGGCCAGCGCGGCCTGGCTGTACGGCAACGCGGGAAGCGCAGTGGCGCCAGCTCCACCGCCAGTGCCCGCATTGCCACCTCCTGCTGATCCGCCGGCTGATCCACCACCAGCCGTTCCACCACCCGCCGACGAGGCGATGGTCCAGGCCACGTGCACGGTCGGCTGGGCGACGTCGAGGGCGGCGCCGCTGGCGACGAGGTAGTAGTCGACCGAGTGCGCTCCGATGGCGAGCGGGTTGGTCGCCCCGAGCACGAACGGATTCGGGCAGGCGATCGGCGCATACGCATCGAGGCGGCAGTGCACGGTCTCTCCGCCGACGCCATCGAGGACCTGATGGGTGATGGAGGCAGTGCGCGTCATCGTGTTGACCGCCGGCAGGCCGCCGAGCTGAAGCGACGGCGGAGGAGGCGCCACGCGGATCGTCCACTGATGCGACGCGGACGGCCGGCTCGAGTCGAGGGTGCCGCCACTGGCGACGAGGAAGAAGTCGACGGTGTGCGAACCGGCCGCGAGCGGCGTGGAAGCCCCGAGCACGAAGGGGTTCGGGCACGCGATGGGCGCGAACGCGTCGAGGCGGCAGAACACCGACTCCCCTCCGACGGCGTCGAGCACCTGATGTGAGATGGAGGCCGTCGTCGCCGCCGTCGTCGCCATCGGGAGGCCGCTCAGCTGCAGCGATGGCGGCGGAGCGGACGAGGTGATCGTCCACTGGAACGACGCGAGCGGATGAGCGACGTCGACCCCCGAGCCCTGGTCGACCCAGAAGTCGACCCGATGCGCGCCAGGCGTGAGCGGCGTGGTGGCTCCGAGGACGAAGGGGTTGGTGCACGCCGTCGGCGAGAGACCATCGCGACTGCAACGAACCGCGCTCTCCGGCGCACCGTTCACCGTCCAACCGACGCTGGCGCGCGTCTCGTTCGTCGTGGCCATCGGCGTGCTCGTCAGCTGGAGCGTCGGCTGCGGCGCCAGCACTCGCACCGGCAGGTTCGCCTGCGCGGTGGAGCCTCCTGGGAGGAAGGTCGCGGTCACCTTCACGACGGTGGAGCCGACGGCAAGGGCCTCGATCAGCCCGGTGGCCGACACCTTCGCGATCGCTGGATCCGCCGACTGATACCCGAGCGTCGAGAGGGTGAGCCCCTGGCCGCCGCTGAAGCCGACCGTGAGCTGGAGCCCCTCGCCCGGCGCCAACACCGCCTCCGAGGTGCCGAGCTGCAGCTGCGCTGGCTGTCGTTCGGTCATCGCCGGCGACTCGTCAGGGCCGGTCTGCGAGGGCACCTCGCAAGCGAGGAAAGTCAGCAGGAGCAGCGACAGAGGTGAAGTGCGCATGTCGGCCTCCAGAGCAAGCCTGGGCCCAGCGGCGAACCCGTTGATCGCTCGGTGGGGTTGTCAGCTCGCTCCGGACAGCGTCAGGTCCAGCTGACTCCACTCGCAACGTCGCTGGACCTGCTCGAAACCAGAGAGGAAAATGCCGCGGTGGCTCGTCTCGTCCTTCTCGCCTGGCTGGCGGCGACGCCGGCTTCGGCACAGGCCTTCTTCGAGGGCTTCGAGACGGGCACCTCGGCGTGGATCATCGACGCGCCCATCACCGGCATCAGCGCGATGGCGAGCCGCCCGTCCGCACATCGAGGCGCTCAAGGCCTGCGGGTCAGCGACACCGAGACCGCGAACGTGAGCAGGCAGGGCACCACGCTGCGGCGCCCCATCACGCTGAACGGGCCGGCGGCGTACACCCGGAGTTGGGTGCGCGTTCAGAATGCCGGCACCGCGGGGCAGACGGTCTTCCTCGCCGTGTCGTGGCTCCAGGGTGCGAACGACAAGGCAGCGGTGTTCTGGTGGCTCGACGGGAACGGGCTGGTCGCCGGCACCGAGCAGCAGGGCCCGACTGGACCGGCCGGGACGCTCACCGAACGCGCGAGCACGGTCGATGGTGGCTGGCACTTGCTCGAGACCGCGTCGCTCGGCGTCGGGAGCGATGCAGGTGTCGCCGCGTTCTTCATCGATGGAGAGCAGGTCGCGCGCTTCGACCCGGTGCTCTCTCGCGCGCAGGTGATCAGCCTCAGCGTCGGCTCGGCGTACGCGCAGGGCCCGCACACCTGGGAGGCGGACTTCGATGATCTCGGCATCGCGTCCGAGCCGATGGCGCAGCGGTTGACGCTCGAGGTCGTGAAGCAGGCGCCGCGAGGGAGTTGTGTCGAGGTGCACGTCGGCGCGACGACGTCGCTGCCCGCACCCGATGGCGGTCGCGCCGATCGGCTGGCGGTGAGATCGCCCGTGTCGCTGTCGATCTCCGGAGCTGATGGGTTGTTCGCCGACTCCGCGTGCTCGAGTTCGGTCACGACGCCGCTGCTCACCGGATCCGAGCGGTCCGTCTTCGTGCTCGCTCCCGATGGCGGCACCATCACGCTACGCGCGGTGGATGCCGAGGGCGACCTGTTGGCTTCTTCTGCCGCGACGCTCGAAGGCACGCTCGACGGAACCGACGGAGGCACGGTGACCGAGCCGCCCCCCAAGCCGCAGAGCTACTTCGCGCTCGGCTGCTCTTCCGCGCCTGGTGCCGTCGTGCTGCTGCTCGCCGTCCTTCTTGCCCGTCATCGACGCTGAGTAAAAGCGCACGCGACTGAGACGGAGATCCAGGCCCGCAGCCGACTGTGGCGGAGGTCCAGGCTCGGCGTCGAACGAGCTGGAGCTCCAGGCCCGCTGCCGACTGCGGCAGAGGATCCACGCTCTCGCCAGCCGGTCGTCCTGGGTGTGCGGGCGTCCTCCGTCGCCTTGACGTCGCGGACCCGACGAAGGCCGCTGTCGTCCGCTCGCGTCCGTGTCGACGGCTGACCCTCCACGAGTAAGCTCGACCGGCCGCATGCCTCATCGCTCCACCGATCCGCTCCCGGTCGACTCGCTCAGCGCCGCCGAGCAGGCGACGTTCGACCCGCGCAACGCCCGCTACCGCGTCGAGGTGCTCTCGGGGAACGCGCGTGGACAGAGCGCCGAGCTGGAGTCGCTCCTCGTCATCGGGGCCGGCGACGACGTTCAGCTCAAGGTGACTGACGGCACCGTCTCGCGCCGCCACGCCGAGCTCGAGCGCCGCGCTGAAGGCGTCTGGGTGAAGGACCTCGCGTCGAAGAACGGCACCTGGTTCCACGGCGCGCGGGTCGACGGCTTCCTGGTGCGGCGTGAGGCCGTCTTCTCGCTGGGCACCGTGCTCTGCCGGCTCTATGCGATTCCGAGCGGCGATGCCGAGAGCAGCACCTCGTTCGGAGAGGTCTTCGGCCAGGCACCGCCGATGAAGGAGCTCTTCCTCGCGCTGCGACGGGCCGCTCCGACGCTCTCCACCGTCCTCCTCCGCGGCGAGACGGGCACCGGCAAGGAGCTGCTCGCGCGCGCGATTCATCAGCACTCCCCGAGACGGCATCGGCCCTTCGTCGTCGTCGACTGCGGCGCGTTGAGCCCGACCCTCGCCGAGAGCGAGCTGTTCGGCCACGTGCGCGGCGCGTTCACCGGCGCCCACGTCACCCGCGACGGGGCCTTCATGCAGGCCGACGGCGGCACCCTCTTCCTCGACGAGATCGGAGAGCTGCCCCTCGATCTCCAGCCCAAGCTCCTCCGCGCGCTCGAGAGCCGAACCGTGCGTCGGGTGGGTGACACGGTGGACGCCCAGCTCGACGTGCGGGTCCTCGCGGCGACGCATCGCGATCTGCTCGCCGAAGTCCGCGCCGGCCGGTTCCGCGAAGACCTGTACTTCCGCCTCGCCGTCGTCGTCGCCCAGGTGCCGCCACTCAGAGAACGCCTCGAGGATCTTCCGCTGCTCGTCACCGCCATCCTCACCCGCGCTGGCCGGCCGCAGTTCGAGCTGCCGGTGGGGCTCCTCGCGCGGCTTGGACAACACCACTGGCCAGGCAACGTGCGCGAGCTGCGCAACGTCATCGAGCGCGCCGTCTCGGCCGGCACCGAGTCGCTCGACGAGAAGTTGGTGGTGAGCGTTCCCCAGCCCTACAAGCAGGCCAAGGAGCAGCTTATCGAGGACTTCACTCGGGAATACTTCACCCGGCTCCATCACCAGTGCGGCGGCAACGTGGCGGAGATGGCCAAGCTCGCTGGCATCGCGCGCACCTACGCACACGAGCTGGTCGCCAAGTTCGGGCTCAAGAGCTGAGCTCCCGACTCACGCGGCAACGGAGTCACCCCTCGAAAGGTGCCGGCCATCGGAGCCGGAGCCCGAGCGTCGCCAGCCCGTAGAGTGAGCGGAACGTCGGCGCTGCGGCGACGTACCAGAGGGCCCCTTCCGCGAAGAGCTCGAGCACCGGCACCGCACGGACGACGAAGCCCGCGCTCACCCCAACGCCCGGCGCCGAGCTCTGGCCAAGGAAGTAGATGCCATTGGCGGTGAGCTGCACCGAGAAGCGCTCGCCCGCGAAGGGGAGCCGGCCGCCAGCGCGCGCCCCGAGCCCCACCGAAGGCCCCACCACCACGCTCAGCTCCGCGAGGAAGTGGCGCCCCAGCAGCCCGAGGCTGGGCTCGAGCGAGACGCCCGGCACGAGGGGATCGAGGTGCGCCCGCGCGGCGACGAAGGGGAGCACGCTCCAGGACGTGGGAGGCGACTCCACGGGAGGCGGACGCTCGACGAGGGCTGGCGGCTCCCCGACCCGGAGCACCACCGTCTGCTTCTGGCGCGGAGCGACCACCAACTCGAGCGACGCGCGGTCCGTTCCGCTCTCGTCGATGGCCGCGAGCGCGTGCGCACCAACGGGCAGCGGCTGGGTCACCGGCGCACGCCCCACCACCGCCCCGTCGAGCCGAACCGCGAGACCCGGTGGCTCGGTGACGATGGTGACCTCCGCCGCGAGCCGCGTCTTCACCTGCGCGAACGTCGCCCGCAGCGCACGAGTCGCGTCTTCTTCGGCGAGGCCCACCGTCGGGTCGGCCGACAGCGCACGCTCGATGGCGCCGTCACTCTCGGCCGGACGCCGGAGCGCGCTCAGACACCTCGCCCGCTCGAGCTCCAGCAGGGCCCGCCGGTGGGGCTTCGTCTCCGCGGGGAGCGCCCGATCGAGGATGGCGAGCGCCCCTTCGAAGTCGGCCGCACCGAAGCGCCCCCGGCTGACCGCCAACGGGTCCGAGTCTGGGGTCGCTGTGAGGAGCGCGAAGACGACGAGCCACACCCCCGAAGCTGAGTGCCTGGGTCCCACCACGTCAACCGAACTTCTTCACGAATGAAGCCGGCGCCCGTCGGTTGAGGCGCGGTGAGAAACGACTTTCAGGCCCGGTCGTATGACGGGGAGCGAGCGATGCGGCTTGACCCAACTCACCAAAGTGACGACGGTTCGCGCCCGGCCATGGTGACGGAGGGTGACGACACGCTGCTGCTGCGGGCCCAGAAGGGCGACATGGGCGCGTTCGAGCAGTTGGTGACGCGGCACCAGAACCGGGTCTTCGCGATGGCCGCCCGCATGCTCCGCAGCGACGACGACGCCGCCGAGGTGGTGCAGGAGGCCTTCCTCGCCGCCTACCGCCACCTGCCCGAGTTCCGCGGAGAGTCGGCGTTCGGCTCGTGGGTCTACCGAATCACCGCGAACTTCGCCCTGATGCGGCTGCGCAAACGCAAGGTGACCGCCGTCGTCGAGGAGCCCGAGGAGCCCCAGTTCAACGAGCGTGGCTCCCTGGTCGATCAGGTGGCCGACTGGACGCCCGACGCCGAGACCCAGACGCTCGACGCAGAGCTGCGCGGCGCCATCGACACCGCCACCGCCGCGCTCCCCGAGGACTACCGGCAGGTCTTCCTCCTCCGCGACCTCGAGGGCATGTCGTACGAGGAAATCGCCGCCGTCACTCAGGAATCGGTGCCGGCCATCAAGAGCCGCCTGCACCGTGCCCGGCTCGCCCTCCGCGCCGCCATCGACCGGTTCTACGCGGAGCGCCCGAGTTGATCTCCCTCGGCCTGCTCGGGTGTTCAGCCGGCTCATTTGGAGTTGCACGGGCGTCGTCGGAATCGCAGTAGACTGACTCCTCTCTCGGAGAAGCGCGGTGGCCGCCAACTGCAAGCAGTGCATCGACTTGCTGGTGGACTACGTCGACGGAGTCCTCGACACCGACCTGCGCGCGAAGCTCGACGGGCACCTTCACGACTGCGGTGCATGCGAGGAGTTCCTCGAGAGCTATCGGGCCACCACCACCCTCTGCAAGAAGGCGCTCGCTCGCGAGATGCCCGAGTCGCTCGCGAACAAGCTGCACTCCTTCCTGCACGAGAAGGTCGGTGATGACCCGAAGCCCGACAAGGGCTGATCAGCGCGAGGTGTTCACCGTGAGCGCCGGGTCGATCGGGTCACCATCGAGCGTCTTCAGGAAGGCGACGAGGTCGGTCTGCTCCTGGGCGGTGAGCGCGAGGGGACGAATCTCGGCCGGCAGCGTTCCGCCGTCGGGCACCTGGCCGCCACCCGCGTTGTAGAAGGCCACCACGGCCTCCAGCGTCGCGAACTGGCCCGAGTGCATGTAGGGCGCGCTCGTCGAGAGGTTGCGAAGGCTCTTGGTGCGGAAGGCGCCGAGCTGCGAGGCCTGCTGCGACTCTCCGGTGAGCTTGCCGGTCAGCTTGTCGTCGCTGAAGTCACCGTTGGTGTTGAACGCGCTGGTGAGGAGCGGCGCGACATCGGTGAAGCGGCCCAGGTCCGTCGCCGGCACCCGGTCGCCCCGCTGGGGAACGCCGATGGCGTGGAAGGCATCGTCCGCGAAGTTCGGCCCTCGGTGACAGCTCGCGCACTGGCCCTTGCCGACGAAGACCTTGAAGCCGCGCTTGGCGCTGGCCGAGATGGCGGTGGAATCACCGGCGATGAACTTGTCGAAGGCGGCGTTCCGGCTGACGTGCTTGCGCATGTACGCGGCGAGCGCCTTGCCGTAGTTGGCGAAGATGCGGTTCACGATGGCGCGGTCGGGCGCCGTCATCAGCTCCCACGGACCGTCTGGGTCGGTCGCCGCGGCCTTGGGCTTGCCCGACGCGGGGAAGCGCGCGGCGTCGGGCGCCGTCGAGGCGAGCGCGGCGTCGAGCGGCACGGGGAAGATGGCGTCGTAGTCGGCGCGGTACTTGTCGAACAGCAGGTGCGCCACCTCGAGGCGGGTGGACTTCATGATGCGGGCGTTCTCCGCGACGGCGAGCGGGAGCGACCACTGGCTGTCGAAGCGGCCGGCCCAGTTCGTCCACTTGTAGAAGGACGAGTTCACCACCGGGAGCGCGTTGCGGGTGCCGTAGTCGGTGCCCAGCGAGACGTGGTTGGGGCTGGTGCGGTCGTCGTCTCCCGAGGGCGAAGCGTGACAGGAGACGCAGGCGACCTTCCCGCGCTCTCCGACCGCGCCGAGGCCACCGTTGCCGCCGTCGAGCCCGGTGCCGGCGTCGAGGCCGATGGCGAGCGCGCCGGAGTAGCTCGAGTCGAAGTAGAGCCGCTGACCGAGGACCGCCGCCGCCAGGTTGTCCGCGAAGGCGTTGGTGGTGTCGGCCGGCACTGCGGGGAGCGGGCTGAAGGTGCGCGCCTGGGTGAGCTCGGCTGGGGTGAGCTCGTCGGGGTTGCCTGCATCGACGCTACCGCCCGCCGAGCCACCCGCCGAAGAACCGCCTCCCGACGAGCCTCCCGCGGTCGAGCCACCAGCCGTGCTGCCTCCTCCCGCGCTCCCACCGCCTGACGTTCCGCCCGCCGTGCTTCCGCCGCCGGTGCCGCCCGCGTCGGGCGTCGTCATCATCTGTCCACAGGCGCACCACACCGTCGCGGTCGCAACCGCCGTCCACACCGTCTGTCGCATCACGTGTCCCCCTGCGCCCGAGGTGAGCGCGTTCGAGTTGACGCGCGCGAGAGCAGCTGGCGTGCCGAGCTCCGAGGAGACGCGGAAGTCTGCGGATCAGCGAAGGATTGCGCGCGGTGACACGCGAGCTGACACCGAACGCTGTGTCAGCTCACTCCTTCACGCCGGCGTCGAGGAGCGCCTTGCGGTAGGTGGTGGCGAGCTGGCCGATGGCGAAGCTGCGCGGGACGAAGCGGAAGGCGAAGAGGCCCAGCTGGTTCAAGAAGCCCGGCACGGAGAGCAGCTCGCGCTTCTTCATCGCCTTGAGGCCGGCCTTGGCGGTGACGTCGACCGGCGCGAGCCACTTGGTCAAGGTGGAGAAGTTCTTCCCGCTCGTCATGTCGGTCTGGATGCCCCCGGGCGCGAAGACGGTGAGGCTGAGCGGGTGGCCTTCGAGCTCGTGCGCGAGCGCCATGCCGAAGCTGTTCAGGAACGCCTTGGTGCCCGAGTAGGCCGATTGGTACGGCACCGGCATCACTCCGCTCATCGAGGAGACGAGCATCAGCCCACCACCCAAGCGGTGCTGCTTCATGTGGGCGACCAGCTCGGTGGCGAGGCGGACGTTCGCGGTGACGTTCAGCTGGAGGAGCGAGAGGAACTCGTCCCACGGGAGGTGGTGGTGGTGGCCGAAGTGGGTGGCGCCCGCGTTCAAGATGGCGGCGTAGATCTCGCGACCGGTGGTGGCTTCCTTGACGAGCCGGTCGACGTCTTCACCCTTCGACATGTCGGCGGCGATGCAGACGACCTGTGAGCCCTTCTTCTCGAAGTCGGCCTTGAGCTCCTCGAGCTTCTGGAGGCGGCGCGCCGCGATGATGAGGTTCGCGCCATGCTCGGTGACGAGCTGCTTGGCGAACTCGAGGCCGAGGCCGGCCGAGGCGCCGGTGAGGAGGACCCACTTGCCACGAAATTCCATGCGGCCCGATAAGCGCGAGCGGGCGAGGAAGTAAAGGGCGTGGCGAGCTCAGCTGCGCGTGCGCTCGCGCAAGGCTGGCGGAATGGCCGAGTCGAGGGTGCCGGCGCCCAGGCGGTGCTCCCAGACGGCCTCGAGCGCGGCCACTCGCGTCCGCAGGGCCTCGACCTCGGCGGTCTCGCTCGTCCGCCCGTTCCGCGCGGCCAACCAGGCGTCGAGCACCGGCTTGAGCGCGAAGCGCAACGTCAGCCCCATCACCGGCATGCCGACACAGATGCTCACCACCAACACGGCCACGACTGCTTCGGTGATCGTCATGTTCCCCGGTACGGCGCAGCGGCGAGACGATTGCAGAGCGCGTCGGCGTCGAGCTCGCGGGCACAGGTTCGCGGCCTGCGCGGCCACGGCCTCGACGAGTGGTGGCTGATCAGCACCAAGCCCCAACCCTCACGACCGAGCGCGCACGTCGAACGACTCTCCGGCGCGCGCGCGCAGGAAGCGCAGCGCCGCCGACTTCATTGGCAGCTCGAGCTCGGTCTCGAGCACCCGGCGCTGGCTCGCGACGGGGGTGTTGGTGCGCTTGTCGATGCCCGTGCGGAGCACGTTGACCCATCGCACGCCCACGCCACGGCGCTGCCAGGCCGGCACCTCGTTGAAGTTGATGCCTCGTTGGAAGAGGAGCTCGTTCTTCTCGGCGGTGCCCAAGCCGTCGAGCGTCGCGGTCGCCTTCCGCGCCGAGAGGCCTTCCTTTCGAAGCGTCCAATACGCCCAGCTCGAGAGCGCGTTGCGGGTGGCGTCCTCCATGCGCCAGCGGAAGTAGTCGACGACGTCGTCGGTCGTGGGGAGGGGAATCGTGCGGCAGTCGAAGGCGCAGGGCACTCCGAGGGCGAGCGTGACCGAAGCGCTCACCTCGGCGGCGGCGACGGAGTTCAGCTTGCGGAGCCGGCGATCGAACGGCGCGTCTTCGGCGTGAAGGAGGACGGAGAGCTCGTCGCTCTCGGTGAAGCCGAAGACGGCGCGGAAGCCACACTCGAAGAGGCGGCGGGTCGCGGCGACCATCGCGTCTCGCAAGCGCTCGTCGAACGGGGCCTCGAGGTGCAGGACGTCTCGGGTGAGGCGGGTGAAGTTGCGGCCATCGGCCCGGAGCACCAGGGGCACGCGCGGCAGGGCCATCGCGTCGTCGGTCGCTTCCAGGCGACGCATGCGGGTCTCGAGATCATCGGGTCTCATCCCACTCGGAGACGTCGAACCCGCCCGCGCCTGAAAGCCGCACGAAGGAGAGCGAGTCGAAGCCCTCGCTCGGCCTGGGGAGCTCGAGGAGCGCCGCCCGACCTCGGACCCCTGCCGGTGGAATCGACCGAAGCCGCCGCTCGTTTCGGGCGAGCGCCTCGGCGAGGCGCGACTCGAAGAAGAACCCTCGCACCACGAAGCGGGCCGCTCTCGCCGGGGTGATGAAGGTCGCCCGCTCGGCGCGAGTCACGTTGGTGTTGTCGACGACGACGGCGGTGCCCGTCGCCAAGGCGGTTTCGAACAGCCGGCGTTCCCGGTTCGCGGTGCGCAGCATGTCGCGGTTGATCCGAAGGTGGCTGTCGAAGAGCCGATCACGCGCGAAGGACGACTTGCCGGTCGCTGGAATGCCGATGAGGAGGACGAGCTCCATTCGTGGAGCGACGACCCAGCGCCGGCGGTCTGAATCAGCCTGTGCGTGCCGGCTCGAGCGTCCGCCGCTTGGCGAACTCGAAGAACGGCTTGGCCAGCGTGCTCGGCAGGTGCGCCACCTTGAGGGTGCAGCGGGGGTGGCTCGGCGCCCAGACGTTGAAGAGCTCGTCGAGGAACTCGTCGCCCAGCTCGACGACACCGGTGAAGTCGAGCGTCACTTCTCCGGGCTTCACCTCGAGCATGAGCAGCCGCGCCGAGAGCCGAAAGTGGGTGCCCGCCGACGCGACCTCGACCCGTTGACGCATCGGCGCGACCGGCAGGTACTTCACCGCCCTCGCCTTCCCCGTCGCCTCGAGCTCGCCGCGCTCGACCATCACGCTGAGGTGCTTGTGCACCGCCTGCCGCGAGACACCAGTGAGGGTCTGCACGTCCTTGCTGCTGAACGGGGCTCCGGAGCGGATCAGCCTCTCGAGGGACTCGTTGACGATTCCGGCCATGCGCGAATGCTACGTGGCTGTGGCGCTCGAGCCAGTTTTCGACCGCACGGTGGCGGCTGGGGTTGACGATTGGGCCAGCAGGTTGACGAACAAGGCCCCGAGGTCGCTCGAGCGCGCGGGCTGCGTCTCACCGAGCCGCTCGACCGGAGAGAATCGTCAACCAGGCGGTCCGGGTTGACGCTGGCGCACGAACCTCGCCGCCGATTCGTCAACCGAGCTGCCGACGTTGACGCTCGGTTGACGCAGGTCGCGCTACTCGACGTCTTCTTCGAAGTGCGGCGTCGGGCGCGGCGAGGGAACGGGAGAGCGACCGAAGGACGGCGTGGTGCCCTGCTTCGCGATGGCCTGCGAGAGGCGCTCGGCGAACTCCTGGGCGGAGTGGTGCCCGCGCAGCTTGAGCAAGTGGTTGCGCGCGGCGACCTCGACGATGGTGGTCATGTTTCGCCCGGGCCGCACCGGCACCACCGCGTGGGGCAGCTCCGCGCCCAGAATGTTCATCGACTCCTGCTCGAGGCCCAGCCGGTCGTACTCGGCTCCCGGCGCCCACTCGACCAACTCGATGACGAGCTCGATCTTCTTTCGGTCGCGCACCGCCGCGACGCCGAAGAGGTCCTTGATGTTGAGGATGCCGAGGCCGCGGATCTCCATGTGGTGCTGGAGCATCTCGTTGCCGTGCCCGTACACGTCGCCCGAGCGGCGCAGCAGGTTCACGATGTCGTCGGCCACCAGCCGGTGCCCGCGCATCACCAGGTCGAGGGCGATCTCGCTCTTGCCGATGCCCGACTTGCCGAGGAGCAGCACCCCGATGCCGAACACGTCGACCAACACGCCGTGGAGATTGCCGGTCGCAGTGAGCGCCTCTTCGAGGAACGACTGCACTTGCGAGATGAACGCCGACGAGATGAGCGGCGTGCGCATCAACGCGAGGCCCGAGCGCTCGCAGCCCTCGATGAGCGGCTCGGGCACGTCGAGGCCCTTCGTCACCACCACGCACGCCAGGTTCGACTCGAACACCTTCTGGAGCACCGAGACCTGCTGCTCGCGAGTCAGCGTTCGCAGGTAGCTCACCTCGGTGTTGCCGAAGATCTGCAGCCGCTCCGGGTGGAGGTGCTCGGTGAAGCCGGTGAGCGCGAGGCCGGGCTTCTGGATGCGCGAGCTCGAGATGCGCTGGTTGAGGCCGGCCTTCCCGGCGATGAGCTCGAGCTTCAGGTCGTACTGCTTGTCCTCGAGCAGCTGCTGAATGATGCAGGACGGCGTCGTCGAGGTCGTGATCATCCCGAGAACTCGTCTTCCCGCGCTTGGAGGCGCTTGGCGAGGGAGCGGATCAGGTGCAGCGCCATCGCCCGGTTCGAGCGGAGCGCCTCGCGAAAGTCCTGCTCGGTCAGCACGAGCAGATCGGCGTCTTCGAGCGCGACGACCGACGCCGAACGAGGGGCCGGGTTGATGATCGACAGCTCGCCGAAGTGATCACCCTTCTTCAGGAGGGCGACCCGCTTCGAGCCACGCCGCCCTTCTCGCCGCACCTCGCACTCACCGTTCACCACGAAGTACGCCGCGCCGCCGCTCGCGCCTTCACGAATGATGACGGAGCCAGTGCGGTGCTGCTCGACGGAGAGACGGCCGGCCAGCTTCTCCAGCTCGCCGTGCGGCAGATCTCCCAGCAAGGGCATCGCCTTGAGGGCGTTCGTGCGTTGGGTCAGCTCATCCATGGCCCGGCTCGTTAGCACGGGGCGCTCGTCCTTTCGCTGGCTCCTGCGCGGGTGAATCGCGCAAGCCGTTGCGTGGTGCGCGACCGAAGCCTGCGAAGCAATGGGCAGGTGCCGTGGCCCCGGGCGTGCAAACGAGCCCGTCATGCGACCTGCTCAACGACGTGGTGCCGCCCTCACGGAGTACATCCTCATCATCGCCCTCGTGGCCATCGCGACCATCGGAGTCATCCTCGGCGTCTCGGGAGAGCTTCGCGATCTCATCGGCGTCGGCTCGACGGCCCTGGCTGGAGAGGAGAACGAGCCCCGCGCGGCCGGGGTGCTGCGAGCCTCGAAGATCGATCTCAAGACGTTCGCGGCCGCGGCCAAGGCGGCGCCTGCGTGCGGCTCGACGGGCTGCTTCTGACGCTGAGCCTGCGACGAGCGGCGCTCACCAACGGCGAGGCGACGGGGCAGGAGCCTTCTCTGGGGCGGGCGCGAGTCCCGAGGGCCGTTTGGGCGTCACGGAAACGGGTTCGTCGGCGGCGCACAGATGAAGCGCCCGACGAGGTGAGTGCCTCCGTCGGCGAGGCGTTCGATGCTCGCCGCGAGCGCGTGATTGGGAATCGCCGGACTCCACGCGATGGCCGGCTGGGCCACGCTCTCGGGGAGCTCGAGCGGCGCGCCAGCGTCGAACGCCCTGAGCACGAAGGTGACGGGCAGCGACGACGAGCGGAGGAGCGCGGTGGCCGAGTGCCCCGCGTCCGAGGTGGCCACCGCCATCGCTGGCGACCCGAGGAGGTCGCTCCGAGCGCGCGTCACCTCGGTGTGGCAGCGGCCGGAGGTCGAGAGCTGCAGGGCGATCTCCGTCGAGTTCACCAGCGTGCTCGTGACACCGACGACGCCTCGTCGGCCCGACACCGCCACGCTGGTTCGCAGCTGATCTCCGCACGGTGAGGTGTAGGCGTAGACCGGCAAAGGTCCGCCGCCGTCGGCCAGGTCGAGCGAGCTGAGGAAGCTGAAGTCGGGAGCAGCCCGCAAGATGGTGCTCGCCTCGTCGAAGAAGCCCACCGGCGCACCGCTCGTCAGCGCGATCGCCGCCCCCTGGCCGTCGCCCCAGGGAACGACGCCGAGCAGGCTCTGGCAGAGGGCGCCGCGGCCGGAGGGCATCGAGCACTGGTTGCTCGTGCTGCCGCCGGTGACGTTGACGAGATCGACGAACCACAGCCCACCGTCCGCGACTTGGACCGAGACGAGCTGAACGCTGCCCTCGATGGGTGCGATGAAGGGCCCCTGGGCGAGCTCGTCGGTCGTGAGCGTGACCGAGCTGTAGACGGTGAAGCTCGGGCTGAAGGCGGCGAACCGAACGCCGGGCGGGGCTCGATAGGCGAGCATCTCGAAGCTCCCATTCGTCGCGAGGTGAGGCGCGAGGGGGCCAACGCCAGCGCCTGGTGGAAACAGCGGGGCGGCCGTCGAGACCGCGACGAGCGGCGAGCCATCGACCAGGGTCGTCACGCTCAGCCGGGTCCCACCGTCGGGGGCCCGCTCGGCGACGGCGAGCCGAAACCGCAGCACGGAGTCGTTCAAGCCGACCAGCGAGACCTCGCTCGCGGTGGGGTGAAGCTCGACGGGCGCCATCACGTCGACGAGCCCGTCGCAGTCGTTGTCGACGCCGTCGCCGCAACGCTCGACGGTCGAATAGCCCGCGTCAGCGAAGGCGCCGAAGGGCACGCTGCAGCCGCCGCCACACTTCGTGTAGCCGACGAGCCCTCCGTCAGCGCTGCGAATCGCACAGGCCCCCGGCGCACACGCGCTCGGGCCTCCATCGCTCAGCTCGACTTCGTCGACGAGCCCATCACAGTCGTCGTCGACGCCCGGCGCGTCGGCACAGCTCTCGCGCACTCGATGGCCGCTCCCGTAGGAGAGCGCCGAGCACGCGGCGACGTCGCCCCTCAGCCGCACCGCGCCCTGACACAGCCCCGTCTGATTCGGGCACCGCTCGAGCACGCACGTGGGGTCGAGCAGGCCGGCGTCTCCACACCCGAGCGCGCCCACCGCCACTCCACCGTCTCCGAGCTCGAGCTCGCAGCGCATCGGCCCCAGACAGGCACGCGGCGCACAGCCTCCATCGGCCCCGCACACGAACGCCGCTCCACAGCTGCTCGGCTCCCGGAGCGGAGTGCACGCCCGCACCGAACACGTCCGGCTCAGGTCGCCGTTCGCGTTGCACAGGAACGACCCCGGCACCCGCGACGCGCCCAGCTCGCAGGCCGCGGGCTCGGTGCATCGGCTCTCCGAACACCCACCATCGGGGCGGCAGAACTGCCCGGGTGGGCACTCGAGCCCGCCGACGAACTCGCAGCGTCGATACTCGCACCCCGTCCACCCGCCGTCGGCGAGGCAGGTGAAGACGCCCGAGTCCGCCGCGCTCGAGGTCGACGGTTGGCACCCGAGCTGCGTTCCTTCGGCGCAACGCGCGCCCTGCAGGCACTGCCCGGTGGGCGCGCAGTGAGCTCCACTCCGGCACGTCGCGGTTCCTTCGTCGCAGGTGCCCAGCGGAGGCTCGGGAAAGGTGCAGCCGCTCACGCTCGCCAGGAGCAGGACGATGAGCGGGCGCATTTCAGCGCTCCCCCAACCAGAGAATGAAGGTCACCACCGCACCCAACATGAGCGCACCAGCCCCGAGCGCGACGGCGAACGACGCGGTGAGGGTCGTGTTCGCCTCGCTCCACTCCTTCACCAGCGTTTGATCGGGCCGCGACGCCACCAGCTGGCCCGCCATGCGCCCGGCCACCACCTCGAGCACGAGCGCCGTCACCCCACCCGCCACCGCGCCCGCACCCAGCAGCGTCGGCAGCACGGGAAACCGGTTCGAAGGAACCTGCGGCGCCGGGTTCACGACTTGAATGATGCGCTCCGGCGGAGGGGGGACGACGACAGCGACCGGCCGCGCGGCGTCCCACAGCGTCTCGAGCGCCTCGGTCCGCGCGAAGGCGGGAATGGCGATGACGGTGAGCGTCGGGTCGAGCCGCTGCGCCTCGGCGTACTTCGCGCGAATCTGCGCCGACCGTTCCTCGGTCAACCCGAGCGCCTGGGCGTCGAGCGTGCCTTGCAGCACCAACACCTTCGCCTGCTCGGCCGGAGTGGTGGCCAGCGGCTCGGCCTGGCGCACCAACCGCTGCGCGCGCTCGAACTCCGCACCTTCGAAGGCCGCCTCCACCTCGCGCAGACACGCGGCGAGCTCGGCACACGCCTCGACGACGGCTGGCGGCGGCTTGCTCTTCGACGGCGGCTTCTTCTTCGCCGGGGCCGCCATCGCCACGCTCGCGACCAAGAGGACGGCCAACGCTCGCATCAGGCCCCCGCGGTGAACTGCTTCCGAATGCCCAAGGCCTTCATCTTGTGCACCAGGGTGCGCAGCGGCAACTTGAGGCGCTTGGCCGCACGGGTCTGGTTGCCGTTCTCCCTCGCGAGCGCCTGCACGATGAGCTGCCGCTCGAGCTCTTGTTGCTGCCGCGCCACCACGTCTTGAAACTTCTCGTCGTCACCGAGGCTCACCGCCAGCCGGGCGTCGCCGCGCGCCATCGCCGCCTGCCGCGTCACCACGTTGTCGGGCAGGTCGGTCACGTCGATGCGCTCTCGCCCGGCGATGACGACACAGCGCTCGACGACGTTGCGCAGCTCGCGCACGTTGCCGGGCCAGGCGTAGCGGGTGAGCGCGTCTTCGGCGGCGGGCGTGAAGCCGGCGACCTCGTGTCGATAGGAGCGGCCGAGCTGCTCGAGGAACCTCCGCGCCAGGGGGAGCACGTCGTCGGGCCGCTCGCGGAGCGGAGGGATTCGCAAGGTGAGCCCCTCGAGCCGAAAGCGCAGGTCGGCGCGGAAGTTCCCCGTGGCCACCTGCTGCTCGAGGTCGCGGTGCGTCGCCGCCAACACGCGCACGTTCACCTCGACGTCCTCTTCGCCGCCCACTCGAGTGAAGCGGCGCGTCTCCAGCACCCGCAGGAGCGCCGCCTGAGCCGCCGCCGACAGCTCGCCCACCTCGTCGAGGAAGACGGTGCCGCCGTTGCCCTGCTCGAAGACGCCCTTGGCCCGCTTGTCGGCGCCGGTGAACGAGCCGCGCTCGTGACCGAACAAGGTGCTCTCGATGAGCGTCGACGGAATCGCCGCGCAGTTGATGCCGACGAAGGGCTTGTCGCGCCGAGGGCTGCCGTCGTGAATCGCCCGCGCGAGCACCTCCTTGCCGGTGCCCGTCTCGCCGTGGAGGAGGACGGGCAGGGGCGTCGGCGCCACCTTCTCGGCCATCGCGAAGAGGCGCTTCATCGCTTCGGAGTGCACGACCGCGCCGCTGGAGTTCGTCACCGGCCGCCCGTTGGCGTGGGTCATCGTCTGCCCGCGCCGCCGCGTGCGCACCCCATCGGCCAGCGTCGAGAGCAGCGCCTGGGCCTCGGTGCCATCGCTCGGGAAGGTGGCGAAGGTGACGACGAGCTTCGCCTTCACCAGCGCGTGGGCGGTCGTCTCGGCGTCCTTCTCGGTGGCTTCGGGCAACAAGGCGAGCAGCTCGCTCGAGCCGTACCACCCCACCGCGTCGACCGGCCGGAGCACCGCGCGCGCTCGCTCGACGACCTCGGTCACCGCGCTCTCACTCGAGGCGCCCAGGCGCAGCACGCTGAAGGCACGCCCGAAGGTCTGCGCGCGAACGACCTCGTCCTTGAGGCGCTGCACGAAGCGCTCGTAGGTCTCGAGCACCGTCGGCAGGCCCTCGCTCGCGCCGCGGCCGAGCACGCCGACCGAGACGTCGCCGAGGCGCAGGGTGTCTCCGGGAGCGAGGGCGGCGCGCGCCGACTTCCTCCCGTTCACGATGGTGCCGTTGGTGCTGCCGAGGTCCTCCACCAGCGGCCCTTCCGACGGCCAGCTGAGGCGCGCGTGCCGCCGCGACACGCCGTGCGCGTCGACGACCACCTCGCACTCCGCGTCGCGCCCCACCACCAACGACTGGCTCGGCGAGAGCTCACAGACCCGGGTGCCCGACGGCGCGTAGAAGACGAAGGCGAGGCGCTCGACTGGGGCCTGCGAAGTCGCGACGCGGGTGGGTGCTGCGCGCTTCACTGATCCCGACATGAGACGGTCAGCTTATCGCTCTGAAAGCTGTACCCCACGATGATTCGCCCGGCGCAGGAGTTCACCTCGACCGGCTTCGAGATGGTGCCGAAGCGGCGGTTCGAGAAGGTGAAGGTGTGAGGCCCCATCACCACCATCGCGGGAGGCGCCGCGCCGTCCATCTCGACCGAGCCTTCGGGCAACACGCGCACCTCGAGCGAGCTGCGCTTGATCGACCGCGGCGGGGTCTTGCCCGGCTTCGGTCGGGCGTCTTCGACGCGGGCGGGCTCGAGCGGCGCGTCCACGAGCACGGGTGGCGGCGTGTGCACCGCCGAATCGGCGACGACCTCCGGCGGTCGAGCGGGCGCGGGCTGATCAGCCGTCGGAGTGACGACCGGCGGGGGCCGATCGACCGGCGCGGTGACGACGGGCGCGGGCTGATCGACCGAGGCGCTCGTGATGGCTGGCGCGCTCGAGCGCAGGAGTGGCCTGCCGACGAGGGCGCTCGCGATGATCGCGAACAGCACCGCCGCGAGGAGGCCCGGCCCCCAGCGCCTCGAGGTCGAGGGCACGCCGGCTGGTGGCGGTCGCACCGAGGGAGCCGCGGGGGTGGTCTCCGCCGTCGTCGTCTGGGTCGACCCGCCCTTGGCGGACTCGGTGGTCGAGCGCTTCGTCGCTTCCTCGGTGGCGGTCTTCGGGCTCTCGGCGGCCTCGCTGCTCGCGCCTGGTGGGCTCTCGAGCGGAGCAGGCCGTGCAGGCGTCGTCGGCCGGGCGCTGGTGGGCGTGGCGACCGCGCGAAGGTCCTCGAAGCTCAGCCGTGGGGTCCGCAGCGTCGACTGGCCCGAGCGCGGCGCGCGGCCTTCGACGAGGTCGTTCACCATCATCGCGAGGTCGTAGCTGCCGAGCCGTTGCCCCGAGGCAGAGACGAACTCCTCGAGCGCGTACTGGAGCTCCTGAGCCGAGCCGAGGCGTTGATCGCGGTCCTTCGCGAGCGCCTTGTCGATGATGTGCGCGAGCGCGTCGGGCACGTCTGGCCGCAGCCGCTGCACCGGAATGAGCGGGTCGAAGAGGATGGCCTTCATCACCGCGGCGTCGGCGGTGCCGAGGTACGGCTTCTTGAGCGTGAGCAGCTCGAAGAGGACGACGCCCAGCGCCCACACGTCGACGCGCCGGTCGAGGGGCTGCTCGCTCAGCTGCTCCGGCGCCATGTAGTGGAGCTTGCCGCGCACCGTGCCCGAGCGAGTGGTGGACTCGACGTTCGGGTCCTTCGCGATGCCGAAGTCGAGCACCTTCACGTTGCCCTTGCGGGAGACGATGAGGTTGTCGGGGCTGACGTCGCGGTGCACCAGGCCCATCGGCTCGTCGGTGCGTGGGTCGCGCAGCTCGTGGACGTAGTGGAGCCCCTCGCAGGCCTTGGCGATCATCAGCGCCACCGCATCGACGGGCAGCTGCCAGCCTTGGGTCTCGGCGCGGCGGCGCACCTGGCGAAGGGTGGGGCCGTCGACGTACTCCATCGTCAGGTAGTAGGCGTCGCCCTCGCTGCCGAAGTCGAAGACGTGCGCGAGGTTCGGGTGCTCGAAGGTGGCCGCCAGCCGCGCCTCACGGAGGAACATCTCGACGAAGGCCGGGTTGCGCGCGAGCTCGGGGAGAATGCGCTTGAGCACGACCTGCTTCTCGAAGCCGCCGGGGCCCTCGACCCGCGCCAGGTAGACATCCGCCATCCCTCCGGTCGCGAGCTTGCGAATGAGGGCGTAGCGACCGATGCGCTCGAAATCGGGAGTCGTCACGGCTCGAGGGTCGAACGTTAGCCCAACGCGGTTGCCGACCGCAGAATCGTCCCCTCAGCGCCGGGCGGTGGGCGCTCGTCGGGGGAACAGCGACATCGCCTCACCAGCGGCGGGGCGGTCGGCTGGGTCGAGGGCGAGCAAGCGGCGCAGCACCCCGAAGTCGGCTTCGGGAACGAGCGCAGGCCGCTCGACGGGCTCGGTTCGCATCGCCCGCAGCCGCTCGCCCAGGCTCAACGCCGAGGCCCACGGCAGTCGGCCCGTCGCACCTTCGAAGGCGAGGAGCCCCGCGCTGAACACGTCGCTCTTCTCGTCGAGGCGCTGGCCGGAGAGCTGCTCGGGCGACATGTACTCGAGCGTTCCCCGCACCGCGTGGGCGGAGGTGGGCGCGACGCCTCCGCGCACGAGCTTCTTGCTGATGCCGAAGTCGAGCAGCACCAGCGACGGCTCACCGTCGCGCACCAGCACGTTGGCCGGCTTCACGTCTCGGTGGAGCAGCCCGGCCTCGTGCATCGCCGCCAGCGCGTCGAGCAGCTCGAGGAGCTGACGCCGCGTCGTTCGCCAGGGCGCGGGCCTCGACCGCTCGGCGAAGAGCTCGTCGAGGGGAACGCCGTCGATGCGCTCCATCAGGAGGTAGGCCTCGCCGCTCGCGAGCTGCCCGTGACGATGCACGCGCGGAATGCTCGGGTGGCGCAGGGAGGACATCAGCTTCGCCTCGCGCTGCACCTCGGCGCCCTCGACCGTCGGCTTGGCCACCTTGAGCGCGAACCGCCGACCTCGCTCGTCCGTCGCCGAGTAGACCGTCGCGCTCCCGCCCTCACCGAGCAGCCCGCCAATCGTCAGCCCCGGGAGCGTGGGGAGCTTCGGCGGCCGAGTCACCTCTTCGGTGCGCCGTGCGGGGCCGTCGTCGTCACCTTCCCAGAAGGGCTTGGGGCGGCTCACCTTCGCCGTCGGAGCGTGCTTCTTCATCTCGCCGCACCATCGCAAACTTGGGCGCGGCCGGCGCGGGCTGATCAGGCTCGGCGTGGGAGGGCGCCGGGACGCCAGCTGGCCGAAGGCTTGCTCACGGCCGCCTCATGCGCGCGTTCGCACTCGTCTTCCTCGTCTCGGCCTGCACCGGACCCGCCGTGGTTTCAGCGGGTTCGGCCGAGATCGCCACTCAGGAGTCCCTCGACTTCGGGCCCACTGCCCTCAACTTTTCGAGGATCAAACGGCTCACGGTGACGAACCGTGGGCGGGTGGCGAAGACGGTCGAGCTGAGCGCGACGCCTCCGTTCTTCTCGCCTCCGTCCATCGACGTTCCCGGGGGCAGCGAGGTCGAGGTCGAGCTCACCTTCCGGCCCACCGTCGAGGGGGCGGCGAGCGGCACGGTGAGCGTGGACGGCGTCGTCGTCGCGCTGAGCGGAACCGGCGTTCGACCGCTGACCTGCGACGCGGGAGGCCCGTGCGCCTCGGTTCGCTTCGACCCGGAGACCCTCTCCTGCGTCACCACCAACGTCGCCGACGGCACCGCCTGTGAAGACGAGCTCGCCTGCCTCGAGCGCGGGGTGTGCCAGGCGGGCGCGTGCCTCGGTCAGGCCGCGCGCTGTGACGACCGCGACGCGTGCACGAGCGACAGCTGCGCGGTGGGCCGAGGCTGCCAACACTCGACGATGCAGTGCGCGGGCTCCTCGAACCCGTGCCAGGCGCCCTCGTGCGACCCGGTGCGAGGCTGCGGCCTGACGCCGGTGCAAGACGGCACGCCGTGTGGCTCGGTGAGCTGCGAGCTGGCGAACATCTGCCTCGCGGGGGCCTGCCGGGCGGTCGTGCCTCCCGACGGCTTCACCTGCTCGCCCGAGTCCGCCTGCCGAGGTGAGGGCACCTGCCAGAACAAGGCGTGCGTGCGCCCGGCCGAGCGCGCGCTCACTCCGAAGTGGACGGTTCGACCCACCACGCCCAACTTCCGCTTCGAGGGCGTCGTCGACGAGCAAGGCAACTTCTACTGGGTCGAGTGCCAGACGACCGCGGGCCGGACGGGCGGCGCGCCAGTGCCCAACGTCCCCGTCTCCCACCACGCCTGCACCGTCGTCTCTCGCACCCAGGACGGCCTCGAGCGCTTCCGGGTCGAGGTGAGCGGCCCCGGGGTGCTGCAGATTCCTCAGCGAGCCGCGCAGCTGGTGACCCACGGCCTCTTCGTCTTCGTGGTGAGCCGTGACGAGCTCGCCGCCGTCGACACCCGCACCGGCGCGTTGGTGTGGCAGCGAACCATCAACGCCGGAGGCGCCGTGCACCAGCTCGCCGCCGATGGCGCGGGCGAGCTCTGGGCCGCCGCCGAGGACACTGGCATCACCGCCGGCTGGGTGCTCCTCAAGGTGGTCGCGCGAACGGGCACCTCACGCCTCGTGGTTTCCCTCGACGACGAGCCGACGGCGATGTTGGCCCACGACGCGGGCGATGTCTTCGTGGTGAAGAGCAGCCTCACCAAGCCTTCGTCGCCGCCGACGCTCCTCTCGCGGTACGACGGCACGGGCCAGCAACGCTTCTCGGTGCCGATTGGCGCGCGCACCCTGGTGATGGTGCTGGGCGAGCGGCTCGTCCTCTCCGACGACTCCGTTCGCAGCGCGCTCGACGGCGCCGAGCTCGAGCCCGGCAACCTCTCGTCCGACTACCTCGGCCTGGTCGGGGTCTCCCCTGGGAGGCTCGGCGATCGCATGCGGCTCATTCGCCCCTCGGTGACGGGGCTCCCGCCGACGATGCCAGGCATCAGCCTCGAGACCGCCGACCCTGGCGGTGGTCGACAGCACCCCTTCACCACCCGCGCAGACCGCGCCTCGAGCCCGTTTCTCACTGCAGGCGGTGAGGCGCTCTTCACCTCGGTGCAGAGCAGCGTCGAGACCCGCGTTCACCAGGTGCATCGCTTGGGCGTGCCGCTGATGAGCTGTGCGCTCGTCGACGTGACGACGACGGGTGCGCAGGTGCCGCTCGACCTCGGCGTCCACCAGGCCTTCAATGGGCGGTTCCTCCTCCTCGAAGCCGCCTGGGGCAGCTGCGCGAGCTGTCTCGGCCTCGAGGACCGGGCGAACGTGCCCGAGCTCGTCGCGTACGACCTGCTGCGCCCCGGCCCTGGACTCGCCGCGCACGGCTGGGTCGGCCCACGCGGAACGCCAGGGAACTCCGGCCGAGCGCGCTGAAGCAGCGTCATAAACAACTGAAATCGCTCACCTTGTCGCCAACGGTGAAGATGTAGCACACTGTCGCACACCTTGGAGGTGTGCGTGCGCGAGGGGGTGCGAAGCCCGGTGCCAGACCTGCTCTTCGACGACGAGCGCGAGGCGAGGGTGAGTGAGTTGGGCGGGCTGGTCGACGCTCCGGAGCGGGTCGACGCGAGCACTCCGCTTCATCGGCTGACGGTCTTCCTCACCTACCGCTGCAACCTCGCCTGTCCGTACTGCAAGACCATCGCGCGGAGCGAGGCAGCGCTCGAGGCCCGGCCGCAGAAGCGGCGCACCTTCACGGTCGCGGAGTTCGCGGCGCTGCTCACCCGACACGCCGGCACGCCGCTGCGTCACGTGCACTTCACTGGCGGGGAGGCGTCGCTCGTGCCCGGGCTCGAGGAGATGCTGCGGCTCGCGAGGCGCGCTGGCGTGGAGCGGCTGTCGATGACGACGAACGGCACGCTCCCCGCGCCCAGGTTGCTCGCGCTGGTGGAGGCGGGGATCGACGAGCTGCGAGTCTCGCTCGACGCAGCGGAGCCGGCGCTCGGCACCACCCTCACCGGCCGGCCACACGCCTGGCACCGCGCGATGGAGACGCTCCAAGGACTGTGCGCGGCGAGACGAGCTGGTGCGCCCTTCTTCCTCATCGTGAACACCGTGGTGGGCGTGGCGAACCGTGAGCACCTGGCCGAGCTCGTCACCCAGTTCCTCTCGCTCGGAGTCGACGACCTGAAGCTGATCACCGACGTCGAGGCGAAGGGACACCTCGGAGCGTTTCCGAAGGCGAGCGAGCTGAAGCGCGCCCTCCACGCCGAGCTCGCGAAGCACCCCGCCGCGGCGTTCCCCTTGCTGCGACGAAAGCTGGAGACGGTGTTCGCGCCCGACGCCATCGGACTCGAGCAGGAGGTGCCACGCGACGGCTGGCGCTGCTTCATTCCGCTCACCGAGCGCACCGTCGACGGCGCCTTCAACAACCCGTGCTCGGTGTACCTTCGTGAGGGCGGAGCGCCGCTCGGGCCGTCGGCGGATCCACCCGAGGTGCAGCGGCAGGCGAGCGCGCGCTTCGTCGCCAGTCACGACTGCGCCTCCGACTCCATCTGCCGCCGGTACTGCCTCCACTGCACGCGCGCCTACAACGACGCGGCGAACGCGAGGAGGCGACGGTGAGCGCGCCGCGCCGCGACGAGTTCGAGAGGCTGCGGGTGCGCTCCGACGAACACCTCGCGGCGAACGGGAGGCGCCACCCGTGACCGAGCCGCTCTCCGACGAGCTCGAGGCCTTGCGCGCGTGGCTGACCGCCTTCGACGAACACTGTCGAACGGCTCCGTTGCCGCAGACCACTCACCTCGTGGTGACGCCGCTCGGCTGGCCCGACCGCGCCCTCATCGAAGAGGCGCTGCACCGTCACCACCTCTCGGTGCTGTCACGGCTTCGGCTGCGAGGCTGGCCGCGGCTGTCGACGGTGTTGCAGGTGACGAAGCGCACCGATGAAGCGCTGCGGCGCGCGGTGGTGTTCGAGGCGACGTGGGCGGCGGTCGATGCCCTCGAGCAGGCCGAAGCGTGGGAACTGTCGCTCGACGACGCAGCGAGGCTCGTGCCCCACAAGCGGGCGCTCCGGGCGGCGCTGCGAAGCCGTGGCGTCGAGGTCGCCGAGCTGCCGAGACGGTCGACGCTCCACGCGCTGCACCTCGCCGACGCCGACGACTTCACCAGCTCGTCCCGTCGGCTGGTGGTGGCGAACGCGCTCCTCGAGGAGGGGCTTTGCGGAGAACTCGAGTGAACGCTCGAAGAAGAAACGGTCGAGCCGCGGAACCAGCTCGCGAGCGCTCGACTCCCTTGGGGACGCACCCGATCGGGCTGGGGCACCGACGCGCCGAAGACGTCTCGGAGGAGGCACGCGACCGCGTCGGGTCAGATGGCTCCGCGGGCGATGACGGCGAGCTGAGCGGCGTCCTTCACCACCACCTGCCGACCCGACTCCACCACGCCCGAGTCGACGAGCTGCCGCAGACACCGTGAGAGCGTCTCCGCGCGCATGCCCAGAATCCGCGCCACGTGCTGCTTGGAGAACGGCGCCTTCTTCCCCGCGTCGACGAGCTTGGCCGACTCGAGGAGGAAGCGGGCCAGCCGCGCGAGCGACGGCCCCGAACGAAGGTTGGTGTCTCGCGAGGAGCGCGTCTGCTCGTCCACCAACAAGCCGATGAGCGAGTTCGCCGGCGTGGCGGGACCAATCCACTGACGCAGCTGCGACGGGGTGCTGGTGCACAAGGTGGCGTCGGTGAGCGCCTCGACCGACGCGGTGGCCTGCCGGCTCGAGAGCCCCTCGGTGCCCAAGAGCGAACGAGGGCCGCGCACCGCCGAGAGCGACTCGCTCCCGCTCGGCTCGGTGGTCGAGAGGCTCAGCAGCCCGTCACGAACGAAGACGACCTCCTGTGGCACGTCGCCCTGCGTCCAGAGCTGCTCGCCTGCCGCGACCGACCGCGTGGTGAACGGACAACGACCACCCGAACTCACCACACACTCGCTGCACTTCGTCACCGGTTGCTCGACCATGGGCGAGGCCTTCGAGCATCCGTTATGCCAGTGACGCACTTGCCTGAGATCACGAGCAACCGTGACGCAGCTTTCACGTGACAGAGGTCAGGCGCGCAAAGTTCGCGCTCCGTTTCTCAGGGGGTTCGAAGAGTGGAGGCCGGTCGAAAGCGTGTCCACGCTTCGCTTCGCTGCCCACTGCGGCTTCGCAGTTGATCCGTCACGTGCTGCATCGCTTCGACGAGCGCGTGTGGTGGCTCCTCGTCGAACGGCACTTGGGCCATCAGCCCGTCGACCGCCTCACGCCACGCCTCGAGGACGAAGAGTGGATCGACCGAGCCGCTCAGCTGTGCGGCAGCGGCATCGGCGACCTCGGAGAAGGCGCGGTCGTCGAGCTTCCTCGCGAGGGAGGCGAGCGTGGGGTCGGTCGGCCGGGTCTCCACGAGCGCGACGAAGGCGGGGTCGGTCTCGAGCCCCTTGAAGTCCGGGTGCCGGCGAGCGAGCGCGCGGTAGTCCTGACCGAGGGTGGCGTTGCGACAGGCGTCTTCGAGCGAGCTGACGACCTTCGGAGCGCGGCCGCCGCGAGCGTGGAGCCGGGCGAGCGCGAAGTCGGTCTCCGGGTCGGACGGGTCGGCTTGCTTGGCGCGCACGAGCAGCCGGAACGCCTCGACGGGATTGCCGGAGGTGCGCTCGAGCTCGTCGGCGAGCACCCGGAGGGCGATCGGCAGGGTCACCCCGAGGCGGTCGACGAGCCTCGCGGCGGTGAGCCGATTGCCACCGAAGCTGAAGGTCGACTCGAGCAGCACCGAGGCGAGCTCTCGTCGCAGCGACTCGCTCTCGATGCGGGAGAAGGCGGAGACGAGCGAGGCCTCGGCGGCCGCGTCACCTTGCATCCACCGAGCGAAGCCAGCCCACACCTCGCCGACCGGCCCATCGATGCTGGCCGCGAGAGAACGGACTCGCTCGAAGTCGCGTCGGAAATAGGCCTCGTCGACTTCGCCCATCACACCACCTGACGCGCCCGTGCCCAGTACGCCTCGCGATCGGCGAGCCCGTTGTAGCCGCCGTTGATGCGGTGGGTGATCTCCCGGAAGTTGCCCTGATCAGCCAGCCCGTTGAGGCCGCGCGTCCGCCAGAACCAGGCCGCGATGCGGAAGCCCACGTCGGGATCCGCCGCGCGCTCGGGGTGATTCTCGAGGTCGATGCCCAACGCCCGCCCCGCCTCGCGGTAGTTCGCGCGCCCGGTGAGCTGAATGGGGCCTCGACCCTTGAAGCGCCGCCCATCGCCCGGCTGGGTGTTGCCGAGATCGCTTCGTCCCTCGTAGGCCGCGCCGCTGGCGATCTCTTCGAAGTACTTGAGGCCGCCCGACTCGTGGCCGAGCTGCGCGAGGAACGCCGCCCGCCGCGCCGGAGTGGTGATGCCCGCTTCGTTCATCGCCGAGTTGAGGTACGGCAGGTAGCGCTGCGCATCGGCCTGCGAGAGGTTCGGCATGATCCGCCGGAGCTGATCAGCCGTGATGCCGCTGGTGTCTCCGCTCGGTGGCGAGACGTCGTCGGGCGCGCGAGGAGCGTCGATGTCGGGCGTCTGCGGCGGCGCGTCGGGGATCGCTCCAGGCGGTGGCGGGGCGGCGGCCGAGTACTTGTCCGGAATCTGCAGCGAGTGGCCGGCGTAGATGAGGTCCGGGTTCTTGATGTTGTTGACCCGGGCCAGCTCGCTCACCGTGGTGCCGTACCGCCTCGCCAGCGCCCACAAGGTGTCTCCAGCTCGAATTTGATAGGAAGCCATGATTCACCTCATGCGGGAGGACCGATTCTGCATCATCGACCCGCGCCGTTCCCAGACTTCTGGAGCACTTGTAAGTGACGTTGACGACATGACCTCCACGCCTCCCAACCTCTCGAGAGCACTCGGCTTTTGGACGAGGGCCAGGTGAGGTTACGCGCGCTGACAGGCGTCGGTTTGGTGATGTTGGTGGGGTGTCAGCGGTCGGCGGTGGCTCCGGCCGCGCCGCGAGGAGCGGTCTTCTTTCGCGATCACGTGCCCGAGTACCAGCGCGTCGCGAGCAAGGAGTACACGCTCTCGGCGTTCCAGAGCGGCTTTGAGCACCTCGAGTACGTCGAGGCGACTGCGACGGACGACGGGCGCGCTCGGTGCCTCGGTGCGATTCGGGCGCGCGCGAAGGTGGACGACAGCGTCGACGTCTTCTTCCTCTCCAACGGAGACCGCTACGACCTCTGGCTCGCAGACCTCGAGGAGCCGGTGCGGCGAAAGCTCCGGCTCGTCTACAGCACTGGTGGCGGTGGAGCGTGGCAGGGACCCGCGATTCTCCGGCTCGGCGCGCGCGCGTACGTGGGCCACCCTGGGGCGAACGTGGCGCCGCTCTTCTACCGCGCCTTCCTCAAGCGCTGGCTCGACGGCGCACCCCTGCGCAAGGCAGTCGACGACGGGAACGACGCGACCAAGAAGGACGTGACCGGCCTGGTGATGAAGGGCGTCTCGAAGGGGCTCGATGCGGTGGGCGGCCCGCACCTCGATCCAGCGAAGCTGTGGGCGGGCACCGAAGCCCAGTTGTATGGAGACGACTCCCTGCTCGCGAAGTGACGCGTTGGCGAGGCGCGGGGTGCCAGGCGGTCGTTCGATGAGGCAGAGTACGCCCACCATGGCGACCGCGCGGCGCGTGCATCACTCCATGCAGCACTCCCACACGGCGGCCGAGTCCTTCGGAGCGCGCGTCGACGTGCTCGGGCGCTGACCTCCATGTCCCGCTCACTGCTCTGGCTGATGCCGCTGCTCTCGGTCGCTGGCTGTCAGTGCCGGCTCTTCCTCGCGCCCGAAGACCGCGCGCCAGTGAAGGTGCCCGCGCTCCTCTCGTTCCCCGACACCTTCGTCGGCACCCAGAGCGTCCGCACGCTCTCCATCGCCAACCCCGGCAAGCTCGCGCGCACGCTCACCGTCACCGTCGATGGCCCGTTCGTCGTCGAGGCCGAGGTGAAGCTCGCGGGGCTGGAGACGCTGGAGCTCCCGGTCACCTTCGCGCCGACCGAGCCCGCGGCAGTGAAGGGCCGGCTCACCGTGCGCGACGTCGAGGAAGAGCAGACGCGGCTCATCCCGCTGGTGGGCAACGCGCTCGCGCTCCCGCTCTGTCGGAGCGACGACGTCTGCCGCCCACGCACCTTCGACCTCACCAAGGGCGACTGTGTCGACACGGTTGCAGCCGATGGCACCTCTTGCGTGAGCCCCTTCGCCTGCTTCGCCACCTCGAGCTGCATCTCGGGCGTCTGCCGGGGAGGCGCGGTGAGCTGCGACGACAACCTGCGCTGCACCGACGACGTCTGTGGCGCCAACGGCTGCGGTCAGGTGAGCGGAGTTCCCTCGTGCCCGCCCGCGACGCTGCCGTGCCAGGTGCCGAGCTGCTCCGAGGCACAGGGCTGCCTCTTCGTTCCGATGCCCGACGGGACGGCCTGTGGACCGAGGAGCTGCGGCTCGGCGCGCGTCTGCGCTGCGGGCGTGTGCGACACCGTCACGCCGGCGAAGACGCAGGCCTGTGCGCAGGTGCTGGTGGGCATCGCCGCTGGGCAGGGCTGGGCCGACGGCCGGGGCGCCGAGGCACGGTTCGACACGCCGTTCGCGCTCACGGTTGAAGGCGAGCTGGCGTCGGTCACCGATGAAGACGTGCTGCGGCGGGTGACGCTCACCGGAGAGGTGACGACGCTCGCGGGCCGGCGGAACGCGGTGTTGCCGAGCGCGCCGCGTGATGGGTTTGGGCTCCGGGCGCGCTTGGGGGCCCATGCGGGCGTCGCCCACACCGACGTCGCCGGGCGGCTTCTGCTCCTGGACGACTCGACGCTGCGGTTGACGAGTCACGGCGGGCTCGTCACCACCTTGGTGCCGACGCAGCCCTCGTCGCTCTCGGTGCGTGATGGCGTGGGGAGCGCGGCGACCGTCTCGGGCGAGCGGCTGGTGCCGGCCTCGGCGGGCCGGGTGGTGATGGCGGTGGTCGACGGGCCGTGCTCCATCGGAGGCTGCGCACAGGCGGACGCGGGGCAGCTGCTCTATCGGGAGCTCTCCGCGCGTGGAGAGGTGCAGACCCTCGCCCGGCTCCCCGTCGAGGCCCTGTCCGGGTGGGACGGGCCGACTACGCAGCAGCTCAGCGCCTGGAGTCCGGCGGTTGGCGTGGTGTGCGCGCGCGCCTCGTTGGGAACGACGAGCAAGGAGTGGCGGCTGACGGCGACGCCTGACGGCGGGCTGCGTGAAGTGAGTGACGGCGTCTGTCCCCTGCGTGAGTTCTCGCGGCCGGGCAGCGCTCGAATCGAGGTACGTGCCGCTCAGCTCTCGGAGGTGGCGTCGGGGGTCGTTCGTTGGACGGTGGACGCGGGGCCCGGGCCGGTGGACGGGCCGCTCGAGAGCGCCGTCGTCTTCGAGGTGAAGGACGCCGAGCTCGACGGAGATGGCGGGCTCTGGTTCATCGATGGGCGCACGATTCGCCGGCTGCACGCGGGTCGCATCACCACGCTCGCTGGGCCCCTCGCCGACCGCCGGTTGCTCGACGGGACGGCCGACGTGGCGCGTCTCGCGGGAATCGGAGGCCTCGCGCTCACCACCGATGCCGTCTTCTTCGTCGACTCGGAAGAGAAGGTGGTGCGGCGGGTGGCGCAGGCGGACTCGGCGGTGCGGAGCATCGGGGTGCGACCGGCTCCCTCGGCACCGCGAGATGGCGCGCTGGGCGTCGCGAGCTTCAAGGCGCCGACGGCTGCGGTGCTGCACGGTGGCCAGCTCTTGGTGGAGGACGAGGACGCGACCGGCGCGCACACGCTGCGAGCGCTCGACCCGACGAGCCTCGCGGTGGTGACGCGGCAGCGGTTGCCGGCGACCGTGGTGGGTCCCTTGCGGTCGAGCGGGGTGGCGCTCTGGGGCCGAGGTTCGCCGACGGGGCTGCGGCAGGTGCTGACCGATGGCGGCGTGGAGGCGCCGGTGCTCACCTCGATGGTGGTGGCCGACTTCGCCGCGTCGAGTGGCGGGTTCGTCGTCGCAGGAGCGCCCGGCGCGGGTCAGCCGGCCACTCAGCTCTTTCGAGTCGACGTGGCGGGCGCGGCGACGCTCCTCGCTGGCCGACCGGCGACCGACGGCTTCGAGTTCACGCCCGGGCCAGCGCTCGATGCCCGGCTCGGAGTGCTTCAGCACGTGCGGCTTGGCGCAGACGGAACGGTGTACTGGAGCCAGGCCGATGAGCACGCCATCAACGCGCTGTCGCCCCAAGGTGCGGTGCGCCGGGTGGTGGAGCTGGCCGATCGACCGCTCGACTTCGTGGTGGAGCCGTCGGGAGCGCTGCTCATCGCGGTCGACGCGGCGATTCTCCGTCTGGCTCCGTGAGCCTGGACGACGATGACAGCCGCTCAGCTCCCAGGGGCCGGGCGCTGCGCGGACTTCGGCCGGAACGCGGCGCACACGGCGGGGTCGGTCTCGAGATACGGCCCGCCGAGCAAGTCGATGCAGTACGGCACCGCGGCGAAGATGCCGGGCACCACGACCGCCCCTTGCTCATCGCGGACACCCTCGAGCGTCTCGGCGATGGCCTTGGGCTGACCGGGCAGATTCAAGATGAGGCAGGTCTTTCGGGTCACTCCGACCTGGCGCGAGAGGATGGCGGTCGGCACGAAGCGCAGGCTCACCTGCCGCATCTGTTCCCCGAAGCCCGGGAGCACGCGATCGGCGATGGCGAGCGTCGCGTCGGGCGTGATGTCTCTCTTGGCTGGTCCCGTGCCGCCGGTGGTGAGCACGAGGTGGCACTGCTGCACGTCGACGAGTTCGATGAGCGTCTTCTCCACCACGGGCTGCTCATCGGGCACGAGCCGGGTGACGGCGCGCCAGTGGTTCTTCAGCGCACGGCCGAGCCAGGCCTCGAGCTTGGGAATGCCTTGGTCGACGTAGACCCCGCTGCTCGCGCGGTCGCTGACCGAGACGAGTCCAATCACCACCGGGTCGAGGGAGGTCTTCATTGATCACCAGAAACGGCAACGCACCTCCAGTCGCGAAGACCAGAGGTGCGTCGTTCGAACGCGCGAGCGCTTACTTCTTCTTCGCGGGCGGGGCAGCCTTCGCCGGGGCCGCGGCCTTCGCCGGCTTGAACTTCTGCACGTAGGCCACCACGTTGCGAAGCTCGTCGTCCTTCATCGTCGGGCCCCAGGCGACCATCAGCGGCGACTTGCCGTTGGCGGCGCCGCCGTCCTTCACCACCTTGTAGACGTACTCATCGGTGAGGCGGTCGGCGTTCGCAGCGTCGGTGAAGTTCGTCGGCTTCGGGTTGAGCGCCGCGCCCGCGGGCCCATTTCCATCGCCCTTCTCGCCGTGGCACGAGACGCACAGCATCTTGTACTTGTCGGCGCCCTTCGCAGCGTCGCCCTTGAGCTCGAAGCCATCGGCCAACGCCACACTCGCGACCGCCATCGACAGCACCATCATCATCCGCGTCATCATCATCTCCTGTTGGGTTCGGAAAAAACGGCCTCCGCTGACTAGTCCGCTGGGAGCCGAGGACCAAGCAGAAGGTTCGGCCGGGGAGATTTCGGCTGATGGGAGGTGAAAGGCCGGTTGACGCGAGCCGACGGGCGTTGCTGAGGTCCAGCCATGCCTCGCGTCGTGCTCTTCGGCATCGCGCTCCTCGCCTGTGAGGCGCCTCGGCCCGCGGAGTGCGCGCTGCGAGTGCTGGTGCCCGACGGGGTCTCCGCGCCCGTGGGAGGAGCCACCGACCTCACCGTGCGCTTCTTCAACTCGAGCTCGAAGCCGGTGGCGGTCGATGGGCTCGAGGTCACCGGAGACGAGCTACGAATCGTCTCGGACGCTCGTGGGCTGCGCCTGTCACCCGGCAGCTGCGAGGCACCGACCGAGGTGGGGCTCGTCGTGCGCTTCACTCCGTCGAGGGTGGGGCGACGGGCCAGCGAGCTGCGCTTCCTGCTCGACCAAGCGCCGTCGACGGTGACGCTCGAGACCAACGGCCTCGGCCCGCTCCTCGCCAGCGCGGAGGTGGTGAACCTGGGCCTGACGGGGCTTCGACCGTGGAGCGGGAGGCTCGAGCTGCTCAACGATGGCACCCTCGGCACGACGCTCGAGGCGCACCTCGAGTCCATTTCCCCAGCGAGCCCCGCGACGACCACCGACGAGCTCTGCCTCGGCGCGGTGCGCGACGGCCTGTGCGTGCCGGGAGCGCCAGTGACCGTCGCTCGACGTACCTCGGTGGAGCTGGTCGCGACTCCGAGGACGGCCGGCGCCAAGGCGTGGACGGTGACGTTCGCGGCCGGGAGCCAGCGCACCACCACGCGCGTGCTCGCCGACGTCGTCGACACCTCGGGCTGTCAGCTCGAGCCTTCGGTGTCGCGGGTCGCCTTCGGAATGACGCTGGCTCCCGACCGGAGCACGCAGCGGGTGACCTTCACCAACGTCGGCAGCGGGCCGTGCGTGCTCCGCGGAGCGACGGTGAGCCCGCCCTTTCTGGTCACTGGCCGGGCGCCGCTTCGGCTCGAGCCGCGCGAGGCGTTTGCGCTCGGCGTCGAGGTCTCGCTCCCTCGTCCGATGAGCGCGAGAGGGCGGCTCGAGGTGGCCGTGGCGACCAGTGCCTCGAGTCAGCTCCCGGTGAGCGCCGTCGAGTTGGTCGCCGAGACGCCGGCCGACTGTCTGGTGACGACGCCCTCGAGCATCGACTTCGGGAGCGCGGCGACCGGTTGCTCCACCCGCGAACGGACGGTCTTCCTGACGAACCGGTGCAGCAGCCCGCTCCTCGTCACCGGGCTTCGCGCTGATGCGCCGTTCATCGTCAGCAGCGCCTTCGTCAGCCTGCCGCACGTGTTCCAGCCCGCGGAGCAGCAGCGCGTCGTGCTGCGGGGCCGTGTGCCGAGCGCGGTCGGGGCGGTGACTGGGCGTCTGGTGATCGACCTCGACCCTGGAGAGGCCGTGGTGAGCCTCTTTGGGCGAGCCGAGCCGCGGCCCCTCCGCACCGACACCTTCGCCTTCGAGCGCCGGCCCGACGTCGACGTCCTCTTCGTCCTCGACGACTCGCCGTCCTTCCTGCGCCAGCACCAGCGCGTTCGGGGCGAGCTCGCGAGGTTCCGGCAGTGGGCCGAGGCGCGCTCCTGCGGAATGAACCTGCGGGTCGGTTTCACCACCACCGACGTCACCGCAGCAGGCCCGCGTGGCCGACTGCGGGTGGCCGATGGAGGCACCACCTGGGCGAGCGGCGATGCGCCGGACTTCGCGGCGACCTTCGACGAGCTCGGCGTGCTCTCGACGGCGGGCGCCGAACACCAGTCCTGCCTCGAGGCGAGCGCTCGGGCGGTGAGTGAGCCGCTCGCTTCCTCGGAGAACCGCGGCTTCCGACGCGCTGGCTCGGCGCTCTCCATCGTCTGCGCGACCGACGACGTCGACCCGGTCGCCGACCCGACGCCGTGGCGTGCCGCGCTCCGGTCCGACGGCGGCTTCGTGTCCTACTCCGTCATGGGCCCCATCGGCTCGGCCTGCGAGGTCGACGCGCTCGACGACGGAGGAACCCACGCGGCCAACGTCACGCCCCTCGACGGAGTCTTGGGCGACATCTGCGCTCCGTGGGACATCTACCCCTTCGATTCGTTCGGCTGCAGCTGGCGAACGACCTTCTTCCTCTCGGCCGTGCCCGACGCCGCTGGCGTCTCGGTCGCTCTCGATGGACGCGCCGTGCCGGAGCGGAGCGGCGCTCAGGTGAACTGGCGCTACGACGCGTCGACGAACGCCGTCGTGCTCGAGCCGTCGGTGCTCGGTCGCGACCCGAGAGCGCTCGTCGTCAGCTACGAGACCGCGTGTCTGCCGTGACCGCGGTTCGATGGGCTCAGCGCACGACGCTCGTCTTCACCGTGAACGTCGGCTGGGCCGCGATGGCCTTCTTCACCGAGCACTGCTCCACCACCCGCATCACCGCCTCGCGGTAGCGCTCCGGGAAGTCGGCCGGCAGCTGCAGGTCGAGCGTCACGTCCTTCAAGGTGCCCTGCTCGTCGTACTGCGGGTGCTCGACGATGCGAATGCCCGACGGGTCGATCTCCCGCTTGGCGCAGAAGCCCTGCACGAAGATGCCGGCGCAGGTGCCGATGGAGGCGAGGAAGAGATTGAACGGAGAGGGCGCGGTGTCTTCTCCACCATTGTCGAGCGGTTGGTCGGTGTGCACGACGTGCTTGCCGAGCTGGGCGTCGACGCGCCGCTTGCTGGGAATGGTGATGATCAGCTCTTTGGTGTCAGCCATGGCGGTGAGAGGCGGGCTCGCGCGCGGAGGATTCCGGCCTGCTACCAGCGCACGAAATCGGGGGTCGAGGTGCGCCGCATCGCCAACGGCAGCTCGAAGCCGGCCTCTCCGTAGTTGCTGGAACCCCAGCACCAGGTGACCTGCGTCGAGGGCACGTAGGCGCAGGCGTGGCTGGCGCCGACGTCGAAGAGGCTCACGTTCATCAACAGCGTCGTCATCGGCGACTCGAAGCGCGGGCCGCTCGGTGGAAACGGCATGCCGTCGGCGCAGACGCCGGTGCCGCTGAAGCCCCAGCAAATCAGGCCATTTCCAGGTGTCCGGCCGAGGGTCGCGCGATCACCCGCTTCGAGCTCGGTGACGTTC
The DNA here is from genome assembly GCA_052034585.1 of Myxococcota bacterium. Classification (GTDB taxonomy): domain Bacteria; phylum Myxococcota; class Myxococcia; order Myxococcales; family Myxococcaceae; genus Xiheimicrobium. Next base: position 107,941 of record JBPOIJ010000039.1, read on the forward strand.
GGGTTGGTGGCGACGGGGGTGGCGACGAACTTCCGAACCACCGTCCCATCTCCAATCTCCGGCGCGGTGCCCCAGCACGAGACCCCGCTCATGCGCCGCGCGCAGGCATGGTAGCCGCCGGCCGTCACCTCGATGGCGTCGGAGACGTTGAGCACCTCCATGGGCGTACGGGCGCTGTTCTGGTTCCCCATGCCCACCTGGCCGTCGTTGTTGTTGCCCCAGCAGAAGGCGGTGCCGTTCATTCGAACGCCGCAGACGTGGTTCGCGCCGCTGGTGCCCGCGTTCGACGCGACCGAGAGCTGCACGACGTCGGCGAGCCCGTTCACCTGGACCGGGACGGACGACGCGGCGCCCACGCCGTTTCCGAGCTGGCCGTTGGCTCCCCAGCAGAAGACGGTTCGGGCCATCGTCACCCCGCAGGTGATGAAGGCGCCGGCGTGAACGGAGGCCCACTGGGTGGTGCCCATCACCGTCACTGGCGTTCGGCTGCCGGTGGTACCGCCGTTGCCGAGCTGGCCCGCGTTGCTCGAGCCCTCGACGCCCCAGCACTTCGCCGACCGATCTTCGAGCACCGCGCACGCGTGTTCATAGCCGGCGGAGACCGAGACGGCGGTGGTGATGCCGGTGACCTGCACCGGGCGGAAGCTGTCCATCATCGAGCCGTTGCCGAGCTGACCTGCGTTGTTGCGGCCCCAGCACTTGACCGTCTTGTCCGCGAGCACCGCGCAGGTGAACCCGTCTCCGGCGCTGAGGGCGGTGATGGGCTGGGCGACGGGGCTGACCGACCCTCCGGCCGAGCCACCGGCAGTCGCGCCTCCGGTCCCTCCGCCGTTCGCGCCAGCCGAGCCGCCTGCCGTGCTGCCTGCCGTGCCGCCCGCCGTCGTCCCACCGCCGCTCGCGCCGCCACCCGTGCCCGAGACGCCCCCGCCGGTCCCCGCAGTGCCACCCGAGGTCGAGCCACCATCGGGCCCTGGCGTCATCGGCGTGCACCCAATGAGGAACAGCATCGAGATGGTTCGGAGCGGAACGCGAGCGAGCGAGAACATTCGCCGAGCATAGGCCGAGGTCGAGGGGCGTGACCGGCAGACTGGTGTGTTCTGCTGAACGGCGGCCAGAAACGGTGGACAATCGGCGCATGCGTGCACTCCTCGTCGTCGCCCTCACCCTCTTCGGCTGTGAAGGCCCCATCGCCGTCTTGAAGGTGCAGGTGTCGGGACAAGACGCGGTCGAGAACGGGCTCGCGGCCACGAAGGTGGAGGACGGCTGGGCGATCAAGTTCACCAAGTTCCTCGTGGTGATCCTCGACACCGCGCTGGTGGACGACAAGGGCGTCGTGGGCACCCAACAGAACGGCGCCAAGGCCTTCGACCTGACGAAGAAGGGCCCCGCCGACGTGTTCGCCTCGAGCCCGCAGGCCAAGAACTACCCGGTCGTGCGCTATGCCATCGCTCCCGACACCGCGCCCGAGGGCGTGAACATCGAGCCGTCCGATCTCTCGCTGCTCCGCTCGCGCGCGGCGAGCCTCATCGTGGTGGGGACCGGCCAGAAGGGTGGCGTCACCAAGACCTTCGAGTGGACCTTTCAGAACGCGACGCTGTTCGACACCTGCAAACGAGCGGACGGCACCGCGGGCCTCACGCTCACCGCCGGAAAGGAGACGGTCGCGCAGCTCACCCTCCATGCTGACCGCCTCTTCCGTGATCAGCTCACTGGTGCGGCGGTGCTCCGCTTCGAGGCCATCGCCGCCGCCGACGGCAACGCGGACAACAAGGTGACGCTCGACGAGCTCAACGTCGTGCAGCTGAGCTCGCTCCCGTCGGGGCAATACGGCACCGGTGGGTCGACGACCATTCGCTCGCTCAAGGACTTCGTGGTGCTCAACATGCGCGGCATGGGGCACTTCGAGGGCGACGGAGAATGCAGTGGGCGGGCCCGGTGATGGCGGTCCGTCTCGGTCGCGACCGAAGCGACGCTCAGGCGCTCACGGCTTGAGCCGGGTGCACGACCACGAGCTTCCCTGCGAGACCGGGACCTCCCCCGAGCTGCAGGAGGGAAGTCCGACGACCTTCTCGCCGCAGCGCCACCCTGAAGAGCCTTCGCTGCGAAGCGACTCGCCGCTGCTGCAACGAGGAATGAGCCGCTCGGGCTCGAGGCACCGCCATCGTCCGAAGCCCTCGCTCACGAGGAGCTCGCCCGACGAACAGGTCGGCAACACGTGCTCGGCGCCCCAACCCGACGCGCGCTGCTTCTCCAGCAACGACGAGAGCGTGCTGCAGCGATAGCCACGGCCGGTCGAGACGAGCAGCTCGCCCGACGCGCACTCCGGGAGGGCACCAGGTGCGGCCGCCAGCATCAAGGGCAACAAGACTCCACGAGAGAGAAGGTCCATGGCCGCGTCTCAACGGTCCGCGCGTCGGGAAATTCACCAGCTGCTGACGCTCCTGGACCTGATCAGCGCCCGGTGAACGTCAGCGCACGTCGACGACCAGCGCCCGGCGAACGTCAGCGCAGTCGACGATCAGCGTCGAACGTCAGCGCACGTCGACGATCAGCGCCCGCTGAACGTCAGCGCACGTCGACGATCAGCGTCGGCGCGTTCGCCAGGTTGCTCATGTTCCGCTCGAGCGAGCAGTACGGCGTCGTCTGGTCCTGGTTCATGCCTTGGGCGGTCGCCATCGGCACGCGGTCGACGACAGGGAAGTGCTTCACGAACAGCCCGTTCTGCACCCACGTGCCGGCCTGCCAGTTCCGCACGATGTCGGTGATGTTCCACACCGTCGAGGTGCCGCTGATGGGCGCGGCGACGGAGGGCGCAGCGTTCAGGTACCACTGCGGCATCGTGTTGTAGGTGACGGTCGAGGCGTTCCAGGAACCCGCGAGCGCGAAGGCCGCGTAGTACGCGTTGAGCGGCGAGGGCGACTGGCCTCTGACGGGTCCGGGCGCGAGCGCACAGGGCGTCATCACCAACCACCCCGCGAGCACCGTGCGGCCCGCGAGTGGCGCGGTGTTGAACTGGAGCAGCGAGCCGGCGCAGTTGTGGAATTGGTAGTAGCCGCCGGTGCCCGGGAAGGCGGTGAAGAAGCAGCCGACCGAGGCCTCCTCGTTGGTGATCCGGGTGTCCTGGAGCGAGCTCATCGCCGTGCTCTCGATGACGACGACGTCGGCGCTCGCGCGCATCGCGACTCGAGTACCGGTGGTGAAGGCGACCACGTTGGAGGGCGCCGAGCTCGCGGCGCCGCGCACGGTGAGCACCCGCAGCCAGTAGTTCGTGTTCGCCGACATCTGGGCGAGGCCACCGGTGGTGACGTTCGCGCCGAGCCGAATGACGCGAGAGAAGGGACCGGCCGCGGCGGTGGCGATCTCCACGTCGAAGCCGTCTTCGTTCGTCGCGGGGTCGGTGAAGGAGAACGAGGCTTCTTCCGACGAGAGCACGGTGACCTGCAGGCTCGTGGGCGCAGGAATCGAACCGGCCACCATCGCCGAGACGACCGAGGTGTAGGCCGAGCCGCTCCAGGTCTGGCTGCCGGTGACGCCGCCCGTGGTGCGGAAGCGGTAGTAGTAGGTGACGCCGGGGCTCGCCGTGGTGTCGTCGTAGGTGGTGGCCGTCGGCGGACTCGGGAACACGAAGCCTGGGTAGCTGGTCCGGGTGATTTCGGTGAACGGCCCCGTCGCCGAGGTGGCGCGCTCGATGGCCACCGTCCAGCACGCAACGCTGGAGGTGTTGTAGGTGTACCCCAACCGAATGGCCGAGCCGACCGCCGACGCGCTGAGGGCGGTGGGCTGGCCGCACAAGTACCCGACGATGATGGGCCCGTTGTAGACCGAGGTCGTCACCCAGTTGGAGACCGAGAGCCCAGCAGCGGAGCGCACCCGGTAGTAGTTGGTGCCGAACGCCGCGGTCGTCGAGACGAAGGTGGTGATGTTGGCCGGCACGACCGTGGTGTCGACCCAGGTCGTCTGATCCGTCGAGCGCTCGATCTGGAACGAGCCTTCCGCGTTCGAAGAGTCGGTCCAGGAGACGCGAATGACGGCATTCGAGTTGATCACCTCTTGCACGGCGGTGACGTTCGTCGGTGCGTTGGGGGCGAGGGTGATGCCGGAAACGGTGAGGCTGTAGTCCGAGGCGCCCGAGGCGTTGATCGACCGCACGCGATAGTGGAAGGGCGTGCCCGGCGCGAGCCCGGTGTCCGTCACGGTCGTCGCGTTCGGGCCAGGCGTCGCGAAGGTGAAGAACGGGCCTTGCGCTGCCGGGGCGCGCTGCACCTCGAAGCCGCTCTCGTTGGTCGAGGTGTCCGTCCAGTTGATGACGAGTGAACTCTCGGTCGCGGTCGAGACAGGGAGCGCGGTCGGCGCGTTGGGCGGCGAGTTGATCGCGAACGGCGTCTGCCGAATCGGCCCAGCCCAGGCGGACGGCATGCTCTGGACGACCGCGCGCAGGCGGTACCAGACCGTGGCGCCGGTCATCAGTCCGCTGTCGAGGTAGGTGGTTGCGCTGCCCGCCGGCATGGCGACGGGGGCGAAGGGGCCGGCCGCCGAAGGGCCTCGCTCGAGTTCGTAGCGGTCCGGAGGGGGGCTCGCGCCCGTCCAGTTGAGGCGAACCTCCGTGGCGCTCTCGACCGTGCCGGAGAAGTTGGCCGGCGTGGGCACGGTCGTCCCACCCGCGACGGAGCCACCCGCGACGGAGCCACCCGCGACGGAGCCACCCGCGACCGAGCCACCCGCGACCGAGCCACCCGCGACCGAGCCACCCGCGACCGAGCCACCAGCGACCGAGCCACCCGCGACCGAGCCACCCGCGACCGAGCCACCGCCGACCGAGCCACCGCCGACCGAGCCGCCACCGACGGTGCCACCTGCGTCACCGCCAGCCACCGAGCCACCGCCGACCGCTCCACCGCCGATGGACCCGCCCGCGTCGCCACCGCCAACCGAGCCGCCGGCGTCACCTCCGCCGATGCTGCCGCCTGCCGTCGCGAGCCCTCCGCCAGTGCCAGTCGAGCCACCCGCTCGGCCGCCCGATGACCCGCCATCTTCACCAGTCGGGAGAGGGCTACACGCAACCAGAAGGTACGACATCACGGCGAGGAACGTTCGGTTCATGGCACTCCCAAGGACGACCTGCGGGCCAGGCGTGGGACCCGGGCTGAGCCCTTTCACTCACACGCCTCGTGTCGCCTGTCCAACATCGTGATCATGCTGCGCCTCGAGCCGTGACGACAAGCAACCGAGGCGTGACTTTTCGGTCGCGTTCCCTTCCGAAACTCGACTTGAGTGGACGACATGCAGCGTTCCTCGCTCGAAGGCCGGGTTGCTCGCTCGATGCTCGACTGCTTCGAGGCGCACATCGCCCGCATGCAGCAGACAGGTCGAGCAGCGAAGACCTTCTTCGAGCAGCAGGACTGGCGGGCGCTCCGGCGGCTGCAGACCGAGCGGCTCGGCTGGTACGACACTCAGGTCGCGGAGTGCGTGACGCGGCTGACTCGAGAGTTCCCGACGGAGGTCTTCACCGACGCCCAATGGGGAGAGGTGAAGCTCGCCTACATCGCGCTGCTCCTCGACCATCGCCAGCCCGAGCTCGCCGAGGTCTTCTTCAACTCCGTCACCACCCGCGTGCTGCATCGCCGCTACTTCAAGAACCGCTTCATGTTCGTGCGGCCGAGCGTCTCCACCGAGTACCTCGACCTCGAGGAGCCCTCGTACCGCTGCTACTACCCGGCGCGCACCGGCCTGCGGAAGACGCTGGCGACGCTGGTGAAGGACTTCGGGCTCCAGCGGCCGTTCGCGAACCTGGAGCGCGACGTGAACCAGGTCGTGCGCGCGCTGCGCAAGGCGATGAAGCGGCCGCTCGTGGTGGAGCCCAACTTCCAGCTGCAGGTGCTCGAGGTGCTGCTCTTCCGCGGGCACGAGGCGTACATCGTCGGGCGCGCGCTCAACGGGCTGTCGATGGTGCCCTTCGTGGTGCCCATCGTGCACGACGGCGCCGGCCGGTTGGTGCTCGACGCGGTGCTGCTCGACCCGACGCTGCTCGCGATCCTCTTCTCCTCGACGCGCGCGTACTTCATCGCCGACATCGACGTGCCCTCGACGTGGGTGCACTTCCTCCGCCGAATGCTCCCGAGCAAACCGCCCTGGGAGCTCTACGCGATGCTCGGCTTCGGCAAGGCGGCGAAGGCGCTGTTCTATCGCGACTTTCTCCATCACCTCCGGCACTCGACCGACACGCTGACGCTCGCGCCGGGCACCGCGGGGCTGGTGATGATCGTCTTCACCCTCCCCTCGTTCCCCTACGTCTTCAAGCTGATCCGCGACCGGGCGAAGCCGCCGAAGGATGTCGACCGCGCGATGGTGAAGGACCGCTACCGGCTGGTGAAGCGGCTCGACCGCGTGGGGCGCATGGCCGACACCCTCGAGTACGCCGACGTCGCGCTGCCGAAGAATCGCCTGGCGCCCGAGCTGCTCGAGGAGCTGCGCCGCGAAGTGCCGTCGCTCCTCACCGAAGAGGCAGACGTCGTCGTGCTCTCTCACCTCTACATCGAGCGCCGCATGACGCCGCTCGATCTCTATCTGCGCTCGGCGAGCCAGGCCGATCTCGAGCGCGCGGTCGACGACTACGGGCGCTGCCTCGAGGAGCTCGCGACCGCCAACGTCTTCGCCGGAGACCTCCTCTACAAGAACTTCGGAGTCACCCGCCTGGGCCGCGTCGTCTTCTACGACTACGACGAGATCGATCTGCTCACCCAGATGACCTTCCGCGAGCTGCCCGTCGCGCAGAACGACGACGACGAGATGCGCGGCGAGGCGTGGTTCCAGGTGTCACCGAAAGACGTCTTCCCCTCGGAGTGGAAGCCCTTCCTCTTCACCGACGAGCGCGTGCAGGCGGTGCTCGAGAAGAAGCACCCGAACCTCTTCGAGGCGAAGTACTGGAACACGGTGAAGACGCAGCTCACCTCGGGGCGCGCGGTGTGGCTCAGCCCGTATCCGGAGTCGGTGCGCTTCAAGCGGTGAACGTCATCTGAGGCACACGCCCGGTGGTGGCGCGGCACACGGAGCACCAGGCGGGCAGGAATACGGGAAGGTGTGCACGCAGCGGCCGCTCGGGCAGGGAGCCGACGTGGTGCAGCCCAGGGCGGCGCAAACGCCGACGCCGGCGTCGAAGAGCTGACAAGCCGAGACGAAGCGGCCTGGGCAGTCGGGGGCCATGCGGGAAGTCGGCACGCAGTTGCCGTCGAAGCATGGAAACGCCACTCTACCCGAGCGCACAGCCACGTTCGTCGTGGAACGCGGGCGTGACTTGCCCTCGACCCTCCCACTCCGAGAACCAGCGCCCCACGGTGACTCGACTGGCTGTCTGGAACTTCACTCTCTATGCTCCGCACATGTTCGTCTCGAAGTTGGAGATCCATGGCATCAAACGTCTGCGCAACTTCGCGCTGGACTTCACACGCTCAGACGGCTCGCCGCGAATGTGGACGGTCCTTCTCGGCGAAAACGGACTTTGCAAGACGACCATTCTGCAAGCCGTTGCAATGTGCGCCACGGGGTACGTTCGCGCGAATCAAATGGCCGACGTGCCCTCCTTGCCCGACGTCCGTCTCGGACCCAATGACCGAGCGATCATGCGCGCCGTTTTTCAGTTCGGTCATCATCGCCATGCGACGCGCGACTACCCGGACTACCCAGGTTCCGGCACACCCCGGGACCCTCCAAGTCTCTTCTCTGAGCTCACAATCGGCGCCAATGAGAGCACGCTCTCAGGGAGCTCCGCGTACCAGCACCTTCCAACGACTGAGCCGACGGACCCGCTCAAGGCAGCCCGCTCTCGAACTGACGTGCGAGGCTGGTTCGTCGCTGGTTTTGGAACGGCGCGCTTCCTCCCCAGGCCGCAAGCAAGCGATCGACTCGAAGACCCAGTCCTCAGCCGACTCAACCCGCTTTTCGACAAGGGGCGACTGGTCGGGACTGGGTTCGCCGATGTGCTCGAGGATCCAAAGGCCTTTGCCAGCCTCCTTCGCGAAGCCCTCATCGAGGACAAGCTGCTCCCGGACGCGTCCAACATCGAACTCCGTGGAAAAGGCGGAGTCACTTCCGCAAAGCGCCTCGTCGAGAGTCATCGCTTCGATTTCAAGGTCGGAAAAGAGCAGCTCCGTATTCCTGCAACGTGGCTCTCGCAGGGCTACCAAAGCACCATCGCCTGGGTTGCAGACGTCATCGGCCACATGCTCCTCGATTCTCGCTCCGAAGAGATCGAACTCGCCGACATGGAGGGTTTGGTGCTGGTCGACGAGCTCGACCTCCACCTTCACCCGCGCTGGCAACGCACGATTGTTGCTGCGCTCAAGGAGATCTTTCCGCGAGTTCAGTTCGTTGCGACGACCCATTCGCCCATGGTGCTCGCCGGGCTTCGTCGCGACGAGGTCGTCCTCCTCTCCGCCGACGACGCAGGAAACATCACAAGCCAAGAGGCACCCGATGAGCCTTCGGTTCTCACGGGAAGCGAGCTGTATCGTGAGTTCTTTGGGGTTCAGAACTTCCGGCCAGAGTTGGGCGTCAAGCTTCAGCAGTACGGCTACCTCGTCGGAAATCCACACAGAACGGATTCCGACGATCGGAACATGCGCAAACTCCAAGAGGAGCTGCGCGAAGCCGGAATCGACCCAGGCTGGACGGCCGTCCGTCGAAGCAAACAGCGGCTGCGCAAAGCATGATCCGGATTCGAAGGCTCACTGAGCCGCCCGCACTCAAATCGACGAGAGCACGGGAACTCGAGCGAGTTCGAAATCTCATCTCGAAGCTGAAACGTGCTCCGACTTCGGACGAGATCGGGACGCAGTACCAGGTCGTGTCGAAGCAGCTCTGGCAGCAACAGGCGTACAAGTGCTGCTACTGCGAGCTCAAGGAGCAGAACAAACGAAACGACGTCGAGCATTTTCGACCGAAAAGCCGCGCAGTGCGCGCGCCCGGAAGCGACAAGCTCCACGGTTACTGGTGGCTGGCGTGGTCCTGGAAGAACCTCTTCTTCTCCTGTCGCAACTGCAACCAGGCACCGGCCAAGTTCGACAGGTTTCCACTCAGCTCGAAGTCGGTCCTCGAACCCGAAGAACAACCCGAAGGACTGGAGCGACCGCTCCTGATCAACCCTCTGCGAGAGTCTGGGCTCACGCACATTCAGTTCCGCCCCAACAAGAACCGGTGGATCCCCGTTGCGCGTGGTGGCAGCAAGAAGGGTGAAGAAACGATCAAGACATGCCAACTCGATCGCGACGACCTGCTGGACCTGTATGCCGAGCACGTCGCAACGCACGTCGACCCACGCGTCATCAAGGTGAAAGCGGCGACCGCGAACGGACTCCTGAGTGCATGGAACGATGCCCTGACGCTCCTCGAGCCCTCAATGCCCCTTGTTGCTCTGACGTGGGATGTTCTGGACTTCCACTTCCCACTCCCGTGGCGAAGGCCGAGGAAGCTCACGCTTCCTGAGAATCTGTAGCAACCCACGAACGTTTGGAACGCGGGCGTGACTTGCCCTCGACCCTCCCACTCGGGCAAACCAGCGGCATGCCGCTCCGGTTCGGCATCGTCGGCGTCCTCTTCGCGCTCCTCGGCGCGTGCTCGCCCATGGCGAAGAACGCCTGCGAGCCCGGGCAGAGCTACCGGTGCTACCCGGCGGACGGCGGCGAAGGCGTCGGGAAGTGCCGCGCCGGCCAAGCGCTCTGCTCCTCCCGCGGCCAGCTCGGAGCCTGCGAAGGCGCCGAAGTGCCCTCCATCGAGTTCTGCAACGGCGAAGACGACGACTGCGACGGGCAGACCGACGAGGACGTGACGAATGCCTGCGGAGGCTGCTCCATGCTCGAGCACCAACCCGACTCGGGCTGCCCACCGTGCGGAACCTGGGTGTGCGCGGGCCGAGAAGCGGTGCAGTGCCGGACCCGCCCCACCAACAACTGTGGCGTCTGCGATGCGCCCGACGTGCGAGGGCTCAACCAAACCTGCGTGGCCGAGAGCGGCTGCATGGGAACGACGGTGTGTCCTCCCGATGGCGGCGCGACGGCGGAGTGCCTCGGCGCACCGAAGAACAACTGCGGCGTCTGCAACCGGCCCGACGTCTCGAACCTCGGCCAGAGCTGCATGACGGGCGGCTGCGCGGGAACATTGATGTGCGCGATGAGCGGCATCGCCACCGTGTGCGGAGGCCCCAACCGGAACAACTGCGGCGCCTGCGGCCAGCCTGACGTCACCAACCTCGGCGCGCGTTGCACCTTGCCACCCGACGCGGGCACCTGTGGCGTGCTCGCCTGCGACTCGACCGGCGCGACCGCGGAGTGCGTTCAATCTCCCGAAGACCCAGACGGCGACGGCGTGCCGAGCCCGTGCGACACCTGCCCGGCGCGGAGCAACCCGACCCAGGCCGACCAGGACTCCGACGGCTTCGGCGACGAGTGCGACACCTGTCCTTCGACGGCGAATCCGCAGCAGACCGACGGCGACGGTGACGGGCGCGGAGACGCCTGCGACAACTGCCCCGGCCTCGCCAACCTGGACCAGCGCGACGCCGACCGCGACGGCATGGGCGACGCGTGCGACACCGACGCGGACAACGACGGCGTCTTGAACGTCGTCGACAACTGCAGGCTCGTCGCGAACCCGATGCAGGCCGATGGCGATGGCGATGGATTGGGAGACGCCTGCGACAACTGCCGCACCACCTCGAATGTGAACCAAGCCGACGGCGACGGTGACGGGGTGGGTGACGTCTGTGACAACTGCGGCTCGGCGGCGAACGCGATGCAGGAAGACGGCGACTCCGACCTGCGCGGCGACGTCTGCGACAACTGCGCGATGGTGGCGAATGCCGGCCAGGCCGACGGCGACAACGACGGCAAGGGAGACCTCTGCGACAACTGTCCCAGCCTGCCCAACTCGAACCAGGCCAACGCCGATGGCGACGCGCGCGGAGACGTCTGCGACCTCGTCATCAGCGAGCTGGGCGCGGCCGGTCCGAATGGCTCAGATGACGAGTTCGTCGAGCTCTACAACGGCGGTGCGGTGGACGTGTCGTTGGTCGGCTGGGCGCTCCAGTCGCGAGGGCCGACGGCGGGGGCCTGGTCGAACGTGAACCAGTTCACCGGGACGAGCGTCACCATTCCCGCGCACGGCTTCTTCCTCATCGCCTCGGGCACGGCCACTGGCTACACCGCCACGCCCGCGGCGGACTTCGTGGCGAAGAACAGCTCGGGCAACCCGAAGGTAATGGGCCTGGCGAACGCGAACGGGCACCTGCGGCTGGTGCTGCCGGGCGCGACGACGGGCACCGCGGCGAACGACCCGTTGGTGAGTGACACCGTCGGCTACGGGAGCGGCGCGACGTATGGAGAAGGGGCTCCAGCGCCCGCGGGTGGCTGGGGCAGCTCGTCGCCGTACCTCGGTGCTTCGCTCGAGCGGAAAGCGACGATGAGCTCGACCAGCGCGACGATGGGCTCTGGCGGCGCCGACGAGCTCGCCGGCAACGGCTTCGACTCGAACGTGAACGCCGCCGACTTCGTCACCCGCGCGCAGCGCCAACCGCAGAACTCGACCTCGACCCACGAGCCATGAGGATTCGACACCTCGTCTTCCTCGCGTTTCTGGGCTGCGGGGAGACGACCGTGCCTCGCGAGGTGCCGCCTACGCTGCTCCTCCTGCCCACGCCGACGGTGAGCCCGGTCGGCAACGAGCTGCAGGTGCGAGTTCGCGCGCTCCACGTGAAGCTCGGCGCCGGGCTCACGGCCGTGCCAGGCAACACGTTGATCCACCGCCTCGAGGTGCTCGACAGCATGCCGGCGGAGAACGCGGTGAACCTCGACGTCGTGCTCGGCGGAACCGGGACCTTCTCGTTGCAGCAACCGGTGCCGGGCGGAGCGCCGATCGTGTCGAACCGGTTGGTGGTGAAGAACCAGTTCGAGCCGCCCTCGGGGGAGGCGCCTGCGATTCCCGACCTGATGGTGTGGACGGGCATCGGTGGGCCGGCGCTGTTGGTGCTGACGAATGACTCGACGTCGGTGCTGCTGACGGACCCGGACGGCCGGGCGCTCACCGCCGGCGACTACCGGTGCACCCGGCCGGAGTGGAAGCCGATCGAGCCGATGGGCGTGCAGTGCAAGGTGACGCGACGAAAGCCGCTGGAGACGACCGGCTATCCGTACTCCTCGGTGCGGGCGATCGCGAAGGGTCCGGAGGGGCTCGTGCTCACCCGCCTCGTCGAGCTGCCCTGACCGGGTCAGTTGTTCAGAACTGGGCCCAAGCTTCGCGTTGCGAGGGACTCATGGAGAAGAACGCGCGCCCGTCCGGATGAACGAGAGGGCCTCTATCGACACATCGCGAAGGCTCGCAATGCGCGATTGCGATTGCTTCTCCAGAAATGCAACCAAAGGACCGAGCTGTTCACCAGTGACGAAGTGCGTGCGGCCTTTCGCGAAAGCGGTGGCGGCCGCGCGCAGAATTTCGAGACGAATTGGCTCACCCGCACCACCGATGAACTTCACCGTTCGTTCGGGATCGTGCCGAAGACCGAGAACGAGATAGGCTCGAAGAACTGAGTAGAGGCCCGGGAAATCACTCCGAGCACCTGAGCCCGAGGACGACGCCGAAAGCCGCGGCTGAACGACTTCGGCAAGGGTTCTTTCAAGTTGAGGCAGCGCATCCTGCCCCTCGTCCAACAACTGAATTCCGGCCTCATTCCAAACAAAACTACCTCGGCCGACCATGCGTCGCGCATACAGAGCATCCTCAATCCTTGACTCGATCTCCGAACTCAAGTGCTCACCGCGGATCAAACTTCTTGAGACCGGAACGCAGGAGTCGGCCTACAACATCCGACTCAAATTTTGAGAACTCTTCTGCCGAAACCGGCCTACCAAGCGCGCCGCTGTTCTACAGCTGATGAAAGTACTGCAACTCCTCCATCAGAGCACCATCACACAAGCGCGCATACCGACGCACGTCATTCGACCGGCTTCAATTCAAACCAATATCGCTTCGGGACACCTTGAAGATCTTCGATCTCCCAGCGGGAGTCGCACTCTCGCAAGACTGTCCACGTAATGATCGCCGCCTCGTCGCCAACCGTTTCTGTCGGCTTGGGACACTCGATCTCTGCCACGATGTGATGCCTGTCTAACGCCTGAACACGAATCGCCACATCAACTCCCGGCTTCAGCGCCCCGCCATAGGCCTGCTCAAGAGCGTCCTTCACGAGTTTCGTCAGCGAGTCGGACTCAAGCTCACTCGAGCCCTCCTCGAACGGAGACGAGATCCGCATTACCCAGTATCGAGCAAAAAGGCGCGACGATGAGGCGACATCCCACGCCTCCGGCATCGAATACAGCGCGAGTTTCTTCCCTAGAATTTCAACCGAGTCGAGCGGAGTCATATTGAACCTAGCTATGGGAACGGCACCAGACGAAATGACGCAAAAGCGTTTAGCGTCTGCAGAGCTTCGGGCGCAAACACTGTCTCATACGGATAGAAACGAAGGCTGGCCGGTGACCCGACAGACACCATGCCCTTGGCAGTGAGCTCAGCAAGCACGGAGTTGGGCACCGTCATCTCCACGACGACAGAACCGCTGAGCGGAGCTTTCTGCTGCAGTAGAGGCCATCGAGCCGCCGCCCAGAGCGACTCCTTCAGAGCGGCCGCGTGTGTGAAGAAACTGCCCTGGGCGTGCGAGTCCGGCTCCATCGGTCGGGTCCTCCATGAGTTTCGGAACGAGGAGGGGGGGGGGGGGGGGGGGGGGGGGGATGG
>JBPOIJ010000175.1:0-23282 GCA_052034585.1 Myxococcota bacterium
TCGCCACCGAGCTCATTCAGCGCCCACACGTCGAGCTCAAGGGCCGCGTGCTCTGATCGGCGCCGACCTGATCAGAAGGTGAGATCGCCTGCGGGTGGAAACGGGACGAGGTGCTGCTCGCCGAGGACCGGACGGGACTCGCACCGCCAGCGCACCCTGGCCCCGTTCGCTCGAGCCCACAGCGAACGGAACGCCCATCTCTGAGCTCGCTGGCACCCCGCGCGAACATGTTGGAGGAACCTTCTACTCCGACGTCCGAGGTGTGTGCTGCCGAAGCGCGCGGGGCCGACTACGCTGCGCCAGTCACGCCGTATGACCGATCCCGTCACCGTTTGCCCGAGCTGCACGCGATCGTTCTCGAGCCGCTTTCGCGTGTGCCCCCACTGTGGGTGGCGGGTGCAGTCGGCGTCGGGCTCCAACTTGCCGCGAATTCGCGACGACGATCGAATCACCGCCGTCGATCTCCGAGCGCCGTCGGAGCGGGAGTCATCGCTCGAGCTTCCGCCAGACGACGATGAGCCGCCGTCGCTCCCGCTCAAGCTCCCACCGGATCGAGCCGCCGAACCGCCCTCGCTGCTCGAGGCACGCCCCGCTGCCATCGAGCTGCCGCCTTCGGAAGACTCCGTCGCGCCTCGTGCATCGGCCCCACGCCCCTCGGCGCCCACCTTCCAGCCGACGCTCCCCTCGCTCGCAGATTCGGTCCTGCCCGAGTGGGCCCAGGAGCCGCTCGATCCGGCCGGTCAGCTGGCGCTCAGCCTCTCCATCGGCCTCTTCCTCATGCTCGCCGTCGAGAGCGCGACCGTCGGCCGGCTCCAGACGAACGGCGTGGTTCGCGGCCTCGTCCTCGTCCTGCTCGCCGCGGCCTCGGTCGGCTTCTTTCGCTTCAGCCGGCTTGGCGTCGTCGGGTGTGCGATTGCAGGGCTCGTCTCCTCCGCCAGCGCCGCGGTGTCGGGTGAGCTCGCCGCTGCGCTGGCCCTGCTGGGCTGGACGGTCGCGGTCGCCGGCGTGTCACTCGGTCAGGCCCGCCCCAGATGGCTGGGGCTGGGAGCGCTCTCTTTCGGCGTGATGGCGCCGTGTCTTCTCGATGGCGTCACCAGCCGGCCGCTCTTCGAGTCGTTCCTTTCGCCTCTGTCGCGCGCGCAGCGGGTGAGCGCGCCCTTCCTCGATCAGCGGAGCGGGCTTCAGCTCCAGACGACGTCGGCCCACCTCAGCGTGGTCGAGACCACGAGCACTGGTCTGCGCCTCGCCGATCGCGTCGAGGGGTACGAGGTCGGCGCCTGGCGACTCCCCAACGGCACGCTCCCGCTCGCCGGAAAAGAGGAAGCGGAGCGCTGGCTCGCCGAGCGTGGGATCACCAAGCTCGTCACCGGCGTCGAGACCGCCAGCCCGGGCACCTTCGACACCGCGGCGGTGGTCCCCTTCACCGCCAGGAACGGCCGCCAGCAACTCTCGGGGATCGTGCGAGTCGCGCACCTCGGCCCGGAGTCGTTCGCCATCGTCGGGTGGACCCGCGCGCATCGGTCGCCACAGCTCGCCGATCACCTGCGAACGCTCGTGGAGTCGGTCGGCTACCGCCCGCCCCGACGCCCGGTCCTCACGGCCTCGTCGAAGCTGACGGTCAAACGTGCGCTGGTCTCGGCGGGAGGACTCACCGGCGCGCGCGTGATGATCGGAGCTCACACCGTGCTCGTCATCGGCGACCGCGTGCCGCGCGGCCTCGTCACCTGTTCCTCCGAGGCCGGCCCCTTCGACGCCGACTTCTCACGCGCGACCGAAGCGAGCGGCGCCTTGGTGATGGGGTTGGGAGGCGGGGGAACGGTGCCGCTGCGCGGGCTCACCCACGCACCGAAGCTCACCCGGATCGTGGTGCTGACCGCCGACGCGATGGCTGGCGGGTGGCTGAGCGACGATCCCGGAAGCGCGACGCGCCGGGTGGACCTTCAGGGCCTGACCGAGGGACCCGCCTTCGACCTGGAGGGCGCCTTCGTCGGCCTCGTGCACGATCGAGAGACGCTGATCACCGTGGAGGCGCTCAGCTCGACCCTCGAGACCGTCGGCGGTGGAAAGATCGCGCTGGCCCCGGCTTCGAACGGCTCGCCTGAGCCGCTCTTTGCCCCATTCGACGACGCGCCCAAAGCGGCCGAGCGCGACCTGAGTCGGAGCGTCGTGCAAGTCCGCTCTCCGGCGGGCGTCACCGGAGCCGCCGTCTTCGCCTCCACCGACTCGAGCTGGGCGCTCGTCGCCGACTCGGCCATCGCTCCGCCAGGGACATCGACGGTGACGGTGCGCCTGTCGGACGGCGAGACGCGCCTGGCGACGGTGGGCAGAACGAGCGGGCGCGCCGTGTTGCTGATCTTCCCGAAGGAAGGGCCGCAGGAGCTCACGCTGCTCCCCGTGATCGAAGGCGCCGCCGCCCCCGGGAGGAAGACGGTGTGGGGGTTTCGCGAAGACGCGATCGCCGGAGACGCCCTCAAGTCGATCGACGGCGCGCTCGGCCCAGATGGGTTCGAGGCCGATCCTGGCCCTGCGCCGACCGGAGGCCCAATCGTCGGGGCCGATGGGCGACTCGCGGCGCTGCTCGTGAGAGGAACCCAGCAGGTGGTGGCTGCGCAGGCGCTCGAGTCGCTCCGGCTCCCCGCGATCAAGGACGTGGTCTGGCGCATCCGGGTCGAGGAGAGCGGGACCTGTCAGCTGGCGGCCGACGCCGAGCTCGACGATCCGCTCCGGGTGGCGAAGACGTTTCTCCTCAGGCTCGAGCCGGCCGCGACCGAGAAGATCCCCGCGCGGCTGATCGCCGCGTCGTTCGTCGAGGCCCCGGTGAAGGGCCTCACCGCGAGCCTCGCGCGCCAGTTCGACTGCCTCTCGACGCCGCGGTGGCTCCAGTTCGAAGTGCAGAGCCCGGCAGGGAACGTCTCGACGAAGGTGCGCCGACTGCGCGCGCCACGGACCTTTCCCGACGTCATACAAGGTCGCGCCGGAGGCTCCCCTGAAGCGCCTGCGCCCTCGCCTGCCCTCACCGCACAGCTCTGGGTCCTCCCGCCTGCCGTCACCCACGTGCACCCGTGCGCGTCGAAGCCAGAGCTCTGTGAGCGTGCCTGCGAGGTCGATCAAGCCGACGCCTGCGTGCTCGAGGGCCGGTACGCGCTCGGCAAACAGGACCTCGCCAAGGCGATCGCGAGGCTCGATCCGGCGTGCGCGCGAGGTGATCTCGAGGCCTGCGTCCTGCTCTCCTTCGCGGTGAGCGAGAAGCGGCCCAAGACGCTGCGCGCGAAGCCAGACGACGTGCTCGAGCCGTGGTGCGAGGCGGGCGTCGGCCGAGCGTGCGCGGCGCTCGATCCGAAGGGGTGGCGAACGCTGAGCCAGTCGTTGGCCCAGCGGTGTCAGCGGCGCCCGAGCGAGTGTCCCAGCTTCGCCGCCCACCTCCTCGAAGGCCCGGCCCTCGACGGCGATCGGGAGCGCGCGCTCAAGCTGCTCCGGAGCGCCTGCGGCACGGGCGATCTGCACGCGTGCGTCGCGGCGTCCTCAGAGGCGCTCCGGCTGGGCCTGGAAGAGCCGCTGCCTGCGATGAAGCGCGCCTCCCGAGCCTGTGCCCGCAAGCTCGGAGACGCCTGCTTGCTCGAGGCGATGAACTTCGCGCTCGGCGTCACCCAGCCAAAGACGGCGCTCGGTGCGCAACGAGCCCTCGAGGAGGCCTGCCGGCTGGGTTCGGCGGAGGCCTGCGAGATGAGCCACCGTGACTGATCAGATGTGAATCGCGTGGCCGAGGGTCGCCTCGGCCGCTTCCTTGACGATCTCCGACAACGTCGGGTGCGCGTGCATCGTGTGCGCGAGCTCTTCGGTGGTGGTCTCGAGCTTGAGCGCGACGCAGGCCTCGGCGAGCAGCTCGGTCGCGTGCGGGCCGATCAGGTGAACGCCGAGCACCTCGTCGTACTTCTTGTCGGAGACGATCTTCACCAGGCCGATCGCCTCGTCACTGATCGACGCCTTGGTGATCGCGCTGAACGGGAAGATGCCGACCTTCACGTCGTAGCCCTTCTCCTTCGCCTTCTTCTCGGTGAGGCCGACCGAGGCGACCTCGGGGTAGCAGTAGGTCGCGTTGGGCACGCGGTCGTAGTTGACCGGCTGCGGGTTCTTGCCGGCGATGTGCTCGACCGCGACGAGGCCCTGGGCCGACGCGCAGTGGGCGAGCCACGGGTACGGCGTGATGTCGCCGATCGCGTACACGTTGGGCTCCGAGGTGCGCATCATCGCGTCGACCTGAATGGTGCCCTTCGGCATCAGCTGAATGTTGGTCTTCTCGAGCCCGATGCCCTTGGTGACGGGCGCCCGGCCGACCGCGGAGAGGAAGTACTCGGCCTCGAGCGTCTTCTTGGTGCCGTCCGGCAGCGTCACCGTCACCTTCACGCCCGTCGCCGTCGTCTCGATCGACTCGAACTTCGTCGAGGTCATCACCTCGATCTTCCGCCGCTTGAAGAACTTCTCGAGCTCCTTCGAGACGTCGACGTCTTCGATCGGGAGCAGGTTCGGCATGTACTCGATGATCGTCACCTGGCTGCCGACGTGCGCGAAGATCGAGGCGAACTCGGTGCCGACGGCGCCCGCCCCGAGAACGATGAGGCTCTTGGGAACGCGGTCGAGGGTGAGGATCGAGTCGCTCGAGAGCACCCGGTTGTCGTCGATCTTGATGCTGGGGAGCGTCGTCACCACCGAGCCGGTCGCGATCACGATGTTCTTGGTGTCGAGCACCTGCGCGGCGCCGCCGTCGTTCGGCTTCACCTCGACCTTCCCCTTGCCCGCGATCGTCCCCACGCCCTTGAAGACGGTCACCTTGTTCTTCTTCATCAGGAAGTCGATGCCCGCGGCGCCCTTGTCGACGACCTTCTGCTTGTGCTTCTGCGCCTGCGCCCAGTCGACGACTGGGTTCACCACGTTGATCCCGAACTCGGCTGCGTGCTGAATGTGGGCGAAGAGCTCCGCCGTCCAGAGCAGCGACTTGGTGGGAATGCAGCCGCGGTGAAGACAGGTGCCACCGAGCTTCTTGTCCTTCTCGACGAGCGCCGTCTTGAGGCCCAACTGCCCGGCGCGAATCGCCGCCACGTAGCCGCCAGGGCCTGAACCGATGATCACCACGTCGAACGAGTCAGCCACGGACACTCCTCCAGGAGAAAAGTTGGCGTTGGAGTGAGTAGGCGCGGGAGTGATCGTTCGCAAGCCTCGATTGCACCGGCCTGTCGGTCGCTACTTCGCGCATGAGCGCTTCTGCTTTGAGCGCTCGCGCGAGCCGATCCAGATTGCCGCGGTGACGAAGTTCCCGACCCGAACGCTCATCCTGATGGGGCTGACCCTGCTCAGCTTCGCCTGGTTCTATTGGAACGCCCATCGGCGCGCGGCGCGGCCCGACGGGTTGGTGATCGTCCCGGTCGTGCTGCCAACCGCCGATGGAGGCACCCCATGAACGTGTTGATCGTCGGAGGCGGAGTGATGGGCACCTCGATCGCGATCGAGCTGGCGCGCGATCACCGAGTGACCGTGCTCGAACGGGCGATCCCCGGAGCGGAGGCGTCGTCGGCGGCCGCGGGCATGCTGGCGCCCCAGCTCGAAGCGAAGGCGCCCGGGCCGATGCTCGAGCTCTCGCTGCGCAGCCGAGGGCTCTATCCCGCGTGGGCCAGGCAGCTCTCCGAGGAGAGCGGCGTCGACTGTGGGTACGTCGAGTCGGGTGGGCTCCAGCTCGCGTTCGACGAGGCCCAGGCCCACGATCTCGACGCGATGGTGGCCTGGCAGCAGGCGACCGGGTTGCGAGCGACGCTCCTCACTGGAGACGAAGCTCGGCGGCTCGAGCCCAACCTCTCGAAGGAGATCGTCGCGGCGGCGCACTTGCCCGACGATCATCAGATCGATCCGCGGCGGCTCATGCAGGCGCTCTCGGCGACCGCCTTCAAGCGCGGGGTCACCTTTCGAACGGGCCACGCCCGGAAGCTGCTCGTCGAGCAGGACGCGGTGACGGGCGTCGATCTCGATGGAGACGCGGTGAGCGCCGAGCTCGTGATCCTCGCGGCCGGTGCGTGGACCTCGCTCGTTCCTGGCGCGCGCATCGACGGGAATCAGCTGAAGCCGATGCGTGGGCAGATGGTGGAGCTCTCGCTCCGGGCGCCGCCGTTCACCCGCTTCATCAAGTGCGGCCTGGGCTACGCGGTGCCTCGCGCGAGCGGCGAAGTCATCTGTGGCACCACCGCCGAGCTCGTCGGGTACGACAAGCGCGTCACCGCCAAGGGGCTCGCCACGGTGCTCGCGCAGGTGATTCGCATGTGCCCGCTGCTCGAGGACGCGTCGGTGGTCGACTTCTGGGCCGGGCTGCGCCCGTGGACGGCGGACACCCTGCCCTTCCTCGGGTTCTCCGCGTTGAAGAACCTCCTCGTGGCGAGCGGGCACTTCCGGAACGGCATTCTCCTGGCGCCGATCACTGCCAAGCTCGTCGGCCAGTTGGTGCGGGGTGAGAAGCCGTCGGTCGATCTCGGCCCGTTTCGGCCTGATCGGTTCTCCTGAGCTCACTTGCGATAGAGTCGCGAGGGGCCGCCGTCGGAGATCACAGCCATGCACCGTTCACTCCTCGCACTCGTCCTGCTGTCTGGCTGTTCCGCGATGGTGGAAGCGCCATCGAACCTCCCGCCCCGAATTCTCTTCGGCCAGGGACAACCCGATCAGCGGGAGTCGACGATTCGAGTGGGGCCCTCGTGTCCGAGCCCGCGGTTCGCGGTGTTCGTCGACGACCCCGATGCGGCCGACACCATCCGGGCCCAGTGGTTCATCGATCCGAACGATCGCTACGTCGCGGCGCTCCCCGATCGGCCTGCCTTTCCCGCATCGCCAGGCACTCCGATCGAGGGATCGACGGTTCGCGTGGTGGAGGGACCTCGAGCCCTGGTCGACGGGCTCGCCCGGTTCAACGACGGCCGAAAGCACCGCGTCGAGGTGGTCGTCACTGACGGTGAGTTCATCGAGGGCCAACGAACGGACTCGAACGGCAACTCGGTGCCCTTCCTCGACACCACTCGGCCAGCCGTCCGGACTCCGAAGGGTGAAGTGGTACCGATCGAGGCCTTTCGCGACGGCGACGTCTGGTTCGTCGACGTCGACGCGACGCCCTGCCAATAGCCTCAGGGAGCAGGCGCGCCAGCGTCTCCGTCGGCAGCCGCAGCGGGCGTCGGAGGCGGCGCCACCGCGACGCAATCGGGCAGGTTCTTGAGCCCCAACGCGAGCGATCCACTCTCCGCCTCGGGCGCGGTCACCGTCGACTCCGACAACAGCTGCGCGGGCGTCTCGCACGGCTCCGTCTTGCAGAAGTAGGCCTTCACCGCGTACGTCTTGCCCTGCTGAAGCTTGCCGGCGATCGACGACTGGGTCCCGTTCACGCGCTCCATCATCGACACCCGCGGCCCCTCGAGCTTCACCATCACCTCGGCGCTCAACCGCGAGCCGGGGCACGTCGGCAGGCCCGTGAGGGTGACGTTGGCGAACTTGGGCTCACACCCGAACAGGGCGAGCGCGCCTACCAAAACCACGAGAATTCGAAGGGACATCGGCCGTTCCTTTCAAAGTTGAAATGCGCCCGGGTTCTCCGACGGAATCACGGCGGGTGCAACCGCGGCGGACACGCTGGATTTCGTCGCCGCAGTTCGCCAAATTCGCGGGCGTGGAAGCGCTCCCCCCGACTCCCGCCCGGATCTTGATCGTCGACGACGACGAGTCCGTGCGCGACGTGATCTCCGTGTTGCTCCGCGAGGAGGGCTACCATTGCGACACCGCGTCGGGCGCCGAGATGGCCCTCGACATGGCCGAAAAGGAAGACACTCCGCTCGTCATCTCGGACATGAAGATGCCGGGCAAAGACGGCTTCTGGCTGCTCGAGGCCTTCCGCGACAAGCACCCCGACACCTCGATCATCATGCTCACGGGCTACGGCGACACCGAGTCGGCCGTCGACTGTCTGCGCCGCGGAGCGGTCGACTACCTGCTCAAGCCGCCCAAGCTGACCGATCTCATTCGCTCGATCGAGCGCGCGCTCGCCAAGCGCCGCATCGAGCTGGCGCGCAAGAAGTACCAGAAGAAGCTCGAGCGAAAGGTGCGCGATCGCACCGCCGAGCTGCGCCGCGCCCTGAAGGACATCAGCGTCACCTACGAGAACACCCTGATGGCGCTGGTGTCGGCGCTCGACGCGCGCGAGCACGAGACGAGCGATCACTCGATCCGCGTCGTCGAGTACACCGTCGCCATCGCCACCCAGCTGGGCATTCGTGGCATCGAGCTCGAAGAGATCGGCCGCGGCGCGCTCCTCCACGACATCGGGAAGATCGGCGTGCCCGACGCCGTGCTGCTCAAGCCCGGCAAGCTCACCCCGGACGAGTGGGTCGAGATGCGAAAGCACCCCGACATCGGCTACCGCATGATCGAGCCCATTCCCTTCCTCTCGGTGCCGGCGACGATCGTGCTCTCGCACCAGGAGCGCTGGGACGGCCAGGGCTACCCGCGCAACCTCCACCGCCACGAGATCCACATCGGGGCTCGCATCTTCGCCGTGGCCGACACCCTCGACGCGATGACGAGCGATCGCCCCTACCGCAAGGGCACCACCTTCGGAAACGCGGTCGCCGAGATCGGGCGCTGCGCCGGTTCGCAGTTCGACCCCGAGGTGGTGAAGGCCTTCAACGCCATCGGAGAGGCGGGCCTCATTCGCATCAAGCAGGACATGATCGAGCGGCGGCGGGCGCGCGAGGCCTCGCAGCTGACGCCGAGTCATGGGCTCCCCGCGGTCGGCGCGACAGGCTCCGATCCCGATCCGACGACGCACTGACGTGACTGGCGTCCTCGACACGCTCTCGCGGCCCCTCGACAACCTCCGGCTCTCGGTGACCGACCGGTGCAACCTGCGCTGCGCCTATTGCATGCCCGAGCCCGAGTACGTCTGGCTCGAGCGCGACGAGCTGCTCACCTTCGAGGAGATCTCGGTCGTCGTCGACGCCTTCGCGCCCCTCGGAGTGAAGTCGCTGCGCCTCACCGGCGGTGAGCCGCTCGTCCGTCACGATCTCCCTCGGCTGATCACCGCGCTCGCCGCCAAACCCTGGCTGACCGATCTCGCGCTCACCACCAACGGCGTCCTCCTCGAGCACCAGGCGCACGCGCTCGCCTCCGCGGGGCTCAAGCGCCTCACCGTGTCTCTCGACACGCTCGAGCCGACGCGCTTCGAGCGGCTGACCCGACGCGATCAGCACGGCGCGGTGCTTCGTGGGCTCCAGGCGGCGGTCGAGGCGCGGTTTCCGCAGGGGCTCAAGCTCGACACCGTGGTGATGCGCGGGGTGAACGACGACGAGCTGATCGACCTGCTCGACTACGCCGCCACCCTGAAGGCCGAGCTGCGCTTCATCGAGTACATGGACGTCGGCGGCGCGACCCAGTGGCGCATGGAAGACGTCGTCTCTCGCGCCGAGATCCTCACCAGCCTCCAGCGAGCCTTCGGGCGAATCGAGCCGGTTCTCGAGCGTGGGTCTGCGCCGGCCGAGCGCTTTCGCCTCCCTGACGGGCGCGTCTTCGGGGTCATCGCCTCGACCACCGCGCCGTTCTGCCGAGCCTGCGATCGAGGGCGGCTCACCGCCGACGGCACCTTCTTCACCTGCCTGTACGCGTCGACCGGGCTCGATCTGAAGACGCCCCTGCGGCGTGGCGTGTCACCCGCCGAGCTCCGCGCACTCATCTCCGAGCGGTGGACGAACCGACGTGATCGCGGCGCAGAAGAACGGCTCGCCTTGCTCCAGCGAGGCCCCTCCGCCGATCCCGCGCGTTTGCGAGCCGACCCTCGGCTCGAGATGCACACTCGCGGTGGCTGAGGGAGACGCGATGCCAAAGTGGCTCAAGATCGTTCTGCTGATCGGCGGCGGGCTCGTCGCGCTCTGCCTCGCTGGCGGCGGCGCGGTGGCCTGGTGGTTCAACGTCAACAAGGGCCGGCTCATGGCCGAGGGGCAACGGGTGATGGCCGAGGCCAAGGAGTTCGCGCAGAGCACGGACGGAGACGGCTGCGTGAAGGAGGCGCTCCGACGGCTCGACGCCTCCGACGGCTTCCTCGCGCAGGCCGAGCAGAAGGTCTTCCTCCGAACCTGTCTCGTCTACACGCTCCACCGCCCCGACTTCTGCACCAACGTGCCCAAGCTGTCGGACTTCATGACGGCGGCGACCTGGAGCGTCGCCAACTGCAACGAGCGCGGCGCCAAGGACCCACAAGCCTGCGGGCGGATGATTCAAGCCGTGATGGAGTACTGCGAGCACGAGCGGTCGAAGTCGGCGCCGCCGTAGGAAGAAGGCGTCACTTCATCGCGTCGCGCACCTCGGCCTCCAGCGCGCGCGCGGCGGCGAGGGCATCCTTCGCTTGGGTGATCGGCCGGCCGACGACGAGCAAGGTCGACCCATTCGCGATCGCGCCTGCCGGTGTCTCGGTTCGGGCCTGATCGTTCGCGGCTGCACCGACTGGCCGAATGCCGGGCGTGCAGAGCACCAGCGACGGGCCGACGATGCGTCGAACCTCGCTCACCTCGCGCGCCGAGCACACCAACCCGCCCGCGCCACCCTTCGCCGCGAGCGCCGCCAGCCGTTCCACCTGGAGCAGCGGCGGGTCGTCGACGCCGACCGACTGGAGCGTCGGATCGTCCATCGAGGTCAACACCGTCACCGCCAACACGATCGGCGGCGCACACTCGGCCGCCTGGGCGCCGGCGTTCGCTCCCGTGACGGCCGCCCGCACCATGTGCTCGCCACCACCCGCGTGCACCGTGAGGTAGCTCACCCGCAGCCGCCCAGCCGCCTTCGCCGCGAGCTCGACGGTGTTGGGAATGTCGTGGAGCTTCAGATCGAGGAACACCTTCGCGCCGCGCTCGGTGAACGCCTTCACCGCCGCCGGCCCGTGCTCGACGAAGAGCGACAGGCCGACCTTCACCACCCCGACGTGCGGAGCGACCTTCTCGTAGAGCGCGATCGCCTCGGGCAGCGGGAGATCGGCAGCGAGCGCGATCGCGTCCTTGGGGTGCATCGAGCCGCTCAGCGCGCGAGCTCGGCGTCGATGATCTCCTTGAACTTCTCGTAGGGCTGGGCGCCCGAGATCGCGATGCCGTTGATGAAGAACGCCGGCGTGCCGTTGACGCCCACCGCGCGGCCCGCAGCCATGTCGCCGTCCACCTTGGTCTTCATCTTCCCGCTGTCGAGGCACTCCGAGAACTTCGCCGCGTCGAGGTTGAGCGTCTTGGCGTGCACCTTGAGATCGTCGACCGCCAGCGCGCCCTGGTTGGCGAAGAGGGCCTTGTGGAACTCCCAGAACTTGCCCTGCTCCTCCGCGCACGCGGCGGCCTCGGCGGCCTTGAAGGCCTTGTCGTGGAAGTCGAGCGGGAAGTGGCGGAACACCACCTTCACCTTGTCGGAGTAGTTCTTCATCACCTCGTCGACGCTCGGCTCGGCCTTGCTGCAGAACGGGCACTGGAAGTCGGAGAACTCGACGATCGTCACCTTGGCCTCGCTCGCGCCCTTCGCCGGGCCCTTCGCCTCGACCGTGACGCGCGGCTCGGAGAGGAGGACCTCGACCTTCGCCTTCGAGCGCAGATCACCGAAGAGCTTCTGCGCGATCTGCCGCTTCTGATCTTGCTGGAGGAAGTTGATGATCTGCGGCCGCATCGCCTCGATCGTCGCGCCCGGCGGCATCTGCGCCTTGTTGTCGTCGAAGACCTTCTGGATCTCGGCGTCGGCGGGCGCGGGCAGCTTGTCGTCGATGTTCGCCTTGAGGAACTGCTCCTCGGTCTTGCCTTCCTTGGCGGCCGCTTCCTTCACCAGCGACTGGACGATCATCTGCTCGAGGCCGTTGCGGCGCGCCTCGAACTTCTTCTTGTCGAGATCCTTGATCTGCGAGCCGACGACCTCGTCGACGTCCTTGAGCTTGATCTCCTTGCCATTGAGGCGCGCCAGCACGGTCTCGGCGTTGTCGCCCGAGACGAGCTGCACTTGCGGAGTGGACGAGCCCGGCTTCGTCTCGTTCTTGCAGCCCACGAGGGCGGAGGCGAGCGCGACGCTGAGAACGGCATGGCGGAGGGAAATGGTCATTCCCGGCGCATAGGCCACGAGGCCCCCTCAGGCAATCGCTTCCCTCGGTCAATCTTCCTGGTGATCGTGCCCGGGGCCGCCCCACTGACCAGGCCACGGCATGCGCGCCGGCTCGAGCCCAGGCACGTCGACCTCGAAGAAGAGCCCACGCGCACCGGCATAGGGAGGATCGCAGCCCTCGCAGAGCCCCGCACCGCCAGCCATCGGGTCGGTCATCGCGGCGAGCCCTCCACGTCGCACCTCGAACGAGATCGGCGCGCCACCGTCGGCGACCGCGCAGCTCCAGAGCGACGCGAGTGCGCCGCGACCGAACGGCGAGAGCGAGACGGCCTCGAGCGTGGTGATCGCGTTGCCTTGGTAGAAGCGGAGCGCGATCGGCTGGGTGCCCCAGGTTGCGCCGCGCAGGCCGCTCCGAGACGCGACGAAGGGTGGCGTCGACCAGGTGGTGAGGCCCTGCTGGCTGCCCGGCACGAGCAGCTCGGCGGTGGAGCCCCGCGGCCCGGCGACGACCCACTCGTTGGTGATGAGCCCGTCGCCGAAAGGAATGGTGAGGCGGTCGAGTTCCACGCCGCGTGCCGAGTCGTAGACCGAGCGCCCCGCCTCGACCGCGATGAGCCCGCGCCCGACCGAGATCTCTCCGCCCGGCATTCCTGGAATGAAGTGCCGCCACCGCAGCACGCCCGCCGGCGAGTAGCTCATGATCACCGTGCCCGGCGCGTTGGGATCGGGCAAGGCGGGTGAGACTCGCGCGCTCGGGGTGAAGGCGAAGAAGACGTTGCCCTGTGGATCGGCGGCGACTCCGTAGGAGTGTGGGTGGTTGCAGGTCGCGAAGATCGCGTCGTCGATCACTCGCGCCACCACCCGGCGACCGGTCGGGTCGAGCACCACGAGCGAGAAGCGGCGGCAGTTGGTGTCCTGGCCCTCTTCGGCGCGCCGAGACTCGTAGAGCGCCCCGACACGGGTCGGGCCGAGACCGACGAGGCGCGCGAGGAAGGTCTCCCAGTCGGGGAGCTTGAGCGCCGGCAGATCGGTGAAGACGTTCTGGTACATCCACAGCTCGGCGCCGGTCGCGCTGCGATACCCGGTCACCGCTCCGCCCGGCCCGTCGGCGCAGACGATCTGATCGTTCCACGAGATGCACCGGCGCGAGTTTCTCGGCAGCTGTGGCCCCCCCGGCGCCTGCAGCATGGGCGCGCTGGCGAAGTAGCTCGAGAGCACGACGCCTCCGTCGTCGTCGTAGAAGACATCGGTCCAGGTGTTCACGAAGGCGCCGCCGTCCGACGTCAGCTCCTGCCCCAGCATCCAGCTGGGAGTGAGCACCCGCGCGGGGGGCACCTCACACACGTTCTCGAGACAGCGCCCCTCTCCGCGACACGGCGTCGCCTCGGCACAGAGGAACCCATCGGGTGGATCACGAGAGACGCACTGCCCCTCGATGCAGATGTCGATCGAGGTACACGAGGTGCTCGTCACGTCGCCGCAGCGGGTGCCGTCCTCGACGGGGAGCTGCTGACACCCCGCTGACTTGGTGCAGACGCCCTTCAGGCACGGCGCCCCCGGGCAGATCCGAGGAACCGTCGCACAGCCCCGAACGGTCTCGCAGACGTCGACGGTGCAGGGATCCTGATCGTCGCACTCGAGCGGCTTGCCCACGCATTCGCCGTGCAGGCAGCGGCCATCGACCAGGCACTTGTCGGCAGCGCCGCACTCGAGCCCGTCGGGGCGAGCCACCACCACGCACTGGCTGGTCGAACGATCGAACTCGAAGGTCGAACACTCGCTCGCCTCGCCGCATGGTGGCGGATCACGGAAGACCACGCTCAGCGGCACCTGCACGTGTCGATCGTCGTCGGTCGTGACGACGAGCTGCCCGGTCCGTGCTCCGGCCGTCTCCGCCGAGGCGCTCACCGAGATCGGGTTGTCACCGGGCACCAGCTCGAGGGTCTCGAGAGCGATGCCGAAGCTCTCTCCTGTGACCGAGAGCGAGACCGGCGCCGAGGCGGGGCTGTCGTTCACGATCGACAGCTGCTTGGAGACCCTCGTCCCTCGCCACGGCGTGCCGAGGTCGAGTTCGCTGGGCACCGCACGGAGCGTGATCGTCACCGGCGTGACCGAATTCGGTCGGCAGGTACACGACGCCACGAGAAGGAAGAGCCAGCCGCTCCGCACGCGGCGAAGACAGCACACTGTCCTCCGGCTGACGAGGCTCCCGCCCGACCCCGAACGCTCGGCGAGTCGATCGCGCGCCTCGCGCTCGGCTCGAGCCGGACCCGGCGTACGAGTCCACGCGGGCCTCGACCCAGTTGACCGCACGAGGCGGAGTGCTCTGCTCGTTCGCCATGGCCCACTATCGCGACCTCGAGCCGTGCACCTACTTCGGCCCCACCCGCCTTCCGCTCCTCGCAGTCGGGTGGCTCCAAGCGGGCCACGAGGTGCCGCAAGGCCCGGTTCCTCCCGTCGACGTGCTCATCAAGCTCGCCCAGGCGCTCGAGGTGCCGTCGTCGCGTGGGTTTCTCGGTTGGCACGACTGCGATCTGTGCCGCCTCGACCTCGGCCCGCGCACGCTCTGCTTCATGCTGGGAGAGATGTCGTCGTCGATGGAGGTCAAGATGGGGATTCGGAACCTCTTCGTGCCCGCGAAGACGGTCGCCTACGTCGCGCCGTCACTCCTCTTCCACTACGTCGACTCGCACGGGTACGGACCGCCGCCCGAGTTCGTCGAGGCCGTGCGCGCGTGCCCCGATCCGACCAGCGCGGAGTACGCCTCGGCGGTTCGGGCCATCTTCACGACCGCTGCCACTCCGTGAAGGGCGGCGCCTCGCTCGCGGCGCGGCCTCCGACCCTTCTCCCAAAGCGCCTGCGCTCAGGCGTCGTAGAGCGCGTCGACGTAGGCACAGAGCAGGTCGCCCACCAGGCCCTTGAAGGGCAAGGACGAGGCGAGGCCATACACCGGCGCCATGCCGTCCTTCGTCTTGGGTACCGCGCGCGCGGCGTCCACGGCTTCGGCCAGATCCTTCGAGAAGGCGTCGAGCACGCCGGGCTGCGCGTGCCGCAAGGTGACGCAGAGGTGCACCGCCGCGGGGTTCTGGAGGCCGTTGAGGCTCCAGCCGCGCTTCGTCATCTCGTCGTTTACCCGGTAGACGTCGACGACGTCGGACGTGAAGGCGATCACCCACAAGGGCGAGCCGACGATCTTCAGCTCGGGGATCGCCTCGATGCGCCGCTTGAGCTCCCGCCCGGTCTCGAGCACCGTCTTCGTCGCCTTCACGTAGCCGTCGCGGCCCATCGACATCATGGTGGCCCAGGCGCTCGCGATCAGCGCTCCCGGCCGGCTGCCCGCGAAGCCCGGCGTGACGTAGAGCCCGCCCGACCAGTCCGGCGTGGTGAAGTACTGGGCGCGCCGCAGCGCCTTGCCTCGGTAGAGCACCACGCTGGTGCCCTTCGCCGCGTACCCGAACTTGTGGGTGTCGGCGCTCATCGAAGTGACACCAGGCAGTGAGAAGTCGAAGCGCGGCACCGGGAAGCCGGCCTCGTTCGCGAAGGCGAGGATGAACCCTCCGAGGCACGCGTCGGTGTGGAAGCCGATGCCCTTCGAGTGCGCGACGGCCGACAGCTCCTCGATCGGGTCGACGAGCCCGTGCGGGAAGGAACACGCCGAGCCCACCATGACGAGCGTGGACGACGAGCACGCACGCTTCATCTTCTCCACGTCGGCGCGGCCGTCCGCTCCGACCGGCACGACGATCAGCTCGACGTCGAGGGTGTGGGCCGCCTTGTGGAACGCTGGGTGGGCCGACGACGGAATGACGATGGAGCCCCGCTGAATGCCGCGGTGCTTGCGGCCGTGATCCCGGTACGACTTCATCGCCAGCATGATGCTCTCGGTGCCGCCGCTCGAGAGGGTGCCGCAGATCGCCTGCTCGTCGTCGGCCGCATGGGGGTCGCCGCCCATGATCTTCGCGGTGTAGTGCACGAGGTCGGCCTCGAAGCGCGCCACGCTCGGCCAGACGTCGGCATGGAGCGGGTTCGCCTGCGAGTAGAGCGCGTAGACCTGGTTGAGGAAGGCGAGGTGCTCGTCGGCCCCATGGTAGACGCCGCCCGACACCTTCCCCTCTCGCCACTTGGGCGCCTCGGCCGTGGCGAACGCCGCGAGCTGGTCGAGCAGCACCTTCGGCGCGAGGCCTTCCTTCGGGAGCGCCTCGAAGCGCAGCTCGGTCGGCCGGTGCTTCGCCACGTCCTTCTTGAGCGACTCGCCGACCTTCTTCTTCTCCTCGCGTACCAGCGCGCCCACCACCGGGAGCCGTTCGAGCACGCCCTCGAGCCGGCCAGCGACGCGCTTGGGGAGCCGGGACAGGAGCTGCTGGGCGATGGCGGGGATCTCCATGACGACCTCGGAATCAGTGAGAGTGCCGCCGGCTCATCTTCCGGCGGTGCTTGAACTCGAGGAGGAAGTCCTCGAAGCGGTCGTTCCACAAGGCGGCGAACTCCGCACGCGGCTGGAACGTCTTCGAGACCGGCACCAGCTTGCCCACGTCGGCCCACTGCAGGTGCCCGAGCGCCACCAGCGCCTGGAGCCCGGCGCCTCGAGCGTTCGCCATCTGCGGAGCCTCGGCTTGGCGAACGGGGCGCCCGAGCACGTCGGCGTGGATCTGACACCAGAGCTCGGAGCGCGCACCGCCCCCCACGACGGTGACGAACTCGAGCGGCTTGCCCAGGTTCGCCTCGAGGTGGGTCTGGAGCCAGCGGGTGTTGAGCGCCACCCCTTCGAGCACCGCGCGAATGAGGTGGCTCTGCTCGTGCGAGAGCGACAGCCCGACGAAGCCACCCCGCACCCGAGGGTCGTCGACCGGCGATCGCTCCCCGTGGAGCCACGGCAACCAGGTGAGCCCGTCGCTCCCTGCAGGCGCCTTCTCCGCCTCGTCGAACATGGCCGTGAACGCGTCGGGCCCGGCGCGCTTGAGGAGCCGCTCGACGACGTGCTTGAGGCCGCCCGCCGCCGTCTCCTGCTCGTTGCAGAACAGGTAGCGCCCGGGGATCGCGGCGGGCAGCGACGCCATGTTGTGATCGATGTCCGACTTCTTGAAGGGCACGTGCGCGAGCAACCACGACGAGGTGCCGAGGCAGAGGTGCGCTTCGAAGTCGGCCACCGTCCCCGCGCCGATCGCCGCCATGTGCATGTCCGCTGCGCCCGCCGCCACCTTGACCTTCGTCGACAGGCCCAACGCCGAGGCGCTCTCGTCGGTGAGGGTGCCCACCACGCTGGCCGCCGGCAGCAGCTCGGGCAGCTTGGCGCGATCGATCTCGGCGAGCGCGAGCAGCGAGTCGTCGTAGCGGATCGCGCTGATGTCGCGGTTGTCGGTCACCCACGAGATGACGATCGAGTCGAAGCTCGCCGCCGCCCGCCCGGTGAGCTTGAAGTTCACCCAGTCCTTCGGCTCGAGCAGGAAGCGCGCGCCGTCGTAGGTCTTGGGCTCGTGCTTGCGGAGCCAGGCGATGTGACCGACGGGGTCCTTGCCGGAGAGGCTGGGCACCCCGCCGGTCTTCCGCAGCCAGGTGAGGGCCTTGAGCGCGCCGAAGCCGTCGATCGACGGAAACCCGCCCGCGATGCGTCGTGATTCGTCGCGGCCGCGAGAGTCCATCCAGATGATGGCGTTGCGCAGCGGGGTGCCCTTCTCATCGACCGCCACCGTGCCGCCCCACTGCGAGCTGAGCGCGATGCCCACCACGTCGGCGGGCCGCGCGATCGCCCGACCCCAGAGCGCGTGGCTCGCCTTCACCATCGCCGCCCACCAGTCGTTGGGGTTCTGCTCGGCGCCCCCATTCGGGAGCAACGCCACCTCGAGCGGCACCACCTCGGAGTCGACGATCGTCGCCTTCGAGGAGATCACCGCCGCCTTGAGCCCGGAGGTGCCGAGATCGAAGGCCAGAATGGTGGCGTCGGACATGCGCCACCCCTACACCATGGAAAACAACCCGGCTCCTCGGATTTCTCCGCTCAGGCCGCTTGGGGAGCGAGCACGCCAGCGAGGTCGTTCACCTCGAGCCGCGCGTTCGAGAGATCGCGGCCGCGGGCCCGAACGACTTCGTAGTTCGAAGGATCGGAGAGCACCTTCGCGACCAGCCGCTGGTTGAGCGCGTGGCCCGTCTTGTAGGCCGTCATCGCGCCGATCACCGGCTTGCCGAGCAGCGCGACGTCACCGAGCGCGTCGAGCAGCTTGTGCCGCACGAACTCGTCGGGGAAGCGCAGGCCCTCGGGGTTGAGGATCGAGAAGTCGTCCACCACCACCGCGTTCGCCAGCGAGCCGCCACGGGCAAGGCCCATCGAGCGCAGCTTGTCGACGTCACGGAGGAAGCCGAAGGTGCGCGCGCGCGCGACCTCTCGCACGAAGGACGAGTCGCTGAACTCGAGGGTGAACTGCTGATCGGAGATCAGCGGGTGCTTGAAGTCGATGGTGCAGTCGATGCGGAAACGGCGTGCGGGTGAGAAGGTCGCGTGCTTGTCGCCGTCCACCACCGTCACCGAGCGCTTGATGACGATGAACTGCTTGAAGTCGTCCTGCGCGCGAATGCCAACGTCGCGAATCAAGCGCACGAAGGGCTCGGCCGAGCCGTCGACGATCGGAACTTCAGGGCCGTTCAGCTCGATGCGGAGGTTGTCGATGCCCAGGCCGCTCAACGCCGCGAGGAGGTGCTCGACCGTCGCCACGCGCGCCTTGCCGCTGCCCAGGGTGGTCGCGAGCGAGGTGTCGACGACGAAGTCGGAACGAACGGGAATGACCGGCTTTTCGGGGAGGTCCGCCCGCACGAAGACCAGCCCGTGATCGGACGGCGCTGGAATCAACCGCAGAGTGACGGGTTGCCCAGAGTGGAGCCCCACTCCTTCGATCGTCGCTGTGCGCTGAAGTGTGCGCTGTTGAAAGCTGTCACCGGCCATGACGTGCGTGCGCCTCCCTCGTGATGCGGCGCGTAACGCAACGCATATGCCACGAAAGTGGCGGTTCGTCCTAGAAAAACCTGTGAAATCGTTGACTGGAGCGGCCTCACTCCACCTCGAAAATTCCAGGGCACGACAGCAATGACACGAATTCGAGAGGTTGGAGCCCTGACAGGCCTGTCGTGTCCGACACCGTGGGATTCCAGTCAAGCTTCAGTTTTTCAGAAGAGGTCGCCCTGCGGCTCGCGTTTCGGCGCTGACTTTCCGAAGTACTCGTAGGCGCGGGCGGTGGCCATGCGGCCCCGCGGAGTGCGGTGGAGGAAGCCCTCTTGGAGTAGGAAGGGCTCGTAGACGTCCTCGATCGTCTCGCGCTCTTCGCCGACCGCCGCGGCGATGGTCTCCACGCCCACCGGGCCGCCGCCGAACTTCTCCATGATGGTGCTCAGCAGCCGCCGGTCCATCTGATCGAGGCCCGAGCGATCGATGTCGAGGCGTTCGAGCGCGGTGTTGGCGAGCGAGCGGGTGATCTTCCCGTTCCCTTCGACCTCGGCGAAGTCGCGCAGGCGTCGCAGGAGCCGGTTGGCGATGCGCGGCGTTCCGCGAGCGCGTCGAGCGATCTCCTGCCCCCCCTCGGCTTCGAGCTCGATGCGGAGGATGCCGGCGGAGCGCTTGACGATCTGCTCGAGCTGGGCGGCGTCGTAGTACTCGAGGCGCTCCTGAATCTGGAACCGATCGCGCAAGGGCGAGGTGAGCAGGCCGGTTCGCGTGGTCGCCCCGATGAGGGTGAAGGGCGGCAGCTCGATCTTCATCGCCCGCGCGGCCGGGCCGGTGTCGATGGTGACGTCGAGGCGGAAGTCCTCCATCGCCGGGTACAGGTATTCCTCGACGGCTGCCGAGAGCCGGTGGATCTCGTCGATGAAGAGCACGTCGCGTGGGGCGAGGTTGGTGAGCAGGCCCGCGAGATCGCCCTTCTTCTCCAGCGCGGGTCCGCTCGTCACGTGCAGGCCGACGCCGAGCTCGGAGGCGATGATGTGCGCGAGCGAGGTCTTCCCCAGCCCAGGCGGCCCGGAGAAGAGACAGTGATCGAGCGCCTCGCCGCGTGCCTTCGCGGCCTTCACGTACACCTTGAGCTTCTCGACCACGCGCGACTGGCCGACGTATTCCCCGAAGCCGCGCGGGCGGAGCGACGCTTCGAGCCGCACCTCGTCGGTCGCGATGCCCGGGTTCAGCTCGTCGCTCTCGTCTCGGTTCTTCCGCGCCATTCGTGCGGCGGGTTGTAGCATGCACCGCCATGCGCTCTGGCCTTTGGTTGTTGGTGCTCTGCTTCGGCGTCGGCTGCGTCACGCCGCGCTCGATGGCCTTGGGGATGATGGCGCAGCCGATCGGCACCGGCACCGAGGTCGGCGTCTTCTCTGGCATCGGCTACAGCTCGGTCACGGGCCCCGTCGTCTCCACCACCAACCCGGCGACGATGGAGGTCACCAACAGCCAGACCGCCAACCGCGCCTTCGCGATCCCCTCCTTCGAGGCCAACGTCACCAAGGGCTTCAGCGATCACGTCGGGCTGAACGTGCACGTCTCTCCCGCGGGTATTCAGCCCGGCCTCAAGTGGACGGTGAACAAGTCGCGCGTCGCGCACTTCGCGCTGCTCCCGGCGGTCGCCTTCGGGTACGGCTCGGTGCAGTCGGTCGACTTCGTGGGCCAATCGACCGGCGCGCAGACCGAAGTGAACCCTCGCGCCACCACCAGCTTCACCTTCTTGGGAGGCCTCAAGCTGCTGGTGAGCCACGTCTCGGGCTTCTACGCGGGCGCGGGCTACGATCTCGTCTTCCAGCGTTCCAACTCGAGCTCGGCGCCCTCGGCGAACGCCGATCGGGTCGACTCGATTACCGAGACGCTCACCCACCAGATCATGGCAGCGGTCGGCTTCAGCCTCGCGTTCGGACCGGTCTCGGCGCGGCCCGAGATCGCCTTCGCGGTGAACCCTGCGCTCTCGCAGACCGCGCGCACCCGCGTCGGAGGCGCCGACACTGGAGAGATCAACCGCACCGGCGGCTCTGGCTGGGCGCTCTTGATCGGCTTCTCGATCGCGGTCGCCAGCCCGCCCGGAAAGGGGTCGACCGCCGCTCCCGAGGACGAAGACGAAGCCGAGAGTGGAGGCAACGAGGAGTCGGAAGAGGACGCCCCGCAGAAGTCGCGCCCCCGCAAGGGCCCTCGAAAGAAGCTGCCGGACGACGACGAAGACGACACCCCGAGGCGGAAGAAGTCCGACTCGGACGACGAGTGAGGAAACCACCATGCGTTTGGACGTATCAGTCGAGATCCCCTTTCCCCGCGAGCGCGTCTTCAGGGCGTACCGAGACGATCTCCCGAAGCTCGTGCACTACCTCGAGAACGTGCGAGCGATCACCGTCACCAGCCGAGCCGAAGAAGGCCAGCTCGTGAAGCTCGTCAACCGCTGGAAAGGCGGCGGAGAGATCCCCTCGGTGGTGCGCAAGTTCCTCAGCGAAGATCTGCTCGAGTGGGACGACCTCGCGACGTGGAACGAAGGTGACTTCACCTGCCAGTGGAAGACGGTCGTGCCCTCGTTCAAGGACGCGGTCGACGCGACTGGCACCAACACCTTCGTGCCGATCTCCGACACCTCGATGCGCTTCACGATTCGCGGCGATCTGAAGGTCGACGCGGCCAAGGTGCGAGGCGTACCCCGGCTGCTCGCGGGCACCGTCGGGCCGGCGATCGAGTCGTTCCTGGTCGCGCGCATCCAGCCGAACTTCCTGACCGTGGCCAAGGGCGTCGAGCGCTGGCTGCGGGACGGCGGCGATACCAAGAGAAATTCCTGAGGCTGGTTCCAACCGCCGACATGAACCCGATCTCCCCGCCGAGCCTCATCCGTGCCGTGCTCATCGCGGTGGTGCTCTCGGGCTGCGACTCGACGATCCAGGCCGGTGGCTGCGGGCCGAGGAACTGCACCGGCTGTTGCACGATCGATCAGGAGTGCGTCCTCGGAGCCGAGCCGGCGACCTGCGGCACTGGCGGTGAGCGGTGCATGAACTGCAGCGTGTCGGGGCAGGTCTGCGCGGTGGGCCGCTGCGCGACGCAGGTGTTCAACACCTCGGGTGGAGCAGCAGGCGGGGGATCGGCCAGCGCGGGCGGAACGGCGAACGGCGGTGGAACGGCGAACGGCGGTGGAACGACGAGCGCGGGTGGAACGGCGAGCGCGGGCGGAACGGCGAGCGCGGGCGGAACGGCAGGCGGCTTCGTGGGTGATGGAGGGATCGGCGCTCGACCGGTGATCATCAGCGCCACCGCGACCCCGGCGAATCTCGTCGATGGCGGGACGATCACCCTCACCGTCGTCGCGACGTCGAGCTCGCCAGTGAACTGGCTCAACGGCAGCTTCGCAGGTCCAAACGGGAACATCTGGGGCGGTGGCTCCGGCGTCACCTTCACCCAAGTCTCCCCGGGCACCTGGAGCTACTCGCGCCAGGAGACGATCAACGCCTTCGCGCCGAGCGGCACCTATTCGTTCACCAACCTCACCGTCGAGAACCAGGCCCAGCTCACCTCGGCGCCCTGGCCCAACCCGGTGGCGGTGAACGTCAGCAACCACCAGACGAGCGGTCCGCCCGTGATCACCAACGTGACCGCGACCCCCTCCGCGCTGTTCGACGGAGGCGTGATCACCCTCACCGTCACCGTCAGCTCCCAGTCCGAGGTGAATTGGCTCAACGGGAGCTTCAGCGGCCCGGCCGGCAACATCTGGGGCGGCGGGTCAGGCGCCCCGTTCGCGCAGACCGCGCCTGGCGTGTGGACGCACTCGCGCGTGGAGTCCATCAGCGCGTACGCCCCGAGCGGCACGTACTCGTTCAGCAACCTCAGCGTGCGGAACCTCTCGCAGCTGACTTCGGCGGTCTGGCCGAGCCCGGTGATCGTGAGGGTGACCAATTCACTCACGAGCGGGCCTCCGGTGATCGTCAGCGCGAGCGCCACGCCGTCCATGCTCTTCGATGGAGGCGTGATCACCCTCACCGTCGTCGCGACCTCGCAGGCGCCGGTGAACTGGCTGAGCGGGAGCTTCAACGGCCCGTCGGGGAACGTCTGGGGCGGCGGCTCGGGCGTCACCTTCACCGAACTCTCGCCCGGAACGTGGAGCTACTCGCGCACCGACACGATCAGCAACTTCGCGCCGAGCGGCACCTACTCGTACACGATCCTC
>JBPOIJ010000052.1:0-24322 GCA_052034585.1 Myxococcota bacterium
ATGAAGGACGCATACGGGTGCGGCACCTTCGTCTTCGCCGCCTTGTGCTCGGCTTCGATCTTCGGCCAGAGGCGCGCTTGAAAGTCGTTGTAGTTGCGCGGCGGTTTTCCGCCCGAGAGCACCATCATGTTCTCGAAGGCGGCCACCATCTTTCGAACGATGCCGGTGACCGCGCCGTGAATCGCCAGCGGCGCTGAGCCGTTCGCCATCGCCTCGTCGAGGTACTTCATCGCGCCTTCGAGGTTGCGCTTCTGGACTGCGTCGGAGAGTTCGAGCCACTCCTCTTCGCGCGCGTGGCCGACGAGGAGCTCGACGTCCTTCACCGTGATGGTCGGGTTCGTCGAGTGGAGCGCGAGCTTCTCGAGCTCGCTGGAGAGGAGCCGGAAGTTGGCGCCGACGCGATCTTTGAGGGCCTCCAGCGCCTTGGGCTCGAGCTTCTTCTTGTGAGGCCCGAGCGTCTCGGCGACGAACTCGGAGAGATCGAGCTTGGCGAGGCTGGAGGAGACCTTGAACTCGAGCAGCTCGCCCTTGTCCTTCACGAGCTTGACGAAGGGGCCCTTGGTCTCGAGCTCGGTGCAGGCGATCACGAGCACCTGGCCCTTGGCCGGCTTGTTCGAGAGCCAGTCGGTGAGCACGGTGTCGTCGCTGGACGGCGCGGTGACGTTCTCGGAGACGCAGTAGGCCTGCACCTCCTTGAGGAACTGCACGTCGAGGTCGGCGAGGATGATGCCGAGCTCGCGCTCCCAGTCGTCGGGCTTCGGCGTACCACCAGCGCTCGGATCGAGATCGTTCACGCCCCAGCCGGCGCGGGCGGCGATGGAGAGGACCCGGCGAGCGGCTTCCTTGCGACGGTTCGCCTTCCACGCCTCGCGGGCGCGGCCGAGGGCGTCTGCCCTGCCCTTCTTCGGCGCGAGGAATTCGGGGTCGCGGAGGAGGACGACCTTGCGCCCGCCGAACATGGGGAAGGTGGCGAGCTCGGCGCCGATCTCCTTGGGCGTCGCGCCGTCGAGGGGCACGCAGTTGAAGTCCGAGGCGCCGCCCGCGAGGAGCTTGCCCAGGAGGCGCTCGGCGGCCTTGCGGACGAGGAACTCCTCGCCGACGAGGAGGTAGACCGGTGCTTCGTTTCCGGCGTCGAGATCGTTGAGGGCGGCTTCGAGTTCGTCACTCACGGCGGAACGTTCTTGTCACGACCGAACGGTGATGTCTCCGCTCACTTGCGCCTCGTCACGGTCGCGTCGCCTCGGCCCATCGCGTCGAACCGAAGCGACCTCGGCGGCGCACGTTGACACCACTCGAGGCGAATGCAATTCGGCGCTGATGCGAACCGTTCTCGCTGGCGTGATGCTCCTCATCCTCTCGTGCGCGGGCAGCTCCACGCAGTGCACCAACTGCTCGGGATGCTGCAACTCGATGGGCCGGTGCGAATCGGGCACGAGCGACAACGCTTGCGGCTCGGGTGGCTTGGCGTGCAGCACCTGCGGGGCGACGCAGACCTGCTCGCTCGGGCGCTGCATGGCGACGATCACGGGAAGCGGCGGAGGGCCGACGAGCGGTGGCGGAACGTCGGGGACGGGCGGCGGCTCGGCGGGCGGCCTGGGCAGCGGAGGTGGGTACGTCTTGATGACCGGCCCCAACGGCGAACAGGTGGTCTCGCTCGCAGCCGGTGATCCGTGCGCGGGCGCGTCGCTCCTCCTGGCCGAGGCCAACCGCCTCATCGGCACCTGCACCGATCTGCTGAACGCGAACCCGCCCCTCCCGCCGTTCACCGAGGCCGCCTGTCGGCAGCGACTCCCGAGCTGCACCCAGAGCGACCGACAGTTCGGCGATCAATACCTCAACTGCCTCCGGCGCCTCGACCCGTGCAACGCGAGCAACCGCGGAAGCCTCGCGGCGCGCGAACGCGTTTGTCAGATGTACGCCGCGGGTATCAGCCAAAACTGTTTCATCTCGCTCCGGTATTGATGGGTGGTCTGGCTCGTCCTGCGGCGGTAGCGGTCTCCGCCCTCGTGCTCGCCGCGGTCGTGACGCTCCTCGAGCCCGGAGCGCCTCGACACGCACCTTCCGCACCGACCGCCTCCTTCCAGAACGCGCAGCTCGTCACCTGGCGTGGCTCGCGGCGGCTGGCCGCTGGCTCGGCGGCGTCACTCCTGCTCTCGCGCGACGACGGCCGCTTCTCGAGCTCGGTCGCCGACCTCGAGCTGGGAGAGGCCGTCCGCATCCACGTCGGGCAGTCGACGGGAAGGCTGGTGCCGCCATCGGCGGAGTTCGATCGGTTCGTCGCCTCGACGGACGCGTCCTTCGCCGAAACCGAGGCCCTTCGTTACGACGACGACGCAGTGCTTCGCTCGAAGAAGTCGGTTCGTGCGCAAGCGCTCGTCGACGGCCACGCGGTCGGCTACCAGGCCGGGCACGTCGAGTGGGACCCGGTGTCTGGGAAGATCCTCATGACGAGCGTCGAGACGATCTACGCACGAGACGGCGGCGTGATTGTCTCGATTCGCGCCGAGCGAGCCTCGATGGACGATCTCTGGCAGCGCGCCAGCTATCGAAACGCGACCTTCACCGTTGGCTCGAACGCGCGGTGGTGCGAACGGCTCACCGTCGATCGACCGCACGAGCCCGAGCGAATCCTCGAGGCCCTGCGCTGCGAGTGAGCGTCTTTCGAACTCGGTTCGCGAGGAGCGGGCAGTCGTGGGCGAAGACGACCGCGTCGAGTTCGCTGGCGAGCCCGCGAGACGGGTGAAAGACCTTCGCCGACGTGCCCGTGATCACGGAAGCGACGACTCGAAGCGCGCCAGGAATTGCCGTCACGCAGTTCTTGCGAAGTGAACTGAAGGGACACGCCGAAACGACAGGCGCTCCCATGGCACAAGCGATGCCTACCTGCGACGCAGGAGGCGCCATGCGTCGACTGCTCATCTCAGTGTTCGCGGGAGCGTTGATCGTCTCGGTGTTCGGCTGCTCCGCGCACCCAGGCACCGACGGAGGAACCGGCGGAGGCAGCGCAGGCGGCGTGGCGACGGCGGTCTTCACCTTCACACGTGACGAGGCCCAGGCGGTGGCGAAGACGATCGGATCGACGGGCGGGCAGCTGAGCCTGACCGACTCGGCTGGCCTCACCTGGACCCTCGTCATTCCATCGCAGACGAGCTTCCCGTCGCGACTCGTCAGGCTCATCCCGCTCACCGGGTTCGGCGGCGGCCCAGCGGCGATCACCAGCGGCGTGCTCTTCGAACCCGATGGGCTGTACTTCCCCAAGCCAGCGACGCTCACGATCACTGGCGCTGCGGTGCCGCCGCTCACCTGGGCGTTCGCGCACGATGGGACGAGAGTGGCGTTCGCAGACGCTACTGGGAGCGCAGGTTCGACGAGCGTGCGGATCTCGCACTTCAGCGGTGTCGGCTCGGGACCGACGATCGAGGAGATCTGTTCCTACTCGACCCAGCAATACGCCAACGTGAAGGCCGAGGCCGTCGCGCTCGCCTCGAGCAGCCTCGAAGCGCCCAATCCTCCCGACTGGCCGATGGAGTGCGTCGAGATGACCGATCGCGATCGTCGCGGGCTCGACGACTGGGTGCGCGCGTTCTCGAACCCCGAAGGCGAGCTCATCGGCCGGTTGATCGGCACCGAGCGTGCGCGGGCGATGGCGTGCAGCACCGAGGGGACGGTGTGGGCTGACGTCGAGCCGCTGTTCAAGCGTCTGCGCACGAAGCTCGATCAGCTCGCGGCGCTCCCGACTCGGGCCGAGATCTACACGCCGATCGCGGTGGCGACGGTGACGATCGAGCAGTCGATGGCGTACGCCAACAGCCCCTCTGCCAACTTCGACGAGCGCAAGGCGCAGCTCGCAAACCGGGCGATCGCTGCTCGCGAGGAGTACCTCCGGCGGCTCAAGACCGATCACTTCTTCGAGGTCTCACGCGCGATCACGCTGCTCGACCGCGACGCGACGCTCTTCTTCAACCTCGGAAACTACGAGGAGACCTCTGAGCGGCTCGCCGATGCCCTCACCTTCGAGGCCGAGGTGCGCGCCGACGTGACGATCGATCAGCCGACGTGGTGGGACTCCAGCACCGAGAGCGAAGTTCAGGGCCAGAAGGCCACCATCGCGCAGGAAGGCACGGTCACGTTCCGCCTGCCCGACGTCTACAATCAGACGATCGCCCTGCGACTCACCTACACCGCGGGCACCCACGACTGGCTCAAGCTCACCCAGGGCACGTTGCACACCCACTGCGAGCTGATCGGCCGGCCCACGACGTCGAACCTGTTCAGCGCGCGGCTCGAGGTGTGTGATCCGACGAAGACGAAGATCGGGATCGGTGCGCTCGGGACGAACAACACGCACGCGGAGATGTGGCACTGCGTCGAGACCGACGACTCGACGGGCGCGAGTTCGAGCACCGACCGCTGGGACACCGCGATGTACGAGTTCTCGCAGCGCGTCTTCTCGCAGTACCTCGTTGGCAACACCCCGCCCTTCACCTTCCGCCCGACCGTCATCGATGCGGAGACCGTCGTCCAAGCCACTCACCCCGGACAATCGTCGGCGCCGCTCGTTGGCAGCGGCCACATCGCGTTCACCATCAGGCACACGCCGAAGTGACCCAGGAGACTCCCATGCGCGGCTTCGCCCTCTTCGCTCTCACCTCGGCCGTCGCGCTCGCGGCGCCGAAGCACGTCGACTTCGCCGGGTACAAGGACCCAGCGCTGGTGACGCGGCTCCCGAACTATTGGCTCGCCGAGAAGAGTTCCTTCGTCGAGAAGCAATTCGACGGGCGCGACTTCCGGGTGATGAAGGGCGGAAAGGAAGCGAAGCAGCGCGTCGAAGGCCACCTCACCCAGTACTACTACTACTTCGACTTCGCGGCCGGAGCGCCGCCGAGCGACGTGCAGGTGGTGCGGAACTACAAGAACGCGCTCGAGGCGATTGGTGGCGAGGTGCTGTTCGAGGGGCCGACGAGACTCACCGCGCGCGTCGCGAAGGACGGCCGAGAGACCTGGCTCGAGGTCGATTCACACGGAGGGCCGACCTACTACCTGTACCTCGTCGAGCGAGAGCAACTGAAACAGGACGTGGTGGCGAATGCCGCTTCTCTTCGTGAGGGCCTCGATCGCACCGGGCACGTCGACGTTCCGGGCGTCTACTTCGATTCAGGGAAGGCCGAGCTGAAGCCCGAGTCGGCGGCGGCGCTGCAGGAAGTGGCGAAGCTGCTCACCGAGAAGCCAGCGCTGAAGCTCTGGGTGGTCGGTCACACCGATTGGGATGGCACGGCTGACGACAACGTCACGCTCTCGAAGAATCGAGCGGCGGCGGTGATCAAGTTCCTCGAGAGCACCCACACGATCGACGGCAAGCGGCTCGGCTCGTTTGGAGCTGGGCCCTACGCGCCGGTTGCGACGAACACGAGCGACGCGGGGCGTGCGAAGAACCGGCGAGTCGAGCTCGTTCAGCAGCGCTGAACGCACCCTTGACGACTCACCGCGGAGTGGTGACCCAGCGCCACACTTCACCGACCTCGGGATCGCTAGAGCGCCCGGCGCGGTGCATTCCGGCCTTGGCGAGCACACCCGCGGACGCTTGGTCGTTGGCAAGGGTGTGCGCGCAGACGGAGGTGACGCCTGGCACCGAGAAGGCTGCGGTGACGAGCGCGAGGGTCGCTTCGGTGGCGAAGCCCTGGCGGCGAAAGGCGGGAGCGATCTCGTAGCCGAGTTCGACTTCGCCCTGTTCGTTCGGAGGACCCTTGAAGCCACCGTTTCCGACGAGCGATCGCTCGCCGAGGAAGAGGTATCCAGACCAGTGGAGCGGCGCAGGCGGGAGCTCGAGGAAGAACTGCGGCGAGAAGGCTTCGGGGAAGGTCGGCCAGCCGGCGGGAAGCTCCAGTCCGAGTGCTCGTGCGAGGGCGTCGCGGCCAGTGGCAAGGGCGGCGAGGTGCGCGCGCGTCACAGGCCTGAACTCCAGCCGTTTGCTCCTCATCGAAGACGCTCCTGCCGTGAGCGCATCAGAACTGCGCCCAGCCCGGCACGCGCGGGTACGGAATCGCGTCACGAATGTTCTGCAGCCCACACAAGTAGACGATCAACCGCTCGAACCCGAGCCCGAACCCGGCATGCGGCACCGACCCGTACCGCCGCAAATCGCGGTACCAATTGTAGTGCTCCGGCACGAGGTGCATCTTCCGCATGCGCGCGTCGAGCAGCTCGAGCCGCTCCTCGCGCTGGCTGCCGCCGATGATCTCTCCGATGCCGGGCGCGAGCACGTCCATCGCGGCCACCGTCTTCCCGTCCTCGTTCATGCGCATGTAGAACGCCTTGATCTGCTCCGGGTAGTTCATCACCACCACCGGACGGCCGACGTGTTCCTCGGTCAAGTAGCGCTCGTGCTCGGTCTGCAGGTCCTTCCCCCACTCCGGCGCGTACTCGAACTTCTTCCCCGACTTCTGGAGGATCTCGATCGCCTTCGTGTAATCGATTCGCTCGAACGACGAATTGATGAACTTCTCGAGCCGCTCGATCACGCCCTTCTGCACGCGCTCCTCGAAGAACTTCATGTCGTCCATGCGCTCGTTCAAGATCGCCTTGAAGACGTACTTGAGGAACCGCTCCGCCAGGTTCGCGTCGTCGTTCAGATCGGCGAACGCGATCTCGGGCTCGATCATCCAAAACTCGGCCAGGTGCCGCGTGGTGTTCGAGTTCTCGGCGCGGAAGGTCGGGCCAAACGTGTACACCTTCGAGAGCGCCAGACAGTACGCCTCGACGTTCAGCTGCCCGGAGACCGTCAGGTACGCCTCCTTGCCGAAGAAGTCCTTCGAGAAGTCGAGCTTGCCCGCCTCGGTGCGCGGCAGGTTCGCGAGATCGAGGGTCGACACCCGGAACATCTGCCCCGCGCCCTCGGCGTCACTCGCGGTGATGATCGGCGTGTTCACCCAGAAGAACCCCTCTTCGTGGAAGAAGCGGTGAATCGCCTGCGCCGCGTGATGACGAATGCGCGCGACCGCGCCGAAGGTGTTGGTGCGAACCCGCAGGTGCGCCTGCTCCCGCAAGTACTCGAGGGAGTGCTGCTTCGGCGTGATCGGATAGTGATCGGGATCGTCGACGAGGCCGATGACCTGCAGCTCGTCGGCCTGGATCTCCATCGACTGGCCCTTGCCCTGGCTCTGCACGAGGGTGCCGCGCGCGATCACGCTGGCCCCGGCGGTGAGCTTGAGCACGCCGTCCTGGTAGTTCGGCAACGAGCTCGGAGCGACCACCTGCACCGGATCCTGCGACGATCCATCGTGCACGTTCACGAACGAGATACCGGCCTTCGAGTCACGGCGCGTCCGCACCCAGCCGCGCACCTCCACCTTGGAGCCGGCAGCGACCGAACCATCGAGGGCCTTCTTCACGCTGATGAGTTGCATGCGCGGCGAGTTACCGGGGACGAGCCGGGCTCACAAGCGCCTCGTGCATCGGCGGCGACTCCCCTACGCTTCGGTCCATGCGCGCTCTCTTGATGGTGGTGCTGGCGTCGTCGGCGATGGCCCAGACGTGGAACTCGAACGCCGGTGGCTGGAACACCGGCTACGGCACGGTCTACGGCTCGTTCGGGTCCGCGATGGCGACCCAGAACATGTACAACACCATGCAGCTCAACATTCAGCGCGCCACGATGCGGCAGGCGATGATCAACAAGTGGGGCCTCGCCGCCGTCGAGAAGGCCGAGCGCG
The DNA here is from genome assembly GCA_052034585.1 of Myxococcota bacterium. Lineage (GTDB taxonomy): Bacteria > Myxococcota > Myxococcia > Myxococcales > Myxococcaceae > Xiheimicrobium. The sequence continues at coordinate 7,710 of JBPOIJ010000052.1, forward strand.
AGGCGAAGTCCGGCAAGACGCCCGATCCCGCCGGGCCCACCGTGAGCGCGCCGCCGCCCGCGCCGAAGAACGTCGGCGTCTTCAAGCCGGTGAAGGGCGTCAATGTCGCCAAGCAACTCGGCGACGCGATCGGCACCACCCCCGAGGAGAAGGCGGGCATCGCTGCCATCGCTACCGCGACCAAGCAGGCCTTCGAGACCCAGCCCGACACCAAGCCCTGGGCGAACAACCTCGCCGGAGCGCTGACCTTCTTCCTCGTCGGCAACACGGTGATCGCGAAGGGCATCGACGAGCCGAGCGACGAGGTCGTGAAGGCTCTGTTCGCCGCGATCTCCCAGACGCTCGACGAGTCACCCGACCTCGCCAAGGCCTCGGCGAAGGACAAGCAACAGCTCTACGACGCGCTGATCGCCTTCACGGGGCTCGCGCTGGCGATCTCCGAGGACGCCAAGGAGCGCAACGACGCCGCCCAGCTGGCACAAGCCAAGGAGCTCTCGGCGAACCTCCTCAAGTTGGTGCTGAAGGTCGACGCCTCGAAGGTCGCCTTGCAGTGAGTCAGCTCGGGCGCCGAGGCCAGGCGTTCGTCTTCGTCACCTCGGCCGCCCACTCGAAGAACCGCCGCGCCTTTGCTTCGTCCCTCGACTCGGGGCTCGACTCGAAGGGCTTCTTCTCGGCCCAGAACCGGCCGGTCGACGCATCGAGCAAGGGGTCGACCGCGGTGAAGGCGATCGCGTCGACTGCGTCGTCGTACCTCACCGCGAACGGCATCATGGGCAGCACGAAGCGCATCATGAACCGCATCATTCCCGTCGAGGTCGCGGCGATCGTCTCCGGAACGAACCCGGGGCAGACGAAGTGCACCGTGACGCGCTCCGGCGGAATGCGCCGTGCCAGCTCGTACCCGAACCACAGCCCGGCGAGCTTCGAGTTCTTGTACGCACGGTCGGGCACGTAGCCACGCTCGAGGTTGGGATCATCGAAGTCGTAGGCGACCGGAGTTCCCCGTGAGTCGGGCAAGTGAAGCCGCGAGGAGACCAGCACCACCCGGCCAGGCGTCGTGGCTCCGCCGATCCGAGGAAGGAGCTCGTGCGTCAGCAGCGCGGGCGCCAGCGTGTTGACCGCGAGCGTCGTCTCGAAGCCGTCGGCGGTGAGGTGACGCGTCGGATCCTGCTGGAGCAAGCCTGCGACGTGCAGCACCACGTCGAACCGCTCGTCGGCCTCGAGGCCTCGCGCGAAGGCCCTGATCGAATCGAAGGACCCGAGCTCGAGGGCGCGGCACTCCATCGCGTACCCCAAGGCCTTCACCACTTCACACGTCGCCCGGCCCGCAGCCTCGTTCCTCGCGGTGATCATCACCGAGTGCCCGGCCTTCGCGAGCGCGAGCGCGACGCCCTTCCCCAGTCCACGCCCACCGCCCGTCACCAGGATTCGCTTGCCCATGGGCTCAGTGTGTCGCGAGAAACGGGTTCAGCCAGAACGAATTCAGCGAGTTGAACGCTCGGGAAGGGTTCGCCAGCTACACGGCATTCCCCTCGATGCGAACGCTGGCGCTGTTCGTGGTGTGTGCCGGGTGCACTGGAGAGATCGTCGTCACTCCGCCGCGGCAGGCTCCATGCGGAGAGCCGACTCGCCTCGTCCGTCTCGACGCGACCCAATACCGGGCTGCGGTGAGCCCGCTGCTTCCCGCGTGGCCCAAGCTCACGACGCTGACGTTTCCGTTCTCGCAGACCCGGCGGAGCGATCTCTTCAGCACCTGGTCGGGCGGCACGCCGGTGAACGAGTACGACGTCGACGATCTCTTCGCCGTCGCCGACGCGATCGCGACCGAGTGGGTCGAGCGTCAACGGGAGCTCTGCTCGACCGGCGCTCCGAGCTGCGTGAAGTCGGTGTGGGCCCCGGTGCTCTCGATGCTCTGGTCGCGCCCGCCGAGCGACGACGAACTCACCGCACTCTCCGCGCAGCTCGCCGACACCAGCGAGGGCCTGACGCCAAAGCAAGCGGCGATCTCGGCCTTGCGAGCGGTGCTGATGGGCCCCGAGCTCGTCTTCCGTCGTGAGATCGGCGTCGACGGGAGGCTCACCTCGAACGAGGTCGCCGCCGCGCTGTCGTATTCCCTCTGGTCCCGCCCTCCCGACGACGTGGCAAGAGCGGCGACGCTCGAGTCCGTCGAGGCGGTGGAGCGCGAAACGGCGCGCTTGCTCGAACAACCCTCACGAGTGCCGATGATCCGCCGGTTCCTTCGCGAGTGGCTCCAGCACGACCAGGCCAACGTCGTGCTCAAGGACCGCGCGGCGTTCCCGTTTCATCAACCCAACGAGCTGATCGACGACAGCGAGCTCGTCATCGAGCGGCTGATCGACGAGCACGCGCGAAGGGGCCTCCATCGCGCGCTGCTCACGAGCGATCTCATCCACGTGCGGCCCTCGACCGCAAAGAGCTGGGGCGTGACGTCGACCGCCGACGCGGGGACGTTTCTCCACGATCCGACGCGCTCCGGCGTCCTCACCCACCCGTCGTGGCTGGTCGCGATGAGCGAGCCCGATCACAACCACCTCGTTCGACGCGGCCGGTTCGTTCGCGAACGGCTCCTCTGTGGCGAGGTGCCGAAGCTCCCAGGCGGCGTGGTGCCCCAGATCGCCAAGACGCCCGGCCTCACCCTGCGCCAACGCCTCGAGCAGCACTCCGCGGATCCCGCCTGCGCTGGCTGCCACCAGCTGATGGATCCGCTCGGGTTCGGCTTCGAGCGATGGGATCACCTGGGGCGCGTCCAGACGATGGACAACGGCGGCGCGGTCGTGACGACAGGCGTGCTCGAGGGCGCGGGTGACGCGGACGGACCGTATGCCGACGTGGGCGAGCTGATGGCGCGGCTGGCCGATGCTCCGACCGTGAAGGCCTGCTGGGTCAAGCAGCTCTTCCGCTACGGCCGGGGCCGTGAGGTGACCGCTGGCGATCGCTGTGAGCTCGCGCGGCTCACCGCGCTGTACGACGAGAGCGGAGAAGACACCGTCGCCGTCCTCGAGGCGCTCTTTGCTTCCGAGGCGTTCCTCTCCCGCACGCCGGAGACGCCATGATCACCCGCCGCAGCCTCCTCGCCGGCCTCGGCGCCACGCCGCTCGTCACCGCCCTCTCCTCCCAGCTCGCCTTCGCTCAGACCGCGAGCCCGAAGAACGTGGTGTTCATCTCGATGAGCGGCGGGCTGCCAGATCTCCAGCTCGGGTGGCCCTCGCGCCGGCCGGCGGGCATGAACGACGCGCGCAGCTCGACGTCCTTCACCGACTGGGACTACCACGCGGCGCTGGCACCACTCGCGCCGTGGCGATCGCAGACGGTGATCCTCCGCAACCTGAGTCTCTCCCTCGGAGCGATGCAGCACTCGGGCGGCTATGGCCTGCTCGCTGCACGCGGAATGGGTGACGGAGAGACCGCGGCGGGGAACGTGGCTGCTGGCCAAACGATCGATCAGCTGCTGGCGGACCAGCTCGGCGCGGCCACCCCGATGCGTTCGTTGCTCTTCGGCGTCGACGCCGATCGCCGCAAGGTGATGCACGAGTCGATCTACGCCCGCGCGGCCGGCCAACCGGTGTCACACCCCGTGCAAGCGTCACGGCTCTTCGAGCTGCTGTTTCCGTCGGCGAGCAGTGATCGCGCGAAGCTGGCGACCGATCGACGGGTGCTCTCGCGAGTCGGCGCCGACGTCGATCAGCTGCGGCGCCGGTTGGCCTCGTCGGAGCGGGTGCACCTCGACGGCTACCTCTCGGCGCTCGAGGCCTTCGACAAGCGTCGCTCGAACACGAGCTGCCTCGCGCCCAATGCACCGTCGGCGGATCGAGGCGCGGTCGCCGAGATCCCGGTGATGCTCGATCTCGCGGCCGTCGCCTTGCGCTGCGGAATGACGCGCGTGGTGGGCTGCTCGATCGGGAGCGGCAACTCGCACTTCCACTTTCCGAACCTCGTCGGTCCGCACGTCGGCACCGAGTTCGAGGCGCAAGGCTTCATCGGAGAACACGGCCACGATGGGGACGAGAAGTACTCTTCAGCGCGCACCCACTCGTGGAAGTGGCTCTCGTCGCAGGTCGCGACCTTTCTCCGGGCGCTCGAGACGCCGGGCCCGTCTGGTCAGCCGATCATCGACGACACGGTGGTGGTGCTCTTCTCGGACTCGGCGCACGCACACCACAACCTCGAGAACTCGAACTGGCGCTTCGTCGTCATCGCCGGGCGAAACGTGCCGCTGCGAACGGGTGGCCGGCTCCTGAGCTTCGCCTGGGACGTCGGCTGGCAGCCCTTCAACCCGCAGTCTCGATCCGTCGCGAGCTTCTACTGTTCGCTGGCGACGGCGCTCGGCGTTCCACTCTCGTCCTTCGCCAACGATGGAGGCGGTGCGCGAAGCAACGGGCCGCTCCTCGAGCTGGCCTGACGATCACGCCTCGTCGAGTTCCCAGTCATAGAGGAGAAAGGGCTGGGCCACGCTCGCACCTGGAACGTTCGAGAAGCAGCGCTGCGCCGTGAGGTTGTCCTGCATCGTGCCGAGCCAGGCGTAGCTGCACCCGCGCACGCGAGCCTCCTCGATCATTCGCGCGGTCAATGCCCGGCCGATGCCGCGCTGCTGATGCGTGGGCGCGACCCCGACCTCGTTGATCCACAGCTGCGGCTCCTTGTCGGGGTGGAAGTACTCGACTCCCGACACCATGCCGACGACTCGATCGTCGACGATCGCGAGGAACATCACGTGGCGGGCGTCGCCGATGAAGCGGGCAAGTTGGGCTGGCTTCAGCTCCTCGTCGAAGACGCCGGCTTCCAGCCGGTCGAGCAGGCCTGCCGTGTCTTGGGTGAGGCGAACGAGTTCGACGCTCATGCCGGCGATTGTCTCCCAGTCGACGGCTCAGACCAACACGACCGGAACCAGGCGCTTCACCAACGCGATCAAGGCGAGCAGGCTCGTGGGCTTGTCCACGACTGCATCGGCGCCCAACTCCATCGCCAGCCTGCGAGTGCGATCGTCTCCGAACGAGGTGAGCAACACGAAGGGCGTCCGACGATCGACCGCCCGAAGCCTGGCGAGCGCCTCGAAGCCAACCTCCGCAGGGAGCCGGAGATCGGCCATGATCAAGTCCGGTGCGCGCGGGTTGTCCTCGTCACTCGTCGCGCGAGCGATCTCCGAGAACAGGCCGTCTTGATCGCTCACTTCGATGACGTCGTAGCCCTCTGCCCGGAGCTGCTCGGCGAGCAGCGAGCGAAAGGCGAGGTGATCCTCCGCGAGGAGGATCTTCGGTCGCACTTCGACGTCGCCGGTGAGCATCGCGCGCCCACATTGCAGGTCGCGTGCCTCTCCCGAGGAGCACCCGTCCCCGGCGGGCTTGGTTCGTCGGCGTGTCGCATTCGCCAAGGCGTGTCGTGACGACACAGCTCATGGGAAGGCGCGCTTCAGGATCTCTTCTTGATCGAGCCCGCTCCGACGCGCGGCTTCGACGTCGAGGCCCAGGCCGTGGCCTTTCCCGACTCCAGAGAACTCCACCGTCTTGTCGTTCCAGCTCGCATCGGTGGGGCACGACGGCAGCTTGAGCGGGCCTCGAAACGCCTCGCACATCGACTCCTCGGTGTCTTCGTACGGGTCGCCCTCACCGGTGATCGTTCGCGTCACCCGGAGCAGCCCGCCGCGCGAACCCAAGCGCGTCACCAACGAGAGCTTCATTCCGAGCGCGCGCTCGACGTCCTTTCGCGGGCGTGTCTCGGACCACGGCTCGTCGCCGCCACGGGAAAACGGAAGCCAGCCCTTTCGAGCGATCGGCGGTCGCGTCAGCGTCTCGGCGTCCGATTCGGCGGCACGCGGCGTGCCTTGGAAGACCTGACAGTGGGTCGTGTCGCAGACGGGTCGGGAGCCGTGCCGTTCGCGCGAGTCGACGTTGTGGGAGATGACCCTCGTCAGCGCCGCGCGCGGTTCACCGACGATCGAGGCATCTTCCGACGCGAGCACGCCAGTGACGTAGAGCAACCTCGTGGTGCGAAAGACGATCTCACTGCCGGTGCGGGCGCGGCGTTCCTTCTCGGTCACCGACATCCCTGGCGGCGGCACGTACGGCGCCGGTGGATCGCGTCGAAAGGTGCCTGCGTACGGCCGCGCCTCGGTCACCTTGGGAATCCGGACTTCGAAGGGCGCGGTGAGGCAGACCAACTTCCCGCGCGGCAGCACCTCGGCGAGCGGCGTCCACTCGTTGGTGAGCGGCGCGGGGCCTTCGAGGGTCAGCGCGAAGCCGGCGCGATCGCAGCGCACGTCGACCTGACTTGGAGTGAGCAGCGAGAAGACCTGCACCTCCACGGCGTCGCGCGCCCAGAGCCGGCTGGCCTTCTCGACGAGGGCGACGAACTCACCGGCGAACTGCCGTGGCGCACGCCCAGGGACGACCTGAACGATCACCACCTGCTCGGTGACGCCGACGAGCCAGCCAGCGAGCGGGCGAGAAGCGCCGTCGCGAACGGTGCCGGTCTTCGTTCCCAGCTTCGAGACCGCCTCGGACTCGGGCAGCTTCGCGAGCGTTCCTTCCTTCCCATTCCGCTTCATCATCGTGATCACGTCGGGCCTGGCGTCAGCGAGCAGTCGATAAGCCGCCGCGAGCCCGAGTGGAGAGAGCGAGAGCGTCGATCGCAACCCAATCGCCTCGCTCATGTGCTCGGGCAGTCGGCTCATTCCCAGCGAGAGCAGCACCGAGCCCCAGGGACCGAAACGCTCGACGCCCTTCGTCGCCTCGGCCCAATCGAGGAAGTAGCCGTTGCACGAGAGCAGCACGGCCTCCGGTGCGCGCATGGTGGCGGGGAGCACGTCGCCGCACGCCCACTCCTGATCGCCGACCCGCGGACGGAGCGCGGGATGCGTCGTCTGCCCGGCGTAGAGGAACGGTTTGAGCGTCGAGCCGAACGGGCGTGCGCGGGCGATCTCTCCAGAGGACAGCAGCACCTCGCCGGACGCGCGGCTCATGATCAGCCAGGCCTCGGCACCTGCGTCACTGTCGATGGTCGTCAACTCGGAAACGGTCAGCGCCTGCCAGGGCGTGCGCCCATCACAGGCCTCGAGCCGTCGGCTGATCACCCGCGGGAGTCGATCGTCTGGGCCGAGCGATTCCACCAACAGGCGCGCGAGGGCGCGGCGCGACTTCGGCGTGTCGAGCGAGATCTTCCCGGAGAGCGTCTTCGCCGCGTCGCTGAGCGATTGGTAGTCACCCTCGCGCCAGGCCGAGAGTTCCCCCGAGGTCGCGATCGAGAAGGCCTCGTGAAAGAGCGCGTCGTCGCTCGCCGGCGCGCAGGCATGGAGCAGAAACTGATGACCGAGTTCGTGGGCGAGCCACTGCTTCTCGGCGGCTCCGAAGAGTCCCGGCCGTTCCTGGCGAAGGAGCACGTGGCCCAGCCCGCTCTGTCCGCCCTTGCCGGGCTCCAGCCGGCTCTTCTCGACGACGATCTGCCCTCGAGGGGACGGCGGCGGGCGGTTCGTCTGCGACAGGAACAACGCGTCGAGCGCTTCCCAACTCGCGACGGCGCTCTGCTGCACTTCGAGTGACGGCTCCAGACCGGGTGCCACCGTGAGGCGCGGCACCGCGGCGAGGAAGACGACGAGCTTCAGCATCACTTCGCGATCGACAGCTTCGCGCTCGCGGTCCGTGCCGAGACTTGCCGCGAGTACATGTCTTCGAGCGTCGCGGGCGGCGCGCTGAAGGTGCCCGGGAACTGCGCGCGCAGCACGTAGCCGACGACGCGTGGGCTCGCCGACCACCAGGCCTGCTCCTCGAAGTACCAGGTGATGCGCTCGGGCGTGAAGGTGCGCTTGCGCACGGCCTCGTGGGTGAGCGGGAGGCTGAGCGGCGCGCCGCGGTAGGCCTTGTCTTCCTGCAGCACGGTGAAGCCCGCGGGGATCGGATCTTCCATCACGTAGTAGGCCGAGCGAATCGAGCGCCACCGGTCCTCGTTGCGCGCGTCGATCGTGAGCTCGACGTACACGTCTTCGCCCTGCTTCACCGAGTCACCGTCCTTGAGTGGCGTCTTCTGATCACCGCGCACCGAGAAGTACGAGCGGGCGATCGTCATTCCCTCGGCGCGGGGCTGCACGTCTCCGAGCGGAATGCGCACGCGCGCTCGCCAGGTCGCCACGCCGTCGAAGGCGCCGACCTTCAGTTGGTTCGCGCTCGGCTCGACGATCGCCGAGAGCCCAAAGCCCGCGGGAGACAGCTCGGCCTGCGTTCCTTCGATCGACGGCGGGCTGAGCTTCTTCATCGACTTGATGTCGCGCTCGATGAGCCACTGGCTGTGGAGCAGCGCGGTCGAGCGCTCGAAGGTCGAGAGGTTCGGGTCGGCGAGGAGCTGGAGCACGCGCGCACGGGTCCGATCGGCGTCGACGTCCTTCTTGCTGGCCGCGTGCGCGAGGATCGCGGTGAAGCCGACGTTGCGCAGCGGGTACCGGAAGAAGGTGTCGTCAGGCTTGAAGACCGCGTTCGAGATCACACCCTTGCGCGACTCGTCGGCGAGCGCGGCGATGCGCTCCTTCACGTCGGCTTCGTCCCCCACTCCGGCGTGATCGGCCGCGAGCACCGCCAGGGCGAGCCCGTAGAGATCGTCGGGCTTCGCGCTCTGCACGAGGCCACGCACCTTCGCCGCCTGCCGGTTGCCCTGAATTCGCGCGAGCACGTAGGTGCGCGTCGCCTCGAGGCCCGGCGGGACGTCTTGGCGCGCATCGAGCCACGCCGCCGTCTCGGTCAGCTTGGGATCGTTCTTGTCGAGGAGCCCGGCCTCCACCACGTACGCGAGGCCATCGAGCGCGATCAGCGTCATCTCGAGCGAGGGCTCGTTGTACCCGGAGAACCAGGTGAACCCGCCGCCCTTCACCTCCATGTCCAAGATGCGCTGCGTGCCCTGCACCGCGCGGCTCTTCGCCTCGGACAGCAAGGTGAGGCTGTCCTTGTCGAGCGCGTCGAGCGACTTGAGCTTCTCGAGCGTGCGGTAGAGCGCCACGTTCGGAACGGTGGTCGAGACGAGCTGTTCGACGCAGCCGTGTGGATAGGTGAGGAGCTCGCGCGTGTTGGTGAGCGCGACGTCGACCATCGAGGGCGCCAGGGTGAGCCGGCTCGAGAGCACCTGCGCGCCCTTCGGCACTGGCAGACTGAGCTGGCCGCCGCCGAGCGACGAGACCGCGACCTCTTCTTCGATCGCCGCCGGCAACACCGCGAGCCGCTTCACGTCGTTGATCGGGTCGCCCATGCCCTTGGCGGTGAGGCCGAGGTTGAGATCGCCCGTCTTGTCGGCCTTGAGCTCGAGGGGAACGATCGCCTCTCCGCCCTTCGCCAAGGTGAGCGTCTCGGTCTTCGCCGCCAACGTGACCGCGCCCTGCCCCACGTAGTCGAGGGTGACGGTGCCCTGCCCTGGCCCCTTCTGCCCGGGGCTCACCCGGATCGAGCCGGTGGCGACGTCGCCCTGCCGGAGGAACTGGGGGAGGTTCGCGGCGACCACGAGCGACCCGCGGGTGGCGAACTCATTGGTCGTCTCCCCAAAGCGGCCCGAGGCGTCGACGGCGACCGCGGTGATCGTCCACAACGTCTGCATCGAGTTCAGCTTGAAGGTGACGGTCGCCCGGCCATCACGATCGGTCACGATCGACGGGTTCCAGTAGACGGTGTCGTCTTCCTTCTGCGGCTTCGTCGGAGGCTTCACCGCGGCGAACTGGCGCTTGGGCAACCGCGCGAGCTGCTGCGCGAGCCGATCGCCGTAGCCGTAGCCCTGGAACTCGCTCGAGGCGAAGGTCGACACGTTGTCGCGGCCCACTGGGTAGAAGAAGTCGACGATGCCCGGGCGGAACTCGCTCTGGAGCGCGTAGACGGCCTTGTCCACCACGCCCACCGAGACCTGCGCCGAGACCGGGTTGCCCTGGTGATCGGTGACCCGGAAGGTGAGCGTCTGCGTCGTCAGCGGCGCGGCCTCGGGTCGTTCCGCGTTGACCTCGACCGACAGCGTTCGCTCCTTCGGCACGATCCGGAAGCCGGCGATGCGCTCTTCCCAGCGGCCCGTCACGGACGGATAGGCGACGGCGGCATAGACCGCGCTCCCGAAGCGCTTCTCGATCGGGAACTTGTAGACGACGGTCTGCCCCTTCACCGCCACGCGCTCGGTCTTAAAGATGCCGGCGCCGGTGAGGGTGATCCACACGTTGCCCTCGTTCGCTTCCTTGGGTCCCCAGCCAGCGGGGAGCAGGCCAACGACTTCGGCGGCGTCTCCCGGCTGCATCACGCCGCCCAGGGCCTCGAGGGTGAGGTTCGGCACCTGCATCACTGCTTCACCCGAGCTGCCGAGAACGAGCGCGGTCGTCGTGCCCGTCCACGAGAGGCCCTTCTTGTCCTTCAAGGTGACCTGCGCCTCGACGACGCCTGGTTTGTCGCCCTTGATCTCGAGCCGGCCGACGCCGTCGTCGGTGGTGGAGAACTCCTGCTTGGCGAGGTTGGTCGTCGAGCCATCGGCGCCGAGCAGCACGAACTGCACCTCGCCCTTGGTGACGCCGTAGGGCCGGCCGGAGAGCGTGGTGGCGCGAACGGAGAAGCGAGCGAGCTCTCCCGGACGAACCACTCGCTGCCGCGCGAGCACGTTGCCGAGCAGATCGCTCTCGGCGAGGAAGTAGGACTTCGAGGCGTTGGCGAAGGTGCCTTGATCGTCGCGCGCGCGAACCGAGAGCGAGTACTTCCACGGCTTGCGGTTGTCGCCGGCCTGCAGCGCCGGGACCGGCACGGTGACCGACGCTTCACCTTGCGCGTCGAACTCGGCGGCCTGCTCCCAGACGTCGCCATAGCCTTCGGCGGTCGAATAGAGCTTCTGCGGCACCGAGAGTGTGCCCTCGGTCGTCGACGGCGTGCCGTAGGTGACCGCCGAGCCCTTGCCGCCGAGCCCCGAGTCGTCGACCCACGCCGGCGAGTCGACCTGCGTCCGGTAGAGATAGACGAGGAACTTCGCCTTCGGCGCACCACCGGCGTACCGGCGAACGCGCAGCTTGGCGGTGAGGTTGCCGCCGGGCGTCACCGTCTCCTCGTCGCTGAGCACCTCGACGAAGAAGGTCGGCTTCACGTACTCCTGCACTCGCGCCTCGGACTGGTGATCGGGCCCGTCGACCTTCGCGCTCAGGCGCAGCACGCCCGTCGGCAGCCCGCTCGGCACGAGGAGCTGACCCGAGAAGGCGCCGAACTCGTCGACCTTCGCCTTCGCCTTCACCACCGGCCCATCGGAGAGCAACTGCACCTCGACCTCCGGCTTCTTCGGCTTGAAGAGCCGGGCGAGCGCGCTGTCGGGCTGACGGAGGACGCCGCGGAACCGCACCGTGTCGCCCGGCTTGTAGATGGGCCGATCGGAGTAGAGGAAGACGTCGGGCACCACCGCGAGCGTCGAGAAGAAGTCGGTGTCGATGAGCGCGGTGTCAGCGCCCTGCGTGGCAGTCGCGATCAGCCGCGGCTCGGTCGCGCGCAGGCGAACTTCACCGTTGTCGTCCGTCTTCCCTTCCACCGCCTGCTTGCCGGCCATCACCTTCACCGCGACGCCCGCCTTGGGCTGCTGATCGCGCCCGGCGACGCGAACGAGCACTTCGTTGTCGGTCTGCTTCACCACCGCGGTGAGATCGGTGATCACCAGCACCACCTGGCCCTCGATGGTGCCCTGGACCATCTGCACGACGTAGACGCCGGCCGGGAGGGGATCGAGGAGCACGCTGCGATCCTGGAAGCCGGAGTTGCCGTTCCACGCTTCGAAGCCCGGCACCACGAAGTCGCGATCGGTGCCGCCGAGATCGAGGTTGAGCCACTGGGAGCGAACGAGCTCCATGTCGCCCGGAACACCGACCAACCGCTCGGGCCCTTGATCGAGGCGCACCGCTTCGGCGAACGGCGGCGCTGGATCATCGAGCGCGGGGAGCACCGTCTTGCGGAACTCGCCACCGAGCGAGAAGCGGAGGAGGTCGACCGGGCTGCTCACTGCGTTGATCCCGCGAGAGACCGCCCGCCCCGGGTTGGCGAAGGTCGGCGGCGGATCGTACGCGCGCCGCAAGGCCTGCTGCCCCTTGAGGAAGGCGTCGAGGTTCTTTGGCTTGAGCACCCGCAGCTCGACCGGCTCCCTCTCGGCGAAGGACACCTCGAGGCGAGGCGCTTCGGTGGAGCCGTAGCTGCGCGGCACGGTGACGTAGAGGGGCTTGGCGAGGGCGGGCGCGGCGACGAGCAGCGCGATCAGCAGACGGAGCGACTTCATGACCGGAACCCTCCAGAGGTGATCTTCCCGTCGGACCCGACCGTGGCGCGGAAGCCCATGGTGGGGAGCTCCTCGAGCAGCTTGCGCGCGGCCTCGATCTCCTGCGGGCCGGTGGTGGCGTTGGGCGCCGGGTGCTCCGACAGCCAGCCATCGAGCGTGAGCTGCGAGAGGACTCGGCCGAGGTTGACCGACACCGCGATCGAGCTGCTCTCCGAGAGGCCCTTCACCACGGGCTGCGCCGCCTGGAGCACCGACGGCTTCTTCCCGCTGCACGAGGCCTGCAGCTCGGCCATCAGCTCCTTCGTCGAGGTGTAGGCGAGCACCGAGCACGCCTTGCCCGCCTGGAGCGCCTTGTTCCCCTTCAGCATCGCCTCGCCGATCGCCTTCTCGTCCTCGGCGGTGCCCCAGAGCACGGCGAGTTCGTTCACCTTGGTGCCGCGCGGGTTCCAGATGACCGCGACCTGACGCGCCTCGAGCGGCCACTGCTTCTTGGTGCCGCCGAAGTTCTCGTCTGCCGACGCGAGCGTGTCGCGCAGCGAGGTGGCGGTGAGCTCCTTCGGCAGCTTCACCGAGAGGAAGAGCACCACGCCGCTCTTCTCTGGGATCGCCTTGAGCATGTCCTGGGAAGGCGCGGCGGCCGCGAGCCGTCCACCATTCTCCGCGGTGGCGCCCAACCCCTTGGGAGCGAAGGTGCCGTTCTCGACCGCGAACTGGAGCGTGAGCTCGTCGCCGATGCCGAGGAGCTGGCCCGCGCTCTGGGTCCCGCGACCCGACTCGCTCACCGAGAAGCCGAGAGACGCCACCACGCCGGAAGGAGGCGCGAGCGGCTTGAGCTCCTTGCACATCGCGAGCATCACCGCCTGCGGCCGAGGCGCGAGCACGAGCCGATCGCCGAGCCGCGCCGCGAAGAGGATCTTGTCGGCCAGCACCACGCGGTGGATCGACTCGGCGACGGCGCCTCCATCGGCGCTCGCGGTCTGGGTCACGCACCCAGGCGGGTTGAAGCCACCCGTGGCCGCCACCTTCACCAAGGTGTCGAAGGCCGAACTCGCCGCCGAGCCGGGCGTGGGAATGATCACCGCCGGCGCGCCCTTCGCGCCTTCCCCGCCGTACCAGACGACGCGGTAGGGCGTGGCGAGCACCTGATCGAGCACGAGATCGGACACGGCGCCCGAGAAGGCCTTGCCGATGTCCTCACCGCGCGTGCCGAAGAACCCGCCCCAGGCGGCGACGAAGCCCTGGCCGAGAGGATCTTTCATCGCCTTGCCCAGCCAGGCGTTCTTGCGCAGCGTCTCGTGCACCGCCTTCGGCTCGTAGATGTCGAGCCAGAAGAGCTCGGGGGTCTCCTGCGCGCTCGGAGCGTCCTCCATCTCCGCGTAGGCGGGCTCCGGTCGATCGGGCACGTCGAAGGCGCCAGTCGGAGGCGTGCTCTGGGAGCTGATCGGGCCGATGGGCGTGGGGCCAGTCGGGCCGGTCGGCTCCTTTCCGCGGCTGCGGATCTCCATCACCGCGACCACGATGCCGACGACGGCGACGACGCCGACGATCGCGAGCAGCGCACCCTTGTTGCCGTCCTTGTTGGGGGGCGGGGTCGGAGACGGGGGCGGTTGATTGGCGCTCATGTCCACTCCTTGAAACGGAAGATGCCGAGGAACGACGGGTTCTGCGGCGTGGGCCTCCACTCACCGGGCGCCTCACGCACCAACTCGCTCAGACGCCCCGATCGCACCGGCGCGTCCTTCTCACCTGGGTGGTAGACGACGTGGATCTCGCCGTGCGCTCGATCGGCGGGCGCGACCACCAACATCAGGTGAAAGACGTCTCCCGAGTCACGCGGCTGGCGAAAGGCGAGCACGTCGCCGGTCTTCACCGAGAGCTTGTCCGCGTCGCGCCCGAGCCCGACGAAGCTGTAGCCGAGCAGGGTCTCCGCGTCGGCGAAGTCGGCGGGGCCGGTGCGGGTCGCGAAGAGCGGCGTGTCGAGGCGCTTGGGTTCGACGCGGCGATAGGCTTGACGCAGCGAGAACCGAACGAGCCCCGCACAGTCGCGTTGCTCGGGCTGCCAGCGCTCGTCGACGCGCTTCACCTGCGCGATCGCCGTCTCGGCCACGGCCTGGCGCAAGAGCTCGACCGGAGGCGCCGGTGCAGCCGCGAGGATGAGGAGACTCGCGATCATTCGCCGTAGTCCCCACCGCCGAAGTCACCGCCGCCGCCTTCCTTCTGCATCTCGGCGGCTGCGTCGTCGAGGTTGGTGGGCCAGCGCTCGTCGGTCGGCTTGGGATCACCCGTGGGCACGTAGACGAGGGCGCGCCCTCCGCCCAGGTTGTGCACCCACGCGAGCACCCGCGTCGAGCCCGGCGTCGCCAGGGGGATCTTCACCGTCTTGCGGATCTCGTTCGGCGTGCCCTCGAAGAGCGAGAGGTTGAGCGTCGCGATGGTGTGGGCCTTGTCACCGCTCGGCCAGTAGTTCGCGGCGATGAGATAGGTGCCCTTGGGCGGCGCCCGGTGGACGTAGAGATACGGCCCGTAGCCCGGCTGATCGAAGTCGCCCTGTTGCTCGTTCAAGAAGAAGGTGCCGCCCGACGGGCTCGAGGTGTTCGCCCAGTAGACGTGGGCCATCTTCTTCGCGTCGAGGGTGCGATCGGCCTCGGAGTTCTCGGTCGGCTCGTAGAGGTGCAAGTCGGTGTACACGCCGTCGGTGTCACTGGTGAGGATCACCTTCATCGGCACCGGAGGAATCTGCGCGTAGGTCGTCGCCTGCGCCCGCGACGTGCCGGCCTGGTTGGTGGCGAGCACGGTGACGACGTTCTTCCCCGACGCCGCAGGGAACTCACGCGAGAAGGCGCCGCTGCGCGTCCGCATGAGGTAGCGATCGCCGTTGATCGAGACGGTGACCGGATCGATCGAGGTGTCCGAGACGCGGCCTTCGACCTTCAGCATGCGCCCCACCGACCAACCGCCGATCGGCTTCGTCAGCGTCACCGTGGCGAGCGTCGTGCCCTTGCCGATCGGCACGCCGTCATGGCGCTCCTTCGCGATCTTCGGCTGTGCCAAGGCGAGAACGACGAGGACGTGAAGCATGTGTGACCCCCAGCGAGGGAAGGCAGCCGCGGGTGGGCCGCCAAACGCGCGAGGGATTCAAGGGTCACGCCAAGCGAAAGCCCAGCGGAAAAGCGCCGCGCGGGCGAGGAGCCGCAAGCCGTGTGGGTGGTTCTCCGCGCTCGCTTCAGGGAACGACGAGCGACGTCGTGAGGAGGTAGTTGACCCCGACGAGGTTCACGTTCGCGGCCGTCGAATATTGGCCGCGCGCGAGCCGAACCTCATAGGTGCCGGGCGCGAGCACGACGTTCCAGAGGAAGCCCGACGCGGTGGTGCCGCAGCGGAAGGTGTAGCCCGTCGTGTAGTTGCGCTGGCGTTCGAAGAACTGCAGCTCGCCCAACGAGTCGCTCACGTTGCCGCTCGCCGAGCAGTACACGCCGTCTCTCGTGGGCGGCGCGCCGTTGACGGTGATCGAACCCGACACCAGCGTCGAGCGCTCCGCGAGCACGACGTTCGAGAGGTTGCCGCCGACTGCGAGATTGGTGAGGACCTGGTAGTTCACGCCGACGAGGTTCACGTTCGCGGCCGTCGAGTACTGGCCGCGCGCGAGGCGGACTTCGTAGGTGCCAGGGGCCAGCACGACGCTCCACGTGAAGCCGGACGCGGTGGTGCTGCAGCGGAACGTGTAACCCGTGGTGTAGCCCCGCGCCGAATCGGTGAAGACGAGCTCGCCCAACGAGTCGCTCACGTTGCCGCTCGCCGAGCAGTACACGCCGTCTCTCGTCGGGGGAGCGCCATTCACCGTCACCGAGCCCGACACCGTGTACGACTGCTCCGCGAGCACGATGTTCGAGAGGTTGCCGCCGACTGCGAGATTGGTGAGGACCTGGTAGTTCACGCCGACGAGGTTCACGTTCGCCGCCGTCGAGTACTGGCCGCGCGCAAGGCGGACTTCGTAGGTGCCGGGCGCGAGCGTCACGCTCCACGTGAAGCCGGACGCGGTGGTGCTGCAGCGGAACGTGTAGGCCGTCGTGTAGCCCCGCGCCGAGTCGGTGAAGACGAGCTCGCCCAACGAGTCGCTCAGGTTGCCGCTCGCCGAGCAGTACACGCCGTCTCTCGTCGGCGGTGCGCCGTTCACGGTCACCGTCCCCGACACCGTGTAGGCCTGCTCCGCGAGCACGATGTTGGAGAGGTTGCCGCCGACGGCGAGATTGGTGAGGACCTGGTAGTTCACGCCGACGAGGTTCACGTTCGCGGCCGTCGAGTACTGGCCGCGCGCGAGGCGGACTTCGTAGGTGCCAGGGGCCAGCACGACGCTC
>JBPOIJ010000145.1:0-36672 GCA_052034585.1 Myxococcota bacterium
GCGCGAACGGCGCCTGCACCAACAACCCCTGCCAGGGCGTCACCTGCAACATGCCGCCGGCGAACACCTGCCTCAACGCCACCACGCTGCGGAGCTTCAACGCGAGCGGCGTCTGCTCCGGCGGCGCGTGCAGCTACTCGTCGCAGGACTCCACCTGCCAGTTCGGCTGCGCGAGCGGCGCCTGCACCGGCAATCCCTGTCAGGGCGTCACCTGCAACATGCCGCCAGCGGCGACCTGCGTGAACCCGACGACGCTGCGCACCTTCTCTCCCTCGGGCACCTGCTCGGGCGGCGCGTGCAGCTACACGGCCTCCGAGTCCACCTGCGCCTTCGGCTGCGCGAACGGCGCCTGCACCAACAACCCCTGCCAGGGCGTCACCTGCTCGACACCGCCGGCGTCGACCTGCGTCTCGGCGACGACGCTGCGCACCTTCGCGTCGATGGGCACCTGCGCGGGCGGCGGCTGCAGCTACGCGGCGACGGACACCACCTGCCAGTTCGGCTGCGCGAGCGGGGCCTGCACCAACGACCCGTGCGCGGGGGTCGCCTGCACCATGCCTCCGGCGCGGACCTGCATGAGCGCGACGACGCTGCGGAGCTTCTCGCCCACCGGCACCTGCTCGGGCGGCACCTGCAGCTACACGGCCTCCGACATGGCGTGCGCCTTCGGCTGCTCGAACGGCGCTTGCGTGAACGACCCGTGTCAGGGCGTCAGCTGCACCACGCCTCCCGACACCGCCTGCGTCGGCTCGAGTGTGCGCACCTACTCGGCGAGCGGCACCTGCGCCAGCGGCACCTGTGGCTACACGTTCACCGACACGCCCTGCCCCGGCGGCTGCTCGAATGCGATGTGCCAGGCGCCGACCTGCGGAGGCACCACCTGCAACACGCCGCCTGCCTCGACCTGTCTCAACGCGAACCGGCTGCGCACCGCCTTCCCGCTCGGCACCTGCACCAACAGCACCTGCGGCTACACCCAATACGAAGTGCTCTGCAGCAACGGCTGCTTGAACGGGGCCTGCATCTCCGGCTCGTGGACGGTGGAGTTCATGCCGCAGGCGAACCCGCCCCTGTTGATGAATGGACAGGTCATCTTCGACGCGGCCGGCGAGCCGATTCAGGTGGGCTGCGAGCAGGACTCGAGCATCTCGAGCTACAGCAACGGCGCGGTGCGGATCCGTCGGCGCACGCTCTCGGGCTGGGTCGAGGAGACCATCGACACCGGCATGGGCGCCTACTGCCAGGCACGAGTGGCGCTCGACGAGAACGGCGAGCCGATGGTGGCGTGGTTCGATTCGGTGAATCAGGACCTGCGCTTCGCCAAGCGCGCGGGTGGCAGCTGGACGCCGAAGGAGCTCATCGCGAACCAGGGTGACGTGGGCGTCGGAGCGGATCTCCTCCTGGGCCCCGCCGGCCAGCCGTGGGTCAGCTACGTCGGCACCTCCGCCATCATGTTCGCCTCGCGCGCGGCCAACGGCACCTGGACGAGCGAGCCGGCGATTCCGTCGAGCTCCTTCCCACGACAGACGGCGCTCCGGGTCGAGGCGGGCGCTCCGTGGATTCTCGCTGACGCCGACGTCATCGAGGTCGCGACCAAGGTGAGCGGGAGCTGGGTGGTGAACCTCTTCAGCGAGGCGAGCAGCTCGTTGTCGGGCATCAGCCTCAAGCCTGACTCCTTCACCGTCGCGGGCGGTGTGCCCAAGGCGATGGTGAGCGACGGCGCCTCGTGGGTGTGGCGCAGCCGCGTCGGCGGTCAGCTCTACAGCGAGCCCGTCATCGAGGAGCCGGTGGCGACTCGCACCGATGGGCCGCTCGCGGCCTTCGTCCTCCGGGTGAGCGGGAGCACCTCGACCCCGATGATTCGGCTGCGGCAGAACGACGTCTGGCCCGACACGCTGACGACGATTCCGTACGGAACCCAGCTCTTCAACATCGTCTCCTACAGCGGCGCGAACGGCCGCCACGTGCTCATCGACCGCGCGGGCCGGCGCTTGAGCTCACCGAACGTCTGCGTTCCGCAGTGCACCAACCGCACCTGTGGCGATGACGGCTGTGGTGGCACCTGCGGGAGTTGCTCGACCGGGTTCTGCGCGGCGACTGGCACCTGCGCGCCGCTGCGTTCGCGGTTGATCAGCGGGCTCGCGCCGTATCGGGCCGGTCTCGGCATCGGGACGAACAACACGATGCACGTCATCGAGATGCCGGGGACCTATGGCGGGCGATGGCGGAGCTCGAGCGGCGGCGTCTTCGGTCCGTCGAGCGTGATGACGGGCGTGACCGCGCTGGTGACGTCGGTGCCGGTCTCAGTGGTGAACGACCAGCCAGCGAGCTTCGCGTACAACTCGGGGTTCAACGCGGTGCTCCCCATCACCCGCACCGCCGCGGGGACCTGGACCAGCGGGCCGGTCGTGCAGACGAACATCTTCTACCGGTACGACGCGGCCGGAACCGCGTACGCGATTCGCTGCACCTCGGTGAACGCGGGGATGTGGACGCTCGCAGCAGGGGCCAGCGCGTGGGTGGGCGAGACGAGCGTCGCCTCCTTCGGGGTCTCGTCGGTGACCTGCCTCGACGCGGCGGTCAATGCCCAAGGCCACGTCTTCGTGCTCGGCCGGGAGAGCCCCTCCAACATGACGCGGCTGTACTCGAACCGGCCCGGCTTCACGGCGGTGCAGTTCGGAACCGTGCCGGCCTCCTCGGCCGCCAAGCTCACCGTCGACGCGAGTGGGAACGTTCACATCGTGGCTTCGCCGACCGTCGGCATCTGGCGCGCCGCGACCAACACGCTCGAGACCGACACCGCGCCGGCCGACCTCTTCTGGGGAGCGACCGTCGTCAATCAACCCGACCGGAACGATCTGATGACCATCGCGTATACGAAGAACTCGAACCGGAACCTCGTCCTCGCTCGTCGCAACGGCCCGGCGATGTGGACCTTCGAGGAGCTCCCTTCGGCGATGGCGCTCTCGGCGGTGAGCACCGGGTACTCGCCGGAGGTGTTCGGGCTCGTCTACGACACGGCGAACGTGCCGAACCTCATCTACGTCGATCGCGGGTCGTGGCGGCACGTCACCCGGTGAGGCGACCTGACATGCATGAACTGGCTCGGCTACGCTCGACGGGTCATGTCAGCCCGCCCTGATACGTCTCGCCGAATGAACGAACTCACGGTGAAGATTCTTGGGCAGATCCGCGACGAGTTGAAGGCGACTCGGAGTGACCTCTCTTCTCGCCTCGACCAGACCAACGAGCGCCTCGAAAGGATGAACGGCCGGATCGACGAGACGAACAGCCACCTCGACCGTCTCGAGCGACGCCAGGTCGAGACGGAGGTGAGACTCTCGACCGAGCTCGTCTCCGTCGCGAACGCCGTGAACGACTTGAGCCGGGTGCTCGTCGAGGACCGGAAGCTCCGCGCGCAGGTGGCGAACCACGAGACCCGCATCAACGCGCTCGAGAAGAAGCGCGCTGGCTGAGCCTTCTCGCTCCACTTTCCGTGCATCAGGAGTAGACGGCTCTCGGCGTGAACCGCTCGCTGCTCTTCCTCACCGTGCTCGTGATCGCCACCTGTGGGCTCATCTACGAGCTCATCGTCGGCACCCTGGCGAGCTATCTCCTCGGTGACAGCATCACCCAGTTCTCGACGGTCATCGGCGTCTACCTCTTCGCGCTCGGCATCGGCGCCTGGCTCTCGGGCTTCGTCGACAAGGGCCTCCCGACGCGCTTCGTGGAGATCGAGCTCGCGGTCGCGCTCACTGGCGGCATCTCGGCGCCGTTCCTCTTCGCCACCTTCTCCTCCGGCGCCTCCTTCCGCGTCGCGCTCTACGGCATGGTGACGGTCATCGGCACGCTGGTGGGGCTCGAGATTCCGCTGCTCCTCCGCATCATGAAGGATCAGCTCGAGTTCAAGGACCTCGTCTCGCGGGTGCTGACCTTCGACTACCTCGGGGCGCTGTTCGCCTCGCTGCTCTTCCCCATCGTGTTGGTGCCGAAGCTGGGCCTGGTGCGCACCTCGCTCGCCTTCGGCCTGCTCAACGCGCTCGTCGGGCTCTGGAGCACGTGGATGCTCGAGTCCGTTCTTCCCTCGGCGACGCGGCTGCGGGTGAAGGGCGTGCTGGTGGCGGGCTTGCTGCTCGTCGGGCTCGCGACGGGCGGGCGGCTCACCGACCTGCTCGAAGAACAGCTCTACAACGATGAAGTCGTGCACGCGCAGTCGACGCCGTACCAACGCATCGTGCTCACCCGCGGGCATCGCGGCTTCTCGCTCTTCCTGAACGGGAACCTGCAGTTCGCGTCGGTCGACGAGTACCGCTACCACGAGGCGTTGGTGGTGCCGGCGTTGAGAGCGGCCAAGTCCATCGAGAAGGTGCTCATCCTCGGCGGAGGTGACGGGCTCGCGGCGCGAGAGGTGCTCCGGTTCTCCGAGGTGAAGTCGGTCACCCTCGTCGATCTCGACCCGGCGATGACGAACCTCGCGACGAGCTACGGCGAGCTGGCCGAGCTCAACCACCATTCGCTCACCGACCCGAAGCTGAAGGTGGTGAACGACGACGCGCTCCAATTCCTCGACCGCACCGACGAGACCTTCGACGTCGCCATCATCGACTTCCCCGACCCGAACAACTTCTCGCTCGGCAAGCTGTACACGACGAAGTTCTATTCGATGGTGAAGCGTCACCTCTCCGAGGGCGGCGTCGCGGTCGTGCAGTCGACGTCTCCGCTGTTCGCGCGGAAGAGCTACTGGATCATCGACGAGACGGTGCGCGCGGCGGGCTTCGCGACCAGGCCGTACCACGTGTGGGTGCCGAGCTTCGGGGAGTGGGGCTACGTGCTCGCCTCGACGAGCTCGATGGAGCCGAAGCGTCCGCTCCCGGACGGGCTCAAGTTTCTCTCCGAAGCGAGCCTGCCGACGCTGTTCATCTTCCCGCCCGACATGGATCAGGTGCCGAGCGAGGTGAACAAGTTGAACAATCAGGTGCTCGTGCACACCTATGAAGAGGAATGGCGGCGCTGGAACTGATCGTCAGGCCTGCTCGGCGACCGAGCGCACGACCGGATCCGAATCGTCCTTCAGCGCACGAATCGCCGCGAGGTGCGCCTTCGCCGCCGTCTTCCACCTCGTGACGGAGAGCACCGCGAGCCGCCGCACGAGCGCGCTCCGGTCCGTGAACAGCGCCACGAGGCGCGGGAGAATCACCTCGGCGTTTCCCAGCGTGCGGTCGCCGAGCACCGCCGCCGCGTGCCAGCGAATCACCGCGAACGGACTGCCGAGCGCGCGCAGAGCCTCGTCGACGTCGGACCGTTGAATCGTCAGGTAGCTTCGCCCCGGAACGAGCTCGTCGTCGACGCGCTTGCGCTCGTTGGGATGCGACTCGAGCCAGGCCTCGAGCGGTCGATAGTCGAGCGGCCTCGGCGGACCTCCCGCGGTGATGGCCTTGAGCCGTGCGGTGAGCCCGTGCACGGCGGTGAGCGGCTTCTGCTTCGCGAGCCACGCATGGTCTCCCAACATGCCGAGCGCCATCGCGAACCAGAGCTCGTCACCACGTTTGCGGAGCGCCGAGATGACCTCGGGCGTCGCAAGACCGATCTGCCCGAGCACCTTCGCCGCCGTCCACCCGTTCTTTCCCTCCTTCAGCGCGCCGATGAGCGCGGGGAGCGCACGTTTCCCCATCGCGAGCAGCTCCTTCTGCGCGACCTCACTCGAGACGCCTTCGAAGACGCCGAACCGGGTCACCAGAAACGCCGCGCGCGCATCGACGGGCTGCTTGGCGAGTTCGGTCCGTTCACGCTGCTGCGCTGCTTCACGCGCGAACAGCCGCCGCCACGTCGCCGGAGCAATGGTCTTCTTCGCGAGCGCAGGCCCTCCTTCTTCGTCGTGCCAGAAACAAACGAAGTCGGCGGAGCAAGTGAGCCGCTCGAGCGCCACCGCACGAAGCGCACGCGTGACACGCAGGAGCGCCGAGAAGTACCTCCGCTCGACGGCGCGCCAGTGACGAACCGTGTCCCGCGTCGCCTCGGCCGTCAGCCGCCGTTCGAGCTGAACTGCCGGCCGGTGACACAGCTCGAGCTGATGCGGCCAATCGGGCGGATTGAACCGGGCGCCCCAGAAGCTGGGCGGATCGTCGGGCGGAGGCCCATCGCTGGCGGTGTTCACTCCGAGCGCCGGAAGCGACAGCGCGCCATCGAGCTCGCGGTAGACGCCGTAGAGCGCGACCGAGGAGACCTCCACGCGACGATGGCCCTTCGCGAAACGCTCGAGCGCACGCCGAAGCTCGTCGAACAGCGCTGCCTCGAAGCCCTTCCAATCGAACGTCGTCACGACGGGCGTTGTACTGCTCCCGAACACCTCATCGAGCCGGATTCAGGCGAATCCCGTCGCTGCGGCGAAACCGGTTCGACGGAGTGAAGGACGCGTTCGCAGGCGAGGGATCGACCGCGCTCGGCACGGCCACCGCTTCGCCGGTCGCGACGCGATACGCGAACGTTCCTTGGTCGCACGTGCGAACGAGCACGGTCGCTCCAGCCGCGAAGACGAGCTTCTCGGACTGCCAGGCCGTGACCCTCGGCGTCTCGATGGTCTTCACTACCGGAGCATACTGCCCACCATCCTTCGTCACCGTGCGCGAAGCGTCGAAGAGGACGAGAGCCGTCGTCCCAATCGCCGCGATGAGCGCCCCATCAGGGCTCACCACGACCGAGAGCGCCGACTCGAGCTGGGCGCCCTGTGCTGCCAACTCGTACGAGCGCGCGTGGGACGCCTTCGCCCACGCGTTCGACTCCGCTTCCTTCTTCGCCGCCTCTTCGCAGCTGCGAAAGTACGCCGCGAGGTTCGGCTGCCGGGTGAGCTCCAGCTCACTGTCGATGGTCACGACGGAGAGCTCCGCGCCGGTGGCGACGCCAGGGTCCAACAGGGTCCACCGATCGAGCGTTCGGCCAATGACGAGCCCACGGTTCGCCTCGGCGCAATCAGGGTCGGCGCGCTTCCACTCCGCTGCCTCCCGGGCGATTCGCGACTTGCCGAGGAGCGACGCGAGCGGGAGCAGCCCAATCACCGTCGGCTCCGAGGCGCGGTCGGCATAGCCGTCGTGCGTCTCGAGCACCTCTCGATACGAGGCCGGGAGCGGGCGCTTCCAGAGCGCTTCGAGGGCGGCCATCGCTTCGCGCGTCGCCGGTTTTCCACGCTTCGGACGCCGACGGAGCTTCTTCAACACGGTGTCGAGCGAGCTCAGCGCGGTGAGGGTCGGTGAAGCCATGTTCGAAGGCGCGGCACCGTATGCTTGCCAGCGGCCGTTATCGAGCGTTCAGCGTCGGACGAAGCGCGCGGCGTGACCGTTCGCGATGGCCTGGTCGAGCAGCGCGGGCGTCATGCCCTCGATGGTTCGCGCGCGCTCGACCTCGTCGGCGGTGGAGACGCCCGAGAGCAACGAGTTGTCGGCGCAGATGCACGCTCTCACGCCCCTCGCCAACCAGCGAGCGAGTGGGTGCTCCTTCACCGACGCGAAGACACCGGTGTGCACGTTCGACGTCGGGCACGCCTCGAGGGTCACGCCCCGCTCGAGCACCAGCGCCGTCACTCGCTCGTCGTTCAGCAGCGTGCTGCCATGACCGATGCGCTGGGCGTGGAGCACCTCGATGGCGACCCGAATCTCCTCGGGCGGACGGCCTTCGCCAGCGTGCACCGTGCGGCCCAATCCGAGATCTCGCGCACGAGCGAAGGGCGCGGCGTAGTCGTGCAGCGAGAAGGCGTGTGCTGGTGACGGCCCGCCCGCGAGGTCGATGCCCACCACACCCGGACGGGTGCGCGCGACCTCGACGAGCTGACCGAGCACCGCGGGGTCTTCACCGTACAACCCACAGAGAATGAGCCCGGCGCGCCCAGCCGTTCCTTCGAGCGCGGCGTCGACGATGGCCTCGAGCGAGCCGTCACGATGGAGCTGCGGAGCGAAGCGGACCTCCAACGTCGTCACGCCCACTCGCCGTTCGTCCTCGCACAGCTCACTCGCGACCTGCCGAACCGCTTTCGGCGTCTGGAGGAGTCCGAGCGTGAACGCGAAACGCGAGAGCGCCTCGGCGAGGCCCATCGCGGGACGAAAGCGCAGGTCGACTGGAACGGTCTGGCCCGCCTCGCGCGCGAAGGCGTCGAGCGTCGAGGGCCGCAGCGAGCCATCGAGGTGCAGGTGAAGCTCTGGCAGCGCGAGCGTCCGCATTCACCGCTCACTACCACCGAGCTCGGCTGATTCGAGCGTGGACTCGCGAGCGGTCCAGGACCTCAGTGCACGTCACCTCGGTGTTCCACTTCCCATCGGGGGATTCTCGGAGCCGTCGAACGCGGCTACACCGTCGCCCGTGCCTCGCTCCCCCGTCTTCTTCCGCCTTCTCATCTGCAGCGCGCTCGCGCTCGCGTGGAGCTGCTCGCCTCCGCCCACGTCCGAGTGCAGCGCGACGACCTGCGAAGGCTGCTGTGACCCCGAGGGCTTCTGTCGAATGGGCACGGCCACCACTGCGTGCGGACGAGGCGGCGCGGCGTGCAACACCTGCGGCACCGGCCAGCAGTGCACCGCGAACGCGTGCTCGATGAGCGTCGCGGGCGGATCGGCGGGCGGGAGCAGCGCTGGCGGTCTCGTCGGCGGTGGGAGCGCGAGCGGCGGAGGCACCAGCGGCGGCAACACGAGCGGCGGAAGCACCGGCGGCGGCAACGCGAGCGGCGGAAGCACCGGCGGCGGCAACGTGAGTGGCGGGAGCGGCGGCGGGTTGGTCGGCGGCGGTGCGACGAGCGGCGGAACGGCGGGAGGCTCGAGCAGCGACGGCGGCACCGACGGAGGCCTCACCATCACGGACTCTGGCGTCGTCCTCACGACCGTCTCGCACCCGCGCGAGCTGCGCGGCGTCTGGGTCGCCACCGTTTCGAACCTCGACGTCGCCTCGGGCCTCTCGCGCGACGCCGGCATCACCGCGATGCGCGCGCTCGTCGACCGCACCAAGGACGCGGGCCTCAACGCCATCTTCTTCCAGGTGCGCCCCGAGTCCGACGCCTGGTACGCCTCGACGCTCGAGCCCTGGAGCCGCTTCCTCACCGGCACTCAAGGCCGCGACCCGGGGTGGGATCCGCTCGACGTGCTCCTCACCAGCGCCCACGAGCGCGGCGTCGAGGTGCACGCGTGGATGAACCCGTACCGCGCCTCGGTCAACGCGAGCTCGTCGACGGCCTCGAACCACGTCAGCCAGACGCTCTCGCAGTTCGCGGTGCAGTACGACGGCAAGCTGACGATGAACCCCGGCGCGAACGCGGTGCGAGCGCACGTGGTGAACGTGGTGCGCGACGTGCTCGACCACTACGACGTCGACGGCGTTCACTTCGACGACTACTTCTACCCGTACCCCGACGCGGCCAACACGCCCTTCCCCGACGACGCGACCTTCCAGGCGTATCGAGCCGACGGCGGCACCCTCACCAACAAGAGCGACTGGCGCCGCAACAACGTCAACACGCTCGTGCGCGAGGTGATGGACGAGGTGCGCACCAACCACCCGCACGTGCGCTTCGGCATCTCGCCGTTCGGCATCTGGAGACCCAACAACCCACAGGGCGTGGTGGGCCTCGACGCCTACGAGACCATCTCGTGTGACGCGCTCGCCTGGCTCACCCAGGGCACCGTCGACTACGTGGCGCCGCAGCTCTACTGGCCCACGACCTCGCCGGGGCAGCCCTTCATGCCGCTGGCGACGTGGTGGGCGGGGCGCTCGAACGGCAAGCACATCTTCGTCGGGCACGGCACCTACCGGCTCGGCATGCCCGGGTGGGACCTCGACGAGATTCGTGCGCAGGTGAACGGCGCGCGCACGCTCCGTGGCATGGGGATGATGGGCGGCATCCACTTTCGCGAGGTGACGCTGCGGACCAACGTGATGGGGGTGACTGCGCTCTTGCGTGACGAGCTCTACGCCACGCCCGCGCTCCCGCCGCCGGTGCCGCGCCAAGGAGCCTCCGCCACGCCGCTCCCGCCGAACGTCTCGAAGGCCGGCAGCACGCTGACGGTGACGCACCCGCTGCCGCTCACCGCCCGGGCCTTCGCGCTCTACCGCTCGACGCCGACGGGCTGGGTGTTGGTCGCCAGCGAAGGGGGAACGACCGCGCAGTTCGGGTCGCTCCCTGCTGGGACGTACGCGGTCAGCGCGGTGAACCGTGGCGGCGCCGAGAGCCAGGGAGTGGTGCTGACGCTGCCCTGACACCGTCACGCTCGCGCCTCATCGGCGCAGTCACGTTCGTCGCGGGCCGCTCGGGCGCCTTCGTGTCCGAGCGATCGCTGACGCTGCGAGAATCACCGGAGCGCGGCGCGGGCGCGCTTGGACGGGGAGCGCGCTGGCCCTGGTAGTCGATCACGGGTGACAGGCGAGCACGCCGCAGGCCTGACCGTGACGACGACCTTCGCGACAGCTCGTCCCCGCGGCGCAGTCGGCGTTCGTCGAGCAGCTCACCACCGCGGAGCAGGTGCCCGCGACGCACTCGGAACCGCACGGGCAGGTGTCGTCGTCGACGCACGCGCTCCCAGCGACGCCCGCGTCATGGAGCCCGTGATCGTCACCCGCGTCGGCCGGATCATCGGAGCCGCCATCGCGCAGGCCACCGTGATCGTCACCTGCGTCGGCCGGATCATCGGAGCCACCATCGCGCAGGCCGCCGTGATCATCGCCCGCGTCGGCGTCGTCTCCACCGCGCCCGCCGTGATCATCACCGGCGTCGGCGTCGTCTCCACCGTGGCCACCTCGATCATCTCCACCATCACGCGCCTCGAAGCGCCGCACGGTGACGTGTCCGAGCCGCTCGACCCGAATCTCGACCCGCTGGCCACGGTGGTGCACCTCGAGGAGACCGTGCTCCGTCTCCATCGCCTCGACGCGACGGCCATCGTCATCCACCGAGACGGTTCCCGGGACCGAGAGCGCCAGGCCATGAGGCTCGATCTCGACCTCGTGCTCGCCGCGAGACACTTCGACGTCGCGAACGCGAACCTCGACCTCCCGCTCGAGGGCACCTTGGGGGACCTCCACCGTCAGGCCACTGCGGAGACTGATGGAGCCTCCAGCCGGGCCCATGGTCTGCCGGCCAGACTCGACGGGCGCACAGGACAACGAGGAGAAGATGAACGCAGAAACGACGGCAGTGAGCAGGGTTCGATGCATGTGTGTGTTGCCTCCGATGGCATTCACCCCGCGCTGCCGTGCGACTGGACAGCCACCGCGCAGAAATCGCGCCCGCCGGTCGGGTGGGCTCGCTCGTGAACGAAAATGTCCAGTGTGGGTCCTGAGCGGGGTTGTGCCAAAGGAGTGACCGCCTGGACGCCACTGCCGCCACTGCGCTGTATGCCCGCTGGGGCCCCGTCGTGTACCGACGATGTGCCCGGCTGCTCCAGAACCCAGCCGACGCGCAGGACGCCACCCAGGCCGTCTTCATCCTCGCCCTGGAGAGCCCCAAGCGCTTCGAGAACGAAGACGACGCGATTCCCTGGCTGCAGCGAATCGCCACCAACTACTGCTTCAACCAGCTGCGCAACACCCGCCGGCGCCTCGCCAACCGCGACCACCTCGAGCGAGAACCCGAGGCCGTCGACGAAGGCGCCGAGGCGCCCGCGCAGCTCCGCCAGCTCGCCGAACGAGTGCTCGCCCACGTGCCCGAAGAAGAGCGGTTGGTCGCCATCGAGGTGCTCCTCCACGAGCGCGAGCACCAGGAGCTCGCCGACTCGCTCTCCGTCTCCCAGAAGACCGTTCAACGCCGTCTGCATCGCTTCCTCGAGCGCGCCCGCGCCTTCCTGGAGGGTTCCTGAATGAGCTGCCTCGACGACGTCGCCCTCGAGAAGGTGCTGCTCGGCTCGCTGCCACAGGTGCCGCATCTGACGGAGTGTGCGCGCTGCACCGACCGGCTCGCCCGCATGCGCGAGGAGAACGAGCGGTTCCGGCGCTTCGTCTTCCCCGCCACGGCCGAAGCCGTCGCGGCGTCGGTGGCGCCTCCTCGCTGGCGGCTCGGGCTGATGGTGGCGCTCCCCCTCGCGACCGCCGCCGCCGTCGCCTTCGTGGTGCAGACCCGCGGCCCTGCCGACGACTACGTCGGGGTGAAGGGCACGCCCACCGTCGCGCTCGACGTCTTCACCCTCGATGACGCCGGGGCCGCGCGACGACTCTCGGAGCCCGCCACCGTCGACCCGGGCGCCTCGCTGCGCTTCCAGGTTCGCCCGATGGCACCGTGTTACCTGTGGCTCGTGTCCACCGACGCGCAGGGCCAGGTCTCGCGCCTCTTCCCCATCTCGGGAGACGAGCCCGCGCGGCTCACCGAGGCCACCACGCTGCCTGGCGGTGCGACCCTCGATGGGCAGACCGGCCCCGAGCGCCTCATCGCCGTCTGCACGCCCGCGCCCTTGCCGTACGGCGTGGTG
Source organism: Myxococcota bacterium (assembly GCA_052034585.1). Lineage (GTDB taxonomy): Bacteria > Myxococcota > Myxococcia > Myxococcales > Myxococcaceae > Xiheimicrobium. The sequence continues at coordinate 12,429 of JBPOIJ010000145.1, forward strand.
GAGAGCGCGGCCCGCACCACCTCCGCCGAAGCCGTTCGCCGCCTCACCCGCCTCGAGGGCATCGACAGCCACGCCACCGTGTTGCTCGAGAAGGAGCCCCGGTGAGCCGGCTCGTCCTCCTCTCGGTCGCGCTGACGGCCATCGCGGCGCAGGCCGCCGAGCGCGCGGCCGTCGTCATCGGCGCGAACCACGGCGCTCCCTCTCGTTCGACGCTCTGGTTCGCGGAGCGAGATGCGGAACGGCTCGCGCGAACGTTCGTCGAGCTCGGTGACTTCGACGCCGACAAGGTGCAGGTGCTCAAGCAGCCGAGCGCGAAGCAGGTGAGAGACGCGCTCGCCACCGCCGAGGCCACCCTCAGCCAGTCACGCCGCGAAGGGCAGCGCACCGTGCTCGTCGTCTACTTCTCCGGTCACGCCGGCACGGGCGCGCTCGAGCTCGCCAACGAGCGCCTCGAGTTCACCGAGCTCAAGCAGCTCGTCGAGGCCTCCAACGCCGACGTCAAGGTGGCCATCGTCGACGCCTGCGAGTCGGGCGCGCTCACCCAGGTGAAGGGCGCGAAAGCGACTCCGGCGGTCGACTTCGTGGTGCCCACCGAGGACAGCGCGCGAGGCGTTGCGTACATCACCTCGACGGCGGTGGGAGAGGTCGCGCAGGAATCGGCGGCCATCGGCGGGAGCTTCTTCACCTTCCACCTCGAGACCGCGCTGCGTGGCGCGGGCGACGCGAACGGCGACGGCCTGGTGAGCCTGGGCGAGGCGTTTCAATACACCTCGAACCGCACCATCTCGCACACCAGCACGACGGACGTGGGGCCCCAGCACCCGACCTACGACTTCAAGATGGCGGGGCGTGGGGACGTGACGCTCTCCGACCTCCGGCGCGCGGAAGCGACGCTCGTGCTCAAGGGCCAGTCCTCCGAGCGTTGGCTCGTGCAGCAGAACAAGCGCCTCATCGCCGAGACGATGGGGACCCAGGCGCTCGCGCTGCCGTCGGGGACCTATCGGGTCGAGCGGCGCAGCGGCGGCGACCTCTACGCCGGAGAGCTGACGCTGACGAAGGGTCAACGGCTCGACGTGGGCGAGCTGCCGAAGGTCTCCACCGTGGCGGCGCGCGGGAAGGGCGGAGACGACAGCTCGACGATGATTGAAGGGGGAGTGCTGGCAGGGCTCCCGACGCTGACGGGGGCGGCCCTCACGATGGGAGGCAAGCTCGGAGTACGGCAGAGCCTCGGCCTCTGGGGGCTGCGCGCGCTCGCGGGGTACGAAGGCGGCACCGGCACCCTGGCGGCGGGCAGCTACTCGACCCAAGCCGTCAGCCTCGATGGCGCCTTCCTCCGTCGGTTCGTCGACGGCACGGTGCTCGCCGAAGCGGGGCTCGAGCTCGGAGGCCAGTGGACCTGGCAGCGGCTGGCGAGCGGCGCGACCGTCAGCGCCAGCTCGGGCACCCTCGCCGCCACCGCCACCTTCGGCGTGCGCGCTGGGCCCCTGGTGCCGCAGCTCACCGCCTGGGGAGGAGGCAAGCTGGTGCGAGTCGACGACCGCCTCGTCGTCCGCCCCCTCGTCTCCATCGCCTTCCTCGTCGGGGTGGAGCTGTGAGCCGCGCGCGCTGGCTCGTGCTGCTCCTCGCTGGCTGCGGCTCGCTCGTCGAATATGGAGCGCCCTCGAGCGCCGATGGCGGCACCATGACGAGCGCCGATGGAGGAACGACCCAGGGCCTCTTCTGCGCGAACGACGACCCCTGCGTGTGCGACCCGTGCACCTCGACGGCGCAGTGCGCGAGCGGGCTCTCGTGTCTGCCTGGTCGACGGCGAGGAATGGACTGCAGCGACGGCCGGAGCGTGTGCACGACCGGGCCCTGAGCTTCTCCAAAGCCGTGCGAGACTCCGCGCATGCGCTCGAGGCTCCTGGTGGTCCTGGCGTCGCTCTCGTCGTGCGCGGTGAACTCCGACGCCGACTGCCAGCGTCTCTGTGAGTGGTGGGGCCGCGCCTGCACCTCCGAGCCGGTCGCCTCGTGCGTCTCCGACTGCAAGGGCTCGAGCGAGAGCGCTGCCGAGGGCATCTCCCGCTGCGTGCAGGGAAACGGTTGGTCCCCAAACCCCTCGACCTGCCAGAGCGCCGGCTGCTGCGTGCGCTTCGTCTACGACGACTACCGCGCTCGCTGCGTCGGGCTTTGACGACCGCTCGCCTCGTCGAGTGTTGCGCCCCAGCAAGCCGCGCCCAGTCGCCTCCATTGAGCCTCGGCAAGGCGTCGTGCGCGCGGCCACCCGCACCTTCGTTCGCAGCTTGCGCGAGCAGCACCGGTCGATCGCAAGCCCTGCGGCGCGACTCGAGGCATGCCGTCGAAAGCCCGAGCGAGTCGCCCAAGGGAATGGGCGATGCACGCGTAGCGAGCGGAGGTTCCCATGCGCACGTGCTCGCCGTGGTTCGCGTATGCCCTCGCTGTCGTGGCGCTCGCCTGCGGGCAGCAGCCGCGAACCGTCACCTTGACGGTGACCCTCGAAGGCTCGGGCGTCGTTCGCTCCACGCCAGTCGGCCTCGACTGCGGCTCGCTCTGCGCCGCCTCGTTCGCGGTCGGCACGTCCGTCACCCTCACGGCCGAGCCCGCGCAAGGCTTCGTCTTCGGCGGCTGGGGCGGAGCCTGCAGCGGCAGCGGCACGTGCGTCGTCGCCCTCTCGGAGGACCGAACCGTCTCGGCGCGCTTCACCGTGGAATCCCGAACGCTCACGGCGTCGCTCATCGGCGACGGTGACGGCACGGTGACGTCGTCGGTGGGAGGCCTCTCCTGCCCTGGCACCTGCCTGGTGACGCAGCCCAAGGGCACCACGGTGACGTTGACCGCAGTGGCCGCGCCGACCTCGGCCTTCGTCGGGTGGACCGGCGGAGGGTGCAGCGGCGTCGGCGAGTGCACGCTCACGCTCACCGAGAACGTGACGGTGCAGGTCGCCTTCGCGCTCAAGCACTCGCTCGTGGTGTCCCGAATGGGGAGCGGCACGGGCATCGTCACCTCCTCTCCCCCGGGCATCGACTGCGGCGCCGACTGTGCCGAGTCCTTCGCGCCTGGCACCGAGGTGACGCTCACCGCCACGCCCGCGGCCGGCTCGACCTTCGCTGGTTGGTCGGGCGCCTGCTCGGGCTCCGGGCCGTGTCACCTCGTCGTGTCCTCGGCGCTGATGGCGACGGCGACCTTCACCCTCGAGCAACACCTCCTCACGGTGACGAAGAGCGGCACTGGCTCGGGCACCGTCACCTCGACTCCCTCCGGCATCGGCTGCGGCGCCGACTGTGAAGAGCGTTTCGACGTCGGGACGAGCGTCACCCTCGCCGCCTCGGCCGCCACCGGCTCGCGCTTCACTGGGTGGACGGGGGCCTGCAGCGGCACCGGCACCTGCGTCGTCACCGTCACTGCGGCGACCAGCGTCGGCGCCTCCTTCGCCCTCGAGCGCGCGCAGGTCTTGGTCACCAAGAGTGGAACTGGGAGTGGCACCGTCGTCTCCTCACCCGCGGGCATCGACTGCGGCACCGACTGTGACGAGGCCTTCGACCACGGCACCACCGTCACCCTCACCGCGACGCCGTCGTCTGGCTCGACGTTCGGCGGCTGGTCGGGCGGCGCGTGCTCGGGAACGGGCACCTGCACCGTCACGGTGACGGCAGCGGTGACCCTCACCGCCACCTTCTCGCCCGAGCAGCACCTGCTCACGGTGACGAAGGCAGGCACCGGCTCGGGCACCGTCACCTCGACGCCCGCCGGCATCACCTGCGGCACCGACTGTGAGGAGCGCTACGACGCGGGGACGAGCGTCTCCCTCACCGCCACCGCCGCCACCGGCTCGCACTTCGGCGGGTGGACGGGGGCCTGCAGCGGGAACGGGACCTGCGTCGTCTCCCTGTCGGCGGCCTCCACCGTGGGCGCGATCTTCACCCTCGATCGCTTCCTGGTGTCGGTCGCCAAGAGTGGGAGCGGGAGCGGGCAAGTCGTCTCGTCACCGGCCGGCATCACCTGCGGCACCGACTGCGACGAGCCCCTCGACTACGGCACGGTGGTGACGCTGACCGCGACCGCGTCGACGAACTCGACGTTCGGCGGCTGGTCGGGCCCCTGCATGGGCACGGGTGCGTGCACCTTCACCGTGACGGGCGCGGTGTCCGTCACCGCAGCCTTCAGCCTCACCACCCATTCGGTGACGGTGCTCCGCGCAGGGAGCGGCAGCGGCGCGGTGGTGAGTTCGCCTGCCGGCATCACCTGCGGCACCGACTGCGAGGAGCCCTTCCCCGCGGGCACTCACGTCACCCTCACCGCGCAAGCCGCCACCGGGTCGACCTTCGCGGGCTGGAGCGGCGGCGGCTGCACCGGCACCGGCACCTGCGTGCTGGACGTCACCGCGCCAGTCACCGTCTCGGCCGTCTTCGACCTCCGCCAGTACGCGCTGGTGGTGTCGACGACGGGCAGCGGCAGCGGGTCGGTCGCCAGCAACCCGGCCGGCATCTCGTGTGGCACCGACTGCTCGGAGGCGTACGGCCACGGAACCGTCGTCGTCCTGACCGCGACGCCGAACGCGACCTCCACCTTCGCCGGCTGGAGCGGCGCCTGCACTGGAACGGGGACCTGCTCGGTGACGCTCACGGCAGCGACGACGGTGACCGCCCAGTTCGACCTCGACGTGTACACGCTCACGGTGGGGCGTGCGGGCAACGGCACCGGCACGGTCGCGAGTAGCCCTGCCGGCATCTCCTGCGGCGCCGACTGCAGCGAGGCCTATTCCCATGGCACCAGCATCACCCTCACCGCGACGGCGGCGACCGGCTCCACCTTCGGAGGCTGGAGCGGAGGCGGTTGCAGCGGCACTGGCTCCTGCGTCGTCACCCTCACGGCCGCGACGACCGTCACTGCGACCTTCACCTTGACGACCCACGTGCTCACGGTGTCACGGGCCGGCACGGGCACTGGCGCGGTGACGAGCAACCCCGCGGGCATCACCTGCGGGACGGACTGCAGCCAGGCGTACACCTACGGCACCAGCGTGACGCTCACTGCGGCGAGCCTCCCGGGCAGCGCCTTCGCGGGGTGGAGCGGCGGCTGCTCGGGCACCGGCACCTGCACCGTCACGATGACGACCGCGCGCACCATCACCGCCACCTTCGTTCCGCGCGGAACGCTGTACGTCGTCGCTGACTCCACCGACACGCTCATGCGTGCGGACCCCGACACGGGCACCATCACCCCCATCGGCGCTCTCGGCGTCTCCTATGCGTTCGGCGATCTCGCCTGGAACCCGGTGAACGGCATCCTCTACATGGTGGACGGCCGTGGAGCGCAAGGGCTCTATCGGGTGAACGTCACCACGGGCGCGGCGACCCTCATCGGCACGCACGGCATCGTCGACATGTTCGCGCTGGCCTTCAGCCCGTCGACTGGCCTCCTCTACGGCATCGCCGCGAACGCGCTTTACCGGCTGAACCTGACGACGGGCGCCGCCACCCTCATCGGCACGACTGGCGCGTCGGCCAGCATCAACGGGCTGGCGTGGGACTCGGCGCGCGGGCGGATGGTGGCGCTCACCGCGAACCTCAGTGGCGCGAGCGTGTACTCCATCAACCTGTCGACGGGCGCGGGGACGTTGCTCGCGTCGACCATTGCCATCGACAACAACGGGTGGACATACGACAGCGTCGCCGACCGCCTCACCGCGGTGGACTACGGTGGCGAGATGTACGCGTACGACCCGACGACGTTCGCTCGCACCGAGCTCGCCAACGGCACCGTCGCCCGCACCGGCGTCGCCTTCGTGCCCTGACACCCCGGGTTCCCGAGTCACCCGGAGCCGTGCCCCCGTCGAGCGGCTCAGCCGGGCATCGCGACGAACCGAATCGGCGCGGGCATGAAGGTCAGCACGGTGAAGACGAAGCAGAGCGCGCAGATCGCCTTCCGTCCGCGCGAGAGCGGCACCGCTTCATCCACCACTGGCGGGTGCCGGAACTTCACCACGAGCGTCACGAGCAGCGCCCACACCAGCCACGAGACCGCGAAGAAGACGGCCGCTCCGACGACGAGCACCGTCACCACCTTGCCGAGCGTCACTGCGCGCTCGCCGAACCAGGCGTGGGTGAGGTGACCTCCGTCGAGCTGTCCGACGGGCAACAGGTTCAGCATCGTCATCAAGAAGCCGAACCATGAGGCGACGAGCACGGGGTGAGCGAACAGCTCGGTGCCGCGGGGGAGCGGACCCTTGATCAGCCACTGCAACCCCAAGCCGAGCAGGTTGTCACCGAAGACCTGCACCACGTTTCCCTCGGGAGCCGCGGCTCGCCACGAGCTGATCAGCTGCCAGAGCGAGAACTGCCCGGGGAAGGAGTCGGCGAGGTTCGGCGCCGTGGCGACGGTCGAGAGCGCGACGCCGAGGCACCAGAGGGGAATGATCACCGCCAGCCCGGCGAGCGGCCCTGCGGCCCCGATGTCGACCAACGCGTCGCGAGTCGGAATGCGCGCGCGGAGCCGAATGACGGCGCCCATCGTGCCGAAGCCGAAGGGCACCGGAATGAAGTACGGCCAGCTCGAGTCGACGCCGTGCCGGCGCGCCATCAGGAAGTGCCCGAACTCGTGCGCGGTGAGGATCGCCATCGTCGAGATCGCGAACGCCAGGCTCCCGAGCACGTGCTCGCGACCACCGTTCACACCCGCGCCGGACTGCGTGAGGTAGGTCAAGAACGTGCTGGCCCCGGTCGCCACGAAGAGCAGCGCGTGGAGCCACAGCCGGTCTTTCGGTCGCGCGTCCTGACTCATCGGGGAGGCTCCGTTTCGCTCGATAGGTTCTGCGCGCGTGCGTGTAAACGTTCGTCAACCGTCTTCCAGTCTCTCATTGACACGTCACGGGTGGTCGATAAGGTCCGCGCCGCTCGCTGGGAGGGGAAAGCCCTGGCAGGCAGAAAATAGAAGTCCCACCACCCTTGAAGAACACGAGGAGTCCACAATGAAGAAGGCGTTTCTGGCCCTGTCGCTCGCCGCTGCGGTTGGCTGCACGTCCGTTGAGTCTGCCACTGTCGCGGGCAACGAAGTCGTCGCGAACGGCGGCGAGGCTGTCGCGGTGATCCAGGCGAACAGCATCGGCATCACCCTCATCTTCCACATCATCGACATCGTCACCTCGGACCTCGACCAGGTCGTCAACAAGCTCCTCGTCGCGGAGGCCAAGGCCATGGGCGCGTCGAAGATCGACCTCAAGGGCGCTGGCACCACCCCGCGTCACGGCATCTTCGCCCTCGCCGGCAACATCATCGGCGTGACGAACTCGGCCGCCATGGGCATCGCGGTCAAGTAAGTCGACCCGTCGTCCGTATGCACAGGGCTCGGTGCTCCTTCGGGAACACCGGGCCCTTTGTGTTTGTGGGGTCTGATCAGGCGAGACCAGACCTCCCAGGCGGGCACTCGCGAACCGTCTGCGGGCTGCATCGTGCAGTGCCACGCGGAGGCTGCGCGTCGAACCGGACCGAGAAGAGCGACGCAGCTCCCGGCCCGCTCAAATGCCCTTCGTTGGAGGGCACCATCAGCCTCGAACCGCCCGCATCGGCCGCTCCCGACGGCATGGCCTCGCAGGAGGCGTCTCGCGTCGTTCGATTTTAGCGGCAGCGATCGACGTCGGTGAGGCCAGTCGTCACGCCGCTACAGAGCTGAACCACATCACCCGACGGAAAACACGCCCGAAGTCCCCCGATGGTGCAGGTCTTCTTGGTCGCAGCACTGACGCCGCACCCCGGGTAGGTGCCGCTCCAACCGTCACCCGAGCAACCAGAGATCCGCCCTGTGCACGAGATCGTGCAGCCATCGACTGGGTATTGATGCGTGTACGTCGGAAGGCAGCCATTGATGATCGGCGTGCAGGGGGAACAGTCGTAGTTGAATCCAAGCGCCGAACAATTGGTGCCCGTGATGGCCGTCGAGAAGAAGCTCGTTTGGTTGGGACGAATCGTCGCCGGGTTCGTGCCGCCAGGGTTCGAATCGCAGCAGTCACCCGACGCCGAGACGTACCGATTCGGTGACGTCGGCAGCACGCCACAGAACTTCGCCGACGAGGTCGACACCCCGAACCCATCGGCATCGGTGTCGAGATAGCCCGTCAAACACCCGTTCGTGCTCTGACACTGATTGCTCGTCGTGCAGGTCGTCCCGTCGATCTGCTTCGGCACGCAGGTCGACCCATTGCAGTAGTGCGTCGCCAGGCAGTTCGCGTCGCTCGTGCACGAGGTGAGGCACCCGGTCGAGGTCGCGTTGCACTGGAAGCCGTTGCACGGCTGGCTCGAGAACATCTGGCAGGTGTTCGAGGTGCCGACGCAGCGCGGTTCGGGGGTGAAGTTGCCCAGGGAACAGAACGGCACTCCGCACGAGGTCATCGCGGGCCGGAACCCATCGACCGGGCAGTCAGCCGTGCCGCCAGTGCACGACTCCGCCACGTCGCACGCACCGGCCGCCGTGCGGCAGACCGTCGTCGAGGGTGAGAACTGGTTCGTTGGGCACGTCGCCGACGAGCCCGTGCAGGTCTCGGCCACGTCGCACACGCCGGTGCTCGCTCGGCACACCGTCGTTCCGCTCGCGAGCGCATCGGGCGGGCACGCCGCGCTCGTTCCGGTGCAGCGCTCGGCCGGGTCGCAGGTTCCGTTCCCCATGCGGCAGACCGTCGTGTTCGGCAAGAAGACGTCGGCCGGACACGCTGCCGAGGTTCCAGTGCACGTCTCGGGCGAGTCGCAGCCACCCGAGGCGGCCGCGCGACACACGGTGGTGCTGGGACGGAAGCCGCAGAGGCCCGTTCCTGGGGCGCAGACCTCGCACGCCCCCGAGCACGCCGCGCCACAACACACTCCGCCAGCACAGAAGCCCGACTGACACTCGACCGGTCCTCCGCACGTCTGACCGTTCGCCTTCTTCGGCTGGCAGCCAGTCGCCCCGGCGCAGAAGTCGTTGGGGTTCACGCACGTCGAGGTATCCGGAGGGCACTGCGGCGCGAGGCCACTGCACTGCTCGGCCTGATCACAGCTGCCCGACACCGCGCGGCACACCGTGCCCTGAGAGACGAAGCGGTCGGTCGGGCACGCCGCGTTCGTTCCGTCGCAGACCTCGGCCAGGTCGCACCCGCCATCGACGGCGCGGCAGGAGACGTTCATCGCGACGACGGCGTCCACCGGGCACTGCCCGCTCGAGCCCGAGCACGTCTCGGCGACATCGCAGTCACCCGCCTTGGGGCGGCACACCGTCCCCGTGCCGAGGAAGCGGTCGGAGGGGCAGTCGGGCGACGTTCCCGTACAGAGCTCACCGTCATCACAGCCTCCGTCCGCGGGGCGGCACGCCGTCGTCGCCGACGCGAGCACGTCGACGGGGCAATCGACCGACGTTCCGTTGCAGGTCTCCACGGGGTCGCAGGCGCCGAGGGAGGCGTGGCACACCGTTCCAGTCAGGCGTTGATCAGGCGGGCAGGCGCCGCTCGCGCCAGTGCACCGCTCCGCCACGTCGCAGACGCCGGCCGCCGCGCGACATTCGGTGGTGCTGCTCGCGAAGAGATCTGGAGGGCAATCGGCCATCGTCCCGCTGCAGGACTCGGCGAGGTCGCAGCCTCCCGCGATGGCGCGGCAGACCGTCCCGGGGGTGGCGAAGCGATCTTCAGGGCAGGCAGGGCTGACACCGTCACACTCCTCGGCGACGTCGCAGCCTCGTGCACCGGTCGGCCGGCAGGTCGTTCCAGGGCCGGCGACGACGTCTTCCGGGCAGACGCCGGCGGCGCAGCTCTCGGGTGCATCGCAGCCTCCATCGGCCGGGCGGCAGACCGAGGTCGCGCAGTCGGAGTCGGTGCAATCGACCTGGCTGTCTCCGTCGTTGTCCATGCCGTCGAAGCAGTGTTCGCCGATGCCAGCATCGACCCGCCCGCCACCCGTCGAGCCTCCGCCCACGTCACCGCCCGCCGAGCCGCCACCCGCAGCCCCTCCGCCCGCCTCCCCGCCTCCGCCCGCCGAAGCTCCGCCCCCACCGGCCGACCCGCCGCCGCTGCTGCCGCCGGCCTGGCCGGTTCCAAGGGCGCAGCGCGCGTTCACGCAGGCCTGGCCCGAGGGACAGTCGGAGTCGGTCGCGCAGGGCGCTCCCTCGGAGATGACGAGGCAGCTGGACAAGGAACTCAGACCGACGAGGGTGAGGGCAAGTCGACGCGACATGGCGGCTCCAGAGGAGCGGTCACCCTACTCGCTCGGTCGGCCGTGCGGAACTTGCCCCTCCGTTGCCGCGAGCGCGGGCGAGCGCTGAGTGCCGATGCCAGCGAGCGACTGTGCTACGCGCGCCCCGTGCGAACCCGACTCGCCCTCCTCTCCGTCGTCCTCGCCGCGTGCCCGAAGCCACCAGCGCCCGAGGTGAACCTCGTCAGCGAGGCCCGCAAGGCGCTCACCGAACGTGACAAGCGGCTGGCGCGCTACTTCGTCGAAGCGACCTCGACCCAGGGCGAGGCGACCGCGACGTACTCGTTCACCTACCGCGCTCCAGGCCGAGTGAGGGGCAGCATGCTGACGCCGACGCCGCTCACGGTCGCCTTCGACGGCACCCGCTTCTTCAAGCTCTCTCCGCCCGACAAGCGGCTCGAGGTCTTCGAGGTGAAGCTGCCCGCGGAGAAGGCGGCGCTCTTCCTCACCACCCAGTTCTCGCCCTTCGTGCCCGAGGGCTACCGCACGCCGCTGCTGCCGATGAAGGGCGTCACTGCGCAGAAGGTGAGCCACGCCAAGAGCCCCGAGGCCTTCGAGCTCGTCCACCGCACGGCCGACGAGGCGGGCAAGCCCATCACCGTCACCTGGACGCTCCGGTTCCCTGGCGGTGACTTCCTCGCGAAGAAGACGGAGGCCAACGGCGTCGTCAGTGAGCTCGTCGTCGAAGAGGAACTCTGTGACGCGGCCCTCGCGCTCTGCGTGCCGAAGCTGGTGGTGCAACGGGAAGGCGCCAGCGAGGTGGGCCGCACGACCTTCACCCGCATCGAGCTCGCCCCCGAAGTACCGAACGACGCCTTCAGCCTGATCGCCCCCGACGGCTTCACGACCGAGAAGCACGAGCTGGTCGAGAGCCCCAACTGAAGGTCGGAGGCCGGCGCTGATCCGCGCACACCACCACGCTCTCGACTGCGCGGGAGCCGCGCTAGACTTCGCGACCGATGACCACGCTGTCGGTTCGCGAGCTCAAGGCGCTCGCGGTGCAGCTCGATGAGACGACGTTCGCCCGGCAGCTCGGGCCCTTCGTCTTGGTGGAGCGCCCCTTCATCAAGGAGAAGAAGACCGGAAAGCTCGAGCTGTCGCCGCGGTCGACTCGGCCGTTGTCCATCAAGCAGGTTCGCAACAGCGTGCTCGACTTCGAGGACCTCTGGGTGGCGACCCTGCCTCCGATTCGTGAGCTCGACGCGCTGCTCATCGGCCGTACCGCCGACTGCGACGTCGTGCTCGACGAGGGCACCGTCTCGAAGCACCACGCGAAGATCGTCTGGACTCGGAACAAGGCGGTGCTCGAGGACCTCGCCTCGCGCAACGGAACCCTGCTCAACGGCAGCAAGGTGCCCGCGAACCGGCCGCAGCAGCTCAACGACAACGACGCCATCGACTTCGGCGGGGTGATGGTGCTCTTCCTCGAGGTCGCCACCCTGCGGCGCCGCATGGGCCTGCGCTCGGCCTGACGCCACGCGCGTCAAGTCATCATCTTGAGCCGGTGCTCGTGCACCTCGCTCGGAGGCGCTTCCTTCGCGGCCGCCTGCTTGAGCAGCCGCGTCACCTGGGGCCCGAGGACGTCGAGCTCGGTCGAGACGTAGCGCTCTCCGCCGAAGCGCTTCACCTGCTCGGTCTGCCGCCGCAGCATCACCGCGTCTTGGGCGAAGATGCGCGAGGCGACGGGCGCGACGAAGGGCTTCACCAGCCACGCAGGCAGCGGCAGCTTGAAGGTGACGACGGCGAAGATGCGCGTCTCGGTGTCGGAGATGGGCGTGAGGGCGCTGGTGGCGAGCAGGTGGCTCTTCTCTCCCAAGCGGTACTCGACCTGCGCGATGGAGGGCAGGAGGAACCGGTCGGTGTGTCGGGTGACGCCGCCGCCTGGCGCGAGCAGCCGGCCGATGAGGCCCTTGGGAGCGGGCTCGCCGATGAACTCTGCCTCGGCGTGCGTCGGGTGTCGGCGCACCACCACGTCGACGACGTTCGACTTCTTCGCGGTGCGGAAGAGGCCTCCGTGCAGGTACGCGGTGTGGGGCACGTCGAGGGTGTTCTCGACGACTGCGTGCACCGAGGCCTCCACCTGGAACTCACGCACCACCGACGAGTAGGGCGCTTCGCCGAAGTGGGGAAACGAGAAGGGCGGGTGCTGCGGCTCGACGTTCGGCGTGGTGTAGACCCAGACGAAGCCCTGCTGCTCGACGCAGGCGAACGACTCGGCGCAGCGCGAGCGAAGCGCGGGGTCCTTCCCCACCAGGCCGGGCACCGAGGTGCAGGTGCCCGTCGAGTCGAAGCGCCAGCCATGGTACCCACACTCGAGCTCGCCCTCGACGACGCGCCCCATCGAGAGCGGAACGTTCCGGTGGGGACAGCGGTCGGCGAAGGCGGCAGGGCGGCCGTCCTTCGCGCGAAACAGCACCAGCGGCCGGCCTTGCACCGTCACCGCGAGGGGAGTCGCCTGCAGCTGCGGCGTACGGCACGCGACGTACCAGACGTCGGGCAGAGTGAGTCCAGCAGGAGGCACCGCGCTCATTGCCTGGTCACTCTACTCTCCAGCCTCGACGAGTCGACCGCGCGGTTCCTCACAGCGGCCGAGAGGCGTCACGAAACCTTCACCTATTTGGGGGAGTGGAGATTTCCAGGGCAATGAAAGCCACTCCCCCCGCCCCCCGGAGTCGGCCACAATCGACGCATGGGGGAAGCTGATCAACGGCCGGTGGTGGTCTACGTCGAGGACGACGCGGACACGTTCAAGATCGCGGCGGCGCGGCTCCAGTCGAGGTACCGGCTCGTCTGGGCGCAGAACGATCGCGAGGCCGTCGACCTGCTCGCCTTTCATGCACACGAGCTCTACGCGGTGCTGATGGACATCGAGCTGCGCGGCTCCGACCTCGACGGGCTCGATCTGGTGCGGCTGCTGCGCGGGCTGCCGCTGCCTCGTCCGGTGCCGGCCTTCGCGAAGAAGCTGCCCAAGCTGACGAAGACGCCGATCGTCATGCTGACGGCCTACACCGCGCGCTACACCGAGGCCGACGCGCACGCGGTCGGCGCCTCGCACTTCGCGACCAAGCCCATCGACTTCACCCGACTCAACCTGGCGCTCGCGCAGGCCAACATCGCGCAGGTCATGCGGCGCTTCGATCGCGCGCCGGTTGAGGAAGACGACCCACTCCATCTTCCCAAGTGAGCGTCACCAACCTCGTCGCCACTCGCGCGGCACCGACTCCATCGAGGCGCGGCGATCGAGCTGCTCGAGATCGAGCTCGGCTTCGCGAATCTCGACCTGCTTCTGCTCCATCTGCAGCCTGATGCGGTCGTACATCGGGTTCGGCACGCACTGGGTGACGAGCTGACCCTTCGCGTCACCAGCGACCTGCCCCTGAACGGTCGGCGTCACCACCTGGCGCACCTGGCTGCAGGTCTCCTTCGCCGGCAGGCTCGCCTCGAGCGCCCCGAGCTCTTGCTTCCGCGTCTGAATCCGTCGAGTCGCCTCGATGAACCGATCACGCCACTCCCGCTCGCGCACCGGCAGCTCGGTGTTCAGCGGCCCCAGCTTGGGAGAAGCGGCGACGGCCTCGACGGCCGGACGCGAAAGCTGGCGCTCCTGGCGGTTGGCCTTCACGCCCTTGGGAACGGTGCTCGGGTCGTCGGTGTAGTGAACGCCCTCCTTGTCTTCCCACGAGTAGATTTGAGCGAGAGCGGGGAACGCCACCAGGGCCAGCAGGAGAATCGGAGCGCGCATGACTGCGGCGTCCGACGAAACGCCCAGCCCGATATTCAGCCCGACGGGTTTCGGCTTGTGCGAGCCGTGAAAGATGGGACGCTGGCCGCTCGTCATGGGTTCGCTCTGGGCCAGGTTGTCCCTCCGCATCCAAGCCGCCATCGCGGTGGCTGCCCCCTGCGTGGTGGTCGCGCTGTTCACCTCCATCTACTTCCCCGCGCGCCTCAACCAGCAGGCCGCCGACGCCCTCGAGCAGCAGAGCACCGCCCTCGCGCAGCTCGCCGCCACCAACGCCGCGCCCACGGTTCGATTGATCAGCGACGGCCTCGCCCAACCCGACGAGCTCGCGAGCCTCATCAACGGGCTCAAGACGAACACCGACTTGACCCAGTCGGGCGTGGTGCTCGTCGACCCCAAGCGCGTGGCCGAGACCGCCGAGGGCCGCACCCTCGAGCTGCAGAAGAAGGACGCGGCGTTGGTCTTCGGCGATCTCCCGCCCGCGCGCTATCGGCTCCCCGCGGCGCAGGGCTGCAGCTCGAACCGCATCGATCAGCTCGAGGTGCTCTGCTCGGCGAAGGACAAGGACACCGAGGTCGTGGTGGTGCTGCGCTTCTCGCTCGCCCGCTTCGCGCAACAGAAGCGTGACAACCAGCTCGTCGGCGCGTGGGTGTTGCTCGCGGCCCTCGGCGCCGGCCTGCTGCTCGCCTTCTTTCTCTCGAGCGCCCTCGCTGGACCATTGGGCGTGGTGACCCGCGTCGCGCGCGAGCTCGCCGCCGGAGACATCACCGTGCAGGCGGTCGAGGTCGGCGGCGCTCCAGAAGTTCGCTCGATGGCCTCTTCCGTCAACGAGATGGTCGGCAGCCTGAAGGGCCTCGTCGGCGAGATGGTCTCTCTCTCGTCACGCCTGTCGAACGCCGCCAAGGGGCTCATCACCGCCTCGAGTGATCAGGAGCACGTCACCAGCCAGCAGTCCGCCTACGCCCAGCAGATCGCCGCCACCTTCGAGGAGCTCTCCCGCACCGCCGAGATGATCACCCGCTCGACCGAGACGGTGGAGCAGGCCGCCGCGCGCACCAACCAGGCCGTCGACGACGCCCGCAGCACGGTGGGCCAGGTCGTCTCGAGCATGACCGCGATTCGCCGCGAGTCGAAGGAGGTCGCCGACGCCATCGGGCGGCTCAACGTCGATCTCCAGCAGGTCTCCCGCATCGCGGCGGTCATCAAGCAGGTGGCCGACCGCTCCGACCTCCTCGCGCTCAACGCCGCGCTCGAGGGCACCAAGGCCGGTGAGGTGGGCCGTGGCTTCTCGGTCGTCGCCGCCGAGATGCGCAAGCTGGCCGAGAGCGTGGCGGCTTCGGCGCGCGACATCGGCCGAATCGTCGAGAGCGTGCAGCAATCGGGCGACGTCGCGGTCAGCCGTTCGCGGCAGGGCGTCGAGGCCTCCGAGCGCGGCACCGACATCGCCGAGCGGGCCTCGAGCTCGTTCCAGCAGATCCTCGAGCTGTCTCGTGGCACCAAGGAAGCCGCCCAGCAGATCGCCGTCGCCACCCGCCAACAACGCCAGTCGAGCGAGCAGGCAGTGGCGGGCGCACGCAACGTGGCCGACTTGGTGAAGAAGGGCGTCGACGCGACCTCCCGCACCACCCGCATCGCGCAGGACCTCCAGAAGTCGGTCGACGCGCTCACCGCAGTGACTGGCCGCTTCAAGGTCGAGGACCAGACCGGCCCGGAGTGACGAAGGCGATTCGCTTGCCAAGCGCGCCCGCCGTCCACACACACTCGGCGAGGTTTTCGTGACCTGGCTCAACTACCACCACCTGCTCTACTTCTGGACGGTCGCTCGCACCGGCTCCATCGCCAACGCGAGCCGGGAGCTGCACCTCTCGCAGCCCACCATCTCGACGCAGCTCAAGACCCTCGAGGAGTCGCTCGGGCATCAGCTCTTCCAGCGGGTGGGCCGGCGGCTGGTGCTCACCGACGTGGGGCGCACGGCCTTTCGGTACGCCGACGAGATCTTCCGGCTCGGTCGTGAGCTGCAGGAGTCGCTCGCGCGCGGAACGCTGGGCGAGCACGTTCGGCTCGCGGTGGGGGTCGCCGACGTGGTGCCGAAGTTGGTGGCCGAGCGGCTGCTCCAGCCCGCCTTCCGAGAAGTGCCCGACCTCATGCTCGAGGTGCACGAGGGCCACGTGACGCGGCTGCTCGCGAAGCTCGCGCTCCATGAGCTCGACGTGGTGATCAGCGACGCCCCGGCCCCGGCGGACGTGAAGGTGAAGGCCTTCAACCACCAGCTCGGCGAGAGCGGCACCACGTTCTTCGCGCGGCCTCCGCTCGCCGCGCAGCTCAAGAAGACGTTCCCCGCGTCGCTCGAGGGCGCGCCGATGTTGGTGCCGCTCGACGGCAGCTCGTCGCGGCTGGTGCTCGATCAGTGGTTCGAGCGCAAGGGCGTGCGACCGAAGATCGTCGCCGAGTTCGACGACTCGGCGCTGATGAAGGTCTTCGGGTCGACCGGGCGGGGCGTCTTCGCGGCGCCGGCAGCCATCGAAGACGAGGTCGCGCGGCAGTTCGAGGTGCAAGCCATCGGCAGGACCGACGACATCAAGCAGACGTACTACGCCATCTCGGTCGAACGCCGGCTGCGGCACCCCGCGGTGGTGGCGGTCGCCCAGTCCGCGCGGCGCGAGCTGGATCCGGAGCGCTGAGCCCGGCCGTCAGCGCTCGAGCTCCTCGATGATGCTCGAGAGATCGTCTCCGTCCTCCTCGAGCACGAGCGTGCCATCGTCGGTGGTCGTCGCCTTCACCTTCGGCGCAGCAGCGACGCGCGGCATCGGCGGCGGCGGTGGTTCGGCGGCTGGCTCGGACGTGGCGGAGGGCCGCACGAAGTCGGTCTTCTTCGCCAGCCACTCGGCGTAGCGCGAGAAGGTGATGCTCCCTTCGGACGCGGCGGTCTCCATCGTCGTCGCGAGCTTGAAGAACTGACCCTGGCGCACGAGCGCCCGCACCGGAGAGGTCGCCATGAGCAGCTCACACTCCGGCACGAGCAGCTGCGCGGGTTCGTGGAAGTGGAGCCGCTGCGCGACGACGCCCACCAGCACGTCGGCCAGCTGCGCACACACCGACTGCTGCACCTCGGGCGCGAAGGCACTCACGATTCGCTGCAGCCCTTCCGAGGCCTTCGACGAATGCAACGTCGCCAGAACGAGGTGGCCCGTCTCGGCGGCCGCGAGGGTGAGCCGCATCACCTCGGGGTCGCGCAGCTCGCCCACCATCAGCACGTCGGGGTCTTCGCGGAGCGAGTCGAGGAGCGCCTGCTCGAACGACGGCGTGTCGCGCCCCACCTCGCGCTGCCGGATCAACGAGCGCTTGGGCTGCAGTGAGTACTCGACCGGACTCTCGACGGTGATGATGTGCCGCGCTTCGTGGAGGTTGATCTCCTGCAACAGCGCCGCGAGGGTCGAGCTCTTCCCTGCGCCCGTCGGCCCGCAGACGAGCACCAGGCCGTGCGTCGGCCGAACGAGGCGCACCAGCTCGGGGTGAAGGTTGAGGCTCTTCAAGGTCGCCTGCGAGGTCGCGAGCAGCCGAATCGCGAAGCCGACGCCTCGGCTCGTTCGGAAGACGTTGATGCGGCAGCGCTGCCCCGCGAGGACGCGCGAGAGATCGGCCGAGCCGCGGTCGACGAAGGCGTTCCACTCGTCGCCGAGCAGCTCGCGCGCGAACGAGGTCAACAGCGCAGCGGGCAGCGGCTCTCCTTGGCGCTTCAGGCCGCCTCGCACCCGGAACGTCGCCGGGAGCCCGCCTTCGAGGTGCACGTCGCTCCCGCCTTGCTCACGGGCACTCGCCACGAGGGTTTCCAGTCGCATGTCGTCGCTCCGAGCAGAGGTCATGCCACGTTCCCAACGCACCTGGAGAGGACGAACCCGCCCATCTGCTGACAGGGTGTCACTCGGTTCCCGTTCGACTTCGCCTTCGCGGCTCGCGAAACACCTCGCGCTCGGTCGGCTTTCGAAGTCTCGTCGCTCGGCCATGACCGACGCGCGCGCCCTCTTCACCCGTATCGACGGCAAGCTCAGTGACTGGCAGCGACAGTTCATTCGACCGATGGCGGTGATGTGGCTGCGCTTTCGAGGAGACCGGCTCGCGCACGTCGGGAAGTCGGCCCTCGCCGCGTTGACCCGAGTGCTCGCGCGGGCGCCGGTGAGCGCGCAGTGGCGCGGCATGATCGTCAACGGCCAGAAACGAACCCGCATCGCCACTCCGAGGAACCTCTCGGCCTTCGCGCCGGTCGTCTCGGCGTTGGAGAGCCTGAAGGCGCTCCCGAGCGAGCCGTTCGAGCTGCTCGTGAAGGACGGCTCGGCCGACGAGCTCGCGCCGAGTTCGTTCGCCGCCTGGCTGTCGTTGGTCCGCAACGCGGACTCCTTCGTGACGCCGGGAGGGCTCCTCTCGTTCGGCCTTCCGCTCGAGGAGCTGAGCGACCCTTCGGCGCTCCTCGCGCTCGGCGACGAGCTGGTCGCGACGCTCCACGCCGACACAGCCGCAGTGAGCCCCGGCGTCTGGCTCGCGCCGCACTGCCTCTTCAACTCCGCGTCGAACGAGCTGCCTGATCACCCCAAGTGGCTCATCGAGCTCTTCGGCGTCGACCCGCAGCTCGACGCGCCCCACCTCCTCGCCAGCCGTTGGCCGCACACAGCCGACGAGACCAGCCCCAATCTCTTCAGCGGCCTCCTCGCGCCAGGCTGGGCCGTCTGGCTCGACGCGCGACTGGCGAAGAAGGTGAAGTCGTTTCCCGGACCGACGCAGCGAGGCCCGACCGCGACGCGGTATCTGTCGAGCGTGAAGGCGCCCTTCGAGATGAGCGAGGCCCTCTACCAAGAGTGGCGCGCGGCGTGGGGAGCGCTCGGGCCAGTGCGGCTCACCTCGAAGGACGACAGCGCGACCGGCCGCTTCTATCGAGCTCGCGTCTCGGGAGCGCATTGGTGGGAGCAGCTCGAGGCGTGGCGTGCCGAAGAGACGAACCGTCAGACGAAGGTCGACGCGGTGAACGCGATGCTGCGCCGCCTCCAGGACGCCGAGTCGCAGGGCATCGACGCGCTGTTGAAGGTCGCGCAGGAAGCGAAGGGCGTCGTCGAGCCGAGCAGCCTGTGCTGGCGGCTGCTGCCGGCGCTGCGAGAGGCCATCGCAGCCGGGACGGTGCCGACGACGGTCGGCGAGGTCTGGCTCGACTTCGGTGACGAACACGACACCTGGCGCAGCGTGCTCAATCGCGGGCAGGCGACGCTCGATGCCGCGGCGTTGGCGACCATCGTCGGGGCGTACGACCGAGCGATGTCGTTGGTGAAGGACGCCCACCGCGACCACCGCGGGCGCCTGCCGAAGCTCGACGCGACGGCGAAGCGAAAGCTCGCGAAGGACCCGCGCTTCAAGCCCCTGCGCGCCTTGCCCACGTGGAAGACGTTCGTCGGCTGATCAGGGAATGAGCAGCACGCGTTCATGATTCGTGGCCCCTTGCCGAGCACCACCTCGAGCACGGAGCAACGCACAGTCCAGCGAGCACCGCTGCTTCGCGCGAGTTCGGGTGTCGTCGACCGGATTCGATTGACTCGGCACCACGGAGTCGCGAGAGACGGCGCATGCGTCGCGCGCCTGCCCGCCCGAAGACGATGGCCCGGTTGCTCGGTCTCGCAGTCGGGGCCGCTGCGGTGGCGCCGACGTTCGCCTCCGACGGAGGCCACTCGGACCCAGCCGCGCCGGTCGTGCTCGCGCTCGCCATCATTCTCGTCCTGGCGAAGGTGGGCGGCGACCTCGCGACCCGCTTCAAGCAGCCAGCCGTGCTGGGAGAGCTCGTCGTCGGCGTGGTGCTCGGCAACCTCACGCATCTCGTCGAGGCGGTGACTGGGCAGCCGCTCCGCTACTTCCAGGACGTTTCGACCGACACGCACCTCGACATGCTCGCGCGCCTCGGCGTCATCATCTTGCTCTTCGAGGTCGGGCTCGAGTCGACGGTCGCGCAGATGATGAAGGTGGGGCTCTCGGCGCTGTTGGTCGCGACGGTGGGCGTGGTGACGCCGTTCGCGCTCGGGGCGGGGGTCTCCTGGTGGCTCCTGCCGGGCCACAGCATCTACGTGCACATCTTCGTCGGCGCGACGCTGACCGCGACGAGCGTCGGCATCACGGCGCGGGTCCTCCAGGATCTCGAGAAGAGCCAGCTCACCGAGGCGCGCATCATCCTCGGGGCGGCGGTCATCGACGACGTGATGGGCCTCGTCATTCTCGCGGTGGTGACGGGCATCATCGGCGCCGCGAACGCTGGAACGACGCTCGCCCTGGGTGACGTGGCCTTCACCCTGTTCAAGGCGATGAGCTTCTTGGTCGGGTCGCTCCTCATCGGGCGCTGGCTGTCACCGCGCATGTTCCAGCTCGCCTCGCTGCTCAAGGCGCGGGTGGTGCTGCTCGCGTTCGGGTTGGGCTTCTGCTTCCTGCTCGCGTGGCTGTCCGATCTCATCGGCCTGGCGCCCATCGTCGGCGCCTTCGCGGCGGGGCTCATCCTCGAGGACGTGCACTACCAGGACTTGAAGGACAAGGAGCAGCACACGCTCGAGGAGCTGGTGAAGCCCATCTCGTATTTCCTGGTGCCCGTCTTCTTCGTGCTGATGGGCATGCGGACGGACTTGAAGGCCTTCATCGCGCCGGGCGTACTGACGCTCGCGGGTGCGCTCGTGGTGGTGGCCATCGCGGGGAAGTTGGTGGCGGGGCTCGGCGCGCTCGGCAAGGGGCTCGACCGGATCAGCATCGGCATCGGCATGGTGCCGCGTGGAGAAGTGGGCCTCATCTTCGCCAGCATCGGGGCGGGGCTGACGGTGCAGGGTGAGAAGGTGGTGAACGCGAGCGTCTTCTCGGCAGTGGTGGTCATGGTCATCGTCACCACGATGGTGACGCCGCCGTTCCTCAAGTGGAGCCTCAACCGCGGTCAGGCTCGCGCGAAGAGCTGACCCAGCGGTGCATGTGCCGCACCCCGCTTCGAGTCCACGCTCGAATCAACCGAGCTCAGCGCTTTCGGCGCCGACCCACGAGGACGAGCGCAAGGACCGCGAGGAGCTCGCCGCCAGTCGAGCAGCTGCAGCCGCCTCCTCCGCCGCCGCTCCCTCCACCCGCGCCGGCTGTGCCGCCCGCAGCGCTCGCTCCGCCCGCAACTCCGCCCGCGACCGCCAGTCCGCCGGCAGCGCCGCCACCCGGCGTTCCTCCTGCCGCCGGGCCACCTGCCGAGCCACCTGCCGAGCCACCTGCCGCGCCACCTGCCGCCGAGCCACCTGCCGCCGAGCCGCCAGCCGCCGAGCCGCCGCCTGCCGAGCCGCCGCCGGTCCCACCATCGAGGCCACCGTCGTCTCCGCCGTCGACACCACCATCCACCCCTCCGTCACACGCGCCGGCCAGGTGGCCGCACACTCCCGTCTCGGCATCACAGGTATCGATGGTGCACACGTCGAAGTCGTCGCACTGCAACAGTTGCCCGACGCACAGGCCTTGCGAATCGCACACGTCCGTCGTCGTGCATGGATCCGTGTCGTCACAGGCGCGCCCTGGGGTCGGCGTGAACGTGCAGCCTCCGTCGGGTGCGCACGAATCGGCAGTACACCCATTGAAGTCCTGACAGGTCACGGCCGTTCCCCGGCACATTCCCATCGAGCATTGGTCGCCCGTGGTGCAGGCGTTCGAGTCGTTGCACGGCGCCGAGTTGAACACCTGCGCGCAGCCAGTCGTCGGGTTGCAGAGCGGTGAGGTGCAAACGTTGCTGTCATCGGGACACACCGTCGGAGCGCCACCAGTACAGACGCCAGCGAGGCACGCTTCTCCAGTCGTACACAACGAGTTGTCGCTGCACGGCGTGCCGGCGTCGGCATTGAAGAACACGCACCCAGACGATGGATTGCACCCATCGATGGTGCAGGCATTCCCATCGCTGCACACGCGCTGCGCCCCGCCCAGGCAGGCCCCAGCCGAGCAGACGTCACTGAGCGTGCACGCATTGCCATCGTTGCAGCTCGCCGTGTTGTCCACCCACTGACAGGCGCCGCTCGCCGGGTTGCAGGTGTCGGTCGTGCAGACGTTGTTGTCGCTGCAATCTCTCGGCGTTCCGGCGCGGCAGGAACCAGCCGAGCAGACGTCGTTCGACGTGCACGGGTTGCCATCGTCACAGGACGCCGTGTTGTTGACGAAGCCACACCCCGTCGTCGCGGAACAGAACGGTGAGGTGCAGGGGTTGCTGTCGTCGGGGCACACCGTCGCCGTTCCTCCGGTGCAGGCTCCGTTGAGACAGGCCTCACCCGTCGTACAGAGCGAGTTGTCGTTGCACGGCGTGCCCGCGTCGGCGTTCGCGAACACGCAGCCCGTCACCGAGCTGCAGCCGTCGATGGTGCAGGCATTACCGTCCGAACAGACTCTGGGTGAGCCACCCTGGCAGGTCCCGCCGGCGCAGACGTCGCCGACCGTACAGGCGTTCGAGTCGTTGCAGGGCGCGGTGTTGTCGGTCCACGCGCACGCGCCAGTCGACGCGCTGCAGGTGTCGGTCGTGCAGACGTTGTTGTCGTTGCAGTCTCTCGGCGTTCCCGCCCGGCAGGTGCCCGCAGAGCAGACGTCGTTCACCGTGCACGGGTTGCCGTCGTCGCAGGCAGCGGTGTTGTTGACGAAGCCACACCCCGTCGTCGCCGAACAAAACGGCGAGGTGCACGGGTTCGAGTCGTCGGGACAGCTGATGGTGGACCCAACGCAGACCCCGTTGTTGCAGACGTCTCCGCTGGTGCAGGCCGAGTTGTCGTTGCAGGGCGTGCCCGCGTCTGCATTCGAGAACACGCAGCCGGTGGTTGGGTTGCAGCCATCGGTGGTGCACGCATTGGAATCGGAACACACCCGCGGAGCGCCGGCCTGGCACGCTCCACCCGCGCAGACGTCGCCAACCGTGCAGGCGTTCGAGTCGTTGCAGGCCGCGGTGTTGTTGGTCCAGA
The DNA here is from genome assembly GCA_052034585.1 of Myxococcota bacterium. Classification (GTDB taxonomy): domain Bacteria; phylum Myxococcota; class Myxococcia; order Myxococcales; family Myxococcaceae; genus Xiheimicrobium. Next base: position 35,348 of record JBPOIJ010000145.1, read on the forward strand.
AGCAGGCCCCCGTCGACGGGTTGCACGCATCGTCGGTGCACCCGTTCGCGTCGCTGCAGTTCTTCGGCGCTCCGGCCCGGCAGGTCCCCGCCGAGCAGACGTCGTTCACCGTGCAGCCGTTGCCATCGTCACACGGCGCGGTGTTGGTGACGAAGCCGCACCCGGTCGAAGGCGTGCAGATGGGCGAGGTACAGACGTTCGAGTCGTCGGGACAGGTCACCGCCGTGCCGAGGCACGAGCCGGCGCCGTTGCAGACGTCAGCCGTGGTGCACAGCGAGCCGTCGCTGCAGGGCGTTCCCGCGTCGACACCAGTGAACCGGCAGCCGAACGACGGGTTGCACGAATCTGCCGTACAGACGTTGTTGTCATTGCACACGATGGCCGCGCCGCCTCGGCAGGCACCACCGCTGCAGACGTCTCCTGACGTGCAGGCGTTCCCGTCGTTGCAGGACGCAGTGTTGTTCGTCCACGAGCAGGCACCGTCGACAGGATTGCACACGTCATCGGTGCACACGTTCGCGTCACCGCAGTTCTTCGGCGTTCCGGCCCTGCAGGTTCCAGCCGAGCAGCTGTCGTTGAGGGTGCAGGCGTTGCCGTCGTCGCACGGGGCGGTGTTGTTGACGAAGCCACAGCCGAGCGAGGGCGAGCAACTGGGCGTGGTGCACGCGTTCGAATCGTCGGGACACGTCACCGCCGAGCCGGTGCACAGGCCCGCGCCGTTGCAGGCATCGCCGGTCGTGCAGAGCGACCCGTCGTCGCAGGCGAGCCCTGGTGCTGCCGCGGGGAAGAAGCACCCTGTCGATGGGCTGCACGCGTTCGTCGTGCACGCATTGCCGTCGTCGCAGACGCGCGGAGAGCCGCTCTGACACGCCCCGCTTCCGTTGCAGACGTCGCCGACGGTGCACAGGTTGCCGTCCTCACAGGGCGTCCCGAAGGGCGCACCGGCGCAGACTTGAGCGAGAGACGGCATCGAGAGCAGCAGACCCAAGGCCACGGCGCGGGGGAGCACGAGCGAAGTGTAGCCAGAGTCGCGCCCCGTGCGTTCGACGATGAGGCCGCCGGGCTGCGAGGAAGTAGGGCGGAGTAGTAGCTCCTCATCTCCTTCGAGGCGACACTCCCCGGGCGATGCTCACCACCCTGCTGCCGCTCCTCCTCGCCGCCGGTCCCTCGTGCCCACCCGCCTCGGCCGACGCGAAGAGCGCACTCGGGCCCTGCGAGAAGAAGAAGCCCGAGGCGTGCCTCGAGTCGGGGGACGAGCTGATCAAGCTGCCGGGCTGCCGCTCCCTCGCGCTCGAGCGCTACCAACAGGCCTGCGAACGAAAGCT
>JBPOIJ010000120.1:0-2997 GCA_052034585.1 Myxococcota bacterium
CTTGTTAGCAGAGCCGGCAGATGCGTTGTCGCTGGCGAAGTGCATTCAACAATTACTCGAGGACAAGTCTATGGCAGCGCGTATTGGTAAGGCCGGGCGAACCCGTGTAGAGGAGGAGTTCAATGCGCGTACTATGGCCGAAAAAACAATAGGACTGTATAAGAAGGTATTAGGCAATGTTGTTTCAACCAGCAACTCGGTAAGCTGACACCATGACAAACTTCTTTGGTACCATGTGTTTCATCGTGCTGGGAGTGATTTCATTTTTCTCCCTCTACCAACTGGGACATGCGATCCTCGCGATTTTGTACAAGGCTGCTCCCTCTGACCAAAGAAAAGCCCGTACGACTCGTTTTCTGATTCTAATTCCTGCACACAATGAAGAAGATGGGTTGCCGGAGACTCTGCAGAGTCTGTCCGCCCTTCAGTATCCCAAGGACCTCGTTCATATGGTGGTAATTGCGGATCGCTGTGCTGACGACACGGCAAGGGTCGCGCGGACCGGTGGTGCTCAGTGTCTGGAACGCAATGAAGGGCCTGGCGGAAAAGGTGCCGCCATGTCCTGGGCGATGCAGGTGCTACGGAAGGAAGGCGTGGTATTTGACGCGCTCGTCATCGTTGACGCAGATTGTCTTGCAGACTCCCGGCTGTTGGAGGCATTTGACGATGCTCTTTCAAAGGGGCATGATGTCCAGCAGGGGTACAACTACCTCTCGAATCCATGGGAAACTCCGTTTACCCGTGTGATTGCGGTCACGAGTGTTCTGCGAAACTTCCTGTTTTATGGAGGAAAGGAGGCAATCGGCTGTTCCGCAATGTTGAGCGGAACGGGGATGTGCTTGAGTCGATCCGTTGTGAATAAGCATGGGTGGTCGGCGTTCTCGGTGGCGGAAGATTGGGAGTTTTCGGTTTCACTGCTGCTAAATGACGTCGTGATTCACTTCAACCCCTTAGCTCGTGTCTTTGCCAGGGAGTCCAAAGGGCTCAAGCAGGCCTCGCGCCAGAGATTGCGATGGGCGACAGGCAAGTATGCGGTGATGACAAACGGGGCGAGACGTCTTTTCTTGCAGGGTGTGTCGCGCGGAAAAGCCAATTTAATTGACGGGGCTGTGACCTTGGCCGCTCCAAACTATTCGAGTCAGGCCTCCATGACCCTCTTCGCCCTTGTCTGCAGCCTCTTCCTGAGTCAGGAACCAGCATGGGGATTTCTTCTTCCGTGGTCGCTGGCAGTGCTTGGATCATTGGGCGGGTACTTCCTTTTGGGTGCGATGCACACGCAGTCACCGTTAAAAACGTTAGCTGGAATTCCCTATATCGCGGTGTTTCTTCCATGGCGGCTCTCAATCGAGATACTTGGTTTTCTAGGATTCGGTCGAAAAGGTTGGGGACGGACGTTCAGAGATACGGGGACTAGACGCAACATCCAATAGCTCTGAGCAGGATCATAGCCGCCACGGTCTCATGATGAGAGGTTATGCTGAAGTCCGTTGAATTTTGAATGAGTGGCTCCCTCCGTGGAATACTTCACGGGAACGAAAGGAGCCACCGATGAGACAAGACACGAGGCAACGGAAGCACGCCATGGCAGGATTGAGGGCGATCTCGGGCCAGGACAGGATGTGGGGGACCCTGGTCCGCGTGATCAGCTCAGGCAAACAGGCGCTGGACGCGGTGATGCTGGAGATGGGACGCATGGTGGCCGAGAGCATCATGCTGATCGAGCGGGAAGAGCTGGCGGGCCCCGACTACTACCCGACCCATCCCGATCTGCAGAAATGGTCCCACGAGGCGGGCTCGGCCTACATCGGAGACCAGAAGGTCAAGGTGAAGCGCCCCTGACTCAGAGACGTGGTGCAGGGAGAGGTCCCGCTGAAGTCCTATGCGCGGTTGCACGCCACCGGGGACTTCTCCGAAGAACTGTTGGAGAAAATCCTGCGCGGAGACGCCGCGCAGAAATACACCGAGACTGTCATCGATGCGGCGCGGGCCTTCGGCGTGTCGTCGTCTGCCGTGTCCCAGAAGATGGTGTCGCTGACGGCCCAGAATCTCAAGGCATTCCAGAAGCGGTCCCTGGCGGAGTTCACGCCGTTCGCGCTGTTCCTGGACACGATCCACCGGGGTGGTGAGGCGTTTCTTGTCGCGCTGGGCGTGGACGTGAGCGGCCAGAAGCTGGCCCTGGGGTTCTGGCAGGGTTCCTCGGAGAATCATGAGATCTGCGAGGCGCTGTTCAGGGACCTGGAGCGTCGCGGCCTCGTGCTTTCCAGGCGGATCCTGTTCGTGACCGACGGGGGGAGCGGCCTGCGCAAGGCGTTGCGGGAGCGGTTCGGCAAGAAGCTGGTGCACCAACTGTGCGCGATTCATAAAAGCCGGAACTTACAGCGGCACCTGGCGAAGCCGTACCGCAAAGAGGCGCATCGCCAGCTCACCACGGCGCTGGGACAGACGAGTTACGCCGAGGCCAAGCAGATGCTACGAGAACTGGAGGCGTGGCTGCGGACCAAGAACGAGTCGGCAGCGGATTCGCTCTTGGAGGCCTTCGAGGAGTTGTTGCCCCTGCATCGGCTGAAGGTGCCCACGCTGCTCCGAAAGACGCTGATGTCGACGAACCCGATCGAGAGCATGTTCTCGTTGGTCCGGCACAGCGAGCGGAATATCAAGCGCACACGGGGCAGCTTGATGCTTCAGCGGTGGCTGGGGACGGTCTTGCTCTACTGCGAGAAACAGTTCAGGCGGGTGAAAGGCGTCGCGGGGATTGCGCAGGTCATCGCGACCATCGAGGCTGAGCATGCGGAACAGCAACTGGTTCAGACGAAGAAGGCAGCGTGAGACAACCATGGAAGCCGCTCAGGGAATTTCAACGGACTTATTGACAACTTCCATGATGAAGCAAAGTAACTGTTGGTCCAATCTGCGACGGCTCGCATCTACCTGCAGAGCATCGTCGATGCCTTTTGCTCGCATGGCTGTCGAAAACCCTATTTATCAGGGCTGCCTATG
>JBPOIJ010000089.1:0-146965 GCA_052034585.1 Myxococcota bacterium
GGAGGGTGGGGTGGAGTTGGCGGTGGAGAGTGGGGTCGGGCGGGCGGGTCAGCGTGCGGGGGCGTGTCTGGCGGATAGTCGGGAGGATTATGCGGTGGAGTGAGCGGTGGATCATCCGGCGGAACGAGTGGTGGCACGTCCGGCGGAACCAGCGGTGGGAGTTCCGGTGGAACGAGCGGCGGCTCGTCAGGTGGAAGCTCTGGCGGGATGGGCGGCGGAACTTCCGGCGGCGCGAGCGGTGGAATGTCTGGCGGAGTGGGTGGTGGCTCAGCGGGTGGAAGCTCTGGAACGATCCTCGTCGTCGCCGGCAGCGTCTCGACGCTCTTCGCCGCGACGTTTCATCCCAGCACTGGCTGGACGACCACGACCCTCGCGGGCACCTCGACCGATGCGCCCGCCGTCGCGATGGCGAACGGCTCCGGGCTCGTCGTCTTCCGGTCGACCTCGAACAACGATCTCCGGTGGAGCGCCTGGTCGGGCAGTTGGACGGCCCTCGCGGGCGTCGGAGCGGGCGTCACTTCTCGAGCGGCCCCTTCGCTCGTCGCGACCGGATCCGGCTACCACCTCGTCTTCCACGGCGAGGACTTCAAGCACTACTCGAGTCCGTTCCTCACCACCTGGGGCACGGTCGAGCAGATCGGCGGAAGCGCCGCGCAGAGCTTCGGCCCCTCACCCGGCAGCGTGACCGCCCTCGGGAGCGACGTCGTCTTCGCCTTCGCGGGAAACAACCAAGACCTGTACGACCAACGGCGCACCGCGGGCGTCTGGCAGGCCGCGAACGGTCATGGGCTTGGCTCGGTCGTCTCGCTCACCCCGCGGATCGCTCCGCTGACCTCGACGCGCGATCTCCTCGTCGTGTTCGTCCGCACCTCCGATCAGCGGATCATCTTCACCACGCGCGCTGCTGGCTCCTGGTCGGCACCTGCGCCGATCGACACCAACGCGCTCACGAACGAGCCGATCTCCGTCGCGGGCGTCTCCGGTGGCGCGCTCGTCGCCTACCGCGGCCAGAACGGCCAGGCGTATTGGTCGCGGTACACCGATGGTGTCGGCTGGTCGGCTCCGCTCGGCGTGTCCTCGCCCAACCTCGTCGTCTCCAGTCCGCCCGCGGTGACGCCGGGCATCGGGGGCGTCGATGCCGAGTTGCTCGCGCTCACCAGCACCGGCGCCGTGGTGCACCTGCGGCTCTCGGGCGCGACCTGGTCTGCTCCAGTCACCGTCGGAGGAACCGCGCTCACGGCGATCGGCGCGGCGAGCAGCCCCTGACGGTCACTTCTTCGAAGCGGTCGCGGTCGCGTGGTGGCGTGAATAGGCGATCGCTCCGAGCCACAGCTGACCCGTCAACAGCGCGCAGGAGAGCGCGAACACGACGCCAGCGACGGGAATCAGCGCAGGCCACATCGACCCGAGGCCGAGCAGCGCCAACGCCGTGACGAACGCGCGGAGCTGCCACTTGGCACGCGCCTCGGGCATCAGCTGCTGCATCGTGGGCGCCGTCATCGTCACTCGTTGGAGATGGAGCCAGCCGAGGAAGCCGACGATGCGCGGGAGCATGCCGTTGATCGCCGCGGGGAAGGCGCCCGCGAAGAGCGCGAAGCCCGACAACAGCTCGAGCCGAACCTGCAGCACTCCCGCCGGGAGCAACCGAACGACGCCCTGAGAGACCGCGGCGACGAGGAAGCACGCCATCGAGATGCGCCAGGCGATGAGCGTCGAGTCCGTCACCTTCCTCCGCCGACGCGACTGGAGGCGCAAGGTGATGACGGAGAAGGCGACGATGGTGACGACTCCGAGCGCAACGCCGAGCCACCAGAGGACGCGGAGCTCCATCACGATGCCGAGCGTCCAGGCGGCCAGCGCCGCGAGCAGCCCGAACGCCACGCCCTTCGCCTCCCGAACCGAGTAGGGCGGGGTGAGCTGAAACATCGGCACCACCAAGGTGGCGACGCCGGCGACCAACATCAGCGCCCAGCCGAGCGAGGCCCAGGCGACGTGGAGATCGAGCAGCTCGACCAGCGGCCACCTCGCACCGAACCCCACCACTCCGACGAGCGCGACGCCGAGCGAACCGGCGACGAGCAGGCCTCCGACCGCCAGCCGAAGCATGAGCAGCGCCGGGCCGATGGCCTTCGACCGCGCGAGCGCCGTGCCCGTCACCGCGATGAAGGCGAGGAGCCCGACCGCGAGCAGCACGCCCGCCAGCTTCATCGCGTCAGGGCCGAGCCCGAGGAAACCGCTCGAGAGCAACAGCGCTCCGATGGTGAGGCTCGGGTGCACCACGCCCGCCAGCCAGAGCGGCCTCGCGACGTTCGCTCCCACCGCGACCGGCATCAACTGGAGCAGCGCGCCCACCATCGCCTGGAGCATGAAGCCCGCGGTGAGCAAGTGCACCACGCCCACCGTCTCTGGCGTCCAACGAGACGCGCTGACGGCTTCCCACTTCCAGGCGAGCGCGAGGCCGGCGGCGATGCCGAAGAGGGGCGCGGTGAGGAAGAACCTCAGCGGCGCGGAGAACGGCGGTGCCTGTTCGAACGAGAGCGCGCTCACGGGCCGTGTCGAATGGTGATGACGTAGGTGCCGCTGGCTTCCAACACCGTCGACCAGACGAACCCCGCGCGCCGCAGCGCCTCGTAGAGCGGAAACGGCTCCCGCGGGAGCAGCAGCTTCACCTGCCCCTCACGCGGCAACGTCGCGAGGGCGGCTTGCACCCGCACGAAGGGCTCCGGCGGTGAGAGCTCACGGCCGTCGATCAGGACCTCGCTCATGCGACGCTGGCGAGCTGGGTCTCGATGGCCGAGAGCAGCGACGCGTCGGTCAGCGCGCGATCGCACATCGGGTAGAGGATGTTCTCTTCCTTGAGGTTGTGCTGCTGCATCAGCACCAGGAGCGTCTCGGCAGCCCCGAGATAGTCGTCCTTCGCCTGCTGCTCCGCCGCCGACTCGAGCGCGCCCAACAGCGTGCGCATCTGCCCGTGCTCCATGCGCATCACCATCGTCGGGCCGCCCTGCATGCCGGTCGCGCGCTCGAAGGCCGGAAAGAGCGTCTCTTCCTCCGACGCGAGGTGAAGCTCGAGGAGTTCCTTGAACCGGGCGGTCGCGCGCTTCGCCACGTCCCACTTCGCCTCTGCGGCGGCAGACTCGGCTTCGGCGAAGGCACCGTCACACTTGCGGTGGTGGGGTTCGTACAGCTGGGAGACGGCCGCCATGGGTAGTGACCTCCAAATCGAGCAAGACCGAGAGTGGTACGCGATTCGCATTCCAGCGCCGGTCATTCAAGGAGAGTTCGAGATGAAGACGCTCATCGTCGGGGTAGGCCTCTCTCTCACCGCATGCGGACCAGTTGCTTGCGTGGCGCGTGGGAGTCGGGTGCGAACGCCGGAGGGCGAGCGACCCATCGAGGAACCGACGCCGTCGTGGCTCACCCGACGCGCGCACCGTCGGCCTCGTCCAACGCCCGCAGCGTCGCACTGTGAAGGGCGAGCTCCAGTCGGCTGTCGAAAGTCGCCGCGGAATCGCCTGTCGTCTCGAGCGCGACGAAGTGTGGCGCGCCGGGGATCTTCCGCAGGAGTGGCGCCAACACGCCGTCCGAGAGTGAGCCCGAGGGCAGGCAGCCGAACGGCTTGAGGCTGAGGACGAGTTGCACGCCGCCTGCACGCGCTGCCGCCAGTGAGCGGGCGACCTCGAGGTGAGCGCTTCCTCCTTGGAGCTCGGGTGGGTAGGAGGGAGCCGCGAGCTCAGCCAGCCGCTGTGGGTCCTCGAGCGGAGCGAACACCCCCGCCGCGGTCGCCAGCAGGCGCCAGAGCGCCTCCAACGCGCGCACCGATCTCGCCGCTGCGGCGCGCTCCACCTCGGGAACGCGACGGCTCATCGACCGCTGCCAGGCGAGCAGCCGCAACCACTCGACCACGGTCGGAGCGAGCACCACCGCGCCGAGTTCCCCCAGGCGCTTCGCGACCCCGTGGCTCGGAGCGCCGTCGTGGAGCGTGACCCACGGCTCACCCACGAGCAGCACTGTGGGGAGCACCCTCGAGGTGTCCTTCGGGAGCGCGCGCGCGGCCCGGCCCAGCTCGCGGAGCACTGGGCGCACCGAGTCGCCCCGCTCGATCGCTGCGGCAGCACGCTCGGTCGCTTCCCGAAGCAGGGCGTCGAGGCTGGCCGGCTCGGTGACCCACGGGCGTGCGCGGTGGCCGAGCGTGGCGAGGACGTCGCCAGTGACGAGCGCGGCGACCACTCCGCGGCCGGGGCTCGTCGCGACGCCGTGTCGAGTGAGCGCCGGCACGAACGCGAGCTGGTCGATCCGCTCCACCTCGAGCGCGCCCAGGCCTGACGCCTCGAGCACCTGCTCCCACTCGAGCGGGAAGGCGGCGAGGCGGCAGGGGCCGCACGAGCCAGGCACGAGCCAGGCGTGCCGCTCTCCGAACTCCGCAGAGGAAAGCCCGGAGCGGCGCGCGGCTTCGAGCACGGGACCGACGGCGTAGTGGGCGGGGTTGCACTGGCCGTGGTTGCCCCGACCGCGCGCCGTACGCATCGCCTCGTCCGTGCAGTCGGGGAGCTGCTGCGCGCGCACCCCGAGTTGTCGCAGCGCCGCCACGCAGAGCGGGTCGTGGAGGGAGCTCAAGCCACCGACGAGCCAGGTGCGGTTCACGCCGACACCGCCCTCGGCACGCGCTGCCGGCGCTCCCACGCCTCGACTGCCGAGAGGAAGGTGCGGATCCGCAGGCGCAGCGAGGCCACCGGCCGCGACTCATCGAGATCGTGGAGCGCGAGAAAGGGTTTTCCCTCGGGCCCCCGGGCCGCCTCGGCGACGTGTGCGTAGAGCGACGCATCCTGGCCGCACTTGAAGTGCGACAGCTCGATCGCCACCAGGAACGGGTGCTGTCCGACGAGCCGCGCCGCCGCCAGTCGCTCTCCGTCACCCGAGTTCGTCAGGAACGGGAGATCGCTCAGGTCGTGCGGCGAGGCGCAGCCCACCGACTCCAGTAAGTCGGGAGAGTGCGGCAGGGCGCGCAAGGTCATGCTGCTGCGGCCCAACGACGCCAGCTCGCTCCCGAGCTCGTGATGGAGGCCTGGATCCGCGTGGTAGGGACGCCCGATCAGCACGATCGCGCATCGACCCGTCTCGGTGCTCTCGCGGATCGCCTTGGTGCCCCACTCCTCGAGCAGCCGATCCCACGCGCGCTGGGCGGCGATCGCCTCTGCGAGGGCGGCCTCGTGCTCGTCGCGGGTGAGCCGAGGGAGCACGGCTCGCCACGCCTCGAACAGCCCGTGGCTCAGCTCGGCGCGCCGAGGCAGCACCAGCGCAGGAGTCAGCACCTGCACGCCGTTCGGGAGCCGTCCGCCTTCATCCGCCTCGAACGACGCCCTCGTCACCCAAGGAGTCCCCGCGACGACCGGGCACGACGCGGTGTCGGCGCAGCCACGAATGGACGTCACCGCGTGGGTCACCGCGGGGAAGAAGAGCACGTCGAACGGCTGCTCCCGATGGTGGGCGAGCAGCGAGGCGACGTGGGCCTGCGCGAGCTTCGCCGGGAAGCAGGGGTCGGCAGTGCCGCGCCCAGCATGGTCGTGCCAGAGCGACTCCGTCGTGAGGTCGCTCACCACCAAGTCGTTGCGCGAGACACCGAGAGCCTCGAGGTAGTGGGTGAAGAGTGGGGCCGCCCGGTACTGCGCGAGCACCCGTGGCATGGCGACCCGCAGCCCACTCGCCACCGACGAGACGACCTCGACGCGGCGCTGGGGTTGGAACAGGCACGTTGCCTCGAGGCGCGCGAGGTTGAGTCCCCGCTTGGGGCCAGGGCTCCGGCCGACGCGACCGACCTCCGCCGCGAACGACGCTCGCGCCGTCGGGAGCACCGCGCCGCGCTCGCAGCCGTGCCCGGTGACATGGGTGCGCTCGAGGTCGCCCCGCACGGCGAACGCGACGGTGCGGGCACAGCGGCTCGCGCAGCTCGTGCACCGGGTGGACTCGTCGTTCTCCGTCGTGACCTCCACGCGCGCGAGCTCCGCGAGCGACCTTCGAGACGCTGGAGACGAGTGGGCCTCTCTCGCGGCGAGGGCGGCGCCGATCGCGCCCGCTTCTCCCGGGTAGGGGTGGACGACGACCCTCGCGCGAGGGTGACGCTCGTGGAGGTAGCGAGCCTGGGCGCGGACCGCGGCTTCGTTTCGCTGGACGCCGCCGCTCAGCACGAAGACGTCGCCCAGGGCCTCGAGCGACGCAGCGGCGACCACGTTCTCCCAGACGTTGCGGCAGAGCGCGTCGGTCATGCCCGCGAGGATCTCGGCCGGACTGGAGCCGTCTCGCTGCGCGGTGACGCGCTCGGTGTCGAGGAAGACGGCACACCCCACACTGAAACGCGGCGCCCGAGTGGCGTTGGTCGTGAGCTGAGAGAGCCGCTCGAGGGGAACGCCGAGCGCGGCGCCGGTCGCCTCCAGGAGCGCGCCATTGCCCGCGGCACACTGCTGGGAAAGGCGGAAGTCGCGCACGCCCTGCTCGTCGAGCATCAGCACCTTGATGTCCTGCCCGCCGATGTCGCACACGACGTCGGCGTCGGGAACGTACCGGCGCGCCGAGCGCGCGTGCGCGAGGGTCTCCACCACCGAGAGGTCTGCGCCCAGGACCGGCGCGAGGAGCTCGGCTGCGTAGCCGGTCACGCCGAGGGCGTCGATCGCACGGCCGTTCAGGGCCACGTCCAGCTCGCGCAACACCGCGGAGGCGTCGGCGAAGACGCTGCTCCCAGCGCGACGGTAGGCGCTCGCGACGACCGCGGCGTGCTCGTCGAGCGCGACCGCCTTCACCGTGGTGGAGCCGGCGTCGAGGCCGACGGTCACTGTGCCACCGAGGACTCCGCGCGGCTCTGCTCGTGGGGCGAACGACACGAGCTCGTCGTCGGCTGGCCGGGCCGGGCGCCCGAGCTCGAGGGTGGTGGCCGTCGCCGTGGACGCGCGCGCGCCGCGTGGCTTGCGGAGTCGGACGAACTCGCTCGCGGACGCCAGCGCTCCGAGGGCACCGAAGAGCGGAGCGTCGGCGGGCACCACCACCTCGCCGTGGCCCCGCGAGTGTCGCGCCCAGTGCGATCGCAGGTGCTCGCGCCAGAGCGCCGCCAGCGCGGGCAGAAACGCGTTCGGGCCCCCGAGCAGGCAGACTGGCCCGTCAAGCGGCTGCCCTCGCGCCAGCGAGACCAGGTTCTGTCGGACGACCGCATCGAGCAGCGCGAGCATCGCCACCTCGGCGGGGTGCCCTGCCTTCACCAGCCCCACGACGTCTGTCTCGGCGAAGACGCCACAGCGAGCGGAGACGGTCGGGAGGGGCCCTCGCCGCTCGAGCGCACGCAGCGTCGCCTCGTCGAGCCCGAGCCGATGCGCGCAGCGGTCGATCACCGTTCCGGTGCCAGCGGCGCAGCGCTCGTTCATCTCCGAGGTGACCGCCGCGCGGTCGAGGTGCACCAGCTTGGCGTCCTGCCCGCCGAGCTCGATCACCGTCTTCACCCCGGGGACCGCAGCCTTGGCAGCCGTCGCGATGGCATGCACCTCGTGCACGAAGGCCCCGCCCACCCGCTCAGCGACCGTCGCACCCGCCGAGCCAGTCACGACGAGCGGGCCGGTACGCGCGACCTCTCGCGCACGCGTGAGCACGACGTTGGCCAGCTCGAAGACCTGGCCGCGGTGCCGCTCGTACGCTCGAAAGGCGATCCGCCCGTCGACCACCCCGACCGCCTTCACGGTGGTGGACCCGACGTCGAGACCCACGCCAACGGAAGGCAGCCGACTCATCTCGTCACCTCCGCTCCGGCGAAGCGTCGCGCGGTTCGCTCGAGCCGTTCGAGGAGACGCGAGAGCGCGAACCCAGCGAAGCCGACGACGACGATGCAGGCGGTGAGCTGCGGTGCATCGTGCATCACCTGGGCGGTGACGAGGCGGGAACCGAGCCCGCGCGGCGCGCCAGCGACCATCTCGGAGACGGTCGCCACCACGACCGCCATCGACGCGGCGACGCGAGCACCGACGGCCAGCGCGGGGAACGACTCCCAGGGTTGGGTCCACGCCAGGCGCTGCGACCACGACGCGCCGGCGACGAGCAGCACCTCCTGTCGTGGCGAGCGAGGCGCCCCGATGGCGGCCGCGATGGAGACGGCGACGACGGCCGCGACCCCGAGTGAGACGGTGGCGACGCGCGCCTCGTCGCCGTAGCCCAACGCGAGGAGGCAGAGGGGGAGCCACACGACTGGCGGAACGCTGCGAGCGACGTCGAGGAGCCAGGCGCCGAGCCGCGTCACTCGCGACAGCGCGCCGATCGCCACCCCGACCAAGGCTCCGAAGACGGTGCCGATCAGCAGGCCGAGGCCCGCCCGGAGGAAGGTGGCCGCGAGATCGACGCCCAGTCCACCCGGATCCGCCGCGAGCGCGAGCGCCGTTTCCCACGGGCCGGCGACGAGCGCCCGATCGGCGACGCGCACGAGAGAGAGCACCTCCCATGCGCCGAGCGACGCCAGCACGAGCCCGACGCCCACCAGCCCACCTCGGCGCGAGCCCGCCGCCGAACCGCCCTTCACGGGAGGACTCTCGACGTGCAGCTCGGACTCGAGCGCGCTCATGGGCCGACCTCGGTGATCGCGCCGTTGGCCACCTCGAGCACCCGAGCGCCCAGGGCCTTCGCGTCGTGTGGTTGGTGCGTCACCAGCACCAGCGCCCGTCGGCCGAGCAGCGAGTCGACGACCGTGAGGGCGTGCGCCCGGGCCGCCGGCGCCAACGCCGAGAACGGCTCGTCGGCGATCACCGCTGGGCCATCGGCCGCCAGCGCGCGCGCGAGGGCCACCAGTTGCTGCTCACCACCCGAGAGTGAGCCCGCGCGTCGGCTCGAGTCGAGGCCGGGCGTGAAGGCGGCCAACAGCTCGAGGCCTCGTTCGCGCGAAGCGCCGAGCAGGCAGACGTTTCGCAGCACCGAGAACCACGGGAACAGGCTCGCGCCCACGGCCTGGGGCAGGTACCCACACCCTCGCGGCACGTGCCGACACTCGCCGCCGGTTGGCGTCTCCAGGCCTGCGAGCAGGCGCACGATGCTCGTCTTGCCCGCGCCGTTCGGACCGACGAGCGCGAGCCGCTCGCCGTCGCGCACCCGGAGCGACACCTCGCGCAGCACGGGCCGATCGTCTCGGGTGAGGCTCGCGGCGCGGAGCTCGGCGATCACGGCGGCACCCAGCTGACGGCCTCGGGAGACGGCGACGATCGCTCACCCGCCAAGGCCCGGCTGAGCGCCGCTGGGTCGACGGAGCGTGCGTCGCTGAAGCGCGTGGAGGGGAACTTGGAGACGAACGCGCGCTCGGGCTCGCGCACGTACTTCGCCATCGCCGCTCTTCCGACCTCCGGGTCGGCGCTGACGAGCTGGATCGCCTCGTCGAGCGCGGCCACCAGGGCTGCCGCGGTGCGAGGCCGGTGCTTCACGAGCTGTTCGGAGAGCGCGAAGGTGCCGAAGAGAAATGGTGAGCCGAGCGCGTGGGGAACCGGCGCGTCGACCAACGGTCTGGCGACGCCCTTCGCGATCGCCACCGTCGCCATCGGATCTCCGGTGAAGAGCGCGTCCACCCCTCCGGAGGCCAGCGCGTCCACCTCGAGCGGCGGTGCGATCGGGGTGATGGTGACGTCCTTCGGCGTGAGCCCTTCCCTCACGAGCACCGCCTCGAGCCACTTGCGATAGGCGACCGTCGGGAGCACGCCGATCGACTTTCCCTTCAGGTCGGCGATCGTCCCGAGCGCGCTCGCCTGCTTCACCAACAGGAACGAGAGCGGGTGCGACTCGTCCTCCACGACGGCAGTGGCGATGCGCAACGACGGCGGGCCTCCCTCGCGGTCGAAGAGGATCGGGTAGGCGACGTAGCCGGCGGCGTCGAGCCGGCCCGCGGCGAGCTCGTCTGCCAGCGGCTGGGCGGTGTCGAAGGGCTCGAGCCTGACGGTCAGCCCTCGGGCCTTGAAGAGTCCACGCTCGACGGCGACGAACACCGGCTGACTGATTCGGAGAAGCGAGACGCCGACCACGACCGACTCAGCCGTTGGCGGAGCGCTCGACCGCTGACACGAGAGAGCGAGGAGGGGGAGCAAGAGGGTCAACGCGCGCACGCGCCGAAGCTACCGAGTGGCACCGACAGCAGGCTTGCGAATGATCAAGGTGCCTCGGCCGGGCTTTGGGCCCACTGCGGGCCATGACTTCGCCTTCTCCGAAGCTGTTCTACGTGCCCAAGACGCGGGCGACGCGAGTGCGCTGGGTGTTGGAAGAGCTGGGCCGTCCCTACGAGCTGGTGCGGCTCGATCCCTCGAAGGGCGAGACGAAGAGCGCCGAGCACACGCAGCGCAACCCGTTCCAGCACGTCCCGGTCGTGGAGCTGGCCGAGGGCCCTCTGTTCGAGTCGGGCGCGATCTGTCTCCAGCTGGCCGCGGGCAGCGAGCTGCTCCCGCGCGAGGGCACGTACGAGCATGGGCGAGTGCTCCAGTGGATCTTCGCGGGCATCACCGAGCTCGAGGGAAGCCTGGGGAAGTTGGCGAGCGAGCGCCGCAAGCCCCAGCCGGACGAGGGGCGGCTCGCGGCGTACGTGAAGAAGCTCGAGCGGCCGCTCCAGGTGTTCGACGCCGCGCTCTCGAACTCGGAGTGGATCGCCGGGCCGCGCTTCACCGTCGCCGACGTGGTGGTGGGGGCGCTCCTGGTGTGGAGCCGGCGGCTGGAGCTGCTCGCCGCCCTCCCCAACGCTCAGGCCTATGTCGCTCGGATCACCGCCAGGCCCGCCTACCAACGCGCGATGGCCGACTGAATGCGAGCTCCTCCCGGCGAGCAGGTGCTTGGGCGGCGGATGCTCGCAGTGCTGGTGGTGTGCGCCTGCGCGGGCTCCGGCGAGGGGCTCGATCGCGACGGTCGACCGAAGCCGGTGGACGCAGGAGCGGAGGACGCGGGGACGGTCGGAGTGGGCGACGCAGGCAGCGACGACGGCGGCGACTCGAGCGACGGAGGGGCCGACGGGGGCACGGACGCAGGCATGGTCGACGAGCGCGCGACGTATGGGTGGGTTCAGCGAAACGTCTTCAGCCAGGTCTGCGCGGTGTACTGCCATCGTGGCGCCAGCGCGCCCAAGGGCCTGCAGCTCGACGCGACCAACGCCTACGCGCGCACCGTCGACAAACGCTCCGTGGAGGCCCCGACGCTCTCGATCATCAAGCCGGGCGATCCGATGAACAGCTACCTGTACATCAAGGTGATCCCCACTGACGCGCGGCGCCTGGGCGAGCGCATGCCGCTCAACGAGCCGCCCTACTTGCCGGCCGAGAAGCTGGAGGCGATCCGCGCGTGGATCGCCCGAGGAGCCCCGCGTGATTGAGCGAGGCGCCCTGGTGTCGATCGGTCTCTTCGCGGCGGTCGCGCTGGCGGAGCCGCACCTGGCAGTCCGTGAGGGCTTCCTCTGCAGCCAGTGTCACGTGAACCGCGCCGGGGGCGGCAAGCGCAACGCGTTCGGCGCGAACTACTCGCAGGTGGCGCTGCCCGCGTGGCGACCGGGCTCGGCGAGCAGTCGCCTCGGCGTGGTGAACCCGAGCGTGGGCGACGTCGTGTCTGTCGGGGCCGACGTGCGCGTGCAGCACGTCACCATTCAGACGGTTCGCACCCAGTTCGAGGGCAAGTGGCTCGAGGCGCCGGGGGGAAACACCCTGCGCGTTCCCCAGGCGAACCTGTACGGCGAGCTGTTCCTCGTCCGCGATCATCTCTCGGTCTACCTCGACGAGAAGATCGGCCCCGAGGGTGCGTCGGCGCGCGAGGTGATGCTGCTGCTCTACGGGCTGCCGCACGGTGGCTACGCGAAGGCGGGGCGAATCCTGCTCCCGTTCGGGTTGCGGCTCGCCGACGACGAGGCCTTCGTTCGTCAGGCGACCGGCTTCAACTTCGGCAACCAGGATCTCGGGGTGGAGATCGGCGCCGAGCCCGGGCCGACCTTCGTCACCGCGGCGCTCAGCAACGGTACCCTCGGCGGCACCGACACGAATGAGCGCAAGCAACTCTCGGTGATGGGCGGGGTCCGTTCACGCTGGGGTCGGCTGGGCGCCTCCTATGCCTGGAACGACGGGACGACGCCCGAGGGAATGGTGGTGCGCCAGGTCGGAGGCGCGTTCGGTACGCTCAACGTCGGGCGGCTCTCGCTGCTCTCCGAGGCCGACCTGATCGTCGACACCGAGCGGCCCAAGGGCGGTGCGCGCACCCAGTTGTTCCAGCTCGCCGTGCACGCGGAGGCCGATCTGCTCATCCTCAAAGGTCTCGCGGTGCGCGCGGCGTTCGGGTTCCACGACCCCGATCTCGCGGTGAAGAACGATCACCGTACGCGGCTGGCGATGACCGTCGAGGTGTTTCCCCTGCCGTTCCTCCGCGTCACCGCGACGTACATCGTCCGCGAGGACATTCCGCAGCGGGTCGAGGGTCGCGGTGACGTGTTCCTCGTTCAGCTCCACGGGTTCCTCTGATGCGCGCACCTCGATCGCAGCGGATCGTGCTGGGGCTGTTGATCGTGTCGAGCGTCGCGAGCGCTCAGGAGTCGGCCGAGCCCACGCCCAGCTCACCCGCTCCACCCGCCACAACACCCGAGCCTCCCGCCGCGTCCCCACCGAGCCAGCCCAGCGAGCCCGCACCCGATCTCCTGCGAGGCCGCGCCGTCTACCGCGACGCCTGCGAGTCGTGTCACGGGCGCGAGGGGAACGGCAGGGGCCCGGCGGCGGCGAACCTCGTCCCGCGACCGCGAAACTTCCTGACCGGCTCCTTCAAGTTTCGGAGCACCGCCTCGGGTGAGCGGCCCTTGCTCGAAGACGTGATGCGCACGGTGTCGACCGGCATTCGAGGAACGTGGATGCCCGCCTTCGAGCCGATCCTCAGCGCGGCCGATCTGCGCGCGGTGTCGGGCTACGTGTTGAGCTTCGGGCCGGCGAGCACCGAGCCTCCCGAACGACTCGTGCCACCGCTCTCGACACTGAAGCCGCCGGCCGACAGCCCTCGCCTGCGGGAGCGAGGGCGCCAGCTCTACCTCACGCTGCAGTGCGGCCAATGCCACGGCCCCGACGGTCGAGGCGATGGACCCGCCGCAGCCACGGCGGTCGACGACGAGGGCCTCAGCACCGCACCGCTCGACTTCACCGTCGGCCTCTACAAGGGCGGCTCCACCCCCGAGGACGTTTACCGCACCTTCGTCACCGGGCTCGACGGCACGCCGATGCCCTCGTACGGCGACAGCCTGCCGAAGGAGGACGATCGCTGGGCGCTCGTGCAGTACGTCCGCTCGCTCTCGCGCAGCCCTGGCTTCTTCCGTTGGCTGTTCGCCCCGCGCACGCCATGGGAATGAGGGTCGCGCTCACGGAATGGGCTTGGCGTCGAAGCTGAGCTCCTTCTTCGTCTCGCCACCCGCGGTGATCTCGAGCTCCTGTGACACCGTGCCGGCCGCCTCGTGCCAGGCCTTGAGGGTGTACTTGCCAGGCGGCACGCCGGCGATGGTGAAGGACCCATCGGCTGCGCTGGTCGCGTGGAACCCATGGTCGAACACGTGCACGAACGCCCGCATCCACACGTGGCCGGCGTCGCACTGCACCTTGAGCACGCCGGACTTCTTCACCCGCTTCTTCACCTCCTGGCCCTGCTCCGGCAGCGCGATGTTGAAGAGGGTGCTCTTGTCGCCGAGGTACACCGGGTGGGTGTTGTGGAGGAGAGGGTCGCGGTTCTCCACCTTGAGCTCGTCGCCGACGGTGATGGCCTGCACGTGCGGCTCGAAGCGACACTCGGTGTTCACCAGGGAGCGCGAGGTCGGCGCGGGCGCCACGGCCTTCGCGCCCTCGATCCACACCACCACGTCCTTGAGGTGGCCTGCCGAGTCGGTGACGTAGTGGGGCGGCACGAGCGGCGTCTTCTTGAGACAGAACGTCTTGTCCTTGGCGCTGAGATCGGCCGGGAGCGCGGGCTCGGGCGTCTTGGGGGCCGGGCCCTTGAGAGACACCGTGCCGCGGAGGGAACCGGTGGTGTCCTCGGCGAAGGACGGACTGGCGGCGAGCACGGCGAACACGACGAGGTGTTTCATGGGTGGACTCCTGCTGGGGTGACGGTGGGTGGAGCGTGTCCAAGTTCGAGCGTGAGGCCCACGAGCGCGTCGAGCTGTCGTTCGACCGAGCCGCCGAGGAGCGCCGGTGCAGGAGTGGACCAGCTGGTCGCGTCGTCCTCGTCCGAGAGGAAGAAGTAGGCCGGCATGCGGGTGCCTGGTTGGAGCGCTTGAGGGTCGAGGAGCCACGCCTTCATCCAGCCGGGCTTGAGGCGGCTCGCGGCCAGGGTGAGATCGGGCGCGCGTTCGCCTGCCTTCACGTTCGGGCCGATGCTGTGGCACCGCGCGCATTGGAGCTTCTCGAACAACCTGCGCCCGTCCAGCCGGGCCTCGTCGTCGAGCGGAGGCCGCGTCGTGTCCTCGAAGGGAAAGGGCTCGCCGTCTCGAGCCGCGAAGGACCGGGCGAGCGCTTCCACTTCGCCGCGCTCGAAGGTGAACGTCGGCATTCGCACCGAGAGCCAGGGTCGAATGGCGCGGGGTCGGTTCAGGAAGTCGAAGAGCCAGCGAGCCTGGAACTTCCTCCCGGCGAAGGTGAGCGGAGGCGGGGCGAGCGCCGGCTCGTCGTACCACCGCGCGATGCCTCCTCCGCGCGGCGTCGACCGCAGCTCGTCGCCTTCCTTCCGCTCCTCACGGCCCACCTCGTGGCAGCCGCGGCAGTTGTGGCGAGCCATCACCCGTTCTCCCTCGGCCACCGCGCGCTGGGCCTCGCGGACCGGCCTGGGAAGCGACGGCTGTTTCCGATTCGAGAGGAGGAAGACGGCGAGGGAGAGCGCCTCGTCATCGCTGAGCTCGAAGCGCGGCATCACCAGGTCGAGGCCGGGCCGGCGCAAGGCCTCCGGGTGCTGCAGCCGCGCCATCGTCCAGCACTCGCGCTCGTTGAACGTACAGGCCGGACGCTCGGCGGCGAACTCCAGGCGCTCGGCAGGGAGATCGCCGAAGTCGTCGAGATCGGGGCCGGGGCGCCCACCTGCGACGACGCCGGGGATCCGATGACAGGCCTGGCAGCCGTAGCGCAGCACCGCCTTCTTGCCGTCGGCGATCAGCTCCGCCGAGGGCGTGGACCACCGCGGCTTCAGCACGTCTTCGCCCGGGCGAACCTGGGTCGACAGGAACGCGGCGAGCGCGCTGCGTTCGGCCTCGGCGAGGCGGAGATCGGGCATGCGCGTCTCGGGGAACAGCGCCTTGGGGTCGGCGAGCCACCGCTCCAGCCAGGCGCGGCTGGCGCGAGCTCCGATGCCGTCGAGGGCAGGACCGAAGCGCGCCTCCGCGGGGATGGGATCGGCGTCGCCGAGCAGGTGGCAGCCGCGACAGCCGAGCGAGTCGAAGAGCCGTCTTCCCTCCGCCACGAGCGCCTCGTCACCTGGCCGGTCGTCGCTGGCGGTGCCACCGTCACTCACGCTCCCGAGAAAGGCGGCGATCGCGACCGGCTCGGCCGACTGACTTCCGCTCGGCCAGAAGGACGGCATGCGGGTGCCTCGCCTCAGCTTCGGAGGCTCGCGGAGCCACGCCACCACGAACGCCTCCGACGTCTTCTCCTTCAGCCGGTCCAGCGGCGGGCCGGGCGGCGCTGGCGCGGGCGTCCACCGCGTCGAGTGACAGGCCCGACAGCGACGGTCCTCGAAGAGCGCGCGCCCCCGGTTGAACAGCGGCGCCCCGCTGATCTCGTGGTCGTCCGCGTGACAGGTCACGCAGCTCGACTGGATGAAGGGGTGAGAGCGGAGCGGTTGCTCCCAGTACGGATCGTCACGACCATGCGCGAACGGCTCGCCCGCGACCCCCTTCGTCTGCAGCCCCTGGCCGGCATGACACGGCGTGCAGCCGACTCGCTCGACCGGGTGTTTGCCGAGCAGCACCTCGCGCCTGGGGTGGCTTCGCAGCTCGCGCGGCACCTCGTCGCCAGTGAGGCCGCCGCGGTCCACGCCCAGGTGGCAGCTCTGGCACCGGTCGGCCACCTCGAGCGCGGGGATCGTCACTTGCCGGAGCCCTTCTTCGATCGGCGCCTGCGCGCGAGCGGCCAGCACCTCGTTGAAGCGCGCCTGGGTCGCTTTCCATGGGCGGCGGTGCCAGCCCTCGTCCCAGACGGCCCACACGGTCGCGCCGAAGAGGAGCAGGGAGAGCGTGACGAACGGCGTTCGAAGGCTCGTCGTCTCGACAGGCTTTCCGGCGCGGCTCATACGTTGAACCAGGGAGTGGTCCAGACGTACTTGACCGAGAACGCGAGCCTCAGCGCGATCTTCAGCGGAATGCCCCCCATCGTGAGCAGCAGGAAGGCGACGAGCGCGAAACGGGTGACGCCGAGCGTGGAGATGGCCGCCGAGCGGCGCGAGCGCCACCACACCAGGGGGCCCAGCCCGTACCAGAGCGCGACGGCGAGCCCACCGAGGAGCGACGACCCCAGGGGCGAGGAGACGCCGAACAGGTCGGCGAAGTTGCGAGTGGCCATCGGGACGGCGCGCGCGCGATCCCACGCTTCCCACGGCCAGAACCAGTTCCACCCCGGGCCTCGACAGAACGTGCCCACCAGAATGAGGCCGAGCCACAGACCGAGGAACCCGAAGAGGAAGACGCCGATCGCGAAGCGGCGTGAACGCCAGAGGTGGTAGCCGCTGCCCGCCGGGTTGAGATCGACGTACGGAATCAGGCACAGCCCGCCGATGATCAGCACCGGCAGCAGCACGCCAGCGATCCACGGGTCGAAGTACACCAACAGCTCCTGCAGCCCGAGGAAGTACCAGGGCGCCTTGCTCGGGTTCGGCGTGCGCGTGGGGTCGGCGAGCTGCTCCAGCGGCGCGTCGATGGCGATCGACCAGACGAGCAGCACCACCGTCACCGCGATGGCGGCGATCAGCTCGATGCGGAGCAGGTACGGCCAGGTCGTCACCTTCGGGTCGGCCGACGCCTCGGGCACCGCGCCGTCGAGCGCCCGTCTGATCGCAGGCTCACCACCTTCGGCGAGCAGCCGATCGTTTCGCCGCGCGCTCCAGGCCCAGTGGACGAGGAGCGCCAGGAAGAGCGGCACCATCAGCGCGATCGGCAAGTTGTCGGGCTTGCCGAGAATGTGCAGGAGCGCCTGCATCTAGCCCGCGCCCTTCGTGCCCGCGGGTCCACTGATGCCTCCGTCACGACGAACGCGCCAGAAGTGGAGGATGCAACCGAGGCCCAGCGCCAGCGGCAGCGCGACGCAGTGGAGAATGTAGAACCGCAGCAAGGCCGAGCCGCCGACCGTCGGTCCGCCGAGGAGCAGCGCGCGCGCGTCGTTGTCCGCGGTGATCGCGGCGGGCGAGAACGGCCCCTCGTGCCCCACCACTGGCGCCGCCGCAGCCATGTTCGTCCCCACCGTCACCGCCCACATCGAGAGCTGGTCCCACGGCAAGAGGTAGCCGGTGAACGACAACAGCATCGTCAGCGTCAGCAGCCCCACGCCCACGACCCAGTTGAACTGCCGCGGCGGCTTGTACGAGCCCGTCAAGAAGACGCGCAGCAGGTGGACCCACACCACGATCACCATCGCGTGCGCAGCCCAGCGGTGCATGTTGCGGTTGAGCATTCCGAAGGGCACGTCGAAGTCGAGCCGCTTCAGGTCGAGCCACGCATGCTCCGGCGTCGGGCGGTAGACGAACATCAGCGCCACGCCCGTCACCATGGTGATGAGGAACAAGAAGAAGGCGATGCCGCCCGCGCCCCAGGTGAAGGAGAAGCGCACCGCGTGGCGAGGCACCTTGCTGGGGTGGAGATGGAGCCAGACCGTGTGCGCCACCGCGAGGATCCGGTTGCGCGGTGTGTCCACGTTCTCGACCCGGAGCGCCGAGCGAACGATCTCCCGGCCGAGCCGCTCTCGTGGCGGGTCGGTGGTGGGCGGGCCGCTCACGCCGATCGCTCCGGCGGGTAGGGGAGGAAGGCCTCGGGGCGGCTCCACTCTCCACGCTCGTGGCGCAAGACGATCGCGGTGTCGACGACGACGCGGTGCTCCTCGTCGAGGGTGATGGCGAGGCGCTCCAGCGGTCGCGGTGCAGGGCCCTCGAAGTTCACCCCGTCGCGGTGAAACCCGCTGCCGTGGCAGGGGCACTTGAACTTCTCCTGCGCCGCGCTCCACGCCGGCACACAGCCGAGGTGCGTGCACACCGACTTGAGCGCGTAGAAGCCGGTGGCCTCGCGGATCAGGATCAACCGGTGCGTGCGTTTGAACCGCTCGCTCACCTCGCCGACCGTGAACTCCTCCGGCCTTCCCAACACCACCCGCGTCGGAGGGTCGGAGCGCACGCGAGGAAAGAGCAACCGCACGAGCGTTCCCGCGCCCGTGATCACGCTCGCGGTCAACAGCGCCCAGCCAGAGCGTGTCTGGAGATCGCGGCGGGACAACAAGGTGGCTGGTCTCTCATCGGCGCTCATCGAACTCCCCTCTCACAGCCCAGCTTGGAGGCACGTCGACGTCGCGACGGGCGCCGCGCAGGTTCCCGCGTTGCAGCTCTGGCATGCGGGGCAGGGCGTCATCGCGTCGCAGGGAGCGCCCTCGCACTCGCCGGCGGTGGTGTTGCAGTGCTCGGAGGCTCGACAGTCCATTGGGCTCGTGCAGCCCTTCACCGGTCCGCCGGTCTGCTTGTCGCCGGCCCCGCTCCGTCGCGGGAGCAGCCTCAGGTAGGTGAAGACCGCCTCGAGATCGCCAGTCGTGAGGTTGGTGAGGGCCCAGGTGGGCATCGGCCACGCGATCGGTTCTGCCGCTCGGCCGCCGCGCAGCCCGGAGGCGAGGGTCGTCGCGAACTCGGTGAACGGCGCGGTGTAGCCGAACGACGCGCCACAGAGGTTCCGGCTCATGGAGCGCTTGGTCGACTGCGAGGGCCCGAACACCATGCCTCCGCCGAGGTACGCCGCGGTGTTGATCTTGTACGTCGCCCGATCGCGCGCGGGGTTCGTGTGGCACTCGTTGCACCGGCCGACCGCGTTGACGAGGTAGCTCCCGCGCCCGAAGAGGCTCTGCACGTTCGCGGGGAACGTCGTCAGATCCGGCAAGGCGAGCGGCGAGATGGCGAAGCCCCGAAGCACGCCGTCGGCGTCCTTGGCGGAGTCGGGCAACAAGGGCCGCTCGACGTCGCCATCGGTGAAGGCAGCGGGGAAGGTCACCCGCGGAACGTCGGCCTTCACGTCGCCCGGCACGTCGTTGCTCTGGGGAGGAATGGCCTTGAGGTACGCGAAGATGGCCTTCAGATCGTCCTTCGTCATCCACCGATACTCGAACCACGGCATCACCAGGAGCGACGAGCTGGGGTTCTTCTTGTCGGTGCCGGTCTGCATGATCAGCAGGAACTGATCTTCGGTGAGGGTGAGGCCGGTCGCGCCGTCGGGAGTGAGGTTGCGCGCGTAGACCTCGCTGCCTTGCGACGAGGGCAGGGTGAACTTGGCGCCTCCCGCGAGGTGCTTCGGGGTGCCCATCGTCTGGGGCTGATCGTGACAGCTGGCGCAGTCGGCCACCGCGTTGACGAGGTAGCTGCCCACTCCGACCCGCTCCAACTGGGGGCCAGTGAGGCCCATCGAGTTGAGCTGCACCGGCGCGATGTCGAAGCCGCGTTTCGCGCGCTCGGAGAGCACCACCACCGCTCCAGGCGCTCCGGGTGGACCGGGCAGCCCAGCGTCTCCAGGGGGACCAGCGGGCCCCTTGCTGCCCGTCACTCCCGGAGGACCTGCGGGGCCGATCGGGCCTTCTGGGCCTTCGACGGTGCACCCGACGCAGGCGGCGATCGTGAACGCCCAACCCAACCGAGTCATGAGCTCCTCCGAGTGCGTCGTCGCAGCGAGAGCAGGAGCGTGCCCACGGCGATCACCGCTCCACCCGCATCGGAGCCGCAGCGGCAGGTCGAGGGCGCCGGCAAGTGCCGCACGCAGCGCGCGAGCGCCCGGCCGTCGACGCTCACCGCGTCCACCGCTCCGAAGTTGAAGCCCACGCCCCACGCGAGCCCAGGAGTGTTCTCGCTCGGCGTCGACGACCAATAGAGCTCGGGCCGAGGGTTCACGAAGGCCGGGTCGAGCTTCGAGGGCGAGGTCGCGGCGTAGTCGAGCAGGCTGACGAGCTCGAGGGCGTTCGGGAGATGCCAGTCGTGATGACCGGCGAGCTCGAGCTTCGCGCAGACGTCGAGCGAGTCGCGCCACTTCCGCTTGAAGCCGTCGTCTTCCCGCTGCCACTCCAGGCCGTTCGCCTCGTCGCGGACGGTCTCCTTCACGGCGACGAGCGGACCAGCCAGCCGCAGGGTGCCTTCCGGTGTCGCCAGCTTGAGCGCCCCGCGCACGCATTTCGCCGGCCCGCGATTGGTGCTCACCATCGGCATCACCTCGCCGACGCCGAAGCGCACCGACCAGCCCATCGTCGAACCGGTCGCCACCGCGGTGGAGGACCAGTAGTTGAGGCGAGAGACGTCGGGGAAGGCCTGGTCGATGGCTGGGTTCGCGCGGCCGAGATCGACGAGGGTGACGAGCTCGATCACCGTCGGCAGCCGCCAGGTGCCGGCTGGCGCGCCCTCGGTCTCCAGCCCGGCGCAGAAGTCGATCGCCTCGGCCTGGGTGCGCTCCTTCGCGTCGTCGCGCGCCTGCCAGGTGAGCCCGCTGACGGGGTCGAGCACCTCGTCGTTCGCCTGGGGGACCCGCGGGTGCGTGTTGGGCTGGTAGTCGGCGTCTTGGGCGCGCCAGCCCGCCACCGGGCACGGTCGATCGCGCGCCTCGTCGTCCGCGCAAGTGACGGCGCCAGTTCGAAAGAGCTTCGGGTGCGGACCGCCGGTGGCCGTGAAGGGCGATCGATCGATCGGCTCGGTCGGGCGCCCTGCGTCGGTCGGGGTGATGGGCGCTCCGCCGTCGACCAGGCCTGCGTCGGTGCTGACACCTCCGTCGGGCAGCGGTCGTTCGATGGGCAGCCCGGCGGGGTTGAAGACCTCGGCCCACGGCAGACAGGTCGCGGCGTTGCACCCGCCGGCGACGAGCACTTCACCCGACTGGAGCGAGATGGCGATGTGGTACGCGCGCGGCATGTCCATGCGCGGCATCTCGGCCAGCCGACGCGCGAAGGGCAGGTAGACCTCGGCGGTGCCGCGAGTGGAGTCGACGCGGTCGGTCCCTCCGGCCAGGAGGACGAGCCCGGCGTTCATCAAGGTGGCGGTGTGGTGGTGGCGTGGCGAGCGCATGGTGGGCCCGTCGGAGAAGCCCGCGGTGAGGGTCGGGCCCCAGAACTCGGTGGTGTCGAGAGTGGAGTCGACGCCGTTGGCGCGCTGACACCCTCCGGCGACGAACACCGAACCATCGGCGAGGAGCGTGGCGCTGTGCCCGGCGCGTGGGGCTCGCATCATTCCTGCGGGGCGCCACTGATCGAGCTGCGGATCGTAGCGAAGCGCGTCGGACAGCACCGTCGCACAGCGCGGGTCGGAGCAGCCGCCAATGACGAGAATCGAGCCGTCGGCGAGCGCGGTGGTGGTGGCGAAGCCGCGCGGGCGGGGGAGCGGCGCCACCGTCGTCCATCGGTTGCCTGCGGTGTCGTAGCGAGCGACCTCGGTGAGACATCGCAGCTCGTCGCAGCCGCCGGGGAGCAGCGCGTCGCCGTTGGGGAGCAGCGCCGCCGTGACGCGCGCGCGGGGGCTCGACAGCGTGCCCGCCGACACGAAGCGCTGCATCGCCTTGGAGTAGCGCTCGGCGGTCGCGGTGGTGGAGACGCAGTTGGAGCCGGTGCAGCCGCCCGCGACGAGCAGCTCGTTGCCCGGCAGCACGACGTCGGCGAAGGAGTACCGGCCGGTCGTGAGGGTTGGGCCCGACGTCCACGTCTGGGTCGCCGCCGTCCAGATCGAGGTGTTCACCACCACCTGCGAGCAGGCCTCGCCGATCAGCCCGACTGGGCACGCGGCCAACGCGCACCCGCCCACCGCCATCACCGCGCCGCTCTCCATGCGCCAGCCGGCGTTCGCGAGGTGGGAGACCGTCATGGTGCCCGTCGTCGTCCAATCGGGATCGACGAGGATCGGCGCGGGGAGCCCGGAGAGGTCGAGCTCCTCGATGAGGCGCGTGCCGTCGACGCGGATCGTCCCCTTGCGGCGCGCCCCGTTCGCTGCCCTCGCCACCGGCGCCGACAGCCGCAGCCGCGCCGAGCCGTCACGACCGATCAGCTCCACCGTGTCGCTCGCCTGCCGAAGGGCGGTGGCGCCTCGCCCGAGCTCCACGGAAAACACGCGCCGGAGGCTCTTCGGAGGATCGGCGAAGTAGACGTACTCGTCGACGTGGGTCGGCGTGAGCTTGTAGAGGAGGTCGCCGCCCAGCACCGCCCCGCGGTAGATGACGACGCCTCGGAGCACCTCGGCCGGTCGCTTGGTGACGCTCTCCTCGATGGTTCGTGCCGAGAGATCTGCGTCGCCGGCGATCCACACCGAGAGCCCACCGGTCGACTGCGCCGGGAGCCGCGCCAGCACGACCTGCCCGGCCGGGTCCTTCGGCAACACGAAGCTCGAGGTCAGCGTTTCGAAGCGAGGCGTCAACGAGCCATCGGCGGCGCGCTCGAACTGGAGATCCTGCACCATGCCGAACCACTTCTTGGCCGCGGGGAAGTGCTGCTGGATCTCCTCCAGCAGATCGCCCGGTGCTTCCGCGCGCGCCACGCTTGCGACGAGCACGAGCACCCACCCCACGGCGCGAGCTGCGGAGTTCGTCATTGGCACATCCCTCCTCGGCAGGTCTGGCTGGCGCCGCAGGTGACTGCGCAGTCGCCGCAGTGGTTGGCCGTGTCGAGGGGCTCCTCGCAGCCGTTGACCCAGTTTCCGTCACAGTCACCCCACCCGGCTTCGCACGGGCCGGTCTGGCTGCAGGAGAGGAGCACGCACCGCGGCACTCGGTGGGGCGGCGCGGAACAGACGTTGGCGCAGGAACCGCAGTGCCGCGGATCGAACGAGTGGTTCACCTCGCAGCCGTTGCTCGTCAGGTTGAGATCGCAGTTGCCGAAGTACTGCTGGCACCCCTGGTTCGAGCAGGTGGAGTTGGTGCAGCGCACGCCGGTGACGTTCGGGAGGTAGCAGCTTCGGCCGCAGCCGCCGCAGTGGCTGGCGCTCCGGGTGAGATCGGTGCAGACGCCTTCGCAGCAGGCGTCGGCGTTGCGGCACCCGTTCCCGCACGCCCCGCAGTGCTCACTCGAGCCCAGCACGTCGACGCATCGGTGATCACAGCAGGCCATCACCTGCTCAGGTCCACCCGCGGGGCAGTCGCCGACGCTCGTGCAGCCCTGCATGCAGCGGTAGCTCCCGCCGCTCAGGACGCAGAAGCTGCCCGGCGAGCAGTCCTCGCGCCCGGGCAGGCACGCCACGCAGGAGCCCGTGCTGGCGTCACACCTCGGCTTGAACGGATCGGTGCAGGCCAGGTCGCTCGTGCAGCCGGGGCCCGGGCCCCGACAGGCTCCCTTCGCGAGGTCACAGGTGAGCCCCTCGGGGCAGGCCGTGCGGCCGGCGTTGCAGCCAGGCTGGCACCGCTTCAGGGCCGGCGTACAGAGCGAGCCGATCGCGCAGTCTTCGTCGGACCGGCACTCGATGCAGCGGAGCGTCGCCTGATCGCAGTACGGCTCGGCGCCGTAGCACGGCGGGTTGCAGGGCGGCTCGGCGTCGTAGGGGTAGCAGCGAAAATCGGGAAAACACGCGTACCCGTCGGGGCACCAGCCATCGTGCGCGCAGTCGGAGCCCTTGGGGTTGCGGAGCACCGTGCAGCTCGCCGCGAGCAGCAGCGCGAGCGCGGCCGAACCGGTCGGGACGACCCTTCGCTGACGACGCGGTGGAGGCATGGGAGGCGGAAGAACCCTGCCACCAGCGCTCGGCCCGGGGGTTGCGGATTGTCAAGGCAAGGGCAGCGCGGCCGAGACGACCGCCGAGCCCGCATCACCGCGCGCCGCGCCCAATCTCGGCGAGACCGGCTTCGTCGAGCACCTGGAGCCGGTCGCTGCCGATCAGCGCCTCCTCGGCGAACTGGCGCAGGCTGCGCGACAGCGTCTCCGGGCGAATGCCGAGCAGCGCTGCCACATGGGCCTTCGAGAACGCGGCCTTCTTTCCCGGCTTCACGAGCTTCGAGTAGGCCACCAGGAACTTCGCCACCCGGGCGCGCGACAAGCCGGCGCGCAGGTCGGCGTCCCGCAGCGCCGTCGCGTGCTCTTCCAGCACGAGCCCGAGGAAGGACGCGGCGAGGGTCCTCCGCGTATCGAGGCCGGTCTCCTTCGACAGCCGATTGGTGTTGAGGGCGCAGACGGTGGCGTCGTCGAGCGCCGTCACGGTGAAGGGCGAGGGCTTGCCTCCGAGCGCCTCGAGGCCCACCACGGAGCGCGGCCCTCGCACGCTGGTGAGCACCTCGTCGCCGCCCGCGTCGGTCGCGGTGAGCCCGAGCACGCCTTCTTTGACGAACAAGACCTCGCGGCTGACCTCGCCCTGGTGGGCGATCATGGTGCCGGCGTCCACCTTGCGTGGCCGGAAGAGACACGGCCCGTTCCGTCCCAGCTCGCAGCGATCACAGGACTCGACCGGCTTTCCCAGCATGCGCGAAAGCTATCATGGCCGCCGGGCACGGAAGCCGCCGCCACCGACTCCCAGGTAACGAGTCACCAGCTCGGTTAGCTCGTCGACGAGCGTGTCGGTGTCGAGCCGGTCGGGGCGATCGAGCAGGCGCAGGTGAGTGACCGCTTCGACCGAGGTGATGAGCACGTAGGTCGCGACCTCGGCGTCGAGCTGACGGAGGTGGTCGCGGTTCGCTTCCAGCCAGGCCTGCACGAGCGCCGCCGACTGGTTCGAGGTCTTCACCATGGCGGCGCGCCCCGCGTGAATCGACCCGACCTGCTCCATGAGCACCCGGTGCAGCTCCGAGTCGTCGGTGTGCATGCGCACCATCGCCGAGATGTAGTGGCGCACCGTCTCGACGAGCGACCGCTGCTTCTCTCCGGCCTCCCGCACCGACTGGAGCAGCAGCTCGTAGCCATGCTGCGCGTGCTCCTCTGCCAACGCCACCACCAGCGCCTCCTTCGAGGGGAAGTACTGGTAGAGCGAGCCGATCGACACTCCGGCCCGCCTCGCCACCGCGTTCGTCGAGCAGCCCTCGTAGCCCTTGGTCTTCAGAATGTGAGCGGTCGCTCGGAGAATGGCGTCGACCGTCGCCTTCGCCCGGTCCTGGGTGGGGCGTTTGCGAGGAACCTCGGGGGGCTTGCGGGCCACGGGACCACCTCTGGCGAATGCGAGCAGCGAATGTGAGCGAGGGCTCATATTATTCGGCCCATGAACGCGACACCAGCCCCCGCCTCGACGTCGCCCCTGCCTCCTCCCATTCCGACGCTGCCCGGAACGGTGCCGGTGCTGGGCGTGCTGCCGATGCTCCAACGAGACCCGCTGGGCGTGATGGCCAGGGCGACCCTCGGCTACGAGCGGCTGGTGCGGCTGCCGCTCCCGTTCCACGACGGCTTCATCTTGAGCGACCCGAAGCTGATCGATCACGTGTTGGTCGCCAACCCGCGCAACTACGTCAAGCAGACGCGCGGCTACCAGATGCTGCGGCTCCTTCTCGGCAACGGGCTGGTGACGAGCGAGGGCGACTTCTGGAAGCGCCAGCGCCGCATCGCCCAGCCGGCGTTTCATCGGGAGCGCCTGGCCGGCTTCGGCGAGACGATGACCCGCGCGGCGAACGAGCTGGTCGACGGGTGGGCGCTGGGCCAGCCCTTCGACGTGGCCTCGGCCTTCATGCAGGTGACGCTGCGGGTGGTGGGCGAGACGCTCTTGTCGAGCGACGTCACCAGCTCGGCGAGCGAGATCGGCGCGGCCATCACGGTGGCGCTCGAGCACCTCATTCACCGCACGCTCCACCCCTTCGGCTTGCCGGAGTGGGCGCCCACGCCGCGCAACCGCGCCTTCCTCCGCGCGAAGGAGACGCTCGACGAGGTGGTGCTGAAGATGATCGCCGCGCGCCGTGCCGGTCAGGGCCCGACGACCGATCTCCTGGCGATGCTGATGGAAGCGCGCGATCCCGAGACGGGCGAAGGCATGACGGACGAGCAGCTGCGCGACGAGGTGATGACCATCTTCCTCGCGGGCCACGAGACGACCGCCAACGCGCTGGCGTGGACGATGGTGCTCATCGGCAAGGCGCCGCACGTCGAGCAGCGGTTGGTGGCGGAGCTGCGCGAGGTGCTCGGAGGCCGAACGCCGACGATGAGCGACGTACCGAAGCTCCAGTACACCGGCATGGTGCTCAAGGAGTCGATGCGCCTGTACCCACCGGTCTGGTCGCTCGCGCGCCGCTCGGTCGACGACGAGGTGGTCGACGGCGTGCTCATTCCAAAGAACGCCTACCTCTTCATCTGCCCCTACGCGGTGCAGCGGCACCCGACGTTCTGGAGAGACCCGGAGGCCTTCGAGCCCGAGCGCTGGGCGCCCGACGCCCCGCCGCCCATGAAGGGCACCTACTTTCCGTTCAGCATGGGCCAGCGCAAGTGCATCGGAGACACCTTCGCCACCGTGGAAGCCCAGCTGATGCTCGCCACCATTCTCCAGCGGGTGCACCTGTCGCTGGTGCCGGGGCAGTCGTTCGAGGCCGAACCGCTGGTGACGCTGCGGCCGAAGCATGGCGTTCGTGTCGTGGCCAGCGCGCGCTGATCCAGCCATCGGTGTCAGGTTCGGCGCCACCACCGCCCGCAAGTCGTCGAAACTCGGAGGCCGAGTGGGAAGAGGTGGGCAGGCCTCGCCTTTGCTGTGAGCGCCTCGACGAGGGCCCATGGCGAGTGTCGCGCTGCGAGCAACGAAGGAGACTCAGGCTTGGCCCTCGCTCCAGGGCCGCTTCGACTGCCCGGAGTTCTACGGCCTCCCTCCGCTCGTGGCGGTGCTGGTGCTCCGGCTCAATGACGCCGTCCTCAAGGCGCAGCTTCACAACGGCTTCACCGGCAAGCTCTCGGACGTCGCGGGCTGCTTCGTGCTGCCGCTCTTCGTCTCGGCGCTCCTCACCTTGGTGAAGGTGCCCTTTCGGGTGCGGCTCGCGGTGGGCGTCGGCTTCACCGTCGTCTTCTTCTCGGCCATCAAGCTCTCGTCGGCGGCGGGCGCGTTCGTGTGCGCGCTGCTCGAGCCCATCGCCCAGCTCGTCGGCGCCGGCTCGGGCTTGCGAATCGTCACTGATCCGACCGATCTCCTCGCGCTGTTCGTGTTGCCGCTCACCGTCGCCTACGCGCGCCATCGCCAAGGACTCGTTCGATGAGGAAGAACGTGCTCGGAGCCCTCGCGCTCGCTTCGACGACGTGGATCCTGATCGCGTCGTCGAACCCCAACGCGCCCAAGCCGTGCCAGGACAACCCGCCCGAGGTGCGGACGTTCCGGGTCACCGGCAGCTGTGGAGTGGAGGGCTTCGTCGAGATTCGCTCGTCGCTCACCTGCTCGTTGACGCTCGATGGCGGCGACGCGCTCGGCCTTCCGCCAACCGGCTCCCAGCCGTTCGCGGGCTCGATGCTGGCGAACCCGCTCCGCCTCGACGGCTTCGTTTCCTTGTCGCCGAGTGACGCAGGGCTCGCCGACGGTGGTGAGTTCTGCGCCGATCACGCGTGCGACTACCACCGGAGCTGTTCGGGGCCCTTCGTCGACGCGGGCTACTTCGAGCTCATCTGCGAGACGCCGGCGCTCGGCGGCATCGAACACTGTGAAGCACACCTTGCTCCCGTCCCGAGGACGCCATGAGAAATCTCCTCAAGCTGCTCGCCGTGGTGTCGACGTCGTGGGTCTTGGTCGCCACCTCGCGTCCCGCGCCGCCGCCCTGCACCAACAAGACGCCAGAGCAGCGCTTCTTCCAGGTGGAGGGCACCTGTGGGCCGAGCGGCGTCATCTCGATCGACTCCGACCCCTCGTGTGGGCTCGTCGTCGACGGCGGTGAGCCGCTCTTCGTTCCCACGAGCGGCACGCAAGGGGGGCTGGGCTCGATGCTCGACGTCACGACCGCGTTGAGCGGGAGCATCGCGATCGGCGGGCGGCCTCCCTTGAGCGATGGCGGCACCCGGAGCCCACCGACCTGCGGTCCGCCTGTGTGCAACCCCGAGGAGTACTACCGGTCGTGCGTGGGCGGCCCCGATGGCGGAATCCTCGACGTGCTCTGCACCACGTTCACCCAGGACGCCGACGCGCCTCGCGAGCAGTGCCAGCTGCGCCTCGTGCCGCTGCCCTGAGCAACCACGCGCCGAGGAGGACGAGGAACGGAGCGCCGAGGCCCGCGTTGCAGCTCGAGACCCGGAGCGCCTCCCGTTCCTTCAGGCCGCCGTCCGTCGCTGACGCGCCTGCGTCTCTCGGGCCCGCGTCGGGCGCTTGCTCGGAGAACACCACCCAGACCGCGTTCCACCCGTCGACACCAGCCGTGAGCTCGCTGGTGAAGGTGCCGCGTCCTGCGTCGAGCAGGTCCACCAAGACGTCGCCAGAGCAGCTGGTGACGACCTCGACCCCGCCGTCCACTCGGCCCGTCGACAGCACGGACCCGATCTCGTCGACCGCGCTTCCCACCATGAACTCGAGCTCGCCGAGCGTCACCGGTCCGATGACGATGGTGGTGTCTTCGCCTCGGCGGTCGGCTGCACGCAGCGCGGTGCCTCCCTCGTACTCGGCGAGGAAGAGCGTCAAGATCGCCCGACCGTCCACCCGCTCGTTCATCTCGACGCGCACCGAACGCGCGCCGTTGCCGCGGCCGAGGAAGATCCGGTTGTCGTGGCCCCCACCCCCGTCGGCGTTGTTGGCGAACTCGATGAGCTGGGTCCCGCTCTCGTCGGCGAGCTGGGTCGCGCGCAGCGAACGGGCGACGTTGGTGTGAGTGATGGCCGCGACGACGAGGCTGCCCGCGGTGGTCGGCCGGGGGAAGGTGGCGGTGAGGCTGGTGCCGGTGGTGGTGGCGGTGCAGGTCGCTTGCAGGCGCGCGGGCGAACTCAAGACGAGGGTGAGCGCCAACCCAATCAGCATGCGTGCCCTCGTCGTCCGCGCGACGTCCGTTCAGCGATGAAGGTGGGTGTCCTTCAGCCCGCCCACGATGGCGACCTGATCGCCCACGCCGAGCGCGTCGTAGAGCTTCACGATGTCGGTGTTCGAGTGGCGCACGCAGCCGTGGCTCACGTCTTCGCCGAGCTGCTTGGGCGCGCTGGTGCCGTGGAGCTCCTCGCCCGACCGCTTTCCGTCGGCCCAGGAGAGATCGAGCATTCGCGGGCCGAAGACGGGACCGCCCCACAGCCGCTGGCCCGCGTCCAACGCCGCCCGCTCGTCGAGCTTGGTCGTCACCTTCTTGAGCCCTTCGTCGGTGGCGGTCGCCTTGGCGCCCACCGCGTTCAGGAAGACGCTCTCGAGCTTGCCCTGCTTGTCGAAGAGGAAGGTGCGGTGCTCGTCCTTGAGCACCACCACCCGCACCGGCTTGCCGTCGTAGAACGGCGCGGGAACGTTCTTCGCCTGGCCGTGCTGCCCCGGCTTGGGCGCGAGCTGATCGAGGGCCCGCAGCGTCGCCGCGTCGATGACGCCGTTCGGCTTCACGTCGGGGAACATCTTCGAGGCGTTCACCTGGAAGTTCCGCACCGCCTTCTGCGTCTGCGGCCCGAACTTTCCGTCCGCCGAGTCGGGCAGCGCGAAGGCCATGTCGCTCATCGCCTGCTGGAACTTCTTCACCCCGTCGCCGCTGGAGCCAGGGCCGAGCGCCGCGCCGCCTGCGAGCACCCCGCCGAGCTGCGAGTCGTTGGCGAAGCGCTCGTTGAGCAGCGAGGGGCCATTGCGAGCCGCGCCGTCTCGAACCGACGGCGTCCATCCCGGTTGGGCGGGAGGCGGGCCCGCCGGCGTCGGCGTGGTGGGCCGGGTGGGCGTGCTGCTGTCGGGGATGGAGGCAGGTGGGGTGCGGCCGTTCACCGGTGCGGGCATGCGTTCGACTTACAGCATTCACGGGCAGGTGCGCACGTGCTCGGCCGGTATTTCACTGCCGCGGGAATCAGGCGTTCTTGCGCAGGCCGACGATCTCCCCGTACCCGCCGGGAATGAAGAAGTCGTGAAAGCCGAGGCCCATGATGCGCAGCGCGGTGGTGGTGAGATCGGCCGCGCGAGGCACTCGGCGGCTCGGCTGATCATTCTCTTCGATGAGGTCGACGGCCTCTCCGAACCCGCGGTCGTCGTAGCGGCCCACCATGCGGTTGTTCGCCACGTTTCCGCCGGCGAGCATCACCGAGGTGAAGGGGTGGTGGTTGTCGGGCAGGTCGTAGCCGGTGCCGCTCTTCGAGGCCCAGGACCGCCCGAACTCGCTCATCATCACCACCAAGGTGTCGTCGAGGAGCGTCTTCCCCGGCCGGCCTGGCAGCGGCGTGCTCTTCAGCTCGCCCATGAAGCGCGCGACGAGGTCGAAGAAGTTTCGTCCGTGCGCGCAGGAGAACGAGTGCCCAGTGCCGTTGTGGGTGTCGAAGTCGAGCCCGAGCGAGACGTGAATGGACGTCGCCAGGTCGGCCTTGAGCAGCCGCAGCGCCATGTCGAAGCGTGGCTCGAGCCCCGTCATGTGGAAGTTGGCGAGGCCGAAGGTGTAGCTGAACTCCGAGAGGTAGCTCGAGAGGTACGGCGGCTTGTTCGTCTTGAGCGCGTCGATGCCCTTGGTGCGCTGGAGCACCGACACGACGTCGGCAGCGAGCACGCGCGAGACGCTGCGCAAGCTGCCGTGGAGTTGCTCGAGGAACGCGTCGGTGCGCGCGGTGGACCTGCCCTTGTACTTGGGCGGAATGCCGAGGGTGTAGTCCTCGAGCCCCGTCGCCTGGAGCATGCCGCCGGTGGGCGTTCCGTCGAAGGCGAGCTCGGGCCTCCCGGTGCGCGCGTCGAGCCCTTCCCACCACGGGTTGTCCGCCACCTTCGTCGAGAGCTGCGGAGTGAGCGCCTCGATGCTGGGCACCTTCACTGGCGCGGCGTGCGAGGGCAGGCCGGTCGCTTGCGGGAGCCCGCGCTCGCTGGTGATGGCGACGAAGGGCAGCGGACGTTGATCTTTCGTGGACGCGTAGAACCGGTTCGCCACCACCGAGTGCAGCGCGGGCGCGCGGAAGTCGGGGCTCGGCACTCCGCACATCGCCGAGACGAAGGCCGAGTTGTGATCAGCGGTGCCCTGGTCGATGCCGTGCGCGACGGCGACGTTCTCGTGCAGGTTGAAGTGCACGTAGCCGTACATCGCGGGCGTGAAGGTGTTGTCGCGCACCTGCGGCATCGCCGGGTTCCAGGAGCGCCAGACGCGCAGCGGAGAATAGGAGCCGTTCGCCGGCGCGAGATCGACGAGGTTGCTCGAGCGGAAGAAGGTCGCCTCGCCGTTGTAGTTCGCGGGCGCGGGCACGTTGGCCTCCACCTGCGAGTCCGGGCCGGGCCAGAAGGCGTACTGCGGCCGGAAGCCTCCGGGCACGTAGAGCACCACCAGGCGCGTCGGAGTGTCTCCCATCGTCTGCGCGTGCGCGCGCGAGCTGCCGAGGAGATTGAAGCGCTCGAGCAAGGCCAGCTGCGCCGCTCCGAGCGACCACTGCAACAACTGGCGTCGTGAGGAAGAGGGCATGGGTCGTTCTCGTCAGTAGGTGAGCCAGAGCGGGTGGCGCATGAAGCTGGCGCACACCGCGGTCCACGCGACCTTCGTGCTGGTGGCTTCGGCGGGGAGGTAGACCTTCGTGTACAGCTCGTCGATGGTGGCGTCGGTCGCCGGCTCCGAGAGCATGCGCAGGTGGAGCGCGCCGATGTTGCGCTTGATCTCCGCCGACTTCGACGCGCTCTTGTCGGCGAGGGTGACGTGGCGGAGCACCGCCGTGTTGCCCTGCTTCTCGATCGCGCGTTTGCACCAGGCCTGCGACAGCTGGACGATCGTCTGCACCGCCGCGGGGCTCAGGTTGGTGTCCTTGCCGCGGTTGTCGACCGCCGCCATGCCGCCGAGCGCCTCGTAGCGTTCGACCGTGCGCGCGTCGGACACGTAGGCCGTCGAGATGCCCGGCGCCCAGTCCTTCGGCCAGACGAAGAAGCGCCCACCACGAACGACGTACGCTTCGGTCTCCCAATCGGCGCCCGCGGTGTCGACGAAGTCTTCGAGGCCGAGGCCGAGCTGCGAGAGCCCGGAGAGGACCATCTCTTCGGCGGTGAGGCGGCGCACGGTGAAACGCTCGGGGCTCGGCTCCGCGCGAACGGCGCCACGCGGCCCGAGCTCGCGAATCCACTGCTCCACCTCCGCGATCGTCATCGTCCCCGCGCCGCGGGCGAGCGCTGCCGCGTAGGTCTCTCCCGGAGGCATCTGCCGGAACGAGCCGCTCGCGGTGCCCTTGAGCAGCTTCACCAGCTTGCTCGCGTCGGGGTCGCCGGGCACCACTTCGCCGGTGTCGTAGACCATCGTCTCGAAGGCGGTGAGCGAGGCCCAATACGGTTTCGAGCCGGTGAGGTGACAGCCGGCGCAGGTCGGAGCGAGCGCGAGGCGAACTTCGTCGTTGCGGCCGACCGGAATGCAGCCCCCGTCTTCGAGGGTGCCGCCGTCACTCGCGTCTCCGCCGCCGGTCGGGCCCGAGTTGGTCGAGCCCACGATGCCGGTGCAGGCGCTGCAGACGATCATCGACACGAGGAGCGCGCGGATCATCACAAGCCCCTCCTGAACTCGCGCTGGCTCATCAGATACTTGATGAACGGGCGCACCTTGCGGCCGTTGGCGACGAACTGGAGCGCGAGCGCGTCGAGGTAGGGCCGCTCGTCGGCGGGGTGCAGCTCGCGCCCGATGAACTTGGCGTAGAGCTTCCGCACCGCGCAGCGATCGAACGCCCCGGAGCGCACGAGGATCTTCCCGAACCCGAGCGGTCCCATCGTGCCGTCGCCGGAGTCACCGAAGAGGCTGTACGACTGCGGCATCGTGTCGAGCAGCACCGCCTCCGGGTTCGCTGTCACCTGCGCGGGCGTCACCGGCGTCATGATCGTGTTGGGCACGAAGGCGACCTTCCAGCGGAAGCCGGGGTCGTTGCTCTCCGGACCGTGCGGGTATTGGCCCGAGAGCCAGGCGGGGGTGATGCGGTAGCGGCCGATGCCGCCGAGCATTGGCCAGGGCACGTAGTACGAAGCGCCGGGATCGAAGTCCCACCGCTTGAAGAAGATGGCCGCGGGATCGAGCGTGGTGTGGCAGTGAAGGCAGGTGCCGCCCGTCGCCGGATCGTTCACGTACGGAGGAAACGTGCTGCCAGCGGCCGGCGGCGCGAAGGACGAGCAGGCGAAGACCTCGAGGAAGCGCGCCGCGCGGACCCGCTCGCGAGGCCAGGTCGAGTTCGGCCCCATCATCGTCAGTACGCCCGCCGCGGGGAGGCCCTCGGGAGGCTGGGTGGTCGTGCGCGGATCGTACGAATAGGTGCGGCCGACGCCGCCTCCGCGCTGCTTGTTGGTGAGGGAGGTGAAGATGGGGTTCAGGTCTTCGACGACGAACTCTCTCCAGGCGAGCGGGTCGCCGGCGGTGGCGTGCCGGGGATCGCGCGGGCCGGTGTCGGCGTCGGGCTTCCACCAGGTCGTGTTCGCGTCGGCGGTGGTGAAGCCGTGCTGTCGGCCGTGGCGCACGTAGAGGTGACGCAGCCAGTTGGTGCCGACGGAATAGTTCCCGAGCACGAGGTCGGACAGGTCGCGATCGTGCCAGGCGATGTGGCCGAGCAGGCGCGCCGGTTCCTCGAACGGGTGCCGGCGTTGGCCGTCCTTCAAGTCGTAGATGCTGCCCGCGCTCAGGCCCTGCAGCGGTGCGCACCACACGAGGTTCGGTCCACAGCCGCAGCCGGCGTGCATCGCCGGGTCGTAGTAGCCGCCCTCGGCGATTCCGCAGTCGAGCATCGTGCCGTTCATTCCGGGAACGGTGGTGGCGGTGGACGTCGCGGCGACGCCGAGCACGGTGACCATCGTGCCTGGCGCCCACCAGGGCTCCACCTGCCGCGTCGCGGGCGTCTTGGCGCCGCCGTTGCGATCGCGATCGTTACAGAGCGGCGGCGGGTTCGGGTACGGCGCCTGCGCGTCGGGCTCGTCGTTGAGGAAGTAGGCCGCTGCGTGAGCGGTGCCGCCCGGACAGCGGAAGAGGTGGCCCGCCATGTCGCCTTGGTACGCGTCGCCCTGGGCGCCCTTCGTGTACGTGCCGATGCTGATCCACTCGTGCCCGAAGCGGACCATCTGATCGTAGAAGGTGGGCGCGGCGAGCCGGCGGTCGATGGCCTGATCGAGGAACGCGCGGCGCGCTTCGGGCGTGCCCAACGCGACCAACGCCTCGAGTTCGGTGGAGTCGGGCGTGGTGCCCTCGAGCGCGAGCGCGATGCGGCGCAGTTGACGGGTAGATGAGATCGGTCGGATCGGGCGACGGACCGGGTGGTTGGGTGCACTGGCCCTGGGCCCAGGCAGCACACGAAGCCACCGCGAGCACGGCGCAGAGCAGACGAGCGGGGGTCATGGAGTCGCGCATCAGACCACGTCTCGTGCCAGACGAAGGAGGTCTCTTCTCGGCGGCTTGCGTCACTCGACGAGGGGACTTCTCCCCACAGGTGTGGAGGACAAGCACCTTTCCTCCGCTGCGCTGATCACTCACCGACCGAGACGTAGCGGTAGGCATCTTCGCCGGCGCGCTCCGGCTCCTGCTCCTTGCCGAAGTTCGCGTCCTTCGCGAGCAGCTTCACCTTGGGCTTGCTGGTGTTGGTGAGCGCGCTGTCGTCGACGTCGAGCTTCTCGAGCTTGGCGAAGAGCTCCTTCTTGGCGACCATCGCGTCGATGTCGGCGTCGCTCAAGTTGCCCATCGAGAGGTCGAGCGAGGTGAGCTGCTCGAGGAGCGGAGAGCCCATCAGCACCCGCACCGCCTCGCCGACCCAGGCGCAGTTCATGATGCCGAGGTGGGTCAGCTTGGGGAAGGTGGTGCCGAGGAGAATGCTCTGCACGTCCTTCACTCCGCCCGAGGCGCCGTAGTGCTCGTCGCCGAACCACACCGACAGCTTCTCGAGCTTGGGGGCCTTCAGCGAGCAGAGCTCCTTGATGTCGTCCTTGGTGAGCGAGCCGGTCTCGATGGTGAGCTCCTTCAGCTCGGGGAGCGAGACGTTCTTTCCGAGGCCGATGCTGCCGGCGCGCAGGGTGAGCCGTTCGAGCTTGGGGAAGAGCGGGGCGATCGAGCCGAAGTCGCCGGTCGAGGTGCCCGAGATGTCCCAGTCGCCGACGTTGCCCAGATAGAGCTCGCGCAGCGTCGCGGGGCCCTTCACCTCTTCCATCGCGTCGATGACTGGCTGGAGCGACATCTCTTCGTCACCAGGACACGGGCCGAGGCGGAGCGACTGGATGAAGCGGGCGGTCGGGAGTTGGAGCACCGCCGCGAGATCCTCGGTCGGGTCTTCGCCATCACCGTCGTCGAACGCTTCCCAGCGAATGGTGACGTTCTTCATGAAGCCGAACTGCCACTCGATCTCGAAGCCCTTGCCGTACTTGTCGCTGGGGAACTTCGCGAGCGGGCCGAGGAAGGTCTCGGCGTGCTTCTTGAGGTGCGCCTTCGCGGACGCGTTGCCGGTCTGCTGCATCACGATGAGCTCGCCGAGCGGGTCGCCCTTGCCCTGGAGCCAGTCGGCGTAGACGAGGTAGGGCTGCGGGTCGTCGAGCTTCGCTTCGATGGCGGACTCGAGCGCCGGGTTGCCCTCGGGCTTCGGCTTGCCGCCGACCTCGAGGTAGCCCTTGCCCGTCTTCTCGGCGATGAGCTTCTTGGTGTCGGCCTTGGCCTCGCTCGGGCTGTCGAAGTCCTTCACCTTCTCCTGGCCGGCGGTGCCGATCTTCCCGAAGCGAATCGTCTGCTCGGTGTCTTCGACCTTCACTTCCCAGAACTTGCTCGAGCTGCCCTCGACGAACTCGAAGCGGCGAAAGCCGGGCTCGACGGTGACGGGAGTGGCTGCCGATTTCGCTGGCGCCGCGGTGACGGTCTTCGCGGGAGCGGCCTTCGTCGGAGGGGGCGCCGGAGCAGCACCTCCTCCGCTGGACTTCTCCTGGTAGCCCTTGCCGGTCTTCTCCTTCACCAGCTTGTCGTGAAGCTTCTGCGCGGCGGCCGCGTCGCCCTCGTCCTTCACCGTCGTCTGGCCGGAGGCGCCGATCTTCCCGTAGCGGGTGAGCACCGAGGTGCCGTCGATCCACACTTCCCAGAACTTGTTCGAGCTGCCTTCCGAGAACTCGAAGTAGCGCTTCGCCATGGGGAACCCTCCGTTGTGGACGGACCGTGGCGCATTCGATTGGGGCATGCACGCGGCAACTGCGCGAGGTGTGCGTGGCAGCCCATTCCTCGGTACACCTGCGGGCGTGGGCCTCCCGAAACGGTACGAACATCTCGTCGGCGCCAAGTTCACGTCGGTGGCGGAGGTGAAAGGTTGGCGGCAATTCCACGTCGTCGGTCTGCGGAAGGTCGACGACGGTTACGACGCCGAGCTGCGAGCCTCCTGCGCGGCGACGGTCGAGCTTCGGGTGCCCGCGAAGGCGCTCTTCGACGGCGCGGCGTGGATCCCTGGATGGCTGCCGTTGTCGAAGCTGTGAGGCGATGCACTTCTTCTCCCTCGGGCGCGGCTCTCGAGGAGGGTGCGCGAGCTGCAGGGAGGACCCGATCGCGATCGTCGAACGGCGCGAGCCTGCTCAGCCTCGTGGCCGCGACTGGCCTTGCTTGCGTGCGACCCGCCTTGGAATTTGCGCCCGACGCGGCCGAGCGCGTGCTCATCGAACTCCCCTGTTGCGACGATCCGGCCTGCCGTCTTCCGGTTGGCGAAGCCTGCTCGTGCAAAGCGTGTCGCGCCGGAGCCGTGTGTCCTTCCGGCGCCTGTCGAGAGCTCCCGAGCCTCTCTTCGGGGTACTGCCTGGAGACGCGTGCCTCGGCTCCGTGTGCCGTTGCGCTCGAGCAGGCTCGAATCGACATTCAATCGGTGTGTACCGTCGATCGTGCTCCGGCCGAATGCTCCCGCCGGCTCCTCGTGCACGCTGACGCAGGCGTGACCGCGGAAGTCGTCGTGCGTGCGCCCAACGGGCTGCGGTCGAGCGCTCCCGTCGTCCTGGAGGTTCCCGAGCAGGGACGGCCGGTGCTCGCCACGGCGTTCGGCCTCTTCGCCTGCGAGACGCCAAGTCCAGGTGAGGAATGCCTCACCGGTCAGCCGTTCGTGGTGGTGAGTGAGGTCGCCAGTGACGGAGGCGCGCGTCCGCTCTTTGCGTTCAGCCTCGGGTCCACGTCACGGCCGAGTCGGCAGACCCTCGACGGGCTCGACGTCCTTCAGCAGCTCTCCGCGCCTCTGTGGGCCGATGCCGGACTCGCCTACGTCCCGTGACGTCCAAGCCGTCCGAGAGCAGCGGCGACCGACCGGGCTCGCAGAACGGCCTGGGCGGAAGGATCGGTGACGAGCTCCATCTTCCTCGCGGTGCGCGCCGCGTCCGGCATCTGGGCGAGCAGCAAGGGGATCATTGGCGGTTCTTCGTGAACACGTACTTCGTCTGCGGGTCGGGGAGGGTGATGGTGCCCGAGGCCTCGTCGAAAGCGAGCGGCGTGCCCGCGAAGGGCGGGTCGAGGAGGATCAACGCTTCGCCCTTGCGACCGAAGTGCGACTGCCACTCGCCGACGTCGAACACGTTCTCGTGGATCTCGAGCGTGCCGAGGTTGGTGCTCTCGTACCGGCCCGAGAGCTTCGCGAGCCACGCCGGGTCGGGCCTTCGCTCGACGCCTTCACCTTGTTGGCGCGCGTGCAACCGACGCGTCTGGAGCGCGAAGGTGATCATGCCGCCAGCGATCGGTCGCGCTCCGTCGAACATGAGCTCCATCAGCTTGCGCTTGGTGGCCGCGTTGAACGGCAGCTGTTCTTGCGGCGAGCCGTTGCGTGCGTTGGTCAGCACCACCAGGCCGAGCTGGAGATCGGGAAAGAGCAGCAGCGACGTTCCGAAACCATCGGAGCCGCCATCGTGTCCGAGGATGGTGA
Organism: Myxococcota bacterium; assembly: GCA_052034585.1. Classification (GTDB taxonomy): domain Bacteria; phylum Myxococcota; class Myxococcia; order Myxococcales; family Myxococcaceae; genus Xiheimicrobium. The sequence goes on from JBPOIJ010000089.1 coordinate 38,031, forward strand.
GGCCCAGGTGCTGCTCGACGCCGATGCCCAGGCCGTACCCATGCTTGGTGCGTGGCCGGGCGCGCTCGAGGTAGTTCGCTTCCGAGACCACTCGTTTTCCGTCGAGCGGAGAGCGGCCTCTCGACAGCTCCGCCATCGCGTACTGCTCCATGTCGTGCAGCGTCGACCACACCGCGCCCGCGGGAGCGATGGGCACCACGTTCCCCTCGTAGCCAATCGGCAAGGGCCGAAGCTGACCGTCGAGATCGAGCGCGTGCGGCGTGGCGTGCGGCCGAGCGGTCGCCTTGGTGAAATCCGCGGTGCTCGTGCGCATTCCGAGCGGGGCGAAGACCACCGCGTCCATCGCCTTCACGTACGCCTCGTTGAGCCCGAGCGTCGGCGCCCACGCGTGCGCAGCGGCGAACCCACCCGCGGCGACCATCAGGTTCGAGTACTGGTACGTCTCGCCGAGGCCGGTCGTCGGTTGCATCTCGCGCATCGACGCGAGGCGCTGCTCGGCGGTGACGTTGCCGTACTCGACGAGGTTCTCGATGTCGCGCCGAGGCATGCCCGTGCACGCACACGACATGTGCCAGAGCTCGAGCTGCGCGGTGAGCTTCGGGTCGGCGAGCCTGAAGCCAGGCAGCAGCGTCGTCACTCGGCTGTTCCAGGTGAACGTGCCGGCGTCGACGAGCGCGGCCTGCAGGAAGGTCGTCATCGGCTTGGTGATCGACGCCATGAGAAAGAGCGTGTCGGCGGTGACGGGCTCGTCGCGTCCCAGCGTACCGGTGCCCCAGGTCTTCTCGAAGATCACCTTCCCGTTCTGCACGAGCGCGACGCCGGCGCCGGGAACGCCGAGCTGTTTCATCGCGTCGACGAGGAAGGCCTCGAAGGCCTGGGAGTCGATCGCTCGAGGCCTGCGGCCCGCGAACGACTCGGGACGAAGGTCTGATGGCGCGAGCTCGTCGACGAGTCGATCGAGCTGGGCTTCACGTTTGGACAGCGTCGCTTCGGAGGCCTCCGCCAGCATCACGAAGGTTCGGGCTCGAACGCGACGCACCTCGGCGCGCACGTGCGTCTGCTTCGCCGGGTTGGTGAACGAGGCGCTCACCTCCTCGTCCCAGCCGTGGGTGGCCGGCCAGTGGATGGGCTCTCCATTCGGCGTGAGCGCCTCACCGCTCCAGGCCGCGGCGATGGCCTTGAGCGCGTCGGGCTCGCTCGACTCGACGACGGTGAGCTGAACGTCGGTGAAGTCGTGCGGAGGGTCGAGCCGCTTCGGTGCCGAGAGGCAGCTCGCGCCCAGCACGAACGCAAGCGCGAGCGAGACCCGCGCCGTCACTTCACCGGGTTCCCGTCGGCGTCGACGATGGAGAGCGCTCCCAGGTTGAGCGCCTTCACGCCCTCTTCGATCTTCGCCCGGTCACCCACCACCACCCAGACGAGGCTCTGCGGCTTGAGCACCTTCTTCGCGGCCGCGTCGTAGTCCTCTTTCTTGAGGCCCTTCACCCGGTCGGCCCAGGTCTGGAAGTAGTCGTCTGCCAGCCCGTAGTTGAGGACCTGACCGAGCGAGCCCTGCACCGAGCCGAGCGTCTCCCACGCGCCGGGGAGCTTGAGCACGCGGTCGGCCTGAATGCGCTCGAACTCCTCGACGGTCGTCGGCCGCTTCCCGACGAGCTCGGTCACTTCCTTCTGGATCTCCGCGAGGCTCTCCTTCGTCTTGTCCGTCTGCACGGGCGCCGAGACCGCGAAGAAGCGCTGCCCGCGTGCGTCGGCGAAGAAGGTGCGCACGCCGTAGCTCCAGTGCTTGTCCTCGCGGAGGTTCATGTTGAGCCGCGAGTTGAAGTCCCCGCCGAGCACGATGTTGAAGCCCATGATGGCCGCCTCGTCGGGGTTGTTGGTCGGCGGCGCGGGGTGGCCGACGAGGATGACGCTCTGTTGGCTCCCGGGTCGATCGATGAGCCAGACCGTCGGCTTCGCGGCGAGCGGCACCTCGGGGATCGCGAGCTTGGCGCCGTCACCTGCCGCCCAGCCACCGAACGCCTTCTCGAGCTTCGGCACCAGCTCGGCCATCGAGATGTCGCCCACCACGCCGATCGTCGCGGTGCCGGGCTTGAGCACGCCCTTCGCGAACGCCATCGCGTCGTCGCGGGTCAGCTTCTCGACCGAGGCCTCGAAGCCCGAGCTCGGCAGCGAGTACGGGTGGCCCTCGCCGAAGAAGAGCTTCGGTGCGAGCCGTGACGCCATGCCCTGCGGAGAGTTCTTCTCCTGCTTGATGCCGGCGAGCCGCTGGTTCTTGAGCCGATCGAAGTCCTGCTGCGGGAAGGTCGGGTTCGTCACCACGTCGGCCATCAGCGCGAGCGACGGCTCCAGGTTCGCCTTGAGCGCGTTCATCGAGACGGTGGAGACCTCGAGCGCCGCGCCGCTGCTCATCGTCGCGCCGAGCCGTTGCAGCTCTTCGCTGATTTGAATCGCGCTTCGTTTCCCCGCGCCTTCGTCGAGCAAGTCCATCGCCAGGCTCGCGAGGCCGGCCTTGTCCTTCGTGTCGCTCGCGGTGCCGCCCTCCATGCGCAGCCGCAGGTCGATGACCGGAACGCCGCGCCGCTCGGCGAGCACCACGGTGAGCCCATTCTTGAGCTTCGCGCGCTGCAGCGAGGGAAAGCTGGCCGACGGCGCGGTGCCCAACGCCGGGAGCTTCTTGCGATCGACGCCCTCCTTCGCGGCGGTGAAGGTGCCGAACGGCCGCACCACGACATCGAGCCGAGGGGCGCCGATCCACTCCTTCGCCACCGCCTGCACCTCCTTCGGGGTCATCTTCTCGAGCGCCTCGAGCTGGCTCTTCCACGCGTCGGGCCGGCCGAGGAACACCTGGCTCTCGGCGAGCACGTCGCTCTTTCCACCGAAGCCGCCGATGCGCTCGAGCCCACGAATGATGCTGGCGATCGTCTGGGTCTTGAGCCGCGCGAGCTCGTCGGCCGTCGGCCCGTCCTTGAGGAACTTCGCCACCTCTTCGTCGATCGCCGCCTCGACCTTCGACAGCTCGACGCCCGGCTTCACCGACGCAGTGAGAATGCCCTGGCCGGCGAGCTCTCCGTCCCAGATGCCGCCGCTGACGTCGGTCGCGATCTGATCGGTGTACACCAGGCGCTTGAAGAGCCGGCTCGTCTTGCCCTGCGCGAGCAGCGCGAACGCGACCTGCAGCGAGTCGTTGCGCGCGTCGCTCACCGCCGGAGTGACCCAGAACCGATAGAGCCGCGTCTGGGGCACCCGGTCCTCGAGTTCCTTGCGCACGGTGCTCGTCAGCTTGTCGGCCCACGGGCCCTTGTGCTGCACGGGCGGCCCAGCGGGAATGTCGCCGAAGTACCGCTTCACCTTCTCGAGCACCGTCTTCGCGTCGACGTCTCCGGCGATGACGAGCGTCGCGTTGCTCGGCCCGTACCAGGCCTTGAACCAGTCCTGCACGTCCTTGAGCGAGGCGGCGTCGAGATCTTCCATGCTGCCGAGCACGGTGCCGCGCGGGTACGCGTACGGGTGGTGCGGCGGGAACATCACCTTGTTCGCTTCGTTGAAGACCTGGCCGTAGGGCTGGTTCTCGCTCTGCCGCTTCTCGTTCTGAACGACGCCGCGCTGCTCGTCGAGGCGCGCCTTGTCGATGACGCCGAGGAGGTGCCCCATGCGATCGCTCTCGAGGAAGAGCACGCGATCGAGCCCGCTCACCGGCACGTTCTGGAAGTAGTTGGTGCGGTCGCGGTTGGTGGTGCCGTTCAGATCGGTCGCGCCCATCGCGCCGAGAGCCTTGAAGTAGTCGTTGTTGAAGTTCTCCGAGCCGTTGAACATCAGGTGCTCGAAGAGGTGCGCGAAGCCGCTCTTGCCGGGCACTTCGTCCTTCGCGCCGACGTGGTACCAGATGTTCACCGCGACGATCGGCGCCTTGTGATCCTCGTGGACGACGAGGGTGAGGCCGTTGTCGAGGGTGAACTTCTCGAACTTGAGATCGATGGACGACGACAGCGACGGAGCACCCGCCAAGGTGGCGGACAGCAAGAGCGCGAGGGTCATGGGCAGCGACATAGCGCTCGGTGTCGTCGAGACAACCGTGAACGTCGATCGTCCCTCAGGACTCGGGAGGCCGGCGCCGCTCCTCGAGGTTGGCGAGGACCTCCTTCACGCCCTTCTGAAGTTCCTGCCTCGCGGTCCGGAGGTTGTCGAGCAGCCCCAGCTTCGTCTCGAGCCGCGCCTGGATCGGCACCTCGAACTCGGGGAGCCGCGCCGTGCACTGGTCGCTGATGTGCACCGGCAGCGCGTCGGTCTTGATGCGGATCTTCCCCTTGATCGGCACGACCAGGTCGATGGGCACCCGCGCGTGGATCGGCACTTTCAACGTGCCGAGGCCGAAGACCGAGGTCTCCACCGTGGTGTCGAGCGGCAGGTCCACCCGCAGCGGCACCGAGGTCTCGACGTCGACCTGCTCGTCGAAGCGGAGCGTGGTGGCGAGCTCGATCGGAATGGTGAGCGCCTGCTCGACCTTCACCGGGATGCGCGTGTCGACGTCGACCGAGATGGGCAGCTGGCGGTCGGTCAGCACCTGCTCGAGTCGCTCCTCGAGCCGGCTGGTCTGGAGCCCGGCCTTGCGCGCCTGTGCCCAGCCTGCGACTGCGACGATCGGCAGCCCCCACGCCATCACCACTGCCAGCATCACCCACCAGCGCCAGTCGACGGTCTCGAAGGCCTTGAGCGCCTCCTCGATGCGGCCTTCGCCGACGACCCACGGCGAGGAAACCGCCAGCGCGAGGAGAATCACCGGGCCGAGGCCGACGTGAACCCACGCGAGGACGCGCGTGACCTGCCGAAGACGTTGCATGCGGGCTGTTTAGCCCGAGCGGCGACCGGCGGAGGGATCCTGAAGGTCTTCGGCTCGAGGGGCACCGAGGTTCGAGGCTGCATCCGAAGAAGCGGCGACTCAGGCCGTTCCGCCGCTCAATCGACTCGTTCGATGAGCACGCCGCTCTGCATCACGTTCACCAGCTTCGAGGTGACGGTGATGTCGGTGAGCGGATCTCCGTCGACCAGCACGAGATCGGCACGCTTGCCCGGCTCGATGGTGCCGAAGTCGGCGTTCGGCCCAGCGATGAATCGCGCCGGCAGCACCGTCGCACCCTTGAGGATGTCGGCGTTCGGAATTCCGGCCTCCGACAGCAGCCGCATCTCGTCGAGGAACGCGCCACCAGCCAGACAGCCGATGGACCCCGCCGCGTCACTGCCCACCAGCAACGGCACGCCGGCGTCATGGAGCGTCTTCACCGCGGCGAGCCGCTTGGGCCGATCGGCCTGGAGCTGATCGAGCCACTCGATGAGCTGCGGATCGAGCGTCTGCTTCCGGTTCACCTCGGGCGTGAAGGGCTCGAGGAACGAGGGCGGGTAGAGCCGCTTCTCCATCTCGGTCGGCTGAAAGCGGAACTGCACCAGCGCCTCGGCGCGCTCGAACACCACCAACGTCGGAGACACCACCACGCCCGCCTGCTTGAGCTCCTGCGCATCGGCCGCGGTGAGCTCACCCAGGTGAATGCCGTGCATCAGCGCGTCGACGCCGGCGCGCGCAGCCCGGAGCGCGTGAACTGCCTTGTCCGTGTGGGCGACTGCCTTCACTCCGCGTTGGTGCGCCCGCTTCACCGTCGCTTGCACGAGCTCGGGCGGCATCGTCTGCGCGTTGAGCGGAACGCTCGCGATGGCGAGCTTGATGTGGTGCGCGCCGTGATGGAGCCGCCAGTCGACCGCGGCCTCCGCCTCGAGCGGCTCGGACACCGGCCCCGAGAAGCGCTGATCCGCCAACGCGCTCGCCGGCCAGGGAAAGAGGATCTTCACCATCGAGGTCGGGTAGCCGCCGCGCAGCGAGACGATCTGCCCGGAAAAGGTGAAGCGCGGGCCCAGCCAGTCGGTGCCTTGCCGCTTCCAGAGCGCCTCGAGTCGATCGAGCTCGCCGCCGACGTCCATCGCCGAGGTGACGCCCGACGCGAGCAGGGCACGGCCGTTGTGCTCTTCGTCCGGCCAGGCGACGGCCCACGGCGGCGCTGGGCTCCCGGTGAGGTGCACGTGAAAGTCGACGTAGCCAGGGAGCAGGGTCTTCCCCGCGCCTTCGATGACCCGCACGCCGCTCGGTGCCGGCGCGGTCGGCGCGATCGAGACGATCTTCCCGGCCTCCACTCGAACGTCTTGGTGTTCGAGCGCGGTGGTGTCGGTCGAGGTGAACACCCGCACGTCGTGGAAGACGGTGACCGGCGGCGTCGACGACTCCCGGCGAATGAGCTGCGGGTAGCGATGGCTGGCGGGGCAGCCGAGGGTGAAGGCGAGGAGGACGAAGAGCAACGAACGCATGCGCGCACCCTACAGCACTGGGCTGACGCGCTCAGGAAAGACTCGTGAGCCGGGCGCACCATCTGTACCCTCGACCCTCGAAGGGGGCGTGGCGAATGATCGTGAAGGACGTCGAAGGTGACCTGCTCGATCAGGAGGTCGACGCGATCGTCAACCCCTGGAACCGCAACTTCATCCCTTGGTGGTTGCTGCTCCTCAGGGCGTGTCGGGGGCCATCAAGCGTCGGGCGGGTACGGCACCGTTCCGCGACGAGGTCTCTTGCCGCTCGGTGGGGCCGTCGTCACTGGGGCCGGTCGGCTGCCGCACAAGGCGATCATTCACGTCGCCGGGATCAACGTCCTGTGGACCGCGACTGAGACGAGCATTCGGCTGTCGGTTCAGAACGCCGTCGCCCTCGCCAAAGCGCATGGGTTCCGGTCGTTGGCCTTTCCTGCAATCGGAGCCGGAAGCGGGCGCTTCGACGAGGCGCGCTCGGTCGAGCTGATCAAGGCCGAGCTCGAGCACCTCGACTACGAGGGAGAAGTCACCATCGTCCGATTTCGTCCTCGATGAGCTGAGCTGGAACCTGGCTCATCTCGGCATCGTCTCATCACATGAGCCACCCAGCGCTCGGACTCCGAACGAGCACGGTTACGCTCCGGTGCGTTGCAGGTCGCGCTATGATCCTCGCCGTGGCCCGGCTCCTCTTCATCATCGCGTCGCTGGGCTCCTTCGTGGCGTCGGCGCAGATCAGCTGCCTCTCCGACGGCACCGCGCAGCTCTGCGACGGCGGCTGCGCTCGCGTTGGCCCCTGTTCGTTGGGCTGCTCGACGACCTCGGGGTGCCTCGGGCCGAGCAACGTCTCGCCCACCTTTCGTGACGATCTGGGCTCGTTCGTCGTGCCGGCGGGTGAGACCTATCGCCTCTCGAGCGACGATGGCCTGGTGAGCCGCAGCGACGGAGGGCTGGTTCGTCCAGCGGGAGCCTTCGACCTCGCGTCGCGGACCGGGTTCTCCATCGAGCCCCAGGTCGACGCCGGCACCGTGGGCGTCTTCGCCGTCGACAACCTGGTGGTAGGCCAGGGCGCGCTGCTGCGAATCACCGGCAATCACCCGATCGTCCTCAAGGTCAGCACGGCCGCCACCATCGAGGGGACCATCGACGTGGGCGCCGAAAACTCGCAAGGCGGACCCGGTGGCGCGAACGGCGGGCTCGGTGGACAGCCCGGCCGAGGAATTGGTGGAGGGCCGGTCGGCTCGTTCGGAACGGAACAGTGCCTTCATCTCTGCGCGGTGGGCTCGGCGGGCGGTTCGTTCGGCTCGGCGGGCGGCGCTGGTGGCTCGCTCAACATCGCGAGCGTGCTCCCCGATGGCGGTGGCCTCCAGGTGATGGGCCCTCCGGCCGATGGACCCTATGGGACGGTCTTTCTCATTCCGCTCGTCGGCGGCTCGGGTGGCGCAGGTGGCGTTCGGCCCGGGAGCTTCACGAGCACGAACCTGGGCCTCAATCCCCAGCCGGGCGTCGGTGGCGGTGGCGGCGGGGCCCTTCAGCTCGTCGCGCGCACGGCGATCTCGGTGATGGACGGTGGAGTCATCACCGCGCCCGGCGAAGGTGGAGGAACGTGCGTCAGCTCGGGTGGAGCGGCTGGCGGCTCCGGTGGCGCCATCTTGCTCGAGTCGCTCACCATTCTTCTCGCTCCAGGGTCAGTGCTCGCCGCCAATGGAGGTGGCGGCGGTGCCTCGGACTGCGCTTGAAGTGACACCGATGTCGGCCAGGCTGGCCGACGAGGAAGACCGAACGAGTTCGCTGCCGATGGCGGCACCGGGAACGGTCAGGGTGGCCGTGGCGGCGGCGCGGGCGGAGCGATGATGCCCGGCAGCGGCGCGTTCCTCGCCGGGCGGGAGGGCACCGCGTACATCGACACCGGCACGACCGACACCGGGCTCGGAGGTGGAGGCGGCGGCGGCGTCGGGAGAATCAGGCTCAACGGCACGGTCGTTCCCCTCGGCGTTCTCTCCCCAGGGCTGCCAACCGCCCTCGCCACCATCGGCTCGCTCGTTCCACATGCGACACCGTTCGTCCCTGATGCCGGCCCCGACGCCGGAGTCGATGCGGGCGTCGATGCCGGTGTCGACTCGGGCGTCGATGCGGGCGTCGATTCGGGCGTCGATTCGGGTGTCGATTCGGGCATGGAGGACGCTGGGAACGACGCGGGCACCGAACTCGACGCAGGTCTCGACGCCGACGGTGGCGCGGGGAGGGATGCGGGCGCGGACGCCGGTGCGGTCGACGGAGGGCTGCCCATGCACGCGGACTACGCGGTGGGCTGTGGCTGCTCGGCTCCGAGCGGCGTGGGGCTCCTCTCAGGGCTCTGGCTGCTCCTCTGGGGGCTGCGCCGGAGTGAAACCCGCAGGCGACCCTCTCGAGCGTCACCCTCGTCTCGCTGACGGTCGCATGACAGAGGCGCGCGAATGTTTCTCCGTCCCTGATGTGTGACCACGTGGTCACGAGGTAGCAACCCCCGCCACCAAGGGAGGCCCGGTGCTGTATCTGCACGCCATCGGACATTTTCATCCAGAGAATGTCCTCACGAATGCCTTCCTCGAGAGCCTCGGCATCGAGACGAACGAGGCGTGGATCATGGAGCGCGTCGGCATTCGAGCGCGTCACACCGTCCTCCCGCTCGACTACATCCGCGAGACGAAGAACAAGGACCCACGGCGCGCCATCGAGGCGGCGACGATGTCGAACGCGGAGACCGGCGCTCGGGCCGGCCGGGTCGCGCTCGAGCGGGCGAAGCTGACGGTGGCCGACATCGGCATGGTGCTCGCCGGAAGCTGCAGCCCCGACGAGTGCATTCCGGCCGAGGCGAACCGGGTGGCCGAGGTGCTCGGCGTCGACGGTCCCTGTCTCGACGTCGCGAGCGCCTGCTCGAGCTTCTGCTCCCAGCTCTACTTCATCGAAGCGATGCGCCCCGAGAAGCTGCCCGACTTCATCATGCTGGTGAACCCGGAGAACTCGACGCGCGTGGTCGACTACGGCGATCGCACCAGCTGCGTGCTCTGGGGTGATTGCTCGACCGCCGCCATCGTCTCTCCGCGAATCCCCGGGCCGTGGAAGGTCACCTCGACCTACTTGCGAGGCGAGCCTGCGGGCGCCGACAAGGTGAAGGTGCCGCGCTTCGGCCACTTCACCCAGCAGGGCGCCGAGGTGCAGAAGTTCGCCGTGAAGCGGGCGAGCGAGGTCTACGAGGTGCTCCGTGGCGAGTACCTGAAGGCCGCCCCGAACCGCACGCCCAACGACCTCACCTTCATCGGGCACCAGGCGAACCTGCGCATGCTCGAGGCGGTCGCGCGGCGTTGCGAGGTCCCGGCCGATCGGCACCTCTTCAATGTCGACGTGCGCGGCAACGTCGGGGCGTCGGGTGCGCCCTCGGTGTTCTCGGAGCACTGGGACTCGGGGAAGTTGGGCTCCGCGGTCGCGCTGTGCGTCGTCGGCTCGGGCCTCACCTGGGCGGGCGCGCTGCTCGAACGCGCCTGACCACCAGTGATGGCCGTGCGTCCTCCCTGAGTCGGCCGACTCAGTCCTCCGAGCCGCGGCGTCCCAGCAAGTAGCCCGCAGTGAGGCCGAGCAGCGCCGCTCCGAGAATGATCGGCACCGATGGCAGTGGCGGTTCTCGGTTTCGCAGCTTCTCGATCTCGGCGTGCGTCGAGAGCAGGCCGTCTGGGTGGAGGTACGCGCCTCCGTGCACCTGGATCTCTTCCCCATCGTAGGTGCGCAGCACGCCCGACTGGATTTCGACGAAGTGACTCATGCCGCAGGCAGTGTAACGCCGACACGCTGGCGGTGCACCGCGACGCTTGCGACAGTGCCCCGATGGCCCGCCTGCTCCGCATCCTCGCCGTCGGCTTCGTGGTCCTGCTCGTGCTCGTGAGCGGTCTCTTCGCCGCCATCTACGCCGCACAGCCCAGCTCGTATCGATTCGCGCGGCGGGCGAAGGTGCCCTGCACCGTCGCGAGCCTCCAGCCGAAGGTCACCGATCTGCGCGCCATCGACGGGTGGATGCGCCATCACGACGATCCGCACGATCCGCCCGTCGTCACCTTCTCTCCCACCACCAGCGGTCCTGGGGCCTGGGCCGAACGGAAAGACAGCCGGTCGGTCGGACGAATCGAGCTCGCCAGCGTCGCTGCCGATCGCGTGGTGCTGCAGAGCACGAACGTCGGGAGCCTCGGCACCGGCCGCGCGACGACGGAGATCGGCTGGTTCGATCAGCCGGCTGGCCTCGAGGTCGAGCTCGCCGTCGGAGGAGAGCTCTCGGGCCTCCGCCGGGCGCTCTGGCCAGTGGTGAACCTCGAAGGCCGGGTGGGGCCGACCCTCGAGCACTCGCTGGTGCAGCTCAGCGCCGCCTGTCGTGAGAACCCCTGAAGAATCGAGGGTTCCCGAGCCCCCGAAATGGCCAGGAGCACCTGAAACCGGTTCCCCAAACCCCGCGTAAGAGAGACACCTCTCACCGGAGCCCCACCTCATGAGCCGCTTCATCCTCGTCGTTGCTGCCCTCGCGCTCGTCGCCGCTGCGGTGGCCTGGGCTCAAGCCGCCAAGACGAAGCGCGCCGTTGCCTCCACCCCCGCCGACCCCTCCCTGCCCATGAAGACCTACGCCAAGCCCTCGATGGACGTGCTGAAGAAGACGCTGACTTCCGAGCAGTTCAAGGTGACCTGCGAGGCCGCGACCGAGCCTCCGTTCAAGAACGCCTACTGGGACAACCACGAGGCCGGCCTCTACGTCGACGTCACCACCGGAGAGCCGCTCTTCAGCTCGACCGACAAGTTCGACTCCGGCTCCGGCTGGCCGAGCTTCACCAAGCCCGTGCAGAAGGCCGTGGTGACGGAGCACACCGACACCGCGTACGGAATGGTTCGGGTCGAGGTGCGCTCGAAGTCGGGTGACGCGCACCTGGGTCACGTGTTCGACGACGGGCCGGCCGACAAGGGCGGGCTGCGCTACTGCATCAACTCCGCGTCGCTGCGCTTCATCCCCGTCGCCAAGCTCGAGGCCGAGGGCTACGGCGAGTACCTGAAGCTCTTCCAGCCGCAGAGCGCGCCCGCGAACGTGAAGACCGCGTCGGGCAAGAGTGAGATCGCCTACCTCGCCGGCGGCTGCTTCTGGGGCATGGAAGAGCTGCTGCGGAAGATCCCCGGCGTCGTCGAGACCGAGGCCGGCTACACCGGCGGCTGGCTCGAGAACCCGACCTACGACGACACCCACGACTCGAAGAGCGGTCACGCCGAGTCGGTGAAGGTGGTCTTCGACCCGACGGTGATCAGCTACTCCGAGTTGCTCGAGAAGTGGTTCTTCCGCATGCACGACCCGACGACGCTCGACCGGCAGGGGAACGATCGCGGCACCCAGTATCGCTCCGCCCTCTTCCCGACCGACGAGGCGCAGAAGAAGGCCGCGCAAGCCGTCATCGCCAAGGTGAACGCGTCGGGGAAGTGGAAGAGCCCGATCGTGACGTCGGTCGAGCCGTTCAAGAAGTGGTGGAAGGCCGAGGACTACCACCAGGACTACCTGGTGAAGAACCCGGGCGGCTACACCTGTCACTTCATGCGCGAGTGAGTGAGGCTTCCGCCGACGCCGGCCAGCGTCCTCAGCGAACTTCGGGGGCGTGCTTCTTCACCAACTCCCTCGGCGTCGGCGGCTTCACGTCGGGCGCGTCGTACGGTTCCTCGACGAGCTCGAAGCGGCCGCAGTCGAACGGCATGCCCGGCGCGGCTTCGGCGAGCACCAGCCGCTCTCGCTTGTTCTCGCGCCGCAGCGTCTTCGCGCGGAAGTAACAGTACGGGTTGTTGCCCGGCCGGCCGAGCACCGAGTGGGCGGTGAAGGTGCACCCTCCCAGACAGGTCTCGGCGAACGGGCACGTCTTGCAGAACCCCCAGAGCGAGTCGGACGTGCGGGAGCGAGTGAAGCCGATCTCCTTGGAGGTCTCCCACAGCTCCGCGAGCGGTCGGTCGGTGAGCGAGCCGCCGAGGTAGCTCGGCTGGAGCGAGGGGCAGCCCTTCACGCCGCCGTCAGCCTCGATGCCCATCACGAACTTCCCCGCGTTGCAGCCGCGCCACACGTCGTCGCCCTGTTCGGGCAGCGAGCGCAGCACGTTCTCCTCGGGGTGGAAGTAGCCCAGGTTGTTGCCGGCCATCACCGTGATGCGCGATTCGTCCCAGGCCTTCTTCTTCAGCGCGATGACGCGCGGCACGAGGTCGAGCAGATCCCACGGTTGGAGGATCATCGACGGACGATCGGCGGCGCGACCGAGCGGCGCGGTGATCTGCACCTGCCAGGCGCCGATGCCCTGCCGGCGGAGGTGCTCGAAGAGCTCCTCGAGGTCGCCCAGGTTGAGCCGGTTCACGTTGGTGTTCGCCGACACCTTCACGCCTGCTTCACGGAGGAACCCGATCGCCCGCGTCGCCGCCTCGAAGCTGCCCCTGGAGGCGCGCATGAGATCGTGAGTCGGCTCGAGCCCGTCGATGCTCACCGACGCCTGGTAGAGCCCAGCGCCGGCCATCTTGAACGCGAGCGCGCGATCGACGCCGCGCCCACCGGTGGTGATGACGGGCCGAATGCCCGCGGCCTTGAGCGCGGCGACGATGTCGAGGAAGCCCGGGTGGAGGTACGCCTCTCCGCCGATGAGCACGACCTCGCGCGTTCCGAGCGCCTGGAGTTCCTTCACGACCGACAGCGCCTTCTCCGTCGACAGCTCGCCCGGCCGCACCGTTCCCGCGCGAGAGCCGCAGTGGGTGCAGGGTTGATCGCACGCCAGGGTGAGCTCCCACACCACGTAGGCGGGGTGAAAGCGCTCCGAGAGGTTCTGTCGGCGAGTCATGAAGTCCTCCAGGCCTGCACGCGTGGCACCGGGACCAGCCCGGGCACGCGCTCAACACGTCTCTCGCGCTCGCTCCTTCGTGCGTCTCGGAGCGATTTCAGGCGTCGAAGCCCAACCACTCAGGGGCCAGCGTCGGTGCCGCCGTCCGTCACCCCGCCATCGGAGCGCGCGCCGCCATCAGCGCCCGCGTCCTGCGTGACGGGCTCATAGGTGCAGTTGGTGGAGGTGCCTCCGTCGGGCAAGCCGACCTCTCGGCACGGGGGCGCGCCATAGCAGGCCATCAACGTCATCGAGGCGCCGATGCCGCCCAGCACTCCGAGCGCCAACTTTCCGAAGCGGCTCGGCTTCGGCAGGTCGGTCACGCAGTGCGGGCACACCGAGGCAGTGGAGGGAACGACACCAGTACAGGCAGGACACTTGGAAAGGGTGGTCATGGGTGGCGTGCACCAGAGCAACTCCCACGCCAAAGTCCATCGGGTGTTCGTCAGCGCGTCGACGCACAGCGAGACGAGACGGAGGGCTCCCCACGGCAGATCGCGGCTCGAGCGCTTCAACCGCCCGACATCTCGGCGACGTTCGGGGCCGGTCGAGGCCGTCGCTGGCGCGCCCCGCAGCACGAGCGGTCGCTTCGCTTCGGTGGGAGGATCAGCGGCGGCCCACACCACTCTGACATCGCTGACAGGGCATCGAGGTCAGGCTGCACCAGCGCTCGCTTCGTTCGCCGGCGGACGGTTGAGCCGTTTGAGCCAGCCGTTGAGGAGCACCAGGCCGAGCAGCGCCGCCGCGCCCGCATAGAAGCGCCAGGTGAGCTGCTCCTCGTCGGGGAAGAGGATGTAGGCGAGCACCAACGAGTAGACCGGCTCCAGCGTGACGGCGAGCGCGACGGTGTAGGGCGAGAGCGTCTCCAGCACCTTGAGGCTCGCCAGCCAGGGGAACACGGTGCAGACGATGGCCAACAGGCCGAGCCAGAGCAGGTCGCTGTCAGACAACGCCCACGGCGGCACGAAGTCCCACACGGTGAAGGCGAGCGAGGTCACCACCAGCCCGCTCGACAACTCGTGGAGCGTCACCCGCTCCGCCGGCTCGTCGCGGCTCCACACGCCGTTCAAGGTGCCGAAGAGCCCCGAGAGGAAGCTCGAGGCGAGGCCGAGGAAGAGCCCGAGCGGCGTCGCGTTCGTCTCCAGCTTGACGATGAGCGCCACGCCTCCCACCGCGGCGACGCCGATGAGCAGCTCACCCACCACGATGGCGCGCTTGAAGATGAGCGGCTCGAGGAGCGCAGTGAAGAAGGTGAGCGACGACAGGCAGAGCACCGCCACCGCGACGCCCGCGTACTTGATGCAGCCGTAGAAGCAGAGCCAGTGCGCGGCCACCAACACGCCGATGCCCCAGAGCACCCACTGCCGCTTCGGGTCCGTGCGCAGCGACAGCCCCTTCCACTTGAGCACGCCCGCCATCACCGGCAGCACGAGCAAGAGCCGGTACCAGACGAGCGGCACCGCCGAGATGCTGATGAGCCTGCCGAGAATGGCGGTGAAGCCCCACACGAAGACCGTCACGTGCAGGAGCGCGTGGGCCGAGAGTGGAGAGAGCGGGCGCTTCGAGGTCACTCGGCGAGCGCTCGGAGGGCGGCCAGGCGCTCGAGCTCGTCGTCGGGCAGGTGCGTTCCCGACGAGCCGGTGAAGCCGAAGTAGAGCCGGTCGGAGAGCTGGGTGAAGCACTGCCTGGCGAGCGCCGTCTTCGGGTTCTCGCGCACGCAGGCCTCGAAGAAGAGCAGGTCGACGTCCCAGGTGAGGGGCGACTTCAGGGCGCCGGCACAGACGCCCAGCAGGAACAACGCCTCGCCGCGCTGCGGGAGCTTCGGCTCCTTGTTGAGCGCCAGGTTCAAGTAGGCGCTCGCGCGGAGGAAGGCGACGTCGTTCGTCTCGTCCGGAAGGTAGGTGCGCGGCCCGCTCGCCGCCTGCACCAGCGCCTTCGCCTTGCCGAAGAGCTCCTTCGCGCTCGCCTTGCGGGCGTCGAAGCCTTCCTTTCGCCACAGCGCCACGTCGCGTTTCCACCCGGCCACGGCCCGCTTGAGGAACGGCGCCACGTCGGCGCGCCCGGAGACGCCGTCGAGGAAGACCTCGGTCGCCTTCGGGTCGTCCTTCACCCGCACGAGGATGGTGAGCAGGTCCTTGATGGCGCGGGCCTGGGTGAGCAGCTCCCGCTCGCTCTTCGCTGGCGGGGCGATGATGGCGCCGTAGGCATCGACGGCCTTGTCGAACTGCCGGGTGGCGGCGAGGAACTGGGCCTTGTCCGAGAGCGGCAGCGCGAGCGCGTCGAGGCGCTTCTCCACGTCTTCGAAGTCGGTGACCGAGCGCTCCCGGCTGTGGCAGCTGAAGCAGAGGCTGGTGAGGGTGCGCACGCGCGAGGGCACGGTGTCGCGATCGCCGAAGGTGAAGCGGCGGCGGGTCTCCTGGGCGTACTGGGCGAAGAGGCCCGAGAGCGCCGCCGTCGCCGGTTCTTGCGCCTTCGCGTCGGCTGGGAAGGCGTGGCTCAGGCTCGCGAGCACGTCGAGGCGGCGGTTCACCTCGTCGGCCTTCTTGGGATCCCTCAGCTGCTCGGGGTTCGCCACCAGCGGCTCGAGCCCGAGCAGCGCCTCCAACGCTCCCCGCATCACCGCCTTGGTGGGGGCGGGAGCACCAGCGTCAGGAGCGGACAGCAGCGCCAGGGTCAGCCAGAATGGCGTCATGGGGGCTGGTGTACCACTCGCAGCGAAGACCGAAACGTCGAGCTCGGTCGAATCGGCCAGGTCGGGTGCGCGGACGGCGGTCGTGCTCGCGGTGCTGCTCTTCGGCTGCCCGGACTCGCAGGTGCCGCTCCGGCAATGGGCGCCCGGCTCGCGCATCGGCTTCGGAGGGCTTCGCGCGGGCGACCAGTTCCTCGTTCAGCGGATGATCGACACCACCCAGCGCACCGACGTCGAGCTCGCCCACACCGAGGACGGCCAGCTCCGCCTCGCGCCGCTGCGCGAAGACGACCCGTTCTACCTGGACGAGCGGTGCACCCTCGAAGGCACCGAGCGAGCGGGTGCCGCGATCGCGCGCCTCGTCCCACAGCAGACGACCTGCGAGCTGCCGACGGGGATTCCCACGGTGACGCTCCGGGCGCTCGGCGAGCCGCGCGACGGTGGCCTGTACCTCGCTCGGCCCGACGGTGGCTGCGAGGCGTGGAAGAGCGGGGTGACGGTTCGACGGGTGCTGCCGGGCTCGGCGCCTCCCAGCGAGTGGGTGACGGTGAGCTTGGAGCGCCTCGACTTTCCCAACGAGCTGACGACGTGGTGGGCGACGGCGGCTGATGGAACGACGTTCGCGGCGCGCCTCACCTGGCGTGGGCATTCGGTCTGGGCCGGCGCGGAGTTCGCCGACGGGCTCCACCGGCTCTACACGGCAGATTCGATCGTGAGTCCCACCCACTTCGCGAGCGCGTCGTGTGACGGCGTCGTGGCGACGTCCACCGGGAGCTGTCGGCCGCTCGTGGCGACCTTCACCGGCGTCATCGATTGCGCACCGAGCCCGCGCGCGGTCCTCCTCTCGACCGAGGTGGACACGCTGTGGAACAAGGAAGGCGCGCTGTGCACCGCCACCCCCGTCAGCCGCGGCGGCGCCTATCGGGTGGTCGCCGGCCCGACGACGTTCCTCCCCAAGCTCCCGGCGTTCTCGCGTGGCAGCGCGCGCCTGTCCGTCCACTGGCTGGAGGTGCCCGATGCGGGCTCGACGTCGATGATGACGAACGAGCTCTTCGACAGCCAGACGGGGAGGGCCTGCTCACCGATGCGCTCGATCAGCGGGCGGCTCCTCTGCGTGCCGAGCGACCAGGCGGCGGTGACGCACTTTGGTGATTCGATCTGCCGCACGGCGATCGCGACCGCTCCAGCGTCGAGCTGTCGGGCTCCGGCGTTCGCGGTGGTTCGCCAGGGTGACGCGGTGAGTGGCGCTCGTCGGGTGCTCGGGGTGCACACCAAGGCGGTCTTCGAGCCCTCGGGCAATGGGTGCACCGCGGTGCCGCTCGACCCGGCGCTCTCGTATTTCACGCTCGATTCCCTCGTCCCCGCGGAGGAGGCCTTCGCCGAGGTCAGCGAGGTGACTCCGTGAGTGAGGTCGGGGCGAGCCGTGCGACACTCGATCGCATGGGGCTCGACCTCTCCGCAGCGGAACGGCGAGTGATGCGTGACGGTGGGCTCGTGCTCTTCGGCGATCGGTTGATCCGCAACGCCCGGCCTCCCATCGACGAGAAGACGCTGGCGGAGATCGCCGCGCGCTGCAGCGGGCCGCTCCCCGAGGGACTCGTCGCGCTCTGGCGCGTCACCTTCGGCGGCACCCTCGATTACGATCTCGATGCCGACTTCGGCGGCGTCATCGCGAGCATCTCCTTTCGCGAGCTCTTCTTCCCCGGGAGCAACCACTACCGCGATCTCTTCGGGTGGATCGATCACGAAGCCGAGCTCGCCGAGGACGCGGCCCGGGAGAAGCGCAAGCGCTGGTCGGGCAAGCTCGACGCGCTCCCCTTCGGTGGCTTCGAGTACTGCAGCCGCATGTACGTGCGCGTCGCGCCCGGGCCGAAGCACGGAGAAGCGGTCGCGTGGGAGGAAGGACTCCCCCCGGCGTGGCGTTTGCGCCTCAACCGCGACGCCATCGCGACCATCGGGCCCGACGTGAACGCGCTCTTCCAGGCGTTGGCGTTCGACGACGATCCACGTGCGCCGCGGGGGAAGTACCCGTCGGGGGTGCAGCTGGTCGAGTGCATCGAAGGCCTCGGTGACGCAGGCCTGCGGGCGAAGCTGCTCGAACACGTCGGCTCCACCGTGCTCGACTGGCGAGCGGCGCTCAGCTCGGGGACCATCGCTCGTGACGCGCGCCTCGTGCGGCTCGCCTTCCTCGAGGTGGCGAAGACCGACGACCTCGCCTCGCTCGAGCGGCTCCATGCCAGTGGGTGCGACCTCCGTGCTCAGGTGACCGGTGGAGGGTCGGTCATCGACCTCGCGCTCATGAGTGATTCGAAGGCCTGCGTTCGGTGGCTGCTCGAACGAGGCGTGCCCGTCGTCGATTCGCTCGGCAACGCGGTCGATCACGCGTCCGTCGAGCTCGTCACCGAGCTGCTTCGACGGGGCGCGAAGGCGACCTCGACCGCCGCCGTCACCGCGGCCGCGAACGGTCACCTCGACGCGGCGCTGCTCATTCTCGCGGCGCTCGATGCGGCCGGACGGAAGGAGGTCGTGGAGCGCGCGCAGCGGCAGGCGACGAACTCCGATGAATCCGCCGTCAGCGTCGAGCAGAAGAAGCTCATCTCCGACGTGACGTCCGCGCAGTATCGCGATCGCGCCCGGCAGCTTCGGGAGCTGTCCAAGGCGGCGGCGCGCAAGCGAAGCAGCTGAGCGCTTCCGCGGCTCGCCGTGCCCTGGCGCCGCTCAGGGGTCGTCACGCACCCGCGTGACCGTTCGAATCAGCTCCCTGGCGTCGGCAGGCCGAAAGCGAGCCGGCTCGAGCCACCGTGCGCCCGGGAGCCACCGTTCCCGCGGGTCGGGTCGAAAGTCGCGCGGTCGAAGCCAGGCCTCCATCGAGCTGCTGACGCACGCGCTCACGCTCGAGCCCCAGAACCGATGGCACGCCTGGCCGACGACACAGTCGCGTTCGCTGAAGCAGACCTTCAGGCAGAAGCGCATCGAGGCGCTCTGGACGCAGGTGCTGCCGAACGCGCAGGCGCAGGCGTCGTTGCAGAGCTCGTCCTCGCGGCGTCGCGCGCCCAGGCGAACGTCGTCGCAGAGGCGGGCGATCGCCCCCTGGAGGCAGACGAGGGGTGGGTGCAGGTGCTGGCCCACACAGGAAGCTCCGAAGTCGACCGGTGCCGCCCAGGTGAACGGCAGCGGCCCCTGAGCGCAGATCAACGCGGTGACGAGCAGCGGGTGCACGCCTCAGAGCTGGTTGACCGACTCGAGCACCTCTCGCCTGAAGGTCTCCCGCACCTTCACCAGCGAGGTGTGCTTGGGCGCCTTCGCCGAATCGACGAGCTCGACGTCGGGGCGTTGATCCGTTCCTTCGATGAGATCGCCCTCGAACGTCAGCTCGGTCTTCGGCTGGCGCGGTTGGGCTTGGGCGAAGGCGAGGGGCGCAGCGAGGGTGAGAGCGACGAGGAGCGAGCGCATGGAATCCTCCTGGGGGGAAACCTTGCACAGAACACCAGAGCCGGGTGTCGGGTTCCCATGGGCCTCTTTTCCTTCCTCAACAAGAAGCAGGTCGAGATCGAGCGGTCGGTCAAGACCAACACCGACGGCTCGACCACCCACACCACCTCCTTCGAAGTGCCCTCCGAGAGCCGGCCGGTGCGGACCGACGTGGTGACCGCGCTCGACGCAGCCTTGGGTGCGCTCGGCTCCAAGGTGATGCACGCGATGGATCCGACGCGGATGATCCCCTTCGAGCTCGGAGGGCCGCCGGTGTGGAGCGTCGGCATCGTCGACGTCGCGGGGCCCAGGCCCTACTCGCTCCTCGTCACCTACGGCTTCAGCCACGTGCTCTCGCCCGAGCCGATGCGGGAGGGCATGAACCACGAGTACTCGCTCGCGATCCCCCAGGGGACTCCGCTCTCGCCGTGGGCCGACGCGCTCCTGCGCCACCAGACCCGGTACATCCTCGGGCAGGGCGCCGACATTCGACCGAACGACTGCGTGCCGCTGCGCGGCGTGCCGATGACGCGCGTGCCCTTCCAGCCGCAGCACCACGCGATGATGCCGGACAGCACCCTGGTGGGCATCATGTGCACGCCCGACCCCGTGCTGCCGACGGTCGCCACGCCGCACGGGCCCATCGAGGTGCGCCGGCTCTTCGGCGTCGACGTGCTCGAGCTCGATCGCGCCGAGACCTGGAGCATCGAGGGCTTCATCGACGAGCTGAAGACGGTGAACCCGCTCTTCCTCTCCGACATCGCGCGCCGCTCCTTCATGGCGGATCCGGCCTTCGCCGCTCGGCTCGACGCTCGCGCCGCCAAGGAAGGGAGTGACGTCGACGGTGCGCTCTTCGACTTTGCCTGGCGGCCGAGCGCGACCGGAGTGACGCTCCAGCTCCCCGAAGGCCGTGCCGCGACGCGCTTCGCCTCCGCCATCGCCGGCCGGGTCGGGTTCGGACGACGGCTCGCTGCGTTCTCGATGAAGGCCCCTCCGCTCCTCTTCGACCCGGCCACGCCCGAGGGGCTGAAGGTGACACAGCAGGGCGTGACGATCGGCGGAGGCAAGGGCTCCCGCGTCGTCGAGGCCCTCACCCAGGCGCTGGCGGCGAAGCGTTCGTCCGTCGAGCTGGGCTGATCGGCGCCTGGCCTGATCCACCGCCTCAATCGGCGCCTGGCCTGATCAATCGGCGCCTGGCCTGATCCACGACGCTTGACCTGTGCCGCCCAGAGGTGAAACGAACGCTCCGTGTTCGTCACCTGCCCGAGCTGCGTCACCCGCTACAGCCTCGACGACGCGCTGGTGCCGGTCGGTGGCGCGAGCGTGGAGTGCACCGGCTGCGGCCACGTCTTCGTCACCCACCAGCCGCCGGTCTTCGACGACACGGTGGCGCTCGACCGCAGCGAGCGCGAGCTGCTCACCTCGCTGATGAGCGACCTCCGCGCCCTGCGCACGCAGCCACAGCCTCCCACCCAGTTCCTGGGAGACGTCGGTGAGGAGCCCACCGTTCGCCGGCCCGCCAATCGCCCCGACGCGCTCCGCGAGCTGGTGAACGTGCGCCAGGTGCCGGGCGAGTCACCGCGGCGCTGGTTCACCTCGAAGGAGATGGAGCTCATCGTCTGGCTGGGCGCGAAGGGCCAGCCGCACGGCTTTCAGCTGTGTTTCGGAAAGCGCGGGCGCGACGAGAAGGCCGTCACCTATTGGCCCGGGCGCGGCATCTCGGCGGCGTCGATCGACGAAGGCTCCGAGCCGGTCGGCATCAAGGCCTCGCCCACCCTCGCGCCGAACGAACCCGTCGAGCTCCCGCTGGTGCGTGCGCAGTTCCTCGCGCTCAGCGGTGAGGTGCCCGAAGACCTTCGCGTCCTGGTCCTCAAGGTGCTGACGGACCAGTGAGCAGCTCAGTGGCGAGCAGCAGGAGGACGATGACTCGTCACTTCATCGCGGCGACTTCGATGCGCTTCTGCTCGAGCCGAATGGTGGCTCGCAGCGCCTCGGCCTTCGGGTCGGTGACCTCGAGGGTCTTCAGCTTCTCTTCCGCCTCGCCGATGCGCTTCTTCACCGCCGCCGCGTCGACGTCCTTCGCCGGGTGCGCCGCGTCGGCCAGCACGCGAACGTTCTGCGAGCCGACCTCCACGAAGCCGCCGGCGACGAAGTACACCTCGGCCTTGCCGCCGCTCTTCACCGTCAACGGCCCGGGCTGGAGGAGGGTGAGGAACGGCGCGTGACCGGGGCGAACGCCGAAGAGGCCCTCGGCACCGGGAGCGATGACCTCGTCCGCCTCGGCCTGAACCAACCGGCGCTCGGGCGTGACGACTTCGACTTTGAGCTTCGCCATATCGATGCGCTCCGCTGGTCTCTCAGCCCTGCGCCATCTTCTTGGCCTTCTCGATGGCCTCGTCGATGCCGCCCACCATGTAGAACGCCTGCTCCGGGAGATCGTCGTGCTTGCCGTCGACGATGGCCTTGAAGCCGCGCACCGTGTCGGCGATCGACACGACCTTGCCGTCGGCGCCGGTGAAGACCTTGGCGACGTTGAACGGCTGGCTCAGGAAGCGCTGCAGCTTGCGCGCGCGGGCGACGACGAGCTTGTCCTCTTCCGAGAGCTCGTCCATGCCGAGAATGGCGATGATGTCTTGCAGTTCCTTGTAGCGCTGCAGCGTGGACTGCACCCTGCGCGCGACGAGGTAGTGCTCTTCACCGACGACCTGGGGATCCAAGATGCGCGAGGTCGAGTCGAGCGGGTCGACGGCCGGGTAGATGCCGATCTCGGTGAGCGCGCGGGAGAGCACGATGGTGCCGTCCAAGTGGGCGAAGGTCGTCGCCGGCGCTGGGTCGGTGAGGTCGTCGGCGGGCACGTACACGGCCTGCACCGAGGTGATCGAGCCCTTGATGGTCGAGGTGATGCGCTCCTGGAGCGCGCCCATCTCGGTCGAGAGCGTCGGCTGGTAACCGACGGCCGAGGGAATGCGGCCGAGCAACGCCGACACTTCCGAGCCGGCCTGGGTGAACCGGAAGATGTTGTCGACGAAGAGGAGCACGTCGCGGTTCTCTTCGTCACGGAAGTACTCGGCGATCGACAGGCCCGAGAGCGCGACGCGGGCGCGGGCACCAGGTGGCTCGTTCATCTGGCCGAACACGAGCACGCACTGCGACTTGCCGGGGACGAGCTTGATGCGGCCCTTGTCGTCCAGCTTGATGTGGTGGCCGTCCTTCTCGCAGGCGATCACGTCGGCCTCTTGGAATTCCTTCCAGAGGTCGTTGCCTTCACGGGTGCGCTCGCCGACGCCAGCGAAGACCGAGAAGCCGCCCTTCTCGATGGCCGCGTTGCGGATGAGCTCTTGGAGGAGCACCGTCTTGCCGACGCCGGCGCCGCCGAAGAGGCCGATCTTGCCGCCGCGGGTGAAGGGGCAGAGGAGGTCGATGACCTTGATGCCCGTCTCGAACATCTCGATCTTCTTCGCCTGGTCGGTGAAGGAAGGGACGGGGCGGTGAATCGGGTAGAACTTCTTCGCGTTGACCGCGCCGAGCTCGTCCACCGGCTCGCCAGTGACGTTCAAGATGCGGCCGAGCGTCTCGGGGCCGACCGGCACGCTGATGGGCGTCCCGGTGTTCTTCACCGGCATGCCGCGCGAGAGGCCGTCGGTGGAGTCCATCGCCACGCAGCGCACGGTGTTCTCACCGAGGTGCTGGGCGACCTCGACGGTGAGGTTGTCGGGGTCGTTCGAGATGGCCGGGTTGGTCACCTTGAGGGCCGTGTAGACCTCCGGGAGTCCGCCGGGCGGGAACTCGACGTCGACGACGGGACCGAGAATCTGGGTGATGCGGCCACTGGTGGTGGTTGCGGTAGCGCTCATGGCGGGCGCGCGCGTACCACACCGCTTTCCCAGTTCAAGGCGGATCAGGTTCGGCGGAAAAGCCTGGCTTCACCGAGGCATGGAAAGGGCTAGGGGAGCGCTGACGCGAGCGGCGTTCCCTTGGCGCCCGGGAAGAAGGCCGGCGCCTTCACCGAGCCGAGCGAGGAGCCGGTGACGATGGTGTCGGGCACCGTCGGAGCGCCTGCGCCGGTGCTGACGGTGAGCTGGCTGGGGGAAAGCCGCGCGAAGGTGCCCGCACGGTAGGGGAACCAGAGGCCGCCGCCCTCGTCGAAGGCCAGGCCCGCGAGCACCGCCTGGACCGACACGGTCACCCGCACGAGCGGGTTGGTGGTGCGTTGGCCGGTTCCGGCGAGCTCGGCGGCGGGGACGGCGAAGAAGAGGTTGAGCCCGAAGTCGTAGCTCCAGAGGTTGCCGTCCTTGTCGAAGGCGAGGGCCGCCGGCTCGAGGGTCGAGGTGTCGGCGGGGAGATCGGTGCGCTTGACCAACACCCGCCGGCTGGGCGTCGCCGACGCGCCCGTCAGGCTCGCGGCGTCGAAGCGGAGGACTTCGTGCGCCGCTCCATCGCTGACCCAGAGGTTCCCGTCTTTGTCGAGGGCGAGCCCGCTCACCGACGAGAAGCCCTTGAGCTCGAGCGATGGCGTGAGCGGACTTGCGCCAAGGCTCTCGGCGGCCAGCCTGAACACCTTCTTGTCGCAGGCAGACCCGACGTAGACGTTCCCGTCCTTGTCGAGGGCGAGGAAGGCGATGGCCGGGACGCACGGAATGGCGAGGGTGAAGCGGCGATCGAGCTCCGGAGTGCCCGAGGTCGCGAGCTGGGCCGGCTTGATGGTGGCGAGCATTGGATCGGTCGAGGTGTTGCCGGCCGCCCAGAGCGTGCCCGTCTTGTCGAAGGCCATCGCCTTGGCGACTTGGGGAGCGCCGCTCCAGGACGACGGCACGGTGGCGGAGGTCGCGATCGCCCCGGAGTCGAAGCCGTGCAGGGTTTGGGTGCCGCCCGAGTCGTTGGCGAACCAGAGCCGGCTGCTGCTGCCCACCTTCGTCCACGGAACGTCGACGGCGATCGTCTTCCCCTTCGCGACGCAGAAATCGGAGAGCGAAGGCTTCGCCTCGAACGCCGCGCGCACGATGGCGTCGTCGACCGTCACCAGCTCGCTGCGCACCTGCCACTGCCCGGCGGCGAGGGTGAGCGGTTGATCGGCAGTCACCGCCTGGGTCGAGGCGCCGACGATTGAGACCTTGCCGCTCACGCCCGCAGGCAGGCCCGAGAAGGTGAAGGTCACCGTGCCAGTGCCCTCGGTGGGGCAGGCCGGGGCAGGAGAGCAGGCGAGGAGCCCGAGGGTGAGGAGGACGGCGAGGCGCATGGATCGAAACAACCACATCGGCCCCCACATCGACAGAGTCGCGCCAATTCGTCTTCGGCCTGCTCTACTGCGGCCCATGCGAATCGTCGTTGGGGTGGGGGTGGTGCTCGCGGCGTCGGGGTGTCTCGAGCTGTCGCTGCCAGGACCTCCGGGGCCGGGCGCGGTGCAGGGCACGGCCGTGTTCTACCGCCCGGGCCGAGCGAGCCCGGTGCCCGCCGCGGGAGCGAAGATCACCTTGCGCAACTCGAGCTTCGCGACCACCGCGAACGCCGACGGCCTGTTTCGCATCGAGCCGATCGATCGAGGCGAGGGCACCCTGCTCCTCGCGGCGGACACCAACGGCGACGGCGCGGTCGATCGGCAGAAGACCCTCAGCCTCGCGTCGATCGGCGCGGGCCGTGGCAAACAGATCTCGGTGGGGCAGGTGACGCTCGGCCTCAACGCGGCGATCAGCGGAAAGGTGCTGCGAGGCGACCTCGGCGCGCAGCCGGGCGGGCATGGAGCCACCACCGTGCTCGTTCCCGAAGGCCCCTTCGCCACTGCGACCGCCGATGACGGCTCCTTCCTGCTCGGTGAGCTCGCCGACGGGCCGTTGACGCTCGCGTTCTTCCGCGATGGGTACGAGGTGGTGATTCAAGAGGTCGTGCTCCGTTCCGGAGAGGAGCTCGCGCTCGGGGTGACTCGGCTCCAGCGGACCGTGGGCACCGCACCGCCGGGTTCGATCGGTGGGCGAGTCCTCCAGCCCGATGGGGCCGCGCTCTCCGGCGTCGTCGTTCATCTCGCGAGCGGCCAGGTCGAACGCACGACCGCCACCACCGACGACTCGGGCACCTATCGCTTCGAGAGCCTCGCGAGCGGCCGGTACGATCTCGCCGCGACCAAGACCGGCTTCGCGACTGGTTTCATTCGAAACGTGCTCGTCGCCGGGGAGACGAGGGTGGGCGATCTCGTGCTCGGGCCGGGAACGTCGACTCCGCCCAACTTCATGTTCGGCGGTGGATCCGCAGGAGGAGGAGCGGCTGGTGGCGCGGGCGGTGGATCGAGCGGTGGTGGATCGTCCGCAGGTGGAGCGGCTGGCGGTGGAGCGGCTGGCGGCGGAGCGGCGGCGGGTGGTGTCGCGGGCGGCGCAGACGGTGGACCGATCGCGGTGATTGAGCCGAACCCAGTCATCGTCGATCTCACCCCGCGACCCGACGGCGGCGTGATCGACTTCTTCGTCGACGGAGATCGCTCGACGGGTGACGGACCGCTCCGTTTTCAATGGGGAGCGCTCACGCCGGGCATGACGCTCGAGCCGCCCCCGTCGGAGTTCTCTTCACGCGTGCGGTACTTCGTCGCTCCAGACGCCGGAACGCGCCTCGAGCGAATTCGCTTGTTCGTCACCGACAGCCACGGCGTGCAGACGCGCTGGCTCGAGGGCGAGGTGCGAGTCGCCTTCCGCCCCACCGCGAGCTTGCGGCCGATGAGCCAGACCGTCGGCACCACCGCCACCCTGACCTGCAGCGGAAGCGACCCTGGCAACCTCCCACTCAGCTACCGCTTCAGGCTGGTGTCGGGGCAGCCCATGCTCAATTGGCCGGTCGGTTCGAACGTGGCGACCGTCACCGCCACGACGTCGGGCGTGGCCATCGTCAGCTGCGAAGTCGAGAACTCGTTCGGGCTGACGAGCGAGGCGCGCGCCTTCATCACCTTCGACCCATCGGTCGTCGTCGGCACCGTCGATGCCGGCCCCGATCTGGTCGTCGACGCGGGCTCGGTCGTGCAGGTGCGCGCCGTGGCCGTCGGGCCGGGCCAGTACTCGGCGACCTGGAGCGAGCTCGTTCCCGGAACGCCGCCGCTCACCATCACGCCCGACCTGCAAGATCCGCTGCTCGCCACCTTCGCGGTGCCCCACGTCGTTGGAGGCGATTCTCTTCGCCGGGTCGGCCTCGACGTGCGCTGGCCGCCGGGCTGCACCGGGACTCCGCCAGGCTGTCTGCGAGCGACCGACGAGCTGCTCGTCACCATTCTCGATCGCGACGGCCCGCTGCCGGTGCTCCAGCCGCCGACCAGCCTCGGTCGTTTTCGTTCGCTCGTCGTGGAGTACGACGAGGACTTCACCGCGACGCCGACCGTCACGCTCTCGAAGGTCTCCGGGGTGACGCTGACGCCGATCATCGGCGCCACCCTGCGCGAGTCCCCCCGGCGCATTCGCTTCGTCCCCGAGGGCGGTCTCGACGCCTTGGTCACCTACCGCTTCCAGGTGTCGGCGGTGACCGACACCACCATCGCAGCCAACGCGAGCCAGCCGCTGAGCCTCACCGTCCTGCCTCGGCAACCCGTGCTCTCGACCTCGCGTTCGTCGAACAGCGTCTTCGTCGTCGGAGGCCCGTTCCCTCCAGCTCCAGGCGTGGCGATCATCTCCGCGCAAGGGACGACACCCGCCAAGGTGCTGGTCGCCGGCCGGCGTGACGCGGTCGATCAGTTCTTCTCGTTCGCGCCCATGCCGACGAGCGCGCCGAACCTCAACGGACAGATGCCGCTGTTCATCAACACCGTCACCGGGCTCCCCAGGCACGACGGCGTCACCCACCGGCTCCACACCAGGGATCGACAGGTCTACGCCCAGCTCGCGATCGCCGACTTCGACGGAGGGGTCTCCAACGACGGGGTGATCCTCTCGAGCTTGGGGCAGGGCGCGAACGATTGGACGCGCGTGCCGCAGCAGCTCCCCGGAACTCAATCACCGGGCCCCGTGGCGGTGAGCGGAGGGCTGTTGACCTCGCTGGTGATGACGCCGTCGATCATCGGGGTGGCGACCGCCGGCGCGCAGGGCTGGCCCGACTTCATGAGCACGCCGAGCCTCCTCGAGCCGGTGTTCAACAACCCCACCGGCACGCTCACCGGGCAGCTCGTCGCGGCGTTCTCGAGCGGAGGTGGCGTCCGGTCGGCGGCCGTCATTCGCGGCACCAATCTCCAGTTCCAGGTGGGCCGATCGGCGTCGCTCGGTACCTGGGAGACCATCAACGCCATGCTCGTGACGCCCTCCAAGGCGATCCGGGTCGCGCACGTGCGCTCCGGCACGTCGCAGAAGGTCTTCGTCGCCAACACCGAGTTCAACGCCGGCTCGAACGTCGGGCGCATCGACGTCTTCAACGGTGGAAGCAGCCTCGCGACGGAGTTGGGGCCGACCGCGCTCCAACCAGTGACCGGGCTCGATCTGCTGCGCAGCGAGGCGGGCGAGCACGTCTACTTCGCGGCGACCGTTCAAGGCGTGGGCGTGTCCGTCTCCCGGCGTGCGGGCGCGACCACGTGGGAGCCGGTGACGAGCTTCCCACTGACGATGGGCGGCTGCGAGGTCGCCAACCCGGAGCTCGCGATGACGGAAGACGAGGGCCTCTTCGTCACCTGGACCGAGTCGTGCGGCGCTCAGAACTGGTACGTGTGGCTGGCGAAGATCGACTGATCAGGGCGTGCGCACGCAGTCGAAGGTGAGCGGAATCTCGGCGCCGAGGTCGACCACTTCGAAGTTGGTCGGCGCGATCGCGTTGTAGGTCTGCGCGGTGATGCCGAGCGTCGCCCACTTGGCGGTGGTGGTGCGGTCGTCGGCGAAGGTGAGCGCGATGTTGCCGCCGTCGGAGAGGATCATTCCGTAGGTCTTGAGCGCCTTGAGCACGACCCGCTGGTTCGCGGTGAAGGGCGTCTCGTCGAAGCTGGCCTTCAACCGAAAGCGCACGCCGTACGGAGGCGCGTCGGCGTTGGTGCTGGTGGGGCCTCCCGCGTGGGTCGCCGGGCGTACGTAGACCTGCCGCTTCATGCGCGGGTTGGGGAGGATGAAGCGCAGCGCATGGGGAATCGTTCCCGAGGCGACCTCGTCGGCGGTGGGGAGGAGCGCGGCGATCGGGAGCCCTGCCGCGTCGGCCGAGGTGCATTGGTCGCCTCGCAGCTCGGCTGGGTACTGCTTGGTCAGGTCCCAGGTGAAGGCGCCGAGGGCCGCGAGGTCCTGACCCGAGGCCGTGGCGTTGTAGAGCTCGTAGAGCTTCTTCTGGGTGCGCTCGACGACGAGCAGGTGACAGTCCTCGTTCGCCACGTCGCAGGTGAAGCCCGGGTTGCCCTCGATGTTCGCGTTCGCCGGCACCGGCATCTGGAGCGGCACGGGATCGCAGTCGGTCGAGGTCGTGTCGTAGCAGTAGGTGCCGGCGACGGGGCCGACGATGGTCTTCCGAGGCGTCGTCGAGTCGGCGAAGAAGAGCGGAATCGAGAAGTCGATCTGCAGCTTGTTGCCGTTGCCCCAGCCACCCATGCCCACCAGCGCGGCGATGATGGCGTCGCTCCGGGTCGCCTTGGGGAGCGCGGTGACGTCGGTGTTCCAGCCGTGCTGCCGCTCGAAGAGGCCGCCGACGACCGCCGAGCCACCGCCCGACGTCCCTCCGCTCGTGCTCCCGCCGCTGGTCGCGCCCCCGCCGGTGCCGGCCGTTCCTCCGCCCGTCGCGCCCCCGTCGCTCGTCATCGAGCTGCTGCAAGCCACCATCACCAGACTCGACCAGACCACGAGTGCGCGCATGAGCGGCGAGTGTTCATCGTTCGAGCCCGGAACTCAACGAGCCGTGGTCGCGTTCTCTCGGTGAGGACCGCGGCTCAGTGCCCGTGCGCTTCGTTGACGTTCCTGGGGCCGGTGCTGATGCGCTCGCAGCCCTCCTCGAGGCCGCCGTAGCACGCAAGCCGGTACAGCTTCTTCGCGGCTTCCACGTCGGACTTCCCCACGAGGCCCTGCTCGAGGAGCTGCCCGAGCGTGACGCACGCCCGCAGGGAGGGGTAGGGCGTGCCCTTCTTCACCGACTCGCCGCACGTCTTCTCGAGCAGGTCGGCGCCGCGCTTGGGGTCCGACTTGCCGCCCACGCCCTTCACCAGGTTGGTCGCGACGTTGGTGCACGCAGGAAACACCTTCAGCGCGCAGGCCTTCTCATAGGCGACGTTGGCTTGGGCGAAGTCTCCGGCCGCCTCGCGCACCAGGCCCCAGTGGAGGCAGCCCGGCGCGTTCTTCCCCTCGCACGCCTTCTTCGCCACCGCCGTCGCTTCCTCGTAGCTCTTCGGCGCGCCCCTCGCGTCTCGGAGCATCAGCGCCAGGTTGCTGCAGGCCGGGAAGTTGTCCTTCGCGCAGGCGGCTCGGTAGACGCTCACCGCCTTCGCGGGGTCGCTCGCCTCCAGGTTGAAGCCGTAGTCGACGCAGCCTGCGGCATCACCCGCCGCACAGGCCTTCTCGAGATCGGCCAACGTCACTGCAGGCGGCTCGGCGGCGAGCGACAGCGCAGGCACGAGGAAGAGGAGGACACGCATGGACAGCCCTCGTAGCGTCGGCGGCGGGAGGAGAGCAACTGCTTGAAAAGTCGGCGCCTCGCGAAAAAACGCGGGCCGACCGAAGAAATTCGAACCTGCCGGGTAACAGGCGCCACATCCCGCTGTTCATCGGAGCCTTCACCCATGACCCGCCTTCTCCTCTCGTTGCTCCTCGCCTGCTTCACCGCCTGCGCGTTCGACGCGCGCAGCAGCCCCACCGCGCCCGGAGAGGGCATGGTGTTGCGCACCTTCGAAGTGCCCGCCGGCCAGGCGCAGCGCATTCGTGGGGTGCTGATGCAGGTGCTGTGGATCGGCTCGGAAGGGAAGGACGCGCAGAAGTACGTCGGGCGCGCCGACGTCACCCCCGATGGCCGCTTGCTGGTGCTGGCGACGCCGGAGCTCCAGGAGGGCGTCAAGGCGCTGGTCGACTCGCTCGCCAAGAACCCGCCGAAGGAGCCGGAGTCGGTCACCCTGACCTACTGGGTGGTGACCGGCGTTCCGGGGAGCGAGCAGACCAAGCCCTTGCCCGAGGAGGTTCAGCCCGCGCTCGCCGAGGTGCGCAAGGCCGACGGAGCGCAGGACTTCTCCCTCGTCGAGCGGCTGTCGGTGAGCTCCCTCGCTGCCGAGCGCGGCACGCTCAACGGTCGCGACACTTCGGTGGAGCAGTGGGTGACGAGCAGCGGGAACGAGCTGACCGCCGACGTGCGCCTCGAGCGCTTCGGCCAGAAACTCAACACCCGCGTTCGCCTCGCCGCGGGGAAGGTGCTGGTGCTCGCGTCGTCAGGCTCGCCGGCTCGCGACCCGAAGGATCCGCCCTCGACGGTGTACTTCATCGTCAAGGCGACCCCGAGCAGCGGCGATGGGCGATGAGGCGCTCTCTCGCTCCGCCTTCGAGGCGCTCTACCTCGAGCTCGAGAAGCCCGTCTTCAACGTCGTCTACCGCTGGGTGTGGAACGCGGAGGAGGCGAGGGACGTGATGCACGAGGCGTTCTTGAAGGTCTGGGCGGCGCGCGCGCGGGTGCGGGTGGAGACCGTGCGGCCCTTGGTCTTCAAGAGCGCGCTCAACGTGGCGGCGAACCGGCTGCGGGTTCGACGGCTGCGGCGCTTCCTGAGGTTCGACTCGGCCGAGCAGCTGAGCGATGGGCGAGGGACTCCCGAGACGTCGCTCGAGCTCGCGCAGCGGAGGAAGGCGATTCGTGACGCGGTGGAGGCG
This sequence comes from Myxococcota bacterium, assembly GCA_052034585.1. GTDB lineage: Bacteria > Myxococcota > Myxococcia > Myxococcales > Myxococcaceae > Xiheimicrobium. The sequence continues at coordinate 69,203 of JBPOIJ010000089.1, forward strand.
CTGCCCGAGAAGCTCAAGAGCGTGGTGATGCTCTGCGAGTTCTCCGGGCTCTCGACGCAGGAGATCGCCGAGGCGCTCTCGGTTCCACCCGGCACCGTGGGCTCGCGGCGGAGTCAAGCGATGGCCAGGCTGGAGACGATGCTGGGGCCGTTGAGCGAAGGAGTCGCGCCATGAAGCGGAGCGAGCTCTTCGAGCAGCACGAGCCACCCCCGTTCGGGCTCGAGCGCCTGCGCGCACGGATGACGGAGGACCGGCTGGCCTTGGCGCGGCGCCTCGTGTTGGTGACGGCGCTCGCCTCGGGCGTGGTGGTCGCAGTGCTGGCACGGCCGCGAACCAAGCCGATCGAGCTCACTCCTTCGGCCGAAGCGCTGCTGCGCTCGCCGAACGACGTCGAAGGCCTGGCGGGAACGGTCGTCGCGCCGATGGCGTCGTCGAACCCGAACGTCGTGCTCGTCCGGGTGTCGACGCTGGAATGACTACTTCGCCGCGAGCGAAAGGCAGGCCTTCATCACCGCATCGCGGGCGGCCTTGCTCGACTCGTTGCGAGTGCACTCGATCGCCTTGCCGCCGATCTTCTTCCGCACGGTGGCGCCGTAGATGGGCGACTTGTCCATCATGCTCTCGCCCTCGAACTCGAAGACCCAGCCGTCGGCCGTCTTCTCGTTCTTGGTGAACGACTTGAAGCCGTTGGTGAGCTTCTTGACCTCGTCGACGGCACCCTCGTAGGTCGACGGGTAGGCGTCGGTGACGGTGCTCACCATCACGGTGAAGGCGTAGTCCTCGGGCGCGACCGAGTAGTTCGGCGCATCAGCCGAGGTGTCCTCCGCCTTGGCGCCGGCGGGCATCTCGATCTTCGCGCCCAGCTTCTCGAGCGTGACCCACGAGCTCGCCGCAGGGGCGGGCGCAGCCGCCGGAGCAGCCGCTGCTGCAGGCGCCGCCTTCTCGACGGCCTTGGCGGCAGGTTCGGAGGCCGCGTCCTTCTTGCAGCCCACGACGAGGGAAACGGCGACGACGGACGAGATGATCAGCTTCTTCATGGAGAGCCCTCCCGGCTCGGTTGTGCGGGGAGAACCCGCGGGGTTGGAATCAAGTGCAGTTCGAGCAGGAGACGCCTCGAGGCGTCGCGATTTTGCGTCAGCGCCAGTTGCATCCACACCCGGACTCACGCGAAGAAGGAGCCAGTGCGACGTCTGACGTTCATCCTCCTCCTGCCCCAGCTCGCCCTCGCCTGGGGCTTCGATGGGCACCGCCGTCTGGCGTCGATGATGCACGAGCCGCTCCCCGCCAATCACTGCCTCGCCACGTGGTACGCGTCACGGCAGACGACCGCGCTCCAAGACCGCGCCTGCGATCCCGATCGCGAGCGCGTCACCGATCCCAACGAGGCGCCGCACCACTTCCTCGAGGTCGACTGGGTCACGCCGCTCTCGAGCTACCCGCGAGACTGGCAGCAGGCGATGGTTCAGCTCCGCCAGAACGCGACCCGAAATGGCACGGTGCCCTGGCACATCGAGGCCCAGTACGCGCTCCTCGTTCAGGCCTACCGCTCCCAGGACCCCGCGCAGATCCTCGATCGCGCGTTCTACCTATCGCACTACGTGACCGATTCGTTCTCGGTCCTCCACGACACCAAGAACTTCGATCCCAACGACGGCCTCCACAGCCGGTGGGAGTCGGACATGTTGAACATCGCCGCGTACATCAACGGCATTCGCGATCAGGCGCGCACGCTCTACGGCACGCCCGGCCTCCTCGACCCGCGCAACGCGACCTTCGATATCGTGATGGTGGGCAACCCGCTGGTGACCGATCTGATCGCGGCTGACGTCGCCGCGGGTGGGCTCGACGCTGGCGGGGGCGGCTACTCGCGGCTCACTCTCTACAACCAGTCGAAGGACCTGACCGCGAAGCGCTGGGCCGACGCGTTGACGGTGATGGCCTCCATCTTGTGGATGGCCTGGGTCGAGGCCGGCTCGCCCACCTTGCCTGGCTTCGTCACTGGCTGCTCGCGCACCGCGCCGCTCACCCCGCTCATCCTTCGCGGCTACCCCCCAGCGATGTGGACGGTCGTGCCTGGCCCCTTCGATGGTGGGCGCCCCGGTGGAGGAACGGCCGGTGGTGGCACTGCCGGTGGCGGGACGGCCGGTGGCGCAGTCGCGGGAGGCCGTGCAGGTGGCTCCTCCGCGGGTGGCTCGGCCGCTGGAGGTTCGGCCGGCGGCTCGGCGGGCGGACGTGCGGGTGGCGGCTCGGCGGGCGGGAGTGTCGCGGGAGGAAGCGCGGGCGGCACTGGCGGCGGTTCGGCTGGTGGCGGCGTCTCGGGCACTGGCGGCGGCGAGCCGATGTTCAACGTCGATGGGAGCCTCTTCCAACCGTTCGACGCCGGGGTGACGCAGCCTCCCGATCCGCTCGGCTGCCAGTGTTCCTCGGTCGACGGCGCTTGGGTCGCCCTGCTCGCCTTCGTGATCGCCTCGCTCGCCAGGCGCCGCTCGGCGAAGGTCGACTGAGCATGTCGCTCGTCGTCGCGCTCGAGGTTCGACTCGACGGCCGTGAACGTCGGCCTCGCCGGGTGCGCCTCGCCGACGAGAACGACGCCAGCGCGGCCTGGGTGGCAGGGCGATGAGGCGCGCCGGGTGGCTCGTGCTCGCCCTCGTCGGTTGCTCCGATGACGCCGCCAAGCACTACCGCCATGCCAAGGCGGCTCACGTCGCGCTCGTCGAGAAGGGTGAACGCCCGCAGTCGAAGGCCTTCGACGAGGTGCTCACCGAGCTCGCCACCGTGCCGCCGGGACACCGCGACTACGCCGACGCGCAGCAGCTCAAGGCAGCCATCGAGCGGGCCCGCGAGTTCGTGCGCCGGCCGCTCGCGTCGGTGCACTCCAACGAGGCCGATCTCCCCGACGACGTTCGCGCGCAAACCAGGGCCTGCGCCGCGCTCGCCGAGCTGCTCGCTCGTGACGGAGGCGCGACGCCCAACGTGGTGAAGGCTCTCGACGACTGCCGCAAGCGCATCGAGAAGCTCGACAAGGCCTACCACGACGCGCACGAGCCGCCCGAGAACGACCTCACCCAACGCGCGCGCGCCGTGTTCGACGCTGGAGTGCCTTGAGCGGTTGTGTTTCCTTCCGTGCATGCTTCGCCCAACGTCTCGGCTTCGAGCGCTCGTCGCCCTCACGCTCCTCCTCGGTTCGGCTGGACGTGCGCAGGTCCCCGCGTCCGACGTCGAGCAGGTCTGGCTCGAGCCTGGCGGTCGCGGCTCGGCGTGGGTGGGCAACGGTCTGACGCTCAAGGGTGGGCAGTTTCGGGCGGGCGCTGCGCTCACCTTCGGCTACGGCGTGCTGCGAACGGCCAACACCTCCGTCGCGCGGACGCACCTGAGCGATCGGTTCGGGCTCCAGGTCTTCGGCGCGGTGGGCGTCTTCGACTGGCTCGAGCTGTCGGCGGTGGTGCCGGCGACGTTCTACCAGCGTGGCTCCGACGCGCTGCCGGTCGGCTCGGGAGGGTTGGGGAACCCGTGGTTCAACGTGCGCATCCCCATCTGGACCGATCTCGAGAAGCCGGTGCTGCTCTCCGCCGGCCTCGGGGTGGCGATTCCCGTCGGCACTGGCGCTGCATTGGGCAACGGCGGCATCGAGTTCGCGCCTCGCATCACCGCGGGCCACGTGTTTCGTGACGTGCAGTTCGGAGTCGAGCTCTCCGGCGTGCTCCGTTCCCCGGTCGACTACTCCGCGCAGACGGGCGAGCGGCTCGACGTCGTGGGCTCGCAGGTGGCGCTCGCGGCGATGCTGACCTCGGTCGCGCCAGAGGGCCCACGCGGCGAAGGCTCGGTTCGGGTCTTCACGCCGCTCACCGGCGGCCGAATCGGCGTCGAGGCGCTGCTCGGGGTGCGCTGGCCGCTGGGTGACGTCGAGCTCTTCGCCGCCGCCGGCCCTGGCCTCTTCGGTGAGCCGGCGACGCCTCAAGCGCGCGCCTACCTCGGGCTCGCCTTCTCGAACGCGAAGCCGACCCGCCCCGCCTGCATCGAGGGCATGCCCTACGAGCTGGCCGAGTGCCCCGACCTCGACAAGGACGGCGACGGCGTGCCGAACGCGCGCGACGAAGCGCCGCTCCAGGCCGAAGACCGCGACGGCTTTCAAGACGACGACGGCAAGCCCGACGACGACAACGACGCCGACGGCGTGCGCGACGAGAAGGACCGCTGCCGCAACGAGCGCGGGCCGGCGGAGAACGAAGGCTGTGCCGACCGCGACACCGACGGAGACGGGTCGATCGATCGCCTCGATCGCTGCGCCACCGACGCCGGCCCCACCGAGAACGGCGGCTGCCCCGACGGCGACAAGGACGGAGACGGGGTCGTCGATCGCCTCGACCGCTGCCCCGAGGGCCCTGGCGTCGCCGAACAGCAGGGCTGTCCCTGGCCCGACTCCGACGCCGACGGCGTCATCGATCGCGAAGACAACTGCCCCACCGACTCCGGCACCCGCCTCAACCAGGGCTGTCCGGTCGAGAAGAAGCAGCTCGTCGTCATCACGCCCGAGCGCCTCATCATCAAGGAGAAGGTCTTCTTCGACACCGGCAAGGCCACGATTCAGGCCCGGTCGAACGCGCTGCTCGACAACCTGGCCACCGTGCTCGTCGCCCACCCCGAGCTCGCGCACCTCCGCGTCGAAGGGCACACCGACTCGCAAGGGAACCCCGCGAACAACCAGAAGCTGTCGCAGGCGCGCGCCGACGCGGTGAAGGCCGCGCTGATGAAGCGTGGAGTCGGCGAGGCCCGCCTCGAGGCCAAGGGCTTCGGCAGCGAGAGCCCCATCGAGCCCAACGACACCGCGGCCGGTCGTGAGGCGAACCGTCGGGTTGAGTTCATCGTCGCGCCGTAACAGCATGGCGCCCATGGCCGAGGTCGATCTCCTCGACAGGAGCACCTTCGTCACCCGCTTCGGGGCGAACGACGTGCGCGAGCCGGTGCTCGGCCGACTGCACTCGCTCCTCGCCAACCAACCGCTGGGCGATCAAGACGCGGTCATCGAGTGGCTCGAAGACGTCGTCGGCTGGGTGTTCGAGCGCGGCCGGGTGCCCAGCCGCCGACCAGGCGAACAGGAACGTGACGCGCGGCTCCGGGTGTTGCTCGAGGTCTTCGACGAGGTGCCTCGAACCCGCGACTCGGTGCGACGAGTGCTCGGCGAGCTGGTCGGAAAGCTCTCGTCGACCTCGCTCCTCTCGAGCGTCGGGCTGCCACGAAAGGGCAGCATGCTGCGGGAGGTCGTCGCGCGCGTCGCGGACAACGTGATGCCTGCGCCGCCCGTCGAGAACGATCTCGCCCGGCTCCTCTCCCGCTTCTTCACCCATCGCCCCGCGGTGCGCTGGTTCCTCGACTTGCCGCAGCCCGTGCGCAACCGGCTCGAGCTGGCGCTGGGGCTCGACGCAGCGCCGATCGAAGCGATGATGAGCCAGGGCTCGAAAGAAGCCGCGCTCTCGATCGCCACCCAGGCCTCCGCCATCGGCCTCGACCCGATGATTCAGGAAGCGTCACGGGTCTCGCCCTCGGAGTCACCGTTCGTGCGGCTCGCCTCGGTTGTGTTCGCCTTCGTGAACGCGCGCCTCGAGGCCGCGGTGGTGGACGAGTGCATTCGCGACTGCCGCGAGGTGTTGGCGTTGGTGCATGACGGGCTGCACGAGACGGGCATCAGCCTCGACCTGGTGTTCGATCTCGAGCGCGCGAAGGCGCTCCTCGGCCGACTGGAACGGCTCGTCTCGGTGATGAGCGCCGACGAAGGACGCCGCGAGGTGGCCTGGACGCAGCTCGAACGCGAGCTCATCTCGGGCCTGGTGGCGCAGAAGAGCCTGCGCGCCTTGTTCCAGTCGACGACGACCTTGCTCGCGCGCCGCATCGCCGAGCGCTCGAGCACCTCGGGTGAGCACTACCTGACGTCGTCCGCGAAAGAGCAGCACGCGATGTTCGACTCGGCGGCGGGCGGTGGCGCGCTCACCGCCTTCATGGTGCTGCTCAAGTTCTTCATCACCTGGGTGAAGCTGCCGCTGCTCCTCGACTCGCTCTTCATCGGCCTCAACTACGCCTGGGGCTTCGTGGCGATGCAGTTCGCGCACTTCTCGCTGGCGACCAAGCAGCCGTCGATGACCGCCGCGACCCTGGCCGGTGGCATCGAGGAACGAAGAGACGGAGCGTCGCTCGAGCCCTTGGTCGATCTCGTCGCGAGAGCGTCTCGAACCCAGCTCGCCGCGCTGGCGGGCAACGTGGGCACCGTCTTGCCCGTCGCCGCCATCATCGACGTCATCGCGCAGCTCACCGTGGGCCGGCACGTGCTCGACGCCGAGACGGCCGAGAAGGTCGTGCGCGTTCACCACCCGCTCACCAGCGGAACGCTCGTCTTCGCCGCCGCGACGGGCGTCTGTCTGTGGCTCGCGAGCATCTTGGCCGGCGCGGTCGAGAACTGGTTCGTGGTGAACGAGCTGAGCGGTGCCCTCGCCTCCAACCGGGTGCTTCGACGTCTGGTCGGCCGGGAGCGCGCGCGGGACTTCAGCCGCCGAGCGACCGCGCAGATCGCCGCCTTCGGAGGCAACGCCGGGTTCGGGTTGATCCTCGGCTTCATGCCCTTCTTCTTCCGCCTGGTGGGCATCCCCATGGACGTGCGGCACGTCACCTTCGTGATGGGGCAGCTCACCTACGCGGGCATGTTCCACGGCGCATCGGTGGTGCACGTGCCCGGGTTCTTCTGGGCGCTCGCGGTGGTGCCGATGGTGGCGGCCATCAACTTCGGCGTGAGCTTCGCGCTGGCGCTCGTGGTGGCGCTCCGGTCGCGTGGCCTCGGCTTGCGCGCGCAGGTGTCGCTGGGCCGCGCGGTGCTCGGTCGGCTGCGGCGAGATCCCCGCCCCTTCTTCCTGGCGCCGAGAGAGGGCGCCGACGCCGCGGTGGATGATTCGTCGCGCTGATCCGTCGAACGCCCGAGCCAGAGGAGGCCGTCATGAAGCACACGTGCTGGTTGGTGGTGGTGGCGTCGGTGGCCATGGCCGACGTCGGACCGCGGCCTGCCTGCCGGAGCGACGGCGACTGCGTGATGGCGTCGTTCGAAGGGTGTTGTGGGAGCTGCTGCCCGGTCCCCGCGAGGGCGTGGGCTCGAAGCGAGCTCGAGCGTGCGCGGCAACGGTGCGCGGCGGTCGACTGCGCGGAGAAGCGCTGCGACGTTCCCTGCCGGCTCTCGCCCGAGGTCGCCCAGGTCGCGGTGTGCGTGCGCGGGGCGTGCGAGGCGCGGCCTGCGAGTCAGGCCGACCCCGACTTCTGCAGCTCCGACGGCGACTGCGAGTCGTCGACCTTCGCTGGGTGCTGTGGTTCGTGTTGCCCGGTCGCTCCCGTCGCGGTGACTCATCGGCGCGCCGAGCTCGAGCGCCAGTCGTGTGCGGCGGTGAAGTGCGCGGCACGAGAGTGCGCCGGCATCGCGTGCATGCAGATGGTGCCCGCGCCGATTCGGCCGGTCTGTCGCGCGAACCGCTGCGTCGCCGAGCGCACCAACGTCATCGTTCCGCCGCCGCCGCCACCGCCTCCCGAGTGCCGCAGCGATGCCGAGTGTGGCGTCGACTTGAACCCGCCTCCGGGGACTGCGTGCTGGTCGACGCCGTGCGGCTGTTGTCCCTCGCCGCGCGCGGTGCCCGTCGAGCAAGTGCGCCCGCCTCCCGTCCGCCGCCAGTCGGCGCAGGGTTCGCCGTTCGGGTTGTCGCAAGGCAACTCAGGTGCGGCGTGCTCCGCCTGTCCGCCCGTTGGGCGAATCGGAGCAGCCTGTCGTGCAGGTCGCTGTTCGTTGCGATGAGCGACACGGTTGTCAGGGGCAGCCTCCCCGCGAGCGAGAAGCCCCGCACAGCTCCTCGGTGAATCGCTGGTTCGTCGATTGCACGGTGGGGGGCGCCGCGACGAGCTGCGGCTCCTGGGGAGGACCATGTCATCTCGATCACGTCTGCTGAGCGGAGCCGTCCTCGTTCTCGTGGCAGGGTGCGCGGGACCTCCGGCGACGGCCCACGCCGTCTTGGGAGGCCAGGAGCCTGGGCTCATCGAGCTGGGGGAGGTGAACCTCTGGGCCCTGCCGATCACCCTCGTGCTCGAGGGCACCATCGTCATTCCGCCGAACGAGGCGCCGACGCTCGACCTCGTCATCGACGGCTCACGACCGATTCCCATCGGGCGTCCGCTCATGGCGATGCCGGGCCCCCTGCGCTCCGACTCGTTCTCGGCGCTCGTCCAGGTCCCAGTGGTGCCGGTGGGCCCCAGAGAGCTCGAGGTGGTGCTGCGTCTCGACGGCGCCGAGGTGGGGCGGTGGGTCGTGCGGCGAACCATCATCGACCCGGAGGTGACGCTCTGCGGAGCCGATCTCCCGGCGGAAGTGGAGGACGAGACCGCGCCCCTCACCAAGTGCCTCACGCCGAGCCCCGCTCAAGTCGAGCTCTCGAACGTCGGCATCGATGGGCTCTCGCTCCCATACGAGGGCACCGGCGCCAGGGTGAAGCGGCGGCTCAGCGTCTCGGTCAAGCGCGGCTCGGTGACGGCCACTGCCTTCGTGATCGCGTTTCCGCCGACGCTTCCGCCCGAGCAGACGGTGACGCCCGAGGCGCCGGTCGTCTTGACCTTCGAGGAGACCCTCCTCACCCGGGTGAAGATCGGCGGCCAGCCGCTCGAGCCGAAGCCGGCCAGCGCCAAGCGAACGCTCGTCGATCGCAACCCCACTCCGGAGTTCCTCGCGGTTCGACTGGGGCGCTCGTTCGAGGTCGTGCATGACGTGAGCGTGAGCGCTCAGCCGGTCGAGCTGATCGCGGTCGAAGGGAGCGCAGGCCTCTCGGCCCTCGACCAGCTGCCCCTGAGGCTCACCAAGGACGCGCAGACTGGCCTGCACCTGCGCTACGCGCCCACCACCCTTGGAGGTACCGAAGCGATCGCGACGCTGCGGCTGCGTGACGCCGCCGGAGTCATCCACACCGATCGGCTCTCGTTGCCGATGCGCCCACTGCCTCGCGCCAGCTGTGAGCTCGCCATCGACGAGGTCTTCGTGGGCCCAATAAGCCTCGGCGACTCCAAGACGGTGAGGTTCGACGTTCGCAACACGGGCAACGACGGCTGTTTCGCGGCACGCTTCGAGCTGAAGAACGCCGCGGAGGTCGAGCTGCTGAGCTCCCCGTTCCCAGTGGCGACCGAGACGAGCACCTGGAGCCTCCGGTACACCGCGCAGTCCGTCGGCCCGCAGGTGCGGCTGCTGTCGATCTTCTTCGACGCCGAGCGCCCGACCGAGCCCGATCTCGTCGTGCGCATCAACGCGAACCCGACCAAGTGACGGCTCGACCTCAGTCGCACCAGACGAAGCGCTGCGGCCGCCCGCCGACGTAACCCACCTTGCGAGCGATGTTGGCGAACGCCGGGTTGGTGTCGTCGATGCGAATGGTGAGCCGAGGCAGCGAGGAGAGCAGGAAGCGGGAGATCTGCCCGAGGCAGAGCGTCGCCACGCCTTTCCCTCGCGACTCGGGCGCGGTGAAGATGCCCTCGAGCTCCGCGCCGAACTGCGAGCGGCTGCCGATGTCGAGCTTGAAGACGAGCTTCCCGGCCTCTTCGAGCACGTAGGTGCGCTTCGTCATCACCCGCTGCTTCACCCTGACCTCGAAGCCCTCGGGGTCGTCGGTGAGCGGATCTCGCTCGTGAATCTCACGCACGCAGGCCGCCGCCAGCGGGACCAGCTTCGGCAGATCGGCCTCGGTCGCGACGCGCAGCAGCGGGTTGGTGAAGGGCCCCAAGTCGTCGGCCGACACCGAATACAGCCGCTGCTGCTTCGAGAACTTCACCTGGGCGTGGAGGTGCTGCACGAGCACGTCGACCAACATCTTCTCGCCGATGCACGATCTGAGGTGCACCGACTCCGAGAGCGACTTGGCCAGGTCGGTGATGGCGTTGAGCGGGCCCGCCGATGGAATGACGAGGCCCCCCGTGCCTCCCACGAAGAGCACCGCGTTCAGGTCGCTCTGGGTGAAGCGGCCGTGAAAGGCGAACGGCGCGCGCGCGGGGTCGCAGACGATGCCGAACTCTTCGAGCACGCCGAGGAGGTAGAGGTTGTGCGTCGGATCCTTCGCGAGCAGCGTCTTCAACGCCTCGAGGTGCTTGGGCCCGAGCTGCTCGACGGAGTGACGCATCGGAAGGGAAGCGTGACTGTACCGTCACTCCCGCGACGGGTCGAAGACGAAGGTGTGCGTGGCCGGCCGAAAGGTCTCGAGTCCAGTGGGCGTGAAGTGGACTTCCTCGAAGACGTCTTCCACGCAGGCGGAGAGGTAGGGGTTGCCACCCGTCGGCACCCGGACTCCTGCGAAGCCTCCGTCGCTGGTGGGGGTGAAGCCGACCGCCAGGCGCTGCACGCCCGAGAGGTGAGCGCGCTGATCGGCGAAGCAGCGGAGGATCTCCGGGGTGACGGCCTTCACCGGTGCGGCGAGCTCAGGAGAAACCTCGTCGCCTCCGGCATCGAGGACGACGGCGCGCGGAACGATGACGGGCGCCGTCGGTTGGGTCGGGTTCGTCGGCGGAGGCGGTGGCGTGGCCGAGGCGGTGACGGGCGGAGGCGCGTCAGGGCCGAGGGGTACCGAGAGCGCGAGGATCACCAGCGCGAGGAAGGGCACCACCACCGCGACGATGAGGAGCAGCTCCCGGCGGCTCATGGGCCCGCGTGCCCTCTGCTGACGAGTCGCTCGAGCTCCTCGTCGCTCACCACCGTCGGTGTCGCGCGCACCCGGTGCCAGTCGAAGGGGGCGACGAGCGAGGCGGCGGTGCAGGGCGTGCCGTCGGAGAGGCCGCTCCACTTCGCCAGAGCCCCGACCAGCGCTTCGCTCGAGACCCCGCGTGCGCGCAACCCAGCCGCGGTCAGCGAGCCTTCCCGTTTCGCGAGCCGCCGCCCGTCGGGCTGGAGCAGGAGGGGAACGTGGGCATAGGTGGGCGTCGGCAGCCCGAGCGCGCGCTGGAGGAGCAGCTGGCGAGGGGTCGAGAGGAGCAGGTCGTCGCCGCGCACCACTCGGGTCACCTGCGAGGCCGCGTCGTCGACCACCACCGCGAGCTGATAACTCGCGACGCCGTCGCTCCGCTGTACGACGAAGTCACCGACCTCCTTCGCGACGTCTTGGGAGGTGGCGCCGCGCAGCTCGTCGTCGAAGGCCACCACGCCGGCGGGCACCTTGAAGCGCACGCTCGGCTGGCGGCCCGGCTTGGGCACGGCGCCCGCACGGCAGGTCCCTGGATAGACCGGACCGTCTTCACCGACGTGAGGCGCCGACGCTGCGCGGGCCACCTCGGCGCGGGAGCAGGTGCAGTCGTAGACGAGCGCCTTCGCCCGGAGTTGCTCGACGGCCGCCCGGTAGACGTGGGCCCGCTCCGATTGGACGAGCACCTCCGGGTCCCAGTCGAGGCCCAGAAAGCGCAGGTCTTCCCAGATGCCGGCGACGTGCTCCGGCTTCGAGCGATCGGGGTCGAGGTCTTCGAGGCGCACGAGGAACCGGCCGCCCTTCGACCGAACGTCGAGCCAGCCCAACAGCGCGCTGCGGAGATTGCCGAGGTGGAGTCGTCCGGTCGGGCTGGGAGCGAAGCGCCCGACGATGCGTCCGCTCGTCACTTCTTCTTCAGCGGGGCACGGGGACCGAGCGGCTTGCGAGGGCCGTCGTCCTTGCCCGGCTCCTTGCCTTGGGCGCCATCGAGCTCGAGCGCCTCGGCGGCGGCCACCTTGCCCGGCACCACGCCGTACTTCACCTCGGCGACCTTCGTGGCCTGGCCGACGAGATCGAACGACACGCTCGCGGGCACCTTCACCGCTTCACCCGTCTGAGCGCCCTTCTTCGCGACCTCTCCGGCGAGGTTGTAGAACTCCATGCCGGCGTTGAGCAGCTCGGCGTCGAAGGAAGCGCGCGGCAGCCGGCGCACCTCGTTCTGGGCGACCGCATAGACGAAGCTGTCGAGCACCAGCCCCTTGCCCTGCTTGCTCGAGAGCCCGCCGAAGATGAGGAGCTCGGCCTGGGCCGCGCCGGCGAACTCCTTGGCCGCCGTCAGCGCGTCGGCGTCGACCTTGTTCTGCGCCACCGCCGCGAGCAGCCGGCTCTCGGGATCCTTCGAGGCGCTCACCGCGCGCACCAGCGCCTGCTTGCCGGCGACGACCTCGATCGTCCCGCCCTGCACCTCGCCGTTCGGCAGCGCGGCCCGCCAGAAGTGGAGCCCGGGCGGAACGTCTTTCACGGTGAGCGGGCTGGCGCCGAGCGGGAGGCCATCGATGAGGAGCGCCGCGTTGCCGGGCGTCGACTCGACGACGAGCTGGCCCTTCGCGCTCTCCTTCACGGCCTTCTTGGTCTCGGCGACGACGCGGGCGAAGAGGGCGGAGGTGGCCGCCAGGGGCAGGTCTCGATCGGGCGCGAGGCCGAGCGCGGTGCCGAGGCTCTTCTGCCCGTCTTCGTCACGGCCGGTGTTGAACTGCACCGCCGAGAGCAGCGCGTACGCGTCGACGACCTCTCCGATGTCGCTCACCCCGCCGGCGTGCTTCTGGAACAGGCCGATGGCCTTGGTGAGCTGCTCGTCGGCGAGGCGGAACTTCTTCTTCGCCCGCAGCTCCTTCGCCGCGTCGACGGCCTTGCGCGCCTCGGCGAGCCCCTCGCCGAAGAGATCGGACTCCTTCTTGGCAGCGTCGACGAGGGTGAACTTCTCGGCGCTCTTGAACTCCTGGCTCAGCATGCCGACGGCCTTGGTCGAGGCGCGCGGGTTGACGTCGGCCGAGAGGAGCGCGAACGGCACCACCGTCAGCTTGGGCTTCTCGCCTTCCTGGGCGAGGACCGTCGAGGCGGCGAGGAAACAGAAGACACTGATCACGCGGCGCATTTCGTCGCTCCTACACAAGTCCACGGGGGCGTGCACGCCTTCCTGTTTCCGACGCCCGGTGCCGTCCTCCGACGCCTCGCACGGAGCGTCTGTTCAGGCGCCCCGGTCGATGGGGGAGGGCTCAGCGGGCGGTCGAGACGCAGGGTGGGAGGGGACCTTCGTCGCCGCCGAAGAGCTGCTCGAAGCGGCTGCCGTCGTGCGCCGGGAGGACGACGAGCTGCGGCAGCCGTCTGGAGAGGTGGGAGACGGCCTCGACCTCGGCCCGGGTGCGCTCGGCGTCTTCGTCGGTGAGCGCCTTCATGATCCACGACTTGCCCCTCCCAGACGTCACCGACTCGGAGAGGTTGAAGAGGTCTCCCACGTACAGCCACTGGAGCTCGCGAGAGTTGATCAGCACCGACACGCTGCCGGGGGTGTGGCCGAAGGAGGGGAGCACCACGACGCTGCCGTCTCCGAAGAGATCGGCGCTGCGGGCGGCGTGGAGGAGCGGCCCGTGCTCGAAGCGCAGGGGCTCGAGGCGAGCTCGCACCGCGTTCGCGTGCGCCGGAATCACGAAGGGCGCGCCGGCGAGGAGCGCGTCGCGTTCTTCCGCGGCGAGCCAGATGGGCACCTCGGGAAGGGTCGAGGCCCCGCCGAGGTGATCGGCGTGCGCGTGAGAGAGCACGATCGCCATCGGCTTCGCCTGGAGGGCGGTGAGCGCGTCGGGGAGGCTGCGTCGTGCCTCGTTGCGACCGGCCGTCTGCGAGAAGACGAACCGGCGCCAGGGGCCGAGGGCCGCGACGTCGGCAGCGGCGGTCGGTGAGAGGCCGCTGTCGATGAGGAGGTCACCCTTGGGGTGCCGCACGAGGAGGGCCGGCGCGGTCACCTTCCAGCGCTCGGCCTTCACCTCGCCACCAGCGCCATAGTGGCCAGGGACGACGACGCCGCCGGTGTCGATCCAGCAGAGGGTCAGCGGGGTGTCGACCTTCGGGGGCGGAACGACGGTGACGGGAGCGCTGGTCGCGCAGGCGGCGAGGAGGACGAGCGGGGCGAGGGCGGGGCGGAGGATCATGCGGGCATGATTGGCCCGCCGATGCGCATTGACACTGCGAATGCAGAAATGGTCATCATTCACACCGTGAAGAGGGCCTCGCTCGATCTCAACCTGCTCCGGGTGCTCGAGGCGCTCTTCGTCGAGGGGAGCGTGGGGAAGGCCTCGGTGCGGCTCGGGCTGTCTCAGCCGGCGACCAGCAACGCCCTCGGGCGGCTTCGGGACGCGCTGGGCGATCCGCTCTTCGTTCGGGGGCGGGAAGGCATGGTGCCGACACCGCGCGCGCTCGAGCTGCGCGCAGCGGTGACGGGGGCGCTCGAGAGCCTCGACGAGGCGCTGGCTCGCCGGGCGCCGTTCGAGCCGGAGTCGGAGGAGCGCACCTTCGTGGTCGCGGCGAGTGATCACGTGCAGCTGCTCCTGCTCCCCGCGCTGTGGAACGTCTTCGCCCGCTGCCCGGGTCTCGGGTTGAGGATCGTGCCGCTCCCTCGTGACTTCCCGCTGCTGGAGCTGCAGACCGGCGCGCTCGATCTCGCCATCGGCTTCTTCGGTTCGGCGGTCGGCGACGAGGTGCCCTCCGGGCTCAAGCGCCGAGTCGTCAGTCGCGAGCACTTCGTCGTCGTGGGTCGAAGAGGGCACCCGGCCTGGAAGAAGAAGCTCGCGCTCGAGCTCCCCCAGCTCACCGTCGCTCCTCGCGGCGGGGTCGAAGGCAGGTTCGATCGACGCGCGAAGCTCCAGCGCAACCTGAAGCTCTTCGTGCCGCACTACGCCGCGGTGCCCTGGCTGCTCGCCGAGTCTGACCTGCTCGCGGCGCTCCCCGAACGAGTGGCGCGCCTGTTCGCCGAACGCTTCGACCTCGAGGTGAGGCCGGCGCCGGTCGCGCACGAGCCCGTTCGGCTCCAGCAGGTGTGGCACCCGAGCCGGCACGCAGACCCGTCACACCAGTGGCTTCGCGAGCGTGTCGTCGAGGTCTTGGAGCGGCGCGACTGAGCTACAGGAGCCCGTCGCACTCCGGCGGCTTGGGCGCTCCGCAGGCCTGACCGAGCAAGGCCCGCGCGCAGGCGGCCTTCTTCGCGGCTCGCCCGGACTCGACCTCGATCTTCCGGCTGGTCTCCTGGCACTGCTTCGACACCGCGGTGCAGCGATCCTTCCCGTCCTTCTGGCAGCTCGTCGCGTGGCACTGCGCACCGGCCCACAGGTCGCACAGCCATCGCTCGCTGTAGGTGTTGGGACGTGTCCCCGAGGAGGCGGTGACCAGGAACGAGGCGGCGAGGGCGATCAGCATGATGATCAGTCTACCTCCATTTCAGGGAGCGCAAGTTTCCGGCCAGGCTCGGCGCCGCGGGGAACGGAAGGGAAAGGGCCTGATGGGTGGGGGCGTGGTACCGTTCGACGGCCGATGGACGACTTGACGCTGGAAGAACTGAAGTTCCTTCGCGAGCTCTCTCGAACGGTCGACGATCTGCTCGAGGAGTCGCTCAAGGCGAGAGAGAGCCTGGAGAAGACCTTTCAACGCCTCTTTCCGCCGGTGATGCACGACCTGCGGGCCCGCGGCATCGCGGTGACGACGCTCGACGAAGAGCTCGTCTCGACCACCTTTCATCACGGTGAGTTCGACGGCGTCTTTCCGGGAGCGCTGCTGACGGGGCGGTGGGGGCTCCGCCGGCTCGAGAGCGGTCACACCTTCATCTCCCAGCCGCTCGACGTCGTCGGCACCCACGTCGGGTCCATCGGCATTCTCTACGAGGGCGATCGCACCCAGGACGCGGCCAAGCTCGCCCGGTCGATGGAAGCCATCGCCGAAGAGCTCGACACCGTGCTCGCCTCGGTTCAGACCGCCGCCGAGAAGCACCAGCTGCTCGTCACCATCAACACCTACCTCGCCAATCGGGTCTTCGAGGTCGGCATGGACGGGGCGGTGCGGGCGCTCTGCGAGAAGGTGAAGCTGCCCGGCTTCTTGCTCCTCTATCGCGACGCGGTGGAGTCGAGCGCGCTCCACTACCGCATGTACAAGTACGGCCAGCTCGAGCACGCCTCGAACGGTCGCCGCTTCACGACCCTCGACGACGCGATCCGTTCCTACGGGCCGAACCTGGTGACGCCGAACGACAAGCACCTCGGCCAGGTCTTGGGAGAGCGGAAGGCGGTCGAGACGGTGCTGATCAGTGGGGTGGGTGACTCGCACACCCTGGGGAAGATCATGGTGTGGAGCGGCGGTGACGGCTTCTCGGCCTACACCGTCGATCTGCTGCGGCTGCTCGCCTCCACGCTGTCGCAGCGGCTCATCGACTACAACCGCGAGCGCATTCACCTCTCGCAGTTCTTCTCCTCACGGGCGATCGACGAGCTCTTGAAGGACCCCGACTACAGCCAGCGGTACCTCTCACCGCGCGCCGAGGAGGTCGGCATTCTCTTCGCCGACATCAACGGCTTCACCCGCATCTGCGAGCAGGTGCTCGAGCGGCCCGAGCGCATCGGCAAGTTCGTCGACGACTGGTCCGACGAGGCGGTGCGCATCCTCTACCGGCACGGCGGCGTCTTCGACAAGATGGTCGGCGACTGCGTCATCGGGCTGTTCGGCCCACCGTTCTTCAAGGACTCGGCGGGCGCACGGGCGACGGCGGCCATCAAGGCGGCGCTCGAGATTCAGGCGTTCACCCGCGACACGATGAGCGCTCACCCGGAGATCAGCCGGCTCTCCGAGATCCTCAAGGTGCCGGGGCTCGGCGTCGCCATCGGCGTCAACCTCGCGGTCAGCTTCTGCGGCCTCTTCGGCCCGAACCGCAACTACACGAGCTTCTCGACGGGCATGAACCAGACGGCCCGGCTTCAGTCGCTCGGGAGCTTCCGTGAGACCTTGGTGATGAAGTCTGCGTGGGAGGCCGCGTCGGCCCTCAAGGACCCGGCGATCGCCAAGCTCACCGTCGGCACGCTCGAAGAGACGCCGGTGAAGAACGTCGCCCAGCCGCTGCGCTACTTCCGCCTCGAAGGCGGGTGACGCCCGAGAGAGTCACCCTCGACCCCCGGAGGGACAAACTCGACTCGTTGGGCGCGGCAGCTTCCGCCGCTACATCTATCTCGTGCGGCTGCGACTGGAGCGGCTGATCGCCAAGTGGACCCCGAGCGGCTTGTCGCCCGAGGAGTCGGTGCGGGCGCGGTTCTTCGTGCAGGCGCACCTCCTGGGGCTGGTGGTGGTCGTCACCTCGTCGATCTCGTACGGCGCTGGCGGGCTGTGGGGGCAGGGCGTGCTCACGGCGCTCATGGGCCTGGCGACGGTGATCTCGCTCCTCGTCTTCCGCCGCACCGGCTGGCTCCGTGGCACCACCCGGTTCTCGCTCGCGGCCGCCACCGTGAGCTTCGCGGGCGCGGCCATCACCCAGACGCCGGTCGACGTGACGAACATCTCCTTCCTCGCGGTGATTCCGCTGCTGGCGTCGTTCACGCTCGGCCCGCGCGACGCGGTCCACTGGGTCATCATCGAACTGCCGATCGGCGTGACCGTGATGTGGCTCGGGTGGAATGGGTACACCCTCTCGACGGTCGACCACTCCCCGTGGCTTTCGCAGTCCTTCAACTTCATCTTCATGGCGGTCCTGCTCTGGCTCTTCTCCCGCGCCTACGACTCGGTGCAAGGCCGGGCGTTTCGTGAGCTCCAGCAGGCGCACCAGGCGAAGACGACCTTTCTCGCCACCATCAGCCACGAGATCCGCACTCCGATGAACGGCGTGCTCGGGCTCACCGAGGTGCTGCTCGCCGAGCAGCTGACCGCCAGCCAGCGCGAGAACCTCACGCTCATTCGTCGCTCGGGGAAGCTGCTGGTCGCGCTGATCAACGATCTGCTCGACGTCACCAAGGCCGAGGCCGGAAAGCTGAGCGTCGAGCAGTACGACTTCGATCTGAGGCGGGTGCTCGACGACGTGCGCGGGCTCTTCGAGCCGGTGGCGCTCAAGAAGGGGCTCCGGCTCGAGGTCGCGCTCGAGCCGGGGACGCCCACTGCCCTGCGCGGCGACGGCATGCGGCTGACGCAGGTGCTCAACAACCTGGTGAGCAACGCGGTGAAGTTCACCGAGCGCGGGACGGTGGTGGTGCGCGCGAAGGCGGGCGCGGCGCCGTCGTCGGTCGCCTTCGAGGTTCAAGACAGCGGGCCCGGCATCGCCCCCGCGCTCGTTCCGCGGCTCTTCACGCCCTTCGTGCAGGGAGACGGCAGTACCACGCGACGGCAGGGCGGGAGCGGACTGGGGCTGGTGCTCGCCCAGCAGCTGGTGACGGTGATGGGGGGGAAGATCGCCGTCGACTCGGTCTCTGGGCAGGGCTCTCGGTTCGCCTTCACGCTCGCGTTCAAGCCGCGCGTCGAAGCGGTGCTCGAGCTGACGCCGCCGAGTGGCACGCCGCTGCGTGAGCTTCTGGGGAGCGTCGTCTTGGTGGTCGACGACAACCCCATCAACCTCGTCGTCGCCGCGCAGTTGGTCGAGAAGGCCGGGTTCCGTGCGGTGAAGGTGAGCTCCGGCAGAGACGCGCTCGTGGCGGCTTCGGCGATGGACTTCGCGATGATCTTGATGGACTGCCACATGCCCGAGATGGACGGCTTCGAGACGACCGCCCGTATTCGTGCGTTGACTGGCCGGCGGGCGACGGTGCCGATCGTCGCGCTCACCGCCTCGGCCACTCCGGAAGATCTCGCGGCCTGCCGGCGCTCGGGGATGAACGACGTGCTGGTGAAGCCGGTGACGCTCCCGGTCCTCGCTGCGGCGCTGGCGCGTCACCATCGCGCGGCGCAGACCAGCTGAGTCGACGTGCGCAGGAAGCAGTGGCGGCGGCGCAGCTCCGAAGCCTCGAGTGCCGATGGGCGCATGAAGCTGTCACCAGCCCAGCCCTCGCCGGACGCAACGCGCCTTCATTCCGAGCGTCGCTCCCGACCTCGGCCATCGCGGTGTCCCAGTCAGGGAACGTCGAACAAGGCCCGGAGGAGCAGGCCCGCCACTGCGCTCCCTGCGTTCACCAGCAACGCCCACTTGAGCGCCGTGCCCACGCCGTTCGCTCTCAGCCACACCGCCTCGCCCAACACGGCGAAGGTCTCCGCTGCGGCCACCATGCCCCAGTAGCCCCACGAGAGCGGACAGACCTCGGGGAAGACGAACCAGACGATGGGGTGGGTCCAGGTGCTGGCGAGGAACGAGGTGCTCCACCGCCCATCGGTGATGCGAAGGTAGAGCGGCACCTCGATGGCCTGGGTGAAGAGGTACGCGACGAACCAGGCGCCGACGGCGGAGTTCATCGGAGTCGCCCGTGCACCAGCCACCGCGCCGCGATCGCCAGCTCGAGGTAGCCGTGAAACCCTGCCAGCTGCAGGTAGCCCAACCGCGCCTCGGCCAGACTCCAGAGCCCCCAGCCAGCGATGCCGAGCGCGAGCGCGAGCACCAGCAACAGGAACGGACGGCCGAAGTCGTCGGCGAGCGCCTGCCACGACGCGAGGAAGGTGCGGGGGGCTCGCCGGTCACGCGCGTCGTCGGGCACCAGCCGCAGCCACATCGCGTAGTGCACCGACTGGAGGAAACAGAACGAGAGCACCAGGTGCGCCGCGAGCGTCGGCTCCAAGTCGGTTGGCGTCGTGCTGGTGACGAACTCGGTGAAGCTCGTCTCGGTCCAGGGCGCCGACCAGCCACCGCTGAGCGTCAACAGAGGGTCGAGCGCGCCCGAGAAGATGGTGGCCAGCGCCGCCGCAATCGACAGCGGAACCCACGCCATCGCCGCGCGCCTCGGCACCAGCGCCCACCAGAGCAGCACCGCCACGACGTTGTGGAGGTGGACGAAGGCGAGCATGAACTCGAAGGCGAACTGGAGCGCGAGCGCCGACAGACCAAGCCAGCCGAGGAGCACGAGCCCGAGCCGCCCCCAGCGCAGCTTCGGCCCGAAGAGCGTCGCCGGCAGCACCGCCAAGAGGCCGATCGCAGGCGTCACGCCGAACGAGATCGCGACGAGCGGCGCCGCCATGAGCAGCAGCGTGCCCCACTGCTTGTGGAGGCCCGGGCGAACCACCAGGTAGCGCACGTCGGAGAGCAGGTGCGGCACTCCGAGAATGACGGGGCCGAGCGCGAGGCTCCAGAGCGGCACCACCGCGGTGACGAGCAGCGCGCTGACGACCGAGAAGACCCCGAGCCAGCGCACGCGGCGTGCTCGATCTCCGAAGAGCGGGCTGACGATGGGGGCGAGCGCTCTCAGCACCGTCGAGCGCAGCATGTCGACCGGGCCCAGGAGCGCTCCCGCGAGTCCTCGCTGCGCCACCGAAGAGCCGCTCATCCGCTGGCTCCGAGAAGGCCGGCGCCGACTGGCTGACGCGCCTCTGGCGCTCTTGATGAATCACCGCGGGTGCTGGTGGTGCGCTCGGAGAGGCTCCGCCGCGACGCGACCTCCGAGCCGAGTACGTCGCCTCGAGTCATCGCGCGGTCGCGGCCTCTCGTCGGCCACGAGCGGCGAACCGGCTGGCGACGAGCCCTCCGAGCACCAGGAACATCAGCGCCGCGCCGAGCGCGAAGGGCAGCGCAGAGACCTGCTTCGCCGAGGCCGAGGCGACACAGAGCACCATCTCGACCTGCTTCGTCTTCGGCGGAAAGCCGGCGCTGTAGTCGGGGCGCGAGACCATCGTCGCCACGCAGGTGCCGGGCCGGCCGTCATCGGTGGTGCAGGCGCTTCCGGTGGCGGCGCCCTGACACTGGCGCGAGTTGGCGGGTGGAATGTCGGCGAGCGCCGTCGTGCCGCCGGTGAGCGCCGCGAGGAGCAGGAGGCTGCGGATCATTTCGAGGTTCCCTTCTTGGCCGTCCCGTACCCGGTGTGGGGGCCGGCGTCGCTCGGGGCGGGCTCGCACTTCAGACAGTCGACGTACTTCGTCTTCGGCGGAATGCCCTGGCTGTAGTCCTTGCGCGAGCACTTGGCGGGTTGGCAGACGCCCTTGCCCTTCCCGATCGTCCACGAGGCGCACTCCGCTCCAGCGGCCTTTCCGGCGCAGTCGGCTTCGCTCGAGATGATGACGTCGGCGTGCGCGGTCGAAGCGAGGGCGACGAGGAGCAGGAGCGGGCGGACACGAATCATGGCCGCGAGTGTGCCCGAAAGTCGCCGCTCACGCCTCCAGGCGCTGCTCGGTGTACTTGCGCGAGAAGTGGATCCACTTGCGGGCGTCGATCTCGACGAACCACTCCGCGTTGGGCACGAAGCAGAACCGCTTCGAGAGGAACTGCTCCAGGTGCTCGGCGGCCTGCATCGGCGAGAGCCCCGGCCCGCGGAACGAGACGCGGATGAAGGTGTCGAGGGTGGGCGTGATGTCGAGGGACGCACACACCTGCACCCGGCCCACCTGGCAGAGGTTGTCCTTCACCACCCGGCGCGTCGGCAGCGCCCACCGCTCGGGAGCGAGCGCCCGCTCGAGGAGCGCACCTCCCGCTTCTTCCATCGACTTCGCGACGTCCAGCAGTGGGCGCATCGGTCGGCCTCCAAGAGCGCGCGGTGTCCGAGGCGAAACGAGACCGCACGGCGCTCGACGAAACAAGCTGGCGGCTGGCTTGACGTGGTCGATTCCGTCGTCCTCGTCGCGGTGCTTCGTGCAGAAACCCAGCACCCGTTGGAACGAGGCCGTCGGGGAAGGTCAAGTCAGGGTCCGCTTCTCGCCGCTGGAGGTGCCTCGCGACCGTCTGCCGGCTGGTTCCGACGGCTGGGCGAAGTGACCGGCACGACGGGGCGTGGCCGGTGTTCCATCGGCACCATGACGAGCTCAGCGTGGACTGGTTGGCGGCGGCACTACGAGACGAACGCCTCGCGCCCGATTCCGAACGTCGATCCCCCGGCGCTCCTCGACGAGCAGCGCGCGGCGTTGGCGGCTTCCCTGGCGCGGTTCCAGCTGGGCGAGTCGGGTGAAGGCCGCATCGCGCACGAGATCGACCGCGCGACCCTCACCGGCATCGACGACGACTACCGCGCCGCGCTCAAGCTCTTCGTTCGCGAAGAGGGGCGACACGGCCGAATCCTCGGGCTGATGGTGAACGCGCTCGGCGGGCGGCTGCTCGGCCGTCAGTGGACGGAGCGGCTCTTCGTGCATGGCCGCCGCGCCCTCGGCCTGCGCTTCAAGCTCCTCGTGCTCCAAGCCGCGGAGGTCATCGGCATCACCTTCTATGGGGTCCTCGCCGAGGCGCTCCCCGACTGCGGACTGAAAGGGGCGCTCGCGGAGATCTGCGCCGACGAGGAACAGCACCTCGCCTTCCATCGCGACTTCTTCCGCCGACAGCTGGGCCTCGGCGGACTGCTCCTGTGGTGCGCGTGGTGGCCGCTCGCGTGGACCGCGGCGCTGATGGTGGCGATCGACCACCGCCACACCCTCGCCCAGCTCGGAGTGGGCTGGCGCCGGCTCTTCGCGCGCGCGCAGGAGCGCATCTCGGAGGCCGGAGCGTTCGGGCTCGGCACGGGTCGGCGACTCGAGGCGAGCTGAGGAGACCAGCGCGGCGGCTTGCGCTATTCCCGCCTCGTGGCGACGAAACGGAAGACCGGTCGAGAGGCGCTCGCGCTGGCGAAGCGGGTGGTGGTGAAGCTCGGAACGAACGCGCTCACCCACGCGACCGGCAAGTTCCACCGCCCTCACTTCGAGAAGCTGGCGAAGGAACTGCTCGGCGTCGCCGAGGGCCGCGAGCTGATCGTCGTCTCTTCCGGAGCCATCGCCCTGGGCGTCGAGCGCCTCGGGCTCGCTGCGAAGCCGAAGGACATTCCGGGCAAGCAGGCCTGTGCCGCCGTGGGTCAGAGCCGGCTCATGCGTGCGTGGGAAGAGGCGCTGTCGCCGCGGGTGGTCGCGCAGGTTCTGCTCACGCACTCCGACGTGCAGGATCGGCGGCGCTACCTCAACGCCCGGCACACCCTCGAGCGGCTCATCGCGCACTCGGTGATTCCGGTGATCAACGAGAACGACACCGTCTCGGTCGACGAGATCAAGTTCGGTGACAACGACACGCTCGCGGGCCTCGTCGCCGGGCTGGTCCAGGCCGACGTGTTGATCATCCTCTCCGACGTCGATGGGCTCTACGACGCCGACCCTCGCGGCAACCCCGACGCGAAGCGCATCTCCCGAGTCGAGGTGGTGACGCCAGCGATGGTGGAGGCCGCTGGCGGGAGCGGCAGCGCGGTCGGCACCGGTGGCATGGCGACCAAGCTGAAGGCCGCGGCGCGAGTCACCGAGCTGGGGGTGCGCTGTGTGATCGCCGAAGGGCACCGGCCCGGCGCGCTCACCGGGTTGTTCGAGGGAGAGGACCGCGGCACCGTCTTCGAGCCGACCGCGAGCCCGCGCGATGCCCGCCAGGCGTGGATCGCCCATGCCCTCAAGCCCAAGGGCACCGTGCGCGTCGACGAGGGCGCGAAGACGGCGTTGGTCGAGAAGAAGAAGAGCCTGCTCCCCTCGGGGCTCCGTGAGGTGACGGGTGAGTTCGCGCACGGCGACCCGGTCGAGCTCTGCGGCCCCGACGGCCAGCCCTTCGGTCGCGGGCTGGTCGCCTACGGGTCCGACGAGCTGCGGCGCATCGCCGGGCTCAAGAGCTCGCAGATCGAAGCGGTGCTGGGCTGGCGCGGCATGGACGAGGCGGTGCATCGCGATGATCTCGTGATCTTCGGTTGATCTCGCCGAGGGTCGATCGGGCCGCGCTGATCAGCTGGGCGGCCCGAAGATGAGACGCATCGTGAGGCCGAGCGGCGTGCCCGCCAGCTTCGCGTGCAGCCACGGCGTCAGCAGCAGCACCTCGAGACCCGACAGGCCAATCCACGGGCCGAAGGGGAGCGACGTCGCGCCAGGCGTCCACTCCGGCACTTCGCCCTCACCATCGGGTCCCTCGACGAGCTCGGGGTCGTCGGGGATGGGCTGGAACAGCAAGGTGTAGGGAATGAGCGAGAGCCGTCGCCCGAACGAGAGGCCGGGGCGGAGGAAGGCGGGCGTGAAGGTGAACGCTTCCTCTTCTTCGGCCGGTGGCTCGGCCGGCTCACCCGAGGTCGTCGGAGCGCCCGGGTCGGCCGGCGTTTCGGGACCAGCGCGCCCGCGGAAGAGGAGGTTGAGCCCACCGTAGACCGCGCCCTGGAGTGACGAGAGCACCACCACCGCGACGAGCGGCCGCCAGCCCAAGAAGCCGCCGAGCATCGCGAGCAGGTACTTGTCTCCGTTGCCCAGCGCTTCGCGGCGCGCGAACAGCCAGCCGAGGTATTCCATCACTCGAAACGCGAGGAACCCGCCGACGACGCCGAAGAGCGAACCCTGCACCGCCTCCCAGCCGAGGGGAATCGTGAGCACCGGCCCGAGGAGCATGCCCGGCAAGGTGAGCTCGAAGGGGAGAATCCAATGCTCGGCGTCGATGAAGATGAGCGGCACCGTCAGCACCACCATCACCAGCGCGGGCGCGAGCTGATAGCCGAGCCCGAAGCGCACGAAGCAGGCGACGAAGAGCAGGCCGGTGAGGAGCTCGACCACCACGTAGCGCGGAGAGATCGGCTTCTTGCACTCGGCGCACTTGCCGCGCAGCGCGAGCCAGGAAAACACCGGCACGTTCTCGTACCAGGTGATGGCGTGGCCACAGTGTGGGCACTGCGAGCGGCGCGGGTTGAGGAGGCTGCCGTAGCCAACCCACCAGGTGCTCGTCTCGCTCTCGGCCCGCGGGAGTCGGTGGATGACGACGTTCAAGAAGCTGCCGAAGAGCAAGCCAAAGGCGAAGAGGAAGCCGGTGATGAGCGCGTCGGACACGTCGGCTCGACCCTACTGCGCTCTCGTTCGCCGTCTCAGCGTGAAGTGCGCGGCGTCCCGCGCTCCCGTCACTCGTCCGAAGGCGCTTCACGTCAGGCTCGCCGGGCCGCCCGAGTCCGCTCGGGCTCCTTGAGCTCACTCCTCACTCCTCGTATGGCTGCAGCTGACGCTGGACTTCACGTGAACGAACCTTCGGGCAACACGCTGGGCCTCAAGCCGAGCGAACTCAAACACCTCAAGAACACCTTTCGGCGACGGGTCGCCACGAACGAGATCGTCTCGGTCGAGCTCGCGCGCCACCTCACCGAGTTCAGCCACGAGACGAACCGGCAGGTCGGCGTGTTGCTCGACCGCAAGGGTGACGTCGAGGCGGTCGTCGTGGGGAACGCGCACAAGCTCGAGCTGCCCGACGTCGGCCGTGCACGCGCGGGGCAGGTGCGTCTGCGCGGCCTTCGCCTCGTGCACACCCACCTCAAGTCGGAGCCGCTCACCCGAGACGATCTCACCGACCTGGCGCTGCTCCGCCTCGATCTCGTCGCGGCCATCGGCGTTCGCGAAGACGGGCTGCCGGGCGTGCTCCACTACGCGCACCTGCTCCCCGAGAACCGTGACGGCGCGCTCTGGCGAACCGAGTCGCTCCGATCTGTCTTCGACGAGCAACCCGACTTCGCCGCCACGGTCGAGGCGCTCGAAGACGAGCTCGCGACCTCGGCCCGGGCGCGCAAGGTGGGCGATCGCGAGAAGGCCGTGCTGGTGGCCGTCTGTCTCGACGGCAACCGCGCCGCGACCGAAGCCTCACTCGCCGAGCTGAAGGAGCTCGCCCGTACCGCCGGGGTCGAGGTGGTCGACGAGCTGTTCCAGGTGCGCCGTCACGCCGATCCCAAGTACCTCATCGGGAAGGGCAAGCTCGACGAGCTCAACCTGCGCGCGATGCAGCTGCACGGCGACGTGCTCATCCTCGACAAGGAACTCGCGCCCAGCCAGGCCCGCGGCATCAGCGACGCGACCAGCATGAAGGTGCTCGATCGCACCCAGCTCATCTTGGACATCTTCGCGATGCGGGCCCAGAGCGCCGAGGGCAAGCTGCAGGTCGAGCTCGCGCAGCTGAAGTACCTGATGCCTCGGCTCGTCGGCGCCAACGAGTCGATGTCGCGGCTGATGGGCGGCGGGGTCGGCGGCCGTGGCCCTGGAGAGACCAAGCTCGAGCTCGATCGCCGACGCGTGCGCGATCGCATCACCATGCTGGAGCGGAAGCTGGACCAGCTCTCGGGCGACCGCCGAACCCGACGGCGCCAGCGCACTCGCCGCGAGCTGCCGATCATCTCCATCGTCGGCTACACGAACGCCGGCAAGTCGACGCTCCTCAACGCGCTGACCAAGTCGGACGTGCTGGCCGAGGACAAGCTGTTCGCGACGCTCGATCCCACCAGCCGGCGGCTCCGCTTCCCGCGCGAGCACGAGGTGATCATCACCGACACGGTCGGCTTCATCCGCGATCTCCCGAAGGATCTGGTGGCTGCCTTCCGCGCGACCCTCGAGGAGCTGGAAGACGCCTCGTTGCTCCTCCACGTCATCGACGCCGCCGACCCCGCTCGAGACGCGCAGGTCGAGGCGGTCGAGACCATCCTCGCGTCGCTCGAGCTCACGAACCGACCGCGGCTCAAGGTGTGGAACAAGATCGATCGGCTGACGCCGGAGGACGCCGAGGTGCTGCTCCGTGCCCATGGAGGCGTCGCGGTGAGCGCGCTCGATCGCCGTGGCTTCGACGTCTTGCTCGAGAAGGCCGAGACCACGCTCTTCGCCGAAGGGAAGCCGCAGCTCGCCGAGGCGCTCCACGACGTCAACGCCTCGAGGGCGCCCGACGCACTCAGTCCCACCGACACCGGTAGGTGACGCCCTCGGCGTCGACCGCGACCACCTCGACGCTGCAGCCCTTCGCCCCGATCGCCGTCAGCGTTGCCTGGAGCACGCCGCGGTTCACGTGTGGAACGAGCGGCTCGTTGAGCCACAGCTCGTAGTCGTTCGGCCCGCGCTCGGTGACACGGTCCTCCATGTAGTTGTTCGAGGTTCGGAAAGACCTGCTCACCCGGGTGAAGGCGCGGCGCGGCCCGATGAGCCGCAGCGTCGCCATCAACGCCCCGCCGATGATGGTCTGCGCGTACTGCTCCATGAACTGTTGACCGAGGAGGTAGTCGGCCTGATCGGGCGCCGCGTCGGGAAAGAGCGCCTTCGCCGCGAGCCGCGAGACGGTGCGCCAGGTGTCGGCCGGGTACGCGGCCTGGAGCTTGTCGACGTTGACGCCCGCCTCGCGCACCGCGGAGAGCGCCTCGGGCTCGTTGCGCTGGAGCAGGCGAACACACGACTCGAAGACGCTCGAGAACACCACCCGCTCGGCCTGCGGCACACCCATGACGCCGGCATCATGGCGCGGAATGCGGCTGCGGTGCACCGCCCCCTACTCGGCGAGGCCCACCGTGGCGTAGCCCACGCACATCTCTTGATCTTCACCCCAGTTGAGCCAGCGCACCTGCTGCTTCACCCCGCCCACGAGGCGCTGGGTCGCGTCGGTGTTCTCAAAGTGGCACTCGACGAGCAGCCGATCTCTCGAGCCGAGCCGCTTCGACACCGCCAGCCGGTAGTCGCCTTGCCACGCGTGGTCCCAGCGGTCGATCTGCAAGAGGCAGTCGCGCTCGCCGTTCTCGCGCAGAATCCACACCCCGCCCTTGGTGCCGCGCTCGTGCATGTGGAGGTTCACCGCCAGCACGTCGAAGGCGCGACCACCGGCGTAGCGCCCGGGCTCTTCGGCATACGAATAGACGACGTCGGTCGCGTTCGGAGCGATCGGCATGCCGCCTACCAGCCACGATGGGTTGAAGGAGGACAGGGTGATGATCGCGGGCACGGGCTCGCGCTGCGTCCGCAGGATGATCTTCGTTCGATCGGCCTCGAAGGCGCCGCTCGCGGGGAGACTGTAGTGCATCGTCAAGATCACCTTGTCGCCCGGGTCGACACGGAAGCCGCGCCCTTCGAACTGCTGGGGCTCGAAGAAGCTCCCGCCGAGGCCCGACTTGATGAAGCCGACCAGCCCTCCCGGACACGACCACCCTGGACCGGGCGCGGCGTCGTCGAGCGCCTTCAGCCGGCTCACGTCGGAAGCGCCAGCGGTGAGGACGAGGCCGTGGTGCATCTGGGCCTTCACGCCAGGCGCGATGTCGATGCCGGTGACGTAGCGAACCTCGCTCCAGGGGAGATCGATGAGGAAGCAGCGGGTGTCGTCGGTGCCGCCGGTCGGCGCGAGCGGCGTGTACGGCTCCGGCATCTCGAGGGTGGTGTCGGCGCCAGGGAGCGACGGCCGTGGAGGAGGCGTGCGCTCCGCGCCGATGCCACGCGGCATTCCCCCGTCGACCCAAGCGGCGACGAGGCCGATCTGCTCGGGGCTCAGCGCGAGACTGTCGCGGTACTCGGCGCAACATGGAGCCGGCGGCCAGGGCGGCATTCGGCGGGTTCTCGTCGCGTCACGCACGGCGGCGCCCAGCGGCGCGACCTGCTCGTAGCTCGTCAGCGGCATCGGCCCGTTGCCACCAGGCTGATGGCAGCTCATGCACTTCGCGGCGAAGAGCGGCGCGATCTCGCCGTGCCAGGTCGGCGCCGTGGTGGCCGCCGGCGGTTCTCCCGTCGCACAGAACTCCGCGCGCGGTTGAACGTCGACGCAGGTCGCGAAGGAGAGCAGCGCGAGCCACCGCGTCATCGCTGACTCCGAAACGAGAAGGTCAGGTTCGACTGAACCGCGATCTTCGCCGAGCCGAGCGCGGTGCCGGTCGGGAGATCGCTCCGCCACGTCGTCGTCGTCAGTGGCACCAGCACCCCGACGTCGGGAACGAGCTCGATCTTCCCCAGCGCGAGCGCGAGCCCGACGGCGCCGCCGATCGACAAGACGTTCACCGTTCCACCGACTTGCCCGGCGCTGAGCGTGGTGACCGCGTCGTGGAGCCGGGGCACCACCACGAGCTGATGCCCGTTCGCCAGCGCGACACCGACGTACACCGGCAAGGACACGTGCAGCGCGCCTCCGAAGAGGTTGTTCGGCGCGACGAAGGTGCCTCCGAGCGACGGCGCCAGCGAGACGATGACGCGCGCGTCGCGAGCGGTGAGCATGAACTTCGGCTGCACCTCGAGCCCGATGGGGCCGAGCCGCACCGTCAGGTCCGCGCGGTCCGAAAGCCCGAACCGCCCTCGCACACCCGACATCGGCACGCTCGTGAAGGTGTCTCGCCCGACGGTGAGCTGCAGGCTCGTCTCGATCGACGCCTCCATCGCCCGGGGAGGCAGGGTCTCGGCGCGCTGGAACGCACCGACCGAGGTGCAGCCGCTGGCGATGGCGACGAGGAGGGCGCGCTTCACTGGCGCTTCGTATCCAGCAGACCACGCCCCGTTCAACCGTCGTTCTTCCTGGCGTCGAACGCGTGGGTCGTTACGTTCGGCCCCCGCATGCTCTCGAACCTGCAGATCCTGGTGCGGATCTCGATCGCCAACATCTTCTCGAGCGCGCTCAACGTCTTCGTCGGGCTCGTGTTGCTCTTCGGCGCCGCGCTGCTGGTCGTCGGCGGTTCGCTCTTCACCACCCTCGACGACTCGCTCAGCAAGAGCATCGTCGACAGCATCACCGGGCACCTCCAGCTCTACGCCGCGCGCTCGAAAGACCCGCTCGAGATCTACGGGAAGGTCGACGGCAGCGACGTGAACCTCGCGCCCATCGACGACTTCAAGGCGCTCAAGGCGAAGCTGCTCACGCTCCCCAACGTCGAGAAGGTCGTGCCGATGGGCGGCGCGACCGCGCTGGTGAGCGGGGGCAACACCGTCGACGTCACCCTCGAGAAGCTGCGCAACCTCTACCGGGCGCAGAAGGAAGGCCCCGCGCTCCCCGAGGCGGACTTCAAGGAGCGCCGCGACAGCCTCCACCAGCACGTGCGCAGCATCATCAAGGTGCTCGAGAAGGACGTCGCGCGCGAGGTCGAGCTCACCGATGGGAGCGCGATCGACCCCCGCCAGAAGGAAGCGCTCGCCACTGCCGCGACCGACGCCTTCTGGAACGAGTTCGACTCGGACCCGTACGCGCACCTCGAGCTGCTCGAGAACCGGGTCGCGCCGCTCGTCTCCGACGGCGATCTCCTCTTCATGCGCTGCCTGGGCACCGATCTCGACGCCTACCAGACGAGCTTCCCGCGCATGCAGATCGTCGAGGGCGGCCCGGTGCCCCAGGGCACCCGCGGCATCCTGCTCCCCAAGTTCTTCACCGAGGAGCTCTTCAAGCTCAAGAACGCGCGACGGCTCGACAAGCTCAAGGACGCGCGGGCGGTCGGTCGGCGCCTCTCGGACCCGAACGATGCCGAGCTGCAGCGCTTCATTCGCGAGAACAAGTCGCAGACGCGCGAGATCCTCCTCCAGCTCGACGGCCGCGGCACCGCCGAGCTCACCGCCAAGCTGCGCGGCTTCCTCTCGCTGCCCGACGCCGAGCTCCCCGCGCTCCTGCCCGTCTTCTTCGACGTCACCGACGAGAACTTCGACGCGCGCTACCAGTTCTTCTACGCCGAGCTCGCCCCCAGGCTCTCGCTCTACCGCGCCCGCATCGGCGACACCCTCACCTTGCGCAGCTTCGGGCGCTCGGGCGCCACCACCACCGTGCTGGTGAAGATCTACGGCATCTTCGAGCTGCGCGGCCTCGAGAAGTCTCCGCTCGCCGGCGCCAACGCGCTCGTCGACATCGTCACCTTCCGCGACCTCTACGGGTTCCTCGGCGCAGAGTCGAAGGCCGAGCTCGCCGCGATGAAGTCGAACGTGAAGGTGAAGGAGGTCTCCCGCGCCGACGCGGAGTCAGCGCTCTTCGGCTCCGATGCGCAGGTGGTGAACGAGACCGCGTCGGCCGACATCGCCGAGCACGCCATCACCCACGAGGTGAAGAAGCAGAAGGACACGTTCTCGCCCGAGGAGATCGACGACGGCGTCGTCCTTCACGCCGCGATCGTCCTCAAGGACGGTTCGCCCCAAGCGCAGCTCCAGGCGGCGAAGGAGCTCGAGCGGCTCCTCGGCACCAGCCGGCCGCCAGTCGATCGCGCGGTGCTCGCCAAGGCGAAGGAGCTCACCCGCGGCAACGCGCTCCCGTTCCTGCTGGCCAGCTCGCTCGGTGACGCCGTCGGCCTCGAGGAGCGCCGCGCCAACGGTGAAGAGGCGTTCTCGACCAACAGCCTCGTCGCGCTCAAGGCCGCGCTCAAGACCGAGAAGCCCACGCTCCCTCCCGACGCCATCGCCACCATCGACGCCTTCATCGCCAACGCCCAGCCGACGGTCTGGGCGGTGAGCTGGGGCACCGCGGCCGGCTTCCTCGGCAAGTTCATCGACTTCTTCCGCCTGGTGCTCGTCGGGCTCGTGCTGGCCTTCGCCTTCATCGCGCTCATCGTCGTCACCCTCGGGATGACGATCGCGACGCTCCAGCGCACCCAGACCATCGGCACCATGCGGGCCATCGGCGCCCAGCGCACCTTCGTCATCGCGATGGTGTTCGTCGAGACCGTCGTGCTGGCCATCACCTTCGGTGGGGTGGGCGCGCTCCTCGGCTCGGGCGTGGTGGCCTGGCTGCACGCGCGCGGCATTCCCGCCTTTCGCGACGAGCTCTACTTCTTCTTCTCGGGGCCGGTGCTGCGCCCCGAGCTGACCGCGGGAGGCCTGACGCTCGCGATCGTCGCCACCATCGTCGTCAGCGTGCTCGCCGTGCTCTTCCCGACCTACCTGGCGACCAAGGTGGCGCCGGTCACCGCCATGCAGTCGACGGAGTGACCCGCCCATGCTCCTTCGAATCGCGCTCTTGTCGTTGTGGCAGGCCCGTCGGCGAACCGCGGTGCTCGGCTCGGCCATCGGCTTCGTCTCGATGCTCCTGGTGCTGATGCTCGGGGTGACCGAGGGCATGAACCGTTCGCTCGTCGAGTCGTCGACGACGCTGATGAGCGGCCACATCAACGTCGCCGGGTTCTTCAAGGTGACCGCAGGCCAGGCTGCGCCCGTCGTCACCAAGGCGAAGAGCGTCACCCAGGTCGTCCGCGAAGAGGTGCCCGAGGCCGTCTACATCGCCTCGCGCGGCCGTGGGTTCGCGAAGCTCATCGCCGATCAGGGCTCGATGCTGCTCGGGCTCTCGGGGGTGAACGTCGAAGAAGAGCAGGGCCTCGCGAAGGTGCTCCGCATCAAGGAAGGCAAGCTCGCGGATCTCTCGAAGCCCAACTCGGTGCTGATCTTCGAGGAGCAGGCCGCGCAGCTCGACGTGCGCGTCGGTGACGCCGTCACCATCTCGGCGCCCACCACCCGGGGCACCAACAACACCATCGACGTCACCGTCGTCGCGGTCGCGCGCTCGATGGGCATGATGAGCAGCTTCTCGTGCTTCCTCAACGCCGGCACGCTGCAGAAGCTCTACCAGCTCAACGACGACACCACCGGCGCGCTGCAGATCTACCTGCCCGACGCCGATCTCGAGGCGGTGAAGCCGATTCAGGCGCGGCTCCGCGAGGCGCTGGTGAAGCGCGGCTACGAGGTGATGGCCGACGACCCGCGGGCCTTCTTCTTCAAGTTCGAGAACGTCTCGCGCGAAGGGTGGACGGGGCAGAAGCTCGATCTCACCAACTGGCACGACGAGGTGAGCTTCGTCGCCTGGACGGTGGACCTGATGAGCGCGGTCTCGTTCTTCCTCGCCATCGTGCTCCTCGGCGTCATCGGCGTGGGCATCATGATCGTGATGTGGATGAGCGTGCGCGGGCGCACCCGCGAGATCGGCACCCTGCGCGCCATCGGCATGCAACGGTTCGCCGTGCTGCGCATGTTCCTCGCCGAGGGGTTCCTGCTCGGGCTGCTGGCGACCGTGGGCGGCGCGCTCGTCGGGGTGCTGCTCTCGTCGCTCCTGACCTCGCTCCACGTGCCGCTCCCGCTCGGGGTGCAGTTCGTGCTCCTCTCCGAGCGGCTCATCATCGTGCCCACCGTGAAGTGGGTGCTCATCGCGGTCGCGTTCATCACCACGGTGGTGACGGGCATCTCCCTCGCTCCCGCCGCGGTCGCCTCACGCATGAAGCCCGTCACCGCGATGGCGCACGCGGGCTGACGCGAGGTTCAGTCGAGGCTCCAGCTCGCCGTCAGCAGCGCGAAGAGCCGGTTGTTGGGCGCCAACGTCGGGCTCGTGAAGTCGACCGATGGACTCTGTCTCGGCCCCACCACGTAGCCAGACGACGGCATCACGTTGCCT
Organism: Myxococcota bacterium; assembly: GCA_052034585.1. GTDB lineage: Bacteria > Myxococcota > Myxococcia > Myxococcales > Myxococcaceae > Xiheimicrobium. The sequence continues at coordinate 102,146 of JBPOIJ010000089.1, forward strand.
CCGACCACGCCTCGGAGGCGCAGGCCCCGAACGCCCTGCACGCTCCCTTCGACGACGGCCCGCAGCTCGCACTGCGCCGTGGCCCATTCCGCTCCTTCGCGCCACCGCACCGGCTCGCCGTTGGCGTCGAGGCCCGTGTTGCTGGCGGCCGAGATCAGCCGCGGTCCAGAGAAGTGGGTGAGGAACGAGAGCCGGGGCCCGGCTGAAAGCTCCCACGAGACCCGCGCGTTCCCGAACCAGGAAGGCGACACCGGCAGCAACGTCTGATCGTCGGACACCGCCACCGCCCCGGTGAACGAGAGCCCGTAGCTGAACGCGCCCGCGGCGCCCTCGAGCAGGGCCTGCCCACCGCCGTTCATGATGCGCCCCGAGTTCTGGTACATCGTGAGCTCGTCGGTGGGCGTGACGCTCTCGAGCCGGATGAGGTCGGTGAAGCGCGAGGCGAAGCCGACGACCTGCACCCGGTGGCGCCCGAACCGCTGCTCGTAGCCGAGCTCGCCAGTCAGCACGTGCTCCGGCGACAGGTTCGGGTTTCGAATCTGGAACCCGACGTACTCGGCGAAGCGCTCGTAGCCGCTCGGCGAGCGGAAGGCCGTGCTCACCACCGCCTTGAGCCGGCCTCCCCACGGCGTCGTCCAGGTGAGCGCTCCTCGGGGCGCGACGTTCGGGGCGAACACGCTCTGGGCGTCGACGCGGAGCCCGACGTTCAAGAGCAGCGAGGGGAGCAGCCGCGCCCGCTGCTGGGCGTACGCCGCGAGCTGCCACTCCGTCGCCTGGTAGACGTTCGACTCTGCGTAGGTGCTGCCGTCGAGGGCGCTGTCGACGTTCTTCGCGCCGAAGTGGCGCAGCCGTGCGTCGGCGCCGAGCATCAAGGGAAAGCGGCCGTCGCCGAGCCAGTCGACCGTGGTCTGCGCCTCGAGGCCGCCCCAGCTCGCCCACCCGGCGTTGAGCTGAAGGAAGGTGAAGTCGCGGAGATCGACGTCGGCCGGCGGGTCGCCCGAGCCATTCATGAGCCAGCTCGAGCTCTGGTCTCTGCCGACGTACTCGTAGGTGTCGACGTACCCACGCACCATCGCCGAGAGGTGCGGGTTCAAGACCCGGCTCCAGCGCAGCTCGGCATTCAAGAACCGATCGCGCTCGTACGCTTGCCCATCGAAGTCGACCGCGACCCCGAAGCCGTCGTTCGCCGGAGTGGTGCGCGAATAGCTCGAGCCCCGAACGTACGCGGTGAGGTCTCCCCACCGGCTCTTCAGCCAGAGGCTCATCGAGCGCGTTCCGTAGCGCCGGGTCTCGCCGCCCCACTCGCCGGGCACGCCTTCTCGCGACCACCGCTGTGGCCACTCGTTCGTCCCGTCGCTCTCGGTCAGGCCCGTCTGCTTCGCGAACTCGAGGGTCTGGCCCTGGTGGAGGAAGTACTCCGCCGCCGCAGTCACCTCGAAGGGAGCGCCAGCCAGCTGCGTCGCGAACCCGCTCAGCACCGCTGCACGCCCGCTGCCCCCGAGGCCGCCGGGCGCGGAAGAGAGCGACCCGTCGGCACGTTGACCCGGCGCCAGGCTCCCTTCGAGCGACACGCGGAGGCGCCCGAGCTCGCTCGCGCTGCGAGTGACGACGTTCACCACCCCGAGCATCGCCGAGCTCCCGTACAAGACGCTCCCGGGGCCGACGATGAGCTCGAGGTGATCGATGAGCTCGATCGGCAGCCCGAGCCCCTGCTCGTAGTACGCGGTGCCGTTCCAGCTCTCGTTGATGGTGTGGCCGTCGACGAGGACGAGCAGGTGATTGCCGTAGTCGCCCGAGAGCAGCACTCCGCGCACGCCCGTCTCGACCGAGTGCAGCGGGTCTTGGGAGAGCATGCCCAGCGAGAGGAAGTTGATCGCCTCGTGCACCGTGCGAAGGCCCAGCGATCGCAGCTGCTCCGCCGTCACGACGGTGACGGTCGCCGGAGAGTCGTCGACCCGCTCGTCGGCGCGGCTGGGGCCAGAGACCACCGCGGTGTCGAGCAGGCCCGCGAGCTCGCCGGTGCCCAGCTCGTCGCCTCCATCGGCGCTCTCGGCACGCGCGAGCGCGGCGGCCGTCGTCAGCAGGAGAACGAGGATCCGGTTCGTCATGGAACCACCTTCATCAGCTTGATCACCTCGGCGCGAAAGTCGGCCTTCTGCAGGCGCGCGGACGCGAGGTTGAAGAGCATGCTCGGCTTGCCGTCGACGAGGTCGAAGCCCAAGACGAAGCCCTCGCGAATGCCCCGCGGCGTCGAGCTCACCGTCAGCACCTGGCGGCCAGCCAAGGCGTTCGCGATCGGGCCCGAGGCGTCCGCGAAGCCGGGCGCGAACACCACCACTCTCGGCGCGTGCCGGTCGATGGCCTTCACGAGCGACTCGAGGTTCACGAAGGGGACGAGCACCTCGTCGTGCGCCGCGGTTCCGAGCGCGGGCTCGCTGCGCAAGGCGGCGACGAGCTGACGGGCGGTGGCCTCCGACGCGCCGCTCTCGCGATGCACGACGAGCACGGCGACCCGCTGCTCCCGGGAAGCGAACTCGCGGTCGTAGCGCAACACGCGCGAGAGGAGCGCCGCCTGCAGCTGAGGCGGCACGACCGCCTCGTCGCGTTCCGGTGTGGCCCCGAAGCTCAAGACCAGCGTCAACCAGAGCACCCTCACCCCGAGAGCAAGGACGGCGCCACGGCCGAGGCCCGCGTCATGACCCAGTTCTCGATGAGTCCGCACCCCAGCGCTGGGTCATCTCTGCCTCCACCGCCACCCGACGCTGCGCCAGGTTGGTGGCCGCATGGCTCTTGCAGCGAAGCAAGGCGTCGATGCGCGCGTTTCCGTCTCGGGTCGGCAGGTGGGTCATGATGGCAGCGCTCGCGCCGCTGCTCGCCACGCTCTTGCTCTCCTGGGTCACCTCCGCCGTCATCGAGCGCTCGATGATGCGGAGCGGGCTCGAGCTCGAGGCGGCCACCCTCAGCCGTCTGGGCGCCGACCTCGCCGCCGCGCCCCTCGACTTCAACGACGACCGAAGCCTCGAGGACGTCGTGCGGACGATCAGCGAGACCGCCGACTTCGAGTTCGTGCTCGTCACCCGCGCCGATGGCACCGTCGCGGCGTACCGAGGTGAAGAGCGGCTGCGAGCCCTTCGCGTGGCGGCCCACGCTCGAGGCGGCTCCGAGCCGGCGAGCGAGCTCCTCTCGGCGACCTCGACCGCAGCCATCGCGAACAAGATCGTGGGCACCGTCACCGTCGGAGTTCACACCCGAAACGGCGCCGCCGCGCTCAGTCGTCGTCGGTGGCTGACTGGCATCGGCTCGGTGCTCGCGGCCCTCGTCGCTGCCGTCGTCGTCGGGTTCCTGGTGCGCATCATTCGCGAGCACGACGCCCGAATCGGCGACGACCAGCGCATGCTTCGCGAGACCGGCCGGCTCGCCCGCGTCGGCGGCTGGGAGTTCGAGCTCGCCCACGAGCGGCTGCTGTTGACCGACGAGGCGCGCGCGGTCTTCGGAGGCGCGAGCCCTCCCTCGCTCCAGGAACTCCTCGGCGCACAGCGCGGCGTGCTCACGAGGTGCGTCGAAGACGGCACGCCGTTCGACGTCGAGGTCGCGCTGCCCGATGGGCGGTGGCTCCGCGTGCAGGGCCAGCCCGGAGACGGCGCTCGCGCGAAGCGTCGCGTCGTCGGCGCTCTCCAGGACGTCACCGAGCAGCACGGCGCGCACGAGCAAGCGCTCGCGGCCTCACGCGCGAAGTCGCAGTTCCTCGCGAACACCAGCCACGAGATGCGCACGCCCCTCAACGGCATTCTCGGAATGACCGAGCTCGCGCTCGGCACCCAGCTGACGGCCGAACAGCGAAGCTACCTGGAGGCCGTGCAGTTCTCGGGTCGAACGATGCTGGCGACCGTGAACGATCTCCTCGATCTCAGCAGCGTCGAGGCCGGGCGGCTCCAGCTCCAGCGGCGGCCTTTCGATCTCGAGAAGGTCGTCGTCGAGGCGACCCGGTCGCTCGCGGCCCTCGCCCAGTCACGCGGCCTCGAGCTCGTCGTGCGCTGCGCGCCTTCGATGAACGTGGAGCGGCTCGGCGACCCGTCGCGCCTCACCCAGATCGTCCTCAACCTCGTCGCCAACGCCGTGAAGTTCACCCACCAGGGCGAGGTCGAGTGCGAGCTCGAGCAGACCGCCGACGGGGTGGAGCTTCGAGTTCGCGACACCGGCGTCGGCATCTCACCGGAGCGGCAGGAGGCCATCTTCGAGGCGTTCGTTCAGGCCGACGGGTCGACTTCGCGCCGCTACGGCGGAACCGGTCTGGGGCTCACCATCACCCGCCAGCTGACCCAGTTGATGGGCGGGACCATCTCTGTCGAGAGCGAGAGTGGCGCGGGGTCGACCTTCACCGTTCGCGTGCCGCTGGCGCCGGCGACGCCCACCTTCGTGCCGATGGTGGCGGGCGCGAGGCAGCGAGCACTCGTCGTCGAACCCTCTCGGGCCGCGTCGAAGGCGCTCGCCAGCGTGCTCGAGCGGGCGGGCTGGGAGGCCGTCTTCGCGACCACCGTCGAGGCGCCCTTCGATGGCGCGCTGATCTTCGCCGATCGAAACCTCCTGCCTCCGGGGTGGCACGACGCGCGAACGGTCGTGACCGTTCCGTTCGGGCTGGTCAGCCCGTTCCCTGCGCTCCGGTCGCTCGCCAAGCCGGTGTGGTCGAGGGAACTCCAGGCCATCCTCGCTCCCCAACCCGTCGCGGCGCGCTCCACGCTGGAGACGCGAATGCCCGCGCCGCGGCCGCTCGAGGTGTTGCTCGCCGAGGACAACGCCGTGAACGCGAGGGTCGCGCAGGCGCTCGTCGAGAAGGCAGGCCACCACGTGACGCACGTCTGGAATGGAGCCGAGGCGCTTCGCGCGCTCGAGCACGAGCGGTTCGATCTCGTCCTCATGGACGTGCAGATGCCCGAGCTCGACGGCCTCGCGGCGACGCGTGCCTGGCGTGAGCTCGAGACGAGGCGGGGCTTTCAGCCGGTGCCAATCGTCGCCCTCACCGCCAACGCCATGGTGAGCGACGAGGGGGCCTGCCTCGCCGCGGGCATGACGGAGTTCCTCCCGAAGCCCCTCGAGTTCGCCCGGCTCCGGTCGCTCCTGGTGAGCGTCAGTGAACGAGGCGCGCGTCGCTCGGCCTAGCTCGGAGGGTCGACCCGCTACGGCCGCACGAAGGGCGCGATCGGCAGGCTGCCGATGGCGGGGTCGCCCTTGACGAGCTCGGCCATGCGGCGAGCGCCCAGCGTCTGGAAGTGGGTGTCGTCGGCGATGCCGGCCGGGTAGTTGGGCGACACCCCAGCGTCGAGGTGGAGGAAGAGCTGCTTCGAGCCGTCGACGCCAGCTGCCTGCACGACGGCGCGGCTCCGTTGATCGAGATCGACGACCGGCACTCGGGCTTGCGCGCCCACGGAGATCACCACGGGCGTCATCACCGGGTGGGTGAGCGGAACGGTGCCGGTCGCGTCGAACCGCCGCCGGGTGACTGGGGTGACGAGCACGGGAAACGCGCGCCGCAGGCGCACCTCGCGCACGTAGAAGTGGAGGTTGCGGCCGAAGTCGATGGGCGAGACGCTGGTGCCTTCGTCGTTGTGTCCGAATTGAAGGAAGACGACGTCGCGAGGTTGGAGGAGCGCGGGGATCGGCGCCCACGAGCCATTCGAGAAGTAGCTCGTGCTGCTCTCTCCGCTCCCGGCCCGGTTGTCGACGACGACGTGGGCATCGAAGAAAGAAGGAAAGGCCATGCCCCAGCCGGCGAGCGGCGCCCGCGTCGCCGGGTAGTTCGCGACCGTCGAGTCACCGACCAGCACCACGCGCGTCGTCGTCCGCAGCCCTGCATGGGCTCCGAGATCGGCGAAGCCTCCGGTGGCGGTCGGTCGGTAGAAGTCGGGCGAGCCGACCGTCTGGCTCACGAAGAGCGGGGTGCCAGTGCGCTGCCAGGAGTTGTTGGTGATGGTGCCCGCAGTGCTCGGCGCCTGGCCGTCCTGCACGGAGATGTTGCCGGTCATCGTCGAGCTCGGGCCAGTGTAGAAGCCGAAGCTCGCGTTCCCGAACGAGGTGTTGAAGTTGAACTGCACGTCGAGGCCGCTGTTGAAGTCGAAGCCGGTGGCCCGGTTCGCGTACGAGATGGAGTGCTCGACGATGGTGCCTTGCGACGGCGCGGCCCCACCCGCCTTGATGCCGTTGCCATCTCCTCCACCGAGTCCGTTGGCGGTCGCGATGGAGTAGCCGACGTAGCTGTCGATCGAGCGCCAGGTGTCGAAGCCGTCGTCCGAGTTCGCCTGCGCGAGGCAGTTGGTGATGCGGTTGCCGATGCCGGCCGAGACCGAGACACCGTCCGAGTTCCCTCCGTTGTTGTACTCGCCCGTCAGCCCCGCGCCGGAGTTGTCGCGGAAGATGCAGTTGTGCACCGTGTTGTAGGAGCCGTACGTGCCATACGGCAGGGTGTAGGGCGCGGAGATGTGCAGGCCGCCGAGCTTGTTGTGGTGGAAGAGCACGCCTTCGACGAGGTTGTGGGTGCCCTCGATGCGCAGGCCCGTCTTCGGCATGTTCGCGATCTCGAGCCGGCGGAACGCGTTGTAGGAGCCGTACACGCGCAGGTAGATCGGGTTGGTGCCGTTCGTCGCTCCGTCGAGGATCGCGAGCTCACCGGGGTAGCTCTCGAAGGTGATGGGCGCCTGCGGGGTGCCGTTGGTCGAGAACGAGACGTTCGAGGTGATGAGGTAGGTGCCGCCGCGGAGGAAGACGACGTCGCCCGCGATCGCGATCGCCGCGGCCGTCGAGAGAGAGCACGGGCTCGAGGCGCTGCAGACGTTCCCCGAACCGGTGGGTGAGACGAACTTGGTGCCGAGGCCGAGCGCGGTCTCCTCGGGAGGGTAGGGACCGATGAGGACGAAGGCGCCGGCTGCAGCGCCACCGGCGACCGCTCCGCCCGAGCTTCCACCAGCAGTGACGGTTCCCCCGGCTGCGCCTCCCGCGGAGAGTCCACCTGCCGTGCCGCCCGCAGCGAGTCCGCCAGCGCGTCCACCAGCGATCGACCCGCCGGCCGTGCCGCCCGCGGCGAGTCCGCCAGCCGTGGCACCACCGACATTTCCGCCGGCCGTGGCACCGCCGACGTTTCCGCCGGCCGTGGCTCCACCGACGTTTCCGCCCGCCGTGGCACCACCGACCGAGCCATCTCGCTGCCCGCGAGTGTCCAGCGTGGGATCACACGACCAGACGAAGGCTGCGACGAGAAGGAGAGCGGGCCGGTGCATGCTGCCCTGAGCCACCAGCCCAGGGCACCGGCTCACCGCCGCCGTAGTTCACCCGAGTGGTCAGTCGCGGGGTGGGGTGCGACGTCGGCGACGCGGCAGCACGAGCGCGAGGCCACCCAGCCCGACGGGCGCTGCCGAGCAACCACCGGTCGGTGCATCGCTCTCGACGATCTCGTCCTCGAGCACCGCTTCTTCCGCGTCGATGAGCTCTCCGTCGAGTGCACCTTCGTCGTCGTCGCTCACGACCGTGCCCTCGAGCGCCTCGAGGAAGGAGAGGTCATCGCTCGGCAAGGGCACCCAGCCGAGCTCCTCGTCAGGAAGGTCGAGCGGCGCTTCGAGGGAGCCGTCGACGGGCCGCGGGGTGCCAGGGGTCGAGTCGCAGACGTCACCGAGGCCGTCGTGATCGGAGTCGGTCTGCGTCGGGTTCGCGACCAACGGGCAGTTGTCGTCCTCGTCGGCGCGGCGGTCGTTGTCGTCGTCCCCATCACAGGCATTTCCGGCGCCGTCGCGATCGGTGTCGACCTGGTTCGCGTTCTTCACCCGCTGGCAGTTGTCGCGTGAGTCGAGCACCCCGTCGCCATCGAAGTCGGCGGTCGCCGAGCGCTTGAGGCCGATGCTGCCCCAGATGGTGGTGTTCGCGGTGATGGTGCGATTCACCGACGCGGGCGCGAAGCCGGGCGCCGACGCGGTGATGGTGTAGGTGCCGACGGGCAGCGAGAAGTCGTAGAGCCCGTTCGTGAGCGTCGTCTGCTTCATTCCATTCGAGACCCGCACCACCGCTCCGTCGATGCGGTTGGCGAGGTTGCCCGAGACGTAGACCGCGCCGCGCACCAGCCCCGTCTTCACCACCGGCTTCGCGAACACGGCGAGGTGATTGCCCACGACGCGCTCGCTGCCGTCGGAGGGCCGGTTCACCACCCCGAAGCCCTGGAGGTACATCGCCGACGAACCGCCGCCATCGAGGTTCATGCCCTCGGCCGCGCCGAGCGATTTCAGCAGCGCGCCGACCTCGGAGCAGGTGAGCCCCGCCGCCACCGACGAGCGCCCGTCGGCCACGATGAGGATCAGCTTCTTCTTGTCGGCGCTGAGCCCGAGACCGGTGCGCGGGTGCCGCACGTTGTTGGCGCAGACCGACGCGGTCGACGAGAGCACCGTTCCCGCGGCGAGCACGCGAGGCCGGCCCGAGACGACGCCCTTCATCCAGCTCTCGGGGCGAATCACGTCCTCCGGCCGGCGGAGCTCGAGGCGCGGCGCGAGCGGCGTGGTGTCGAAGGCGAACGTTCCGTAGGTGCGCGAGTCGGCGGTGTCGCTCCACGCCACCCCGTTGCCCATCGCGAGCCCGCTCGTCTTGAAGCCCGCGCCGAAGAAGTCGGCGTTGATCGCCACCTGCGCGCCGATGAGCCGCGCGTACGAGGACGGCGTGCGGCCCCGCTGCGCCGAGGTGGTGGACTGCAGCTTCACGCCCGCGACCGAGAGGTCGACCACCACCGCGTGAATGCGCTGGTTCGAGGTGACCCGCTCGAGCCGGCGAACGCCTTGGAAGGGCGTCGTCCACGAGTCGGCGGCGAGCGAGAGCGAAGAGAGAAGGAGAAGGCCGGCGAGGAGCAATCGGTTCATGCCGCGAACCTTCGCTCGGCTCGCAGCCGCGCTCGACGAAGCCCACTCGCGCGTCACGCCTTCGTGACGTCACGCTCACGTTTCAGGGTGTCGTGCGACGCTGACCGATCGGTCACGTCCCCGTTGGCTCACTCGAGAGAATGACGTCTCCCTTGGTGAGGTACTCCTTGCCGGAGAACGCGTTGTAGAAGTCGTCGAGCGTCGCCTCGAAGTCCGGGTACCGCGACTCCTTCCGATCCTGGGTCATCTTGTCGAAGATCGGATCGAGCTTGGTCGGGCAGTCGCTGTTGATCTCGCTCGGCAGCGGCGAGCGGCGGCCGGGGATCTGACCGGTGAGCATCTCGTAGAGGAGAATGCCCAGCCCATAGACGTCGGACGAAGCGCTCACGTCTTTCGCGCGGGCGATCAGCTCGGGGCTCATGTAGCCCATGCCGCCGGTGCCGACGAAGACCTGAGGCATGCCCTTGGTCTGATCGACCTCGATGACGCGCGAGAGCCCGAAGTCGGCGAGCTTCGCGTTGCCGTAGGCGTCGAAGAGCACGTTCTCGGGCTTGATGTTGTGGTGAGTGAGGCCCTGCTGGTGCGCGGCGCGCAGCGCGTAGGCGAGCTGGAGGAAGTAGCGAATCGCCTGCGGCACCGGAATGCCCTTGTTGCCGGCCGCGTCGAGCTTCTCGCGCAGGCTGCCCTTGCAGAGCTCCATCACGAAGTAGGGGCGGGCGACGTCGGTGTTCTGATCGAGGATCTGCACGACGCCGGGGTGCTTCACCTGCGCCTGCGCGCACAGCTCCTTCTTGAGGCGCTTGATCACCTCGCCGCGCTGCAAGAACGAGAAGTAGCCGAAGATGTCCTTCAGCTCCTTCACGCAGACGTCGAGGCCGAGCGCGTTGTGCTTGCCCTTGAAGACCGTGCCGAGCGGCCCCGAGCCGATCGGGTCGAACTTCTGGTAGCGCAGGTCGAGATCCTGCCCCTTGCCCGGCGCGCCGATGCCCGAGGGACTGGAGACGGGGTTCGACAGCTGCATGGGCGCCTGATGCGAGACGACGGCTGCGGTGAGCGGGAGTGGCGCGGGCGCGAACGGACGAGCTCCTCCGGGAACGACCTCGGGCGCGGTCACGTGCGGCATCGACGGCGGCGAGAAGTCTTCCGGCTGGGGCGGCTTGCGGCCACCGCCGCGGGGAGGGGGAGGAGGCATGACGGGGTGTTCCTCGAGAATGAGATCGCTGGCAGGTGGAGCGGGGGGCTGCATCAGGGTGGCGTTGCCCGCGTCGTCGGACGAGAGCTGGTCGGCGAAGAACTCGCTCACCTCTCCGGTGAACTTGTCGAGGTGATCACCGCTCACCACGCGCTCGCCTTGATCGGTGAGCTTGAGCTGCGCCTCGCGATCCATCGCGATGTAGTGGAACTTGCGGAGGAAGAAGAAGTAGCTGTCGAACTCCAAGCTGACGCTGTTCTCGAGCGTCGACTTCACGTCGGCGAGCTTGTTCGAGCGGCCGAGCCGCCCGTTGTCCTTGAGGCTCTTCAGAATGAAGAGCGCGTCTCCGCTGACCTTGTCTCTCGTCATGGCCTGCGACATTGGCTCTCTTTCAAGTGATGCGTAGGAGCTGCTTCACGGTGTCCATCACGTCGGCGAAGCGAACGGGCTTCTTGAGGTAGCTCGTCACTCCGAGCTTCATCGCTCGGTCCTTCGCGTCCTGCCCGCCAGCGGAGATCGCGACCACCGGCAAGCCCTTGAGCTTGGGCTCGGCGCGGATCTTCTCGATCAGCTGAAAGCCGTCCATCACCGGCATGTAGAGGTCGGTCATCACCAGGTGAAACGGAGCGTCGATCAGCTGGGTGAGCGCGGCGTGCCCGTCGGCCGCGAAGTGCACTTCGAGGGGCGTCGCGCCCTTGAGCTCGTTGGCGGCGAGCTTCTTCAAGACGTAGCTGTACATCTCGATGATGTGCGGGTTGTCCTCGACGATGAGCACGCGATACCCGCCGGCCGGAGCCGTGCCCGTCGCCGCTTGGCTCTGTCCTGGAGTTGCGCTCACTTCCGCCTTTCGAACCATGCGAGGCCACACCGCTTCTCGCCTCACGTCAACTTCAATGAGAGGACGGCCGCCGATCGCATGCTACAGGTCAGCACATGATGCGGGTGATCGTCGTGCTGGCGCTGATGATCGAAGGGTGCAGCTGTACGGAGAAGAAGGAGTCGCCCGCGCCTCTGGCCCCAGCCGTCGTTCCAGCCCTCGAGCGCCCGACGCCGCCGCCGGGGTCGGTCACCGCGACCTGGCAGCAGGTGTCGCTGAGCCCGCAGCGCGCCGAGGTCGTGGCGAAGATCGACTATGGGCCGAGCGCCTCGCCGATCACCGTTCAGCTCGAACTGCCGAACGGCGCACGTGTCACCCACGGGCGCACGTTCTTCGAGCTCCAGCCGGCGAGCGAGCGGAAGACCCACGTCGAGCCGCTGTCGATCGCGTCCGACGCGCTCCCGGTGGGTGACTTGGTGATGGTGGTGACGGGCCCGAGCCTCACCCTTCGCGAAGCCTACGGGTTCGGGCGCCCCCGGCGCTGAGCGTCGGCAGGAACCAGCGGCCGAAACGGCTCGACGTGCAGCCACGAGCCTCGCTCCTGATCCTGATCGGGAGGCCGATCGCAACCTCAAAGCGCTCCGAAGCCATCGCAGCCGCTTGGGTTTTCGTTGACGGCCTGGGGTTGTGCTTCTACGACCCCGCCGCCATGTCGGAGCCCCTCTTCACCGCTGCCGAGCAGAAGCAATTCGACGAAAAAATCGCCGAGCTGCTCACGCATTACCCCTCGGATCGCAAGAGTGCCGGGATGTTGCCGGCCCTACGAATCCTCCAGACCATCAAGGGCTGGTGCCCGCCCGAGGGCATGCAGCAGGTCGCGCAGAAGCTCGAGACCACCGTGGCGCACTGCTACGAGGTCGCGACCTTCTACGTGATGTTCCACACCGAGAAGCCGGGCAAGTACGTCATCGACGTCTGCACCAACCTCTCGTGCTCGCTGCGTGGCGCCGAGGGCATGCTCAAGTACCTCGAAGACAAGCTGAAGACCCACGCCGGCACCAACGGCGAGAAGGTCTTCCTCCGAGAGACGGAGTGCCTCGCCAGCTGCGGCACCGCGCCCTGCCTGCAGATCAACGAGGACCACCACGAGAACCTCACCAAGGAGAAGCTGGATCGGCTCCTGGAGAAGCTGTCATGAGCGTACTCACCGAGAAGGTCATGACCCGCGACTGGGGCAAGCCCGGTCAGAACACGCTCAAGGGCTACCAGGAGCGCGGCGGGTACTCCCAGCTCAAGCGCGTGCTCGAGATGGCGCCCGCGCAGATCACCGACGAGGTGAAGAAGTCGAACCTCCGTGGCCGCGGCGGCGCCGGCTTTCCCACCGGCCTCAAGTGGTCCTTCGTTCCTTCGCTCGAGAAGAACAACAAGCCGCGCTACCTCGCCATCAACGCCGACGAGTCCGAGCCCGGCACCGCGAAAGACCGGTTCATTCTCGAGCTCGACCCGCACCTGCTCCTCGAGGGCATCGGCATCGCCTGCTACGCGCTCGGCGCGCACAGCTGTTACATCTACGCGCGCGGCGAGTTCAAATACCCCTCGAGCGTGCTCGACGCCGCGATCGCCGAGGCCTACGCCGACGGCATCTTCGGCAAGAAGCTGATGGGGAAGGACTTCGAGCTGAACGTCTTCCAGGTGCGCGGCGCTGGCGCGTACATCTGTGGAGAAGAGACCGCGCTCCTCGAGTCGCTCGAAGGCAAGAAGGGCTGGCCGCGCCTCAAGCCGCCGTTCCCCGCCGTCGTCGGCCTCTTCGGCTGCCCCACCGTCGTCAACAACGTCGAGACCATCGCCTCGCTGCCGCGCATCTTCGAGAAGGGCGCCGACTGGTTCGCCAAGCTCGGCGCCGCCAAGTCCGGAGGCACCCGGCTGGTGACGCTCTCCGGCTCGGTGAACAAGCCGGGCACCTTCGAGGTGGCGATGGACACCTCGCTGCGCGAGCTCATCTTCGACAAGGAATACGGCAACGGGCTGCCCGAAGGCCGCAGCGTGAAGGCCGTCATCCCAGGCGGCAGCTCGGCGCCGGTGCTGACCGCCGATGAGCTCGACGTGAAGCTCGAGTTCGACGCCTTCAAGCCGCTCCAGTCGATGGCCGGCTCGGGAGGCGTCATCGTCATCGACGACTCGACCTGCATCGTGCGCAGCATCTGGCGCGTCGCCCGCTTCTACGCCGAAGAGTCGTGCGGCCAGTGCACGCCCTGCCGCGAAGGCCAACCGTGGATGGCGCGGCTCATTCGGAAGATCGAAGAGGGCCGCGGCGAGACGGCCGACCTCGACACCCTGGTGAACGTCGCGCAGGCCATCGCGCCCTGGCCGCCGATCGGCCTGGGCAACACCATCTGCGCGCTCGGAGACGCTGGCGCGCTGCCGGTGCAGTCCTTCGTGCAGAAGTTCCGCAAGGACTTCGAGGAGCACATCACCCACAAGCGCTGCCCGCACGGCGACAAGCCCTGGGGCGCGTTCGGAGAGTTCCAGTGAACGCCGAGACCATTCTCTTCTGGTTGTTCGCGGTGGGCACCATCGCCGCGGCGGCCGGCGTCATCTTCGTGCGCAACCCGGTCGCGAGCGCGATGTCGCTGGTGGCGAGCTTCTTCTTCCTCGCCGGCATCTACGTGCTGCTGTGGGCGCACACCATCGCGGTGCTCCAGGTGCTCGTCTACGCCGGCGCCATCATGGTGCTCTTCCTCTTCGTCATCATGCTGCTCTCGCTCACCGACACCGGGCCCATCGCCCGCCTGTCGCCGTCACGCATCGCGGGTGGCGCGGCGACGGTGGTGATGCTGGGAGCGCTGGTGCGGGTGTTCTCGAGCCGCAAGCCGGTCGAGCTCACCTGGGCCTCCGACGCGGGGCACCTCGCCACCTTCGGCACCATCAAGGAGATCGGCGCCGAGATGTACACGAAGTGGCTCTTCCCCTTCGAAGCGGTGTCGCTCCTGCTGCTGGTCGCCATCGTCGGCGCGGTCGTCGTCGCCAAGTCGCGCATCTGAAAGGCCCTCGAGATGACCGTCGTCCCCACGAGCCACTACCTCATCCTCGCTGCCGCGCTCTTCTGCGTGGGCATGCTGGGCGTGCTGGTGCGTCGCAACGCGCTGGTCGTCTTCATGTGCATCGAGCTGATGCTCAACGCCGCCAACCTCACCTTCCTCGCCTTCGCGCGTGAGCGGGGCGATCTGACCGGCCACCTCGGGCCCTTCTTCATCATCGCGGTCGCCGCAGCCGAAGCCGCCGTCGGCCTCGCCATCGTCATCTCGGTGTTCCGGAACCGGGGCACCGTGAACATCGAAGAGATTCAGTCCATGAAGCACTGACGGGAAAGACCACACCCATGCAGAAACTCGTCGAGTTCTTCCAGACCGCTCCGGTCGACCCGCACCAGGCGGGCCAGCTGTTGTGGCTCATCATCGCGCTGCCGCTGATGGGCGCCTTCGTGTCGGGCGTCTTCGGCAAGGTGATCGGCCGGGCGAACACGCACCTCGTCGCGGTCGGCGCCGTCGGCGGGAGCTTCCTCCTCTCGGTCCTCGTCTTCTGGACCATCAACGACTACAGCGCGACGGCCGCGACGCCGTTCGAGTCGATTCGCTACGCGGTGGGCGCGGACTACGGCACCTGGTTCGCGGCGGGCGGCTTCAAGGTGACGCTCGGCCTCTTCGCCGATCACCTCTCGGGCTCGATGTTGCTCGTCATCACCGGCGTCGGCTTCCTCATTCACGTCTACTCGACCGAGTACATGAGCCACGACGACGGGTACTGGCGCTTCTTCGCCTACCTGAACCTCTTCGTCGCCGCGATGCTCACCCTGGTGCTGGGCGACTCGCTGCCCTTGCTCTTCGTCGGCTGGGAAGGCGTCGGCATGTGCAGCTACCTGCTGATCGGCTTCTGGTACACCGACCCGGCGAAGGCCTACGCCGGCCGAAAGGCGTTCATCACCAACCGCATCGGTGACTTCGGCTTCCTCGTCGGCTCGTTCCTGATGGTGCTGATGCTCGACGCGGTGGTGCGGCTGCCGCCCGAGTCGGCGAACAAGCTCACCCGGCCGGGCCTCGAGGGCACCTCGGTGTTGGCGCGGCTCAACGACGGGGTGAAGCAGAAGGGCTCGCTCTCGGTCTCGGTGCTCGAAGAGAGCTCGAAGGCGTACTCGAAGCTGCTCGACGAGCAGATTCCGTCGGGCCCGCTGTCTGGGCGCACCTTCGGTGGCGTGCTGACGGTCGCGCTCCTGCTCTTCCTCCTCGGCGCGGCGGGCAAGTCGGCCCAGATTCCGCTCTACGTCTGGCTGCCCGACGCGATGGCTGGCCCGACGCCCGTCTCAGCCCTCATCCACGCCGCCACGATGGTGACGTCGGGCATCTACCTCTTCTGCCGCATCAGCTACCTCGCGGTGCTCTCTCCGCAGGCGATGGCCACCATCGCGCTCATCGGTGGTTCGACCGCGCTGCTCGCGGCCCTCATCGCCTTCTCGCAGAAGGGCCTCAAGAAGGTGCTGGCCTACTCGACCGTCTCGCAGCTGGGGCTCATGTTCCTCGGCATCGGCGCGGGCGCGTTCTGGGCCGCGTTCCTCCACGTCGTCACCCACGCGTTCTTCAAGGCCTGCCTCGTCCTCGGCGCGGGCAGCGTGATGCACGGCAACGGCGACGAAGAGGACATCACCAAGCTGGGCAACCTGCGCAAGGAGATGCCCACGACGTGGGTCACCTTCCTCATCGCGACGCTCGCCATCACCGGCATCGTCCCGCTGTCCGGCTTCTTCTCGAAGGACGCGATCCTCCACGCCGCGCACACCAACTCGATCGGCTCGATTCCCTGGGCGCTCACCGTCGCGTGGGTGCTGGGCGTGGTGACGGCGGGCGGCACGGCCTTCTACATGATGCGGATGTACCTCGTGGCCTTCGAGTACCCGCGCTCGCCCGAGGCGAAGACGCCGCACGCGCACGAGTCGGCCTGGCCCATCACCTTGCCGCTCGTGGTGCTCGCCGTGCTCTCGGTCGTCGCGCTCGTGCACGGCCTGCCGATCATGCGGCCCGAGGGCGGCAAGTCGGTGCAGACGTTGATGGAGAACTTCCTCGACCCCGTCTTCCGCACCACCCGGGAGAACCTCGAGGCGCGCCACGCGCTCACGATTCCGGTCGAGGAGCACGTGCCGTACGGCGCCTACCTCCAGGCGTGGATCATCGCGCTGCTCGGCGGCGGCGCGGCGTTCTTCCTCTACATGCGCGTCTTCCCCGCTCGCAAAGGCCAGCCGCTCCCGCCGGCGCTCGAGCTGCTCCGCAAGGCGTCGTGGAACAAGTTCGGCGTCGACGAGGCCTACACCTTCGCCATCATTCGCCCCATCACGATGTTCGCCAAGACGCTCTGGCGGGTGGTCGACGCGATTCTCATCGACGGCGTGGCCGTGCGCGGGACCGCGTGGGTGACGGCGAGGACCGGCGCGGTGCTCCGCTACCTGCAGACCGGTGACGCCCAGGCCTACGCCGCCATCATGGCGCTCGGCCTGGCCGGTGCCCTCGTGTGGATTCTCCAGAGGTACGCCCTGTGACGAGCATCTACGACACCAGAATGTTGAACCTGGTCATCTTCTCGCCGTTGGTGATGGCCCTCTTCGTCGCCTTCTTGCCGAAGAACGAGAAGGGCCAGCTTCGGGCGGCGACGTTCATCGGCATGTTGGTGAACTTCGCCATCTGCTGCTGGGCGCTCACCCGCTACCAGGTGCGGAGCCCCGTCGAGTTCCAGCTCGAGTACCGGCTGCGGTGGATCGACGAGCTCGGGCTCTCGTACCACATCGGCGTCGACGGCCTGGCGATGACCCTCGTCGTCCTCACCGGTGTGCTCGGGCCGCTGGTGGTGCTCGCGAGCTGGACCTTCGTGCAGGAGCGGGTGAAGGAGTTCCACCTCGCCTTGCTCGTGCTGCAGACGGCGATGTTGGGCGCCATCTGCTCGATCGACATCCTCCTCTTCTACATCTTCTTCGAGGCGATGCTGATTCCGATGTACCTGCTCATCGGCGTGTGGGGCTCGGAGGAGCGGCAGATGGCCGCCACCAAGTTCTTCCTCTACACCCTCGTCGGCTCGGTGCTGATGCTGGTGGCGCTGTTGGGGCTCTATTTCCTCGCTGCGCCGACGGGCCCACGCAGCTTCGACTACGCGACCATCTACAACGCGCTCCTCTCGCTCAACCGCGAGGTGGCGACCTGCACCGCGGCGGGCGACTGCACCAACCTCTCGGCCGGAGCGATGGCGATTCACCGCTGGGGACCGCTCATGTTCCTCGCGTTCTCGCTCGCCTTCGCCATCAAGGTGCCGATGTTCCCGCTCCACACCTGGTTGCCCGACGCCCACGTGCAGGCACCGGTCGCGGGCTCGATGATCCTCGCGGGCGTGATGCTGAAGATGGGCACCTTCGGCTTCTGGCGCTTCGCGGTGCCGCTCTTCCCCGTCGCGGCCCGTCAATATCAACTGCCCATCTCGATTCTGGCGGTCATCGGCATCGTCTACGGCGCGCTGATGTGCCTCGCCCAGAAGGACATCAAGAAGCTCATCGCCTACTCGTCGGTGAGCCACCTGGGCTACTGCATGCTGGGCATGTTCGCCTTCACCGGCGAGGGCGCGACGGGCGCGGCGTACCAGATGCTCAACCACGGCGTCTCGACCGGAGCCCTCTTCCTCCTCTTCGGCTTCCTCTACGAGCGGCGCCACGCACGCCTGATGGCGGACTACGGCGGCATCGCCAAGGTGATGCCGATTTTCGCCGCCTTCTTCATGGTGGTGACGTTCTCGTCGATCGCGGTGCCGGGAACGAACGGCTTCGTCGGCGAGTTCCTGGTGCTGCTGGGCACCTTCAAGTCGAACCTGCCGTTGGCGATCGGCGTGCTCGCGGCCACCTGCGTGGTGCTCGGCGCGGCCTACATGCTGTGGATGGTGCAGAAGGTCTTCTTCGGCACGGTGACGCACCAGGAAAACCTCGGCCTCAAGGACCTCGGCTTCCGGGAGATCGCCGCCGCGGTTCCCCTCATCGTCCTCATCGCGGTGATGGGCCTCAAGCCGCAGCCCATTCTCGACTACCTGAACCCGTCGACCGCCCGCTTCCTCGCCCGCGCGCAGTACGCCACCGCGACCCAGGACGCGGCGAGCGAGGACGGCAAGGTGCGCATCACCGTTCGCGAGCTGCCGCCCAAGGTGGCGCAGAACGCCCCGATTCCGATGCTCGCGCCCACCGGCCTCATCGCTCCCCCGCCGGGTCTCCGGCCCTCGCTCCCCTGATCGGGTGATCACGTGCTGACCATTCCCACCTTCCAGATGTCGGAGTTCATGGCGGTGATGCCGGCGGCGGTGCTCGTCGTCGGAGCCATCGTGCTGATGCTCACCGAGGTGTTCCTCGCCTCGGCGAACCGCACGTACATGGCGGTCATCGGGCTGCTGACCTCGGCCGTCGCCGGGGCCTTTGCGCTCAACAACGCCTTCGAGCCGGCCCACCTGGTGCTCCAGGGCTTCGCGGTACAGGACCCGTTCTCGAGCTTCATGACGGTGATGGTGTGCCTGGGCACCGGCCTCGCGTGCCTGCTGGCCTCGGGCTTCCTCAAGCACCGCAACGCCGAGCGCGGAGAGTTCTACGCGCTGATGCTCTTCGCCGCCGCGGGCATGAGCCTCTTGGCCGCCTCGAACGAGTTCATCACCCTCTTCATCAACCTCGAGGTGCTGTCGGTCGCGACCTACGCGCTCACCGCGTTCCTCCGGCGTGGCCCGCGTCCCGCCGAAGCGGGCTTCAAGTACTTCATCCTGGGCGCCTTCGCGGCGGCCCTGCTGCTCTACGGCGCGGCGCTGCTCTACGGAGCGACTGGAGCGACCCGCCTCAACGAGCTCGCGCGGCTCCTCCCTGGGGCGATGGCGACCAACGGTGGCCTCGTCTACGCCGGCTTCGGCCTGGTGCTCGCTGGCTTCGCCTTCAAGGTGGCCGCGGTGCCCTTCCACATGTGGACGCCGGACGTCTACGAGGGCGCGCCCACGCCGGTGACTGCGCTGATGAGCGTCGGGGTGAAGGCCGCGGCCTTCGTCGCCCTGGTGCGCACCTTCCTCGCCTTGGTGCACGGGCTCAACCCCGAGGTGCCCTTCACCCTGTTCGCGCTCCTCGCGCTCCTCACCATGGTGGCCGGCAACCTCCTCGCGATGCCGCAGCGGAACGTGAAGCGCATGCTGGCGTACTCGTCCATCGCGCACGCGGGCTACTTGCTCCTCGGCGTGACCGCGCTCTTCGTGCCCGCGACCGCCAAGCCGACCGATGCGGGCGCGGTGCTGAGCGCGACGCCCTTGCTCGCGAACGCCGCGGTGAACGCCTCGGTCTACAAGGGTCTGCTCTTCTATCTCCTCGGCTACACCGTCACCTCGATGGGCGCGTTCGGAACCCTGGCGGCCATCGAGCGGCGTGAAGACGAGACCCGCGGCAACACCTGGGACCTCGAGCGCCTCGCCGGCCTCGCGCAACGACAGCCTGGCTGGGCTGCGGCCATGGCGGCCTTCATGCTCTCGCTCGCCGGAGTGCCGCCCACCGTCGGCTTCCTCGGGAAGCTCTTCATCTTCAGCGCGGCCGTCGACGCTGGGCTCATCTGGCTCGCCGTCGTCGGCGTGCTCGCGAGCGTGGCCGGCACCTACTACTACCTGCGGGTGGTGGTTTACATGTTCATGCGGCCGGCGCCCGCCGACGCTCCGGCGCCCTTCCGTCACTGGACCATCGAGGTCGCCCTCGTCGCCTCGGCGGTCGCGACCGTCGCGCTCGGCATCGTCCCCGGCCCGGTGGCCGAGTGGCTCTCGCGCGCCGGCATGGTCTTCGGTGGCTGAGCCCGCTGCGAGGAAACTGCGCGTCCTCAGCGAAGCCGAGCTCGACCAGACGTTCGGCACCAAGAAGAAGCTCGCGTCGGGTGGGGACTACGGCCTGAACGTGGTCCTCCTCGAGGGCGATCATCACTCCGGAGCGCTCGGGTTGGATGATGACGAGATCGCGAAGCTGCGCGCCGGAGTCGACGACGTCGGCACCCTCGTCATCGACGGGAACCTCACCTCCGACGGGCACCTCTGCGTCTCCGATCGACTGATGTGTCTCGTCGTCACCGGCAACGTGAGCTGCGCGCGCCTGTCACTCTTCGAGACCGAGATGTTGGTGATGGGCTCGCTCGAGGCGAAGGAGCTGAGGGATCCCGACGAGTACCTCGAGGTGCTTGGGAAGCGCCAGGTGGCGCGTGAGCTCCAGTACGGCGAAGACTGAGTCGCGTGACAGGTCACGAGACACCACCGCCTTCGAGGGTGGGGCGAGCCTCGTTTGGCCGACTTGCACCCGGGCATGGTGGCTGCTTCGACGGCCCCCATGAAGATTCGCCACGCCATCACCTCGCCCCGCGACCCGCAGTCAGGCCTTCCCACTGGGCAGCGAATGCACAAGCCAGTCGCCCTCGCGTCGGCGGCGCCCACCAGCCCTTCGACCACCGACGCTGCGAGGCGCCCCGGTCGCGAGTTCTCGGGGACGGACAGCTTCGAGGCGAACGCCAAGAGCCCACGTGACGTCGCGACGGGCCAGGCGAGCGGGAAGCGGCAGCACGCCCCGATCACCGTGATGAAAGAAATGGCACCGACGACGGCCCAGCCGCCTCCTCCGCCTCCTCCCGACAAGAAGTAGGTGCCCCCGGTTGTAAGCGGCTCGGAGCCCGAGTCGTCCAACCGACGAGCGTCGGTTCTGCACGAGCCGCGTGTCTTCGTTCTTCCGACAGGGCGCGTCGTTCACCGCATCGGCTGGGCCGCCGCGTGTAAGCTGCCGAGCGTGAAGGTCCTCCTCGCCCTCGCTGCAGTCCTCTCGCTGGGGTGCGGGACCACCTCGGTGAAGATCGGCACGACGGGCGGCGGCACGGCGAGCGCCGGCGGCGGAGTGGCTGGTGGAACGATCGGGACCGCGGGTGGCACGGCCGGCGGCGTCACCACCTCGGCGGGCGGAGCCGCGGGAGGGATGAGCTGCCCTCCGTTGCCGATGCCGCCGCCGGACTCCGGCGTGGTGATGCACCCCACCTTCGCTGCCAGCTACACCTTCTCGGAGCTCGGCCCCGTCCCCGGCGTTCCCGATCCCTTGGGGGGCTGCGTGGTGCTCCAGGCCGATCGTGATCATCTCCTCATCGCCGGCGCCTCGGAGCGCATGACGGGCGGGCTCTATCGGGTCGGCGTTCGCCGCAACGCCTGTGGCCACATCACCGGTTGGGTCGGCGCCGCCACCAAGCTCGCGGCCACCCCGTTCATCGACGCGAACCTCCTCGAGCTGCCTGGTGGCTCGTTGCTGTACACGGGCTGGAACGTCGCTCAGCTGTCCCAGCTGCGCCTCGATGCGGGCACTCCCCTGTGGACCGTCGATCTGCTCACCCGCGGACAGGTTGGCTCGAGCGCTGGAGGCCTCGGACGAGTGCCTCCGTGGCTGCCGGCGGCGGGGCAGTTTCGAATCGTCGGCTGGCCGGACGGCAAGTGGCATCGGCTCGACCTCAGCGCAGACGCGGGCGTGTACGACGTGGTGCGGGTCGTCGACACCGGAGCGCAGCCGCTCTCCGGCGGCCCCGGCGGGTTCGCCTACGTGCCCCTCGGCTCTGCGCTCTTCTCGACGCCCAGCATCATCTTGTCGGAGTGGACCGCGAACGAGGTCTCGGTGGTGGAGGTCGATCAGCAAGGCAACCCCGTGAGCGGCACCCGCCGGCAGCTCTTCAGCTCCTTTCCCCGGCCGTGGGGCGCCTACTTCGAGCCCGAGACTGGCGACTTCCTCTTCATGACCTGGGGCCGGCCCGGGTTGCGAGACAGCGTCTTCATCGTGCAGGGCTTCGAGAAGCCGCCGATGATCGAGTGACCGATGCCGCTGCGAACGAAGCAAGAGCGCCGCAAGGCCGGGCTGTTTCCGTCGCAAGACGTCGACGTCGCGACCGCGCTCGAGCTGCTCGACTGGAGCTGGTACCGCTTCTCGCGATCGACCGAGGCGCTCGAGCCGGCGGTCGTTCGACGGGTGCTGGAGGCGCTCGACCCCGCTCGGCCCTCGGCGCCGCTGCCTGGAAAGGCCCCGAGCGCGCGCGACCAAGACCGTCGCCGGGCCGCGGCGCTCTTCCTCCACGCGGCAGTCGACACCACCAACGACGCGAGCCTCGCCCGCAGCTGGAGCGCCGCGGTCGAAGCACTGAAGATCTTCGAGTCGCAGTACGCCTGGGGCTCCAAACAGAAGGCGGCACGGCTCGCGCACGTTCGCGCCGACCCCCAGCTGGTCGAGGCCTGTCGCGCGGCAGCGGTAGGCGTCCAGCGCGTGCCCCTCGAGCTGCTCGCGGTGTTGGTGATGGAGGGCTCCGAAGGGTCGGCCGACGCGCTGATGCCCCACGTCGAGCGCGCGCTGAAGAACGAGCTCGAGCTCGAGCCCCTCGCTCAGCTCGTCCGCTACGCCGCGAACACCAAGGCGATGTCGGCGCTCGTCTCCGTCGTCGAGACCGCCCTCGAGGCGTCGCGAGGAGACTCCAAGGCGATGGCGCTCGCGACGAAGCTGGGCATCGCCTCGGGGAAACGTTTTCGCGTCGAAGCGCGCGTCACCGGAACGGGCGGCGCCTCGTTCTGGATCGACGTCGACAGCACGCGGCCCGGCGCTGGCTATCGCGGGTGGGTGCATGAAGCGGCGACGCGGGGGGAGTCGTTGGTGTCGGAGGACGGCGAGGCCTGCGCCGAGCTCGACGCCTTCCCTCGATGGATCGGCGCCTGGGCGCGAGCGCATTCGGTGGAGTGGAGCTTCGACACCGCCACCACCCGTCACCTGCGCGGCCCGCGGCTGACCCGCTTCCTCGCGTGGCTCTCGAGCGGCACCAGCTGAGGCTCGTCAGGCGGCGAGCCCCAGGGCTGCGCGCCACGGCCTGGGCGCTCGTTCGCGCCGCCCCGAGTTCGTTCAGCCAAACGTCGGAGCGCTGACGGCGCGGTCGACCGTCGGCGTCGGGGCGAGGAGCCGGCGCCAGAGCACGAGGTGCCCCGCCATCGCGAGCGCCACCATCACCGTCGGGAGCGTGGTGAACGGCAGGTACGCGATGAAGGTGTTGAGCGCCTCACCTCGCCCGAAGGCCGCGAAGACGGGCGTCGAGGCGATCGCGATGACGACGATCGCGAGGAGCAGCGCAGTCCCCAGGGCGTTCCAGACGAGCACCAACCGCCGGCCAGCGACTCCGAGGCCGACCAACGCCGCGACGACGATCGCCGAACCTCCGCTGACGACGTCGAAGTTCCAGCCGGTGAAGGTCATCTGTGGCGGCATCACGCCCTCGGTCGCCGCGCGATGCATCACGAGCTCGAGCGGGAGCCGGAAGGCGTGAAACCCCACGAGCGCCGCGAGCGGGAGCCCGTCCTGCATGGTGCGGCCGATGACGGAGCGAGCGAGCAGCTGCGCCGAGCCCGCGACGAACACCACGAGGAGCAGGAGGGGCGGCGGCCGGGCGTCGAACCGCGAGAGCACTCCAGCGAAGGCGAGCGCCGACACCCCCGCCTGCGTGGCGAGCACCGCGACGAGGAAGCGCCGCGTCCTCCGCCGGGCGGTGGAGCCGGGGACTCCCAGGCGTCTGGCGGCGAGCCAGTGCCCGACCAGCACCAGCCACACGAGGACCACCGCGAGGGCAGGGAAGCCGATCAGCAGCAGCGGGGACGCTTCACGGGGGAACATGAGGGGCCTTTCAGGACTTGAAAGAACGATAGTGACGCGCTATTTGAAAGTAAAGCGATGACCGTGCGCCGTTCGTATCGACAGTTCTGTGGCCTCGCCAAGGCGCTCGACGTGCTCGGGGAGCGGTGGACGCTGCTGTTGGCTCGTGAGCTCCTCCTCGGTCCACGGCGGTACTCCGAGCTCCTCGCCTCGCTGCCTGGAGTCACCACCAACCTCCTCGCAGCGCGGCTGCAGGACCTCGAGGCGAACGGCCTCGTCGAGCGAACGGACGACGGCTACCGCCTCACCGAGGCAGGCGCGGCGCTCGAGCCGGTGGTGATGGAGCTGGCCCGCTTCGGTGGCCGCTATCTCCGACAGCCAGCGCGGGGAGAGCGGGTGGACCTTGGCTGGGGGCTCCTCTCGCTCAAGCGGCGCTACCGCGGCGGTCTCGAGCTCACCCTCGCCGTCCACGCGGACGACGATTGGTACACGCTCGGCTTCGAGCCTGAGTGGTTGCGCGTGTCACTCGGCCGCCCCGACCGAGCCGATGCGACGGTTCACGCAACGAAGGTGCAGCTGCAGGCGCTCCTCTTCCGCTCCGAGTCCCTCGACCGGCTCCTCCAGGCGGGGCTCGGCATCGAGGGAGACGCGCGGCTGGTCCGCCGAGCTCTCTCGTCGCTCGGTCCTCCTGCCGAGGCGCACCAGGCGCCGCGGGCGGGCTCCGGTGTTCGCTGGACGAACCCGCGCAGCCTCAGAACGTGAAGGCGACCGACACGCGCCCACCGACCGCGAAGCCCTGTGGCCGGTCGAGGCTGATGAACCGGGAGACCTCCGCCGTCGCCCAGAGCGGCCCGCCATCGGCGAGCTCGACCTCGAGGCCAGCGCGCGCGCCGAGGCCCGCCGAGGTCACGACGCGCACGAAGAAGTTGTCGGCGGACACAGCGACGAGTTGTGCACCTCGCCGAGGCTGGTATGCGCGGGCCCCATGATTCGCCTCGACAACATCGGCGCGCAGCACGGTCGCCAGATCCTCTTCATCGGCGCCTCCGCCGCGCTCCACAAGGGCGAGAAGGTCGGGCTCGTCGGCCCCAACGGCTCCGGCAAGTCGACGCTCTTCCGCTACATCATGAAGGAAGAGACGCCCGACGAAGGGGGAGTGTCGATCGATCGCGGCGTCAGCATCGGCTACTTCCGCCAAGACGTCGGTGAGATGCACGGCCGCACCGTCATCGAAGAGACGATGGACGGCGCCGGCAACGTCTCCGAGGTGGCCCGCGAGCTCAAGCAGCTCGAGCACGACATGGCCGACCCCGAGAAGGCCGATCGGCTCGACGAGCTGGTGACCCGCTTCGGCGAGGTGCAGGCCCGCTTCGACGAGCTCGGTGGCTACGCGCTCGAGGGCCGCGCTCGGGAGATTCTCGACGGGCTCGGCTTTCGCGCCTCGATGATCGACGGCGACGTCGGCGCGCTCTCTGGCGGCTGGAAGATGCGGGTCGCGCTCGCCCGCATTCTCTTGATGAAGCCCGACGCGATGCTCCTCGACGAGCCGTCCAACCACCTCGATCTCGAGTCGCTCATCTGGCTCGAGCAGTTCCTCCATCAGTACGAGGGCGCGCTGCTGATGACCTCGCACGACCGCGAGTTCCTGAACCGGGTGTGCAACCGCATTCTCGAGATCGACGGCGGCGAGCTCACCAGCTACTCGGGCGACTACGAGTTCTACGTTCAGCAGAAGGCCCTCGCGGAGGCGCAGCAGCAGGCGACCTACGAGCGGCAGCAGGCGATGCTCAAGAAGGAGATCGCCTTCATCGAGCGCTTCAAGGCGCGCGCGTCTCACGCCGCCCAGGTGCAATCGCGGGTGAAGAAGCTCGAGAAGATCGAGCGCGTCGAGCCCCCGCGCCACATCGAGAAGGTGCGCTTCGAGTTCAAGCCGCCGCCGCGCAGCGGTGAAGACGTGGTGAAGCTCACCCAGGTGAGCAAGGCCTACGCCGACCTCGTCGTGTACAAGAACTTCGACTTCCTCCTCCGCCGGCGGGAGCGCTGGTGCGTGCTGGGCGTGAACGGCGCCGGCAAGTCGACGCTCCTCAAGCTGGTCGCGGGCGAAGGCCAGCCCGACAGCGGCACCGTCACCCTCGGCAACAGCATCAAGCTCGGCTACTTCGCCCAGCACGCGATGGACGTGCTCGACGGCACCAAGACCGTCTGGCAGTCGCTCGTCGACGCCTTCCCTCGCAGCTCCGAAGGTACCCTGCGCACCCTCGCCGGCTGCTTCGGCTTCCCCGGAGACGAGGCGGAGAAGATCGTTCGGGTGCTCTCGGGTGGAGAGAAGGCGCGCCTCGTGCTCGCGCTCATGCTGTTCGACCCGCCGAACTTCCTCGTCCTCGACGAGCCCACCAACCACCTCGACCTCGCGACGAAGGAGATGCTCATCGACGCGCTCAAGGGCTTCGAGGGCAGCCTCCTCATGGTGTCGCACGACCGGCACTTCCTCGCCGAGCTCTCCAACCGCGTGCTCGAGCTCACGCCCGAGGGCCCGCACGTCTACGGCGGCGGCTACACCGAGTACGTGAAGTCGACGGGTCGCGAAGCCCCCGGACTGCACGAAGCCCCGTGAACGGAAATCAGTGACTGCTTCGTCACTGTTGAGGCGCCGCGGCCGGCGCATGTCGCGGAATGTGGGCGAACAACTCCCCTGACACCTCGAGTTCACACCCCTACACTTCGAGTTCCTCCACTGCTCCGTCGGGGTGCTCCGTGAAATCGTTTCGTGTCGCTTCGCTCGCGCTCGTGCTCGCTGCGCCGTTCGCGCTTGGACAAGACGAGCTCGATCTCACCGCGCCCGCCGCGCCGGAGAAGAAGCCCGAGCCCAAACCCGCGCCCAAGCCCGCGCCGGCGCCAGCGAAAGCCGCAGCACCAGCGAAGGCTGCGGGAGAACCCGAGCTCGATCTCTCCTCCGCCGCCGACGTGAAGAACACCCTCCTGCTCCCCATCATCGTTCGCGTCACCCAGTCGCAGGGCGGCTTCAGCGGCTTCGACACCAAGAAGACCTTCGACAAGTTCGACTACGCCTCGCACAAGAAGTTCGTCGCCAGCCTCGGCAAGAACCTCGACGGCAAGGTGGTGAGCGCCGAGCAGACCCAAGCGCTCATCACGAAGGAAGGGCTCACCGTCGCGCTGGCGCACACTCCGGCCGGCATCGCGAAGATCGCCGCCGCGGCCTCGGCGCCCACCGTGGTGCTGCTGGAGTTCAGCAAGACCGGTGCGCTGGTCGCCACGATTCATGACGCCGAAGGCACTCCCAAGGGAGAGCCGGTCACCGTCTCCAACGGCTCGCTCGCGCAGAAGACCGCCGACGAGCTCGGCCAAGCGCTCGGCGCCGCCCTCATCGCGCTGTCGAAGGAGAAGCCGCCCGAGCCCGCCACGCCCGCCGTCGCCGCAGCGACGCAGCCGCTCCCTGCGCCGGAGCCGCAGACCGCGCAGGTCGAGGAGGACCTCGACGATCCACCGCCGACCGAGGTGAGCAAGCGTGCCCAAGGCTGGTCACCCGACCCTGACAAGACGCGCGTCGTCGCCGCGGTGGGCGCCGGTGGCGTCACTCGCGATCTCACCATCAGCGGGGCCACAGCGAACCAGTTCGCCCAGCTCAAGAACGGCACCGTCGTGGGGCTCGGCGTCTACGTGCAGGTGCAGCCGCTCCAGTTCGTGCCCTCGATGGCCGGCAAGCGCTGGTCGGACCTCGAGGTGGAGTTCAACTTTCGGCGGGCGTTGGTGAAGGCGACCGGCGTCGAAGGCTCGTCGACGGGCACCAACTGCGCGATGAGCGACGACGACTTCCAGGTGCGCGGCACCTACCGCTTCAAGGTGGTGGACTCGACCTACGGGCCGCAGGTGGGCGTGGGCGCCGGCTGGTCGCAGGAGCGCACCATCTTCGAGAACTGCTCGCTTCCTCTCGTCTCGCCGACCTACTCGGGCGTCGACACCCAGCTGCGGGTGCGCCAGCCGCTGTTCCGCAACGTGCTCGCCCTCGACGCTGCCTTCGGGCCGCGGTTCCTCTTCGGAGCGGGCGCGACCAACCTCTCGTTCGCCGGAGAGGCCTGGCTCGAGCTCAAGCCCATCTCCGTCTTCTACGTTCGCGGCGGCGCCCGTGGCTCGCGCCAGTCCGTCGCGCTCACCGACCTCGCCTTGGCCGAGACGAGGTTCTTCTTCGCCGTCGAGGCGGGGGCGTTCTTCTGATGAGACTCCGACAACTCCTCTTCACCTCGCTCGGCGTCGCGGTCGCGCTCGTCGCTCAACGCGCTCACGCCCAGGCCTGCAACCCGCTGCCGCCCCTGCCGCGCGGCATGTGCTCCTTTCCCGACCCGACTGGTGAGAACGACTGCGACGGCGACGGCTGCAAGGTGCGCGAGGGCGACTGCAACGACTGTGACGCGGTGATTCGCGGCGCGCTCTGCCCGGGAGGAACGGTCGGAACGCGAGTCACGCCCCCTGGAGCGGGCCCGGAGATCTGCGACGGCAAGGACAACAACTGCAACACCACCGTCGACGACGGCCCGGGCGGGACCGGAGGCACGGTCGACGCCGGCATCGCGTGCACGGTGCCCGGCCAGCAAGGCGTCTGCGCCGCCGGCCAGACCTCGTGCATGGGGACGATGGGCGTCGTCTGCAGTCAGACCGTCACCTCGACGATGGAGACCTGCGACGGCCGCGACAACGACTGCGACGGCGACACCGACGAGACCGGCGGCGTCGGAACACCCAAGCTGACCCAGAGCTGCTTCCCCACGCCGGTGGCGACCTTCGGCACGCCGAACCAGGGCATCTGCCGGTTCGGCCAGCAGGCCTGCAACGCCACTCCCGGCTCGGGCACGGCGAGCTACACCACCTGCGGCGTCTGCGGCGCGCTGGCGACCTGCTCGATGCCCATCGTCGCCGCGAACCCACCGGCCGGCGCCGAGGCAGTCTGCAACGGCCAGGACGACGACTGCGACGGCACCAACGACGACGGCGTGGCAGGGGTCGGCCAGTCGTGCACGGTGCCTGGCCAGCAGGGCCGCTGCGCTCAAGGCACTCGCCAGTGCAACGGCGTGGGCGGCCTCCTCTGCACCCAGACGTACTTGCCGATGGGTGAGCTCTGCAACGGGCTCGACGACGACTGCGACGGCTTCGTCGACGAAGTCGGCACCACCGATTTCCCGAAGCTGAAGCAGTCTTGCTTCCCTGGACCTGGAACCGCGGGCCGCGGCATCTGCACCAACGGCGAGCAGGCCTGCAACGCGACGGCTGGCAGCGGCACCGCCTCGTGGACGACCTGCGGCAGCTGCGGCGCGCTCGCGACCTGCACGGCGCCGGTGACTGCGGTGGCCGAGCTCTGCGACACCCTCGACAACGACTGCGACGGCACGGTGAACAACGGCAACCCCGGGGGTGGCGCGGTCTGCACCAACACCTCGGCCTTCGGCGTCTGCCGCGCGGGCACCCAGGTCTGTCAGCCGAGCGGGGCGCTCCAGTGTGTCTCCACCATCACCCCGGGCAGCCAGACCGAAATCTGCGACGGGCTCGACAACGACTGCGACAACGCCGTCGACGAAGTGGCCGCGGCTGGGAGCGCGACGCTCTCGCGGGTCTGCTACGCGGGCCCGAGCGGGACGTTCACCGGCACCTGCGGCGCCAACCCGGCGGCGAACTGCGCACCTCGCGGCCAATGCCGGGGCGTGCTCCAGATCTGCCCGGGGGTGGGTGGCTTCCCGGCGTGCACCAGCGCGACGACTGGCGCCGACGCCGGCACCCAGCGGTACAACGTCGCGGAGCTCTGCAACGGCCTCGACGACGACTGCAACGGCACCAACGACAACGCCCCGCAGGGCACCGGCGGCGCGTGCGTGAACGACGGCGGCGTCGGCGCGTGCACCAGCGGCACGGTTCAATGCGTGGGCGGCGCGCTCGTCTGTCAGGGCGCGGGCGGCACGACCGAGGTCTGCAACGGCGTCGACGACGACTGCGACGGTGACGTCGACGAGACGGGCGCTCCCGGGAGCCTGAAGCTCAACCGCACCTGCTACACCGGCCCCGCCACCAGCTACACCGGCCAGTGCAGCACGATGCCGCCCGGCACCAACTGCGCACCTCGGGGGATCTGCCGCGGCGTTCCCATCTTCTGTCTCGGAGGTGCCTTCCCCGCCTGCACCGCCGCCACGACCGCGCCCGACGGCGGCGTGCAGGTCTTCCCCGGCACCGAGGTCTGCGACACCTTGGACAACGACTGCGACGGCGTCTTGAACAACGGGCTGTCGGGCGCAGCGTGCTCGACCGGCCTGCCTGGCGTCTGCAGCGCGGGCACCGAGCAATGCACCACCTCGGGCACCATCGTCTGCCGACAGAACCGCGACGCTGGGCCTGAGCTCTGCAACACCCTCGATGACAACTGCAACGGCATTCCCGACGACAACGTGCCGCCGCGCACGTGCTTCGACGGCCCGGCCGGCACCTTCACCGGGCTCTGCGGCCTCTCCGATGGTGGCACCCAGGGCAGCGGAGCCCAGTGCCTCACCCGTGGGCTCTGCCGCGCGTCGACCCAGCAGTGCAACGGCGCGGGCAGCTGGCTCGCCTGTGGCGCCGGGCTGCCCGGCAACCAACAGCAGGTGCTGCCGGCGCCGGAGATCTGCAACAGCCAGGACGAGAACTGCAACGGTCAGGCAGACGACGGGCTCATCATCGACGCCGACACCGACGGCGTGCGCGCGTGCGGCACCTGCGGCGCCAACCCCGATGGCGGCTGCGACTGCGCCGACACCAACCCGAACGTTCGCCCCGGCCGCATCGAGGCCTGCAACGGGCTCGACGACAACTGCGACGGCCGCCTCGACGAGGCCTCCACCGGCACCGGGAAGATCGCGCAGAGCTGCTACTCCGGCCCGCCCAACACGGCAGGGCGCGGCGTCTGCGTGCAGGGAACGCAAGAGTGCAACGCCGACGCGGGCAGCAACACGCCCAGCTTCGGCGCCTGCATGGGCGAGCGAACTCCGATGACCGAGACCTGCAACATGCAGGACGACGACTGCAACGGCACCATCGACGACGGCTTCGACGTCGACAACGACGGCTTCCGCGCCTGCATGGCGTGCGGCCTGACGATGAACTGCGACTGCGACGACACCAACCCGATGATTCGGCCCGGGGCGGTCGAGCTCTGCGACACCGTCGATCAGAACTGCAACGGCCGCCTCGACGACGTCACCCCGCGGTCCTGCTTCTCCGACCCGCAGGGCATGATCCCCCCGCCCACCACGTACACCGGCACCTGCCCGGGAGCGACCTGCATGCCGAAGGGCGTCTGCGCGACCGGCACTCAGAGCTGCACGATGGCCGGCGACTGGGGCCAGTGCACCGGCGTCACCTTGCCGCGCGCCGAGCAGTGCGACGGGCGCGACGACGACTGCGACGGCACGGTGGACAACGGCTCCTTCGACGTCGACATGGATCGCTACGTGTCCTGCGCGCTGTGCGGAAACCGAATGGCGCCCGACGGTGGCGTGGGCTGCGACTGCAACGACATGAACGCGATGATCAACCCGGCCGCTCCGGAGATCTGCGACGGCATCGACAACAACTGCGACACGATCATCGATGGCACCGACACCGCCTGCTACTCCGGCCCGCCGGTGACCCGAGGGCAGGGCACCTGCGCCGACGGCCTGCAGACCTGCGTGAACGGCATGGGGCAGGGCGCGTGCCGCAACGAGCGGCTGCCGACTCCGCTGGCCGACGGCGGCGCCCCCACCTTCGTGCCCGACGGTGGCGCCAACGACCCCGAGGCCCTCTGTGACGGGCGCGACGAAGACTGCGACGGCATCGTCGACGATGGCTTCGATCTCGACGGCGACGGGGTGACGGTCTGCCAGAACGACTGCGACGACGCCGACCCGTTCAACAGGCCTGGTGGCCGCGAGCTGTGCGACTGCAAGGACAA
This sequence comes from Myxococcota bacterium, assembly GCA_052034585.1. Taxonomy (GTDB): domain Bacteria; phylum Myxococcota; class Myxococcia; order Myxococcales; family Myxococcaceae; genus Xiheimicrobium. The sequence continues at coordinate 133,724 of JBPOIJ010000089.1, forward strand.
CAACTGCAACTCGACCATCGACGACTCGAACGCCTGCCGCGGCGCTCCGTGTTTCGACTTCGACGGCGACGGCTTCACCAACTGCCAAGGCGACTGCAACGACGACCCGAACGCCGGCGGCCGGCTGGTGGGCCCGACGCGGAGCGAGCAGGTCGGTGACTCCCTCGACAACGACTGTGACGGACAGATCGACGAGAACACCGATGAAGACGGCGACGGCTTCGCGACCGGCGGGCCGGCGAACATGCGCGACTGCAACGACAAGATCGCCGACGTGAACCCGGGCGCGGTCGAGCGCTGCGACGGCTTCGACAACAACTGCGACGGCACCGTCGACGAAGGCTTCGACCAGGACAGGGACTTCGTCGCGGTCTGCGCCGGTGACTGCAACGACTTGGACCCGACGGTGAACCCGACCCGCCGCGAGGTGTGCGGCAACACCAAGGACGACAACTGCGACGGCCGCATCGACGAGGACAACGACGGCGACCAAGACGGGGTCAGCACCTGCGCCGGCGACTGCAACGACTTCAACGCCACCGTGCACCCCGCCTCGGGCCCGACGGCCGCCGCGATGGAGGTCTGTGACGGGCAGGACAACAACTGCGACGGTCAGTACGACGAGGGCTTCGACACCGACTCCGACGGCGTGGCGGTCTGCTTCGGCGACTGCGACGACACGAACCAGAACGTGAGCCCGCAGGCCTTCGAGGTGCCGAACAACATGCTCGACGACGACTGCGACGGGCAGACCGACGAGGGCCAGATGGATCGCGACGGCGACGGCTTCCCGCCGGTCTGCGGCGACTGCAACGACTTCGACGCGCGCATCAACCCGCACGCGGCCGAGGTCTGCAACCGGGTCGACGACAACTGTGATTCGTACGTCGACGCCGCGCCGGGCCGCTTCAACATCTGCTCGGTGTGCTTCGACGCCGACGGTGACGGGCAGACGAACTGCGACGGTGACTGCAACGACGCCGATCGCAGCATCTTCCGTGGCGCCGCCGAGGTCTGCGACTTGAAGGACAACGACTGCGACCTCCAAGTCGACATCGATCCCGGCACTGGGCGGCGGGTCTGCACGATGAGCGACGACGGCGGCGCTGACGCGGGCGCCAGCCCCGACGCCGGAGACGATGGCGGCTCACTCGATGGCGGAGGCACGGTCATTCCCGAGGAAGACGCCGGCATGGCGGGGCCGAGCGGGCCGGGCGTGGTGGCGACTGGCTGCGGGTGCTCGACGACCGATGCCTCGTCGATCGGGGCGGTGGTGGTCGCGCTCCTGCTCGCCGCCCGTCGGCGTCGGCGACTCCTGGCGCCACAAAGTGGAAGGTCGCGAATCGGTTCCGCGGCGCTCCTCGTCACGGTGCTGCTCTCGACGACGGGCTGCCCCACCCAGGTGAACGTCGTGCCCTATGACGCGGGCGCTGGCGGCGGCGGGGGGCTCGATGGTGGAGAGGCCGACGGTGGCCTCGATGGCGGAATGGACGCGGGCTTCATCGAGCCGGAGAACTGGCCGTGCCCCGGCCTCGCGCCGTTGACCCAGAACGTGAGCAACGTGCCGGGCACGATGAACCTCTTCGCCACCTCGTCGCGCTTCCCGACGACGGCGAACATGACCGCGCAGGCGCTGCTCTTCGACGACGGCGCAGACCTCGCGGGCTTCGTGCTCCAACGCGAGATTCCGAGCGCCGTCGACCCGCTCAACCCGATGAGCCTCGAGACGGTGGCCAACGGAGAGATCGACGCGCTCATTCAGCTGGCCGGCACGCCGCTGGTGCGCGATCGGCTCGAGCGCTCGCGGCGCATCTTCGTCAACGGCGATCGCCCGATGCGGCCCCTGCGAACCCTGGCGACCTCCCAGCTCCTCACCACCGGCTCGCCCACCACCGCCTTCGCGATTCGCAATCGGCTCCTGAGCGCGCTGTCGGGCAAAGCCCCCTCGGCGCTGGGCACCTTGTCTCAGGGCTCTGGGCTCACCTCGCAAGACGCCGAGCAGGTGGTGAGCCTCTTCTTCCGCTTCAGCGCGGGCCGGCTCTTCATCGGAGGCGTGGTGACGCCGAACTCCAAGGTGAAGGACAACCTCGCGCCGCTCGACGACCTCTCGAACGGCTCGCACCTGGCCGACGAGGCCGCGAGCCTCGCGACGCGCTGCGAGAAGCACCCGACCCCTGCGCTCAAGACCGACTTCCTCTTCGTCGTCGACAACACGGTCTCGATGGTCGAGGAACAGCAGGCGCTCCAGGACGCGGCCCAGGGCCTCTTCGACGCCTTCCAACGCGCGGGCCTCGACTTCCGAGTCGGCGTGGTGACGACGGACAGCGACATTCTTCGCGGCAACGGCTTCGCCACCACCTTGAACGACTTCAAGAGCGCGGCGCGGGTGGGCCTCGACGGGAACACCACCGAGCTGGGCATCGAGTTCGGGCTGCGCGCGATTCGACGAGCACGAATGGCGACGGCGCCGTCGTCGAGCCTCCGCGACCCGATGAACACCGGGCTGGTCGTCATCTTCTTGTCCGACGAGGACAACAAGTCGATCCGCCCGGGCATGTTCGGCAGCTACGTCATGGACTACCGCATGGAAGGCGCGGTCACCTTCGCCATCGTCGGCCCCAAGCCGAACGGCTGCATTCGGGTCGGGCGCGGCGAGGCGGCACCGGGTGATCAGTACATCGATCTGGCGAACGCCACCGGTGGCAGCTCGGGCAGCATCTGCAACCCGAACCTCACCGAGGTGATCGAAGAGGTCGTCATCGGCGCGCTGGGAGCCTCGAGCCGCTCGGCGCTCGAGCGACGGCCCATCTCCGGGTCGCTCACGGCCCGCACGATGATGGAGCTCGCACGGAACCGGCAGAACGGCTTCGACTACGAGCCCGCGGCGAACTCGGTGCTCTTCTTCGGAGCCTCGGCCCCGCAGGTCGGCTCGCCCTACGAGGTCGCCTACCAGTTCTTCAACTACATCGACTGACGGGGCTCGGTGCTCCGCGTCTTGCGCGCGCGCCCTCGCCCAGCCAACCTCTCGGCTTCGCCTGTCCCACCTGAACCTCCATCTGCGTCATGGACGGGGCCTCGGGGATTGCAGGGCGGCTGGCGAGCAGGCTAGAGCGCGGCCCAAAGGGGATGACATGACCACTCATTCACGCTTCTTCGGGGCGTTGTTCGTGCTCGCTGGCTGTGCGCCAGAGCCGTCGTTTCAGGTGCGCGAGACCGTCGAGCAGCTCTACGTGACGCACGCGACGCCGGGCGCGACCCTCGAGGTCTGGAAGGACGGGAAGGTCGTCACCACCGGCACCATCGACGAGCTCGGGAGCTTGGTCGTTCGTTTTCTTCCGGCGGGCACGGGGTATGTCGCGAAGGAGAAGGGCTCGAAGTCGCAGACGAGGCCGCTCACCGTGAAGTCGATCGACTCGAGCACGCCGGCGGCCGACTTCTACGGCAAGCAGACGCTCCAGGCCGGCTTCAACTACCTGACGATGCGCGACGGCACGACGCTCTCGGCCTGGGTGACGCTGCCCAAGGGAAAGGGCCCGTTCCCGACGGTGGTGAACTACTCAGGCTATTCCGCCTCGCGCCCTGGAGAGTCGATCAAGGACTTCGAGTTTCTGTGTGACGAGTTCCCCGTCGTCTGCGCCACCCCGTCGGATCCCTCGGCGCTCTTCGCCGGCATGATGGGCTACGCGACGGTGAGCGTGAACATGCGCGGCACCGGCTGCTCGGGCGGCGCCTACGACTACTTCGAGCCGCTGCAGCTGCTCGACGGCTACGACGTCATCGAGATCGTCGGCGCCCAGAGCTGGGTGCAGCACCACCAGGTGGGCATGGTGGGCCTCTCGTACCCGGGCATCTCGCAGCTCTTCGTCGCGGCCCAGCGGCCCCCGAGCCTCGCCGCGATCGCCCCCATGTCGGTCATCGGCTCGACCACCACCACCTTGCTCCCGGGCGGCATCTTGAACGACGGCTTTGCGCTCAGCTGGGTGACGGCGGTGCTGAGCAAGGCGGTGCCGTACGGCCAGGGCTGGGAGCAGAAGCGGGTCGATGGAGGCGACGAGACCTGCCGGGAAAACCAGCTCCTCCACGGGCAGCTCGTCGACAACGTCGCCCAGGCCAAGCAGATCCAGTTCCACGTGCCCGCGCTGCACGATCGATACGATCCGGTCACCTTCGTCGAGCGCATCGAGGTGCCGACCTTCCTCACCGGCGCTTGGCATGACGAGCAGACCGGCCCGTACTTCTTCCTCCTGTTCGATCGGTTCACCGGTTCGAACGCGGTGCGCTTCACCGCCTTGAACGGGGTGCACATCGACGGCTTCGCGCCCGAGGTGCTCGCCGAGTGGCACGCCTTCCTCGAGCTCTTCGTCGCCAAGCGGGTGCCCCGCGACCCCCAGACGTTCCGCAACTTCAGCCCCTTCATCTTCGACGAGGTCTTCAAGTCGAAGCAGATGATGCCGGCGACCAAGTGGACCCAGTTCGCGACGCGCGACGAAGCGGTGACCGCGTGGAAGGCCGAGCCGAGGCTCAAGGTGATCTTCGAGAGCGGCGCGGGTGATCAGAACGATCTCGGTGCGCCCAAGGGCACCTTCTCCACCGGCTTCCGGCAGTGGCCGCCCGAGGGCCAGAAGGCGACGCCGTTCTACTTCCAGCCGAACGGCGCGCTCGCGGCCTCCCTCCCTCCGCCCGGCGCGATGCCCGCGCGGTTCAGCTACGACATGAGCGCTGGCAGCCGCGGCATCTTGAGCGAGAACGCCAGCGTCTGGGACAAGCTCCCGCGCTACGACTGGCGGCCCGACACCCAGGAGCACGCGGTGGTGTTCGAGGGCGGCGCGGTGAGCGCCGACACCGTCCTCCTCGGGACGGCGAGCGTCGATCTCTGGCTCAAGGCGCCGGTCGACGACGCCGATCTCCAGGTCACCCTCACCGAGGTGCGCGCGGACGGGAAGGAGATGTACCTCCAGTCGGGCTGGCTGCGCGCAGGCCATCGCAAACCCGGGCCCACCGCCACCGAGCTCTGGCCGGCGCAGGACTACAGCGAAGGCGCCTGGGCGCCGTTGCCGGTCGGAGCCTGGGCGCAGGTTCGGGTCGGCACCGCGGGGTTCGCGCACATCCTCCGCGCTGGCTCGAAGGTCCGCGTCACCGTCGATACGCCGGGAGGCACGCGCGCCGACTGGCGGTTCGCCGTTCAGCAGCGCATGGGAGAGGTCAGCTATCTCGTCGGCACCGATCTCGACCACCCTTCTCGGGTCGTCTTGCCCGTCGTCGAGAGCGTCGCGGTTCCATCGATGACGCCTCCCTGTCCTTCGCTCCGCGGGCAGCCGTGTCGCGAGGCGATCACCCACGTCAACCTCAGCGGGCCCTGACGCGCACTCAGCCTCGGAGTGGCACCCGCTCGGTCGGCGTGGGCTGGGCGCGCGCCGATGCCGAGCCGCGCTCGTGGCGTGTCGTTCGTCACGCGATGACCTGTCTCAAGTGAGTGGCTTGTCGCTCCCATCACCCTGACTGAGCGTGGTCGGTTTGGCCAACGGGTGTCGCGCCGTCGACGTCTTAGCTTCCGCGCATGAAACGGCGCCTCCTGTTCGCAGTCGTCATGGGTCTCGGGCTGGTCACCTGCAGTGGAGCGAGCGATCGCGACGGAGGAACGGGTGGTGGCAGCGCGAGCGGCGGCGGTGCAGCAGGCGGAAGCGCGGGGGTCTGGTCGCTGAGCCTGACCGGCGTCGTGAGCTACGGCTCGAGCGTCACCATCGGCACCGACCAGGTCACCGACCCCGGCGGCGCCTCGAGCCAGACGGTGCTCCCGTCGAGCGTGACGTGGGAGGCCTCGAAGTCGGCGGGCGGCGCCACCGGTCACGCGAAGCTGGTCCTCACGAAGGACGCGCACCAACTCACGCTCGCAGGCGACGTGTCGGGCACCAGCCCCGGTGCACCTCCGTTCTCGGCGCTCGCCGAGGTGCGCGACCTCACGCTGTGCGTGACGGCCCCGGGCGCGACCCGCGTTCGGGTGACCTACACCTGCACCGCGACCCCGCAGTTCACGGGCCACGGCCTCGCAGGCCTCACCGTCGCGTCGGGCTCGACGACCTACTGCGACCTGACGCTCGGGGAGAGCGTGACGCGGACGACCCGCTCGAACCTCGTGCGAGAGGTCGACGTCATCGAGGGGGAGAACTGCTGGTCCGAGGGGACCACCTTCCAGTTCATCGCCGGTGCCGGCCAGAGCCCCGGCGGCACCGCGAGCGTGAGCGGGACGGTGACCTTCCGCCTCGACCCGTTGTAGCGGGCTGGCCCCGACTGCGTGCTCGCTTCCCGGCGACCGGTGCGGCGATCGTCCTCGTCGAGGTGAAGACGCCCACCTCATCAGATCCGCGTCGACGCCGCGCCGCTGGTGACGAACCTGTGATTTCGCTCCGACTGGATGAGCGAGCCACTCACGCGAGTTCGTGGCAGGTTCATTCCACCGTGGCCGCTCGGAAGCCGAAGAAGAAGCGCGAACCGCTCAACCCCGAGCGCATCGCCGTCGCCGCGCTCGCCTACATCGATCAACACGGCCTCGAAGAGATGAGCGTTCGAAACCTCGGCGCCTCGCTCGGAGTCGAGGGCATGGCGCTCTACAAGCACTACCCGTCGAAGGACGCGATCCTCGACGCGGTGGTGGAGCAGCTCATCCTCGAGCTGGTGGTGCCTCCGCCGACGCGAGAAGGGTGGAAGGTTCGCGCGCTCAAGGTCGCCGCCGACTACCGAGACATCAGCCGCCGTCACCCACGCGCGTTCCCGCTCCTGGCGATGCGCCGCTTCACCACGCCCCGCGCGCTCGCCGTGCTCGATCGGGTCTTCTTCCTCCTGATGGGAGACGGGCTGTCGGCGCAGGAATCGGTCGAGGTGTTCCGCGGCGTGGCCAACTGGGCGAACGGCTGCATCATGGACGAGCTCGCGGGCTTCCGCGCGTCCGAGGCTGGCCAGTCGCTGCAGGTGCCTCGGGAGCAGACGGCGCTCGCGGCCGCCCAGCCCTTCCTCGGCGTCGAGCACTTCGATCGCATCTTCGACGTCGGGCTGCACGCGATGCTCGACGGGCTCGAGGTGCGGTTTCAGTCGAAGCGAACTCGCTGACAGATCTCTGACGCGCTGTCGTGCGAAAGCCCTGAAAGTCGCGACCGGGTCGCGTACGGTGAAGAAGAACGATGCTCCGCCGTACACTCGTCGTGTCGTTGTTCACCAGCCTCTCCGCCGCTGCCGGGCCTGACGGTGGCGTCGAGGACGTCGAGGCTCTCTCGCTCGAGGCGCTGCTCGACGTTCCGGTCGAGGTCGCCACCAAAGACGCGCGCACCACCCTCGAAGCGCCGAACGTCGTCCTGCTCCTCACCCGCGACGAGCTCCTCGCCTCGGGCGCGCGCGATCTCCTCGAGGTGCTCCAGCTCGTACCGGGCTTCACCTTCCATCAGGACGTCACCGGGGTGGTGGGCGTCGCCTTTCGCAACCAGTGGGCGCACGAGGGCAAGGTGCTCGTCATGCTCGACGGCATCGAGGTGAACGAGCTGCTCTACTCGACGACCCAGTTCGGCCATCACGTGCTCACCCAGTCCATCGAGCGGCTCGAGGTCATTCGAGGGCCCGGCTCCGCGCTCTATGGAGGCTCGGCCGAGCTCGCGGTGATCAACGTGGTGACTCGACAGGGGCGGGCGCTCCAGGGTGGGGAGATCGGTGGGCGCCTCGCTGGCTGGGTCGACGGCTTGTCGGACTGGTCGCTCGCCGGCGCGGTGGGAGAGCGGCGTGAGGCCGAGGGCCTCGAGTGGAGCGTCAACGTCGCGGGCGGCGAGGGCCGACGAACCCGCGCGAGCTGGACCGACGCGTTCGGCAGCTCCACCTCGCTCGCCAACGAAGAGCTCGACCCGCTCCTGCTCACCGCCGGCTTGAGCTGGAAGGGCCTCAAGGCCCGGGTCCTCGTCGACGATCAACGCATCGGCGCGCGGAGCGGCTACGGCGCGGCCACCACCACGGAAACACGCTCTGCCTTCCGCACCCTCGCCGCCGACGTGCAGGGCGACTTCCCCCTCGGCGAGCGCTTCTCGCTGCGGCCGCGGGTGCAGGCGAAGCTCCAGGTGCCCTGGCAGACCACCGACGCGAGCTCCGACTTCTTCTACGACAAGTCGGCGTCGCGCGTGCTCGCGAGCCTGGGCGCGGCGTGGCGGCCCGTCGATTCGGTGCTGCTCTCGGGCGCGGTCGATGCGTTCTGGGACCACGCCTGGCTCAACGATCGCCGCTTGCTCGGCTTCCAGACACGGTTCGCGGGCGCCAACTCGGTCGGCTACTCGAACGTCGCCTCGTGGCTGCAAGGCCAGTGGGACAACCCGTGGGTGAACGTCACGCTCGGCGGCCGCATCGAGTGGAACTCGGCCGTCGGGGTGAACGTCGCGCCGCGCCTCGCGCTCCAGAAGGAGTTCGGCCGCTTCAACGTCAAGCTGCTCGCCGCGGGCGCCTTCCGCAACCCCGGCATCGAGAACCTCAACCTGGGCACGAACGTCGGCCCCGAGCGCACGCGGGTGGGAGAGGCGGAGGTCGGCGTCTCGCTCGGTGAGCTCGCCTACCTCAGCGTGAACGGGTTCTTCACCTCGCTCACCTCACCCATCCTCTACGGGGTCGACCCAGCGAGCGGAGACGAGAGCTACCGCAACGGCGGCGTGCTCGCGACCGCGGGTGCCGAGAGCATGTTCCGGCTGCGAGGGAGAAAGGGCCTGCTCACCATCAGCGGGGCCTTCGCCGTGCCGGTCAGCGCCGCCGACGTCGACACGCTCCTCGTGCCCGGTGCGCCCACGCCAACCCTGCTCGCCATGCCGTTGGTGAAGCTCACCGCCTTCGGCCGGTTCCGGTTCGACGAGCGGTTCTCGGCGGGAGGTCACGCGGTCTTCCTCTCGGGCCGCCAGGCCTGGGCGACGCCGTCGGAGGCCCTCGATGGAACGCTCGTGCTCGGGCAACTGCCGGCGACCCTCCTGCTCTCCCTCTGGCTCGGAGTCGAGCACGTCGGCCTGGACGGCCTCTCGGCGCAGCTCGGCGTCGGCAATCTGCTCGCCGCGAACGTCGTCTTCGCTCAACCCTACGATGGAGGCATTCCGCCGCTGCCCGGTCGCGGGCGCGAGCTCTTCCTGCGGCTCACCTACGCCTTCGGAGCAGGGAAGTGAGGGCGCTGGTGGCCAGCATGGCGTTGGTCGCCACCCTTGCCCACGCCCAGCCAGCCGAGGTCCCGCCCAAGCTGGGGCTGCTCGTGCTCCTCAAGGTGCTCACCTACGACTCCGGCTTCGATGCGCGGGGCCAGGGCGACTTCGTGGTGCTGGTGCCGTTCAGCAAGGGCAACGAGGCGCGCGCCCAGAGCCTGGTGGACGAGCTCGGCACCATCGAAGTGAAGACCATCAAGCAGCGTCGGCTGGTGGTGCGGAGCGTGCCAGCGGGCGAGCGGCTCGACGGTCAGGCCGTGCTCTTCACCTCCGCGCTCGGTCACGAGCAGCACAAGCCGGTTTTGGACTCGGCGAAGAGCGCCAAGCTGTACTCGCTGTCGTTCGGTGACGAGGAGGTTCGAGAAGGCGCGCTCCTCGGCGTCGTCCAGGTGGGCGGCAAGCTGCAGCCGGTGATCAACGTGGCCACCGCCAAAGTCCTCGGCGCGGAGTTCGCGGCCTCGGTGCTCAAGGTGGCGCGCACGGTGCACTGAGCTCGTTCGATTGGCTGGACCGCCCGATTGGAGACGAACGGCGGCCCGGTTTTCGTTACAACGTGCTGGCCAGTGCTCCTCGATGCCCAGATGTTGTCCCGCCTCGGCGGGCTCAAGGTTCGTGCCCGTGCCGTCGTCGAGGGGGTGCTCTCGGGCCTCCACAAGTCGCCGCACCAGGGCCAGAGCGTCGAGTTCGCCGAGCACAAGGAGTACGCGCCGGGCGACGAGCTGCGGCACCTCGACTGGAAGGCCTACGGCAAGTTCGATCGCTACTACGTCAAGCGCTTCGAGCACGAGACGAACCTGCGCTGCACCTTGGTGGTCGACGGCTCGGGCTCGATGGGCTTCGGCACCGCCGGGCTCAGCAAGCTCGACGTCGCGCGCGTGCTCGCCGCCACCCTGGGGCACCTCTTGCTGCGGCAGCAGGACGCAGCGGGCGTCGCCATCGCGGCGAAGGGCCGGGTGGTGGAGATCCCTCCGCGCAGCTCGGCCTCGCACCTCCAGGTGATGCTCGATGCGCTCGAACAGCAGACGGCGACGGGGGAGACCGATCTCGCCGCGACCGCCGATCTCCTCGCCGAGAAGTTGCCGCGCCGCTCGCTCGTCTGCGTCTTCTCCGACTTCCTCGATGACAACGCCGACGGGCTCAAGCGGCTCCTCGCGCTGAGGGCTCGCAAACACGACGTCGCGCTCTTTCACCTCGTCGATCCGGCCGAGCTCACCTTCCCCTACGACGACCCGACGCTGTTCCTCTCGATGGAGGACGATCGGCGGCTCGAGGTGAACCCGCGGGAGATCAAGGAGAGCTACCTCGAGGAGTTCACCCGCTTCCTCGAGGACACCAAGGCGACCTGCACCGCCGCCGACGTGGACTACGAGCGGGTGCGCACCGACGAGCCGCTCGACAAGGTGCTGGTGCGGTTCCTCTCCCGGCGAACGGGAGGCGGCCCGTGACCTTCGCCCACCCGTGGCTGCTCCTGGGCGCGCTGGCAGCGCTCATTCCGCTCCTCGTTCACCTCTTCGATCGGCGGCGCCCGCGCCCGGTGCCGTTTCCCGCCATCGCCTTCGTGCTCCGGAGCCAGCGCCGCACCGCGAGCCGGCTCAAGCTCAAGCGGCTCATCCTCTACGTGCTGCGCACCATCTTCTTCCTCGCCGTGCCCTTCGCCCTCGCGCGGCCGGAGTGCGTGAAGACCTCCTCGGCGGCCACCGCGAAGGGCGCCGCGGCGACCGTCATCGTCGTCGACACGTCGCTCTCGATGCGGTGGACCGACGGCACCAGCCTGTTCGAGCTCGCGCGGAAGGAAGCGAAGGCGGCGCTGAGCGATCTGCTGACCGAAGAGCCGGCGACGGTGGTGCCCTGCACGCGCGCGCCAGCGGCGCTGGGGCCGTTGTCGTTCGAGAAGTCGAAGCTGGTCTCGCAGGTGGACGAGCTGGCGGTCGGCTACGAGCTGGTCGAGCTCAACCGCTGTCTCGAGGTCGCGGCGCGGGCCCTCGACGAGTCGCCGCTGCCCAACCGGCGCATCGTGCTGGTGACCTCGCTCACCCAGGGCGCGCTCCACCTCGAGGCGTCTCCACCCGTCACCACCGGGCCCAAGGGCGAGAAGCTCAAGCCGGAGATCGTGCTGCGCGACGTCGGCCGTGGCCGCGAGCAGTTGCCCAATCGCGCCGTCATCGACGTGCACGCCGAGCCTGCGCCCCAGGCAGGCCCGCGCGCGTGGCAGTTCGCCTTCACCGTGCGCAACTTCTCCGAGGAGGCGCAGCAAGACGTCGAGCTCTCGCTCAAGGTGGACGGGCAGGCCGTGGCGAAAGGCTTCGTCGATCTCGCGCCGGGCGGCACGCTCACCAAGACGCTCACCTACGCGTTTCCGAAGGGCGGCACGGTGTACGTCGAGGGCGCGTTGACGCCCGACGGCCTCTCCGAGGACGACGTGCGCGGCATCGTCGTGACGGTGCCGAAGGAGCTCAAGGCGTTGATCGTGAACGGCCAGCCACACCCGCAGAAGGTGAAGGACGCGGCCTACTTCACCGAAGCCGCGCTCTCGGCGCCGGGCTCTCCGGTGCGGGCGGTGGTGCGTGATGCCGACGCAGCCTGGCGGGAGGACTTCTCGAATTGGGACGTGGTGATGCTGCTCAACGTCACCGCGCCGTCGGCCGAGGTGGGGGCGCGCCTCTTGGACTTCGTCGAGAAGGGTGGAGGCCTCTTCGTCTCGTTCGGAGATCACGCCGAGGTGGAGGCGACGAACGCGGCGCTCGGAGCGGTGTTGCCGCGCAAGCTGCGGGTGGTGAAGACCGCGGTGGAGCCGCAGGCGCCCGACGCTGCCAGTCGAGCGGCTCGGCTGACGCAGCTCGAGACCTCGCACCCCGTCTTGGCGCCCTTCGTCGGTCGCGCACGGGAGGGGTTGGTGTCGACGAAGCTCTACCGGTACGCGCTCTTCGAGAGCGAGTCGAACGGGGACGTGACGGTGCTGGGGGCGCTCGACGATGGTGCTCCGGCGCTGCTCGCCAGGCGCGCGGGCCAGGGGCGAGTGCTGGCGTTCGCCTCGAGCGTCGATCGTGACTGGAGTGACTTTCCCATTCGCACGTCCTTCCTCGCGTTCATGCAGCGAGCGGCCTCGTGGCTGACGGGTACGCTCGACGAGCGCGAGGAGGTGCGAGCGCGGGTCGGAGAGTCGGTGACGCTCGTGATGGACTCGAAGAAGCCGGTGGTGTCGGTGAAGTCGCCTGGCGGCGACGAGCGGCCGGTGGTGAAGCAGCCCGATGGACTGCACGGCGTCGCGGGGCCGTTGCCCCAGCCGGGACGGTACGAGGCGCTCGACTCGCTCGGTCTCGCCGATCCGACCGCCTCGTTCGCGGTGACCCTCGATCCCGCGGCGAGTGATTTGACGAGGCACTCCGTCGAGGCAGTGACCGGGTGGTTCGGCGAAGACGTCGTACGGCTCGCCGAGGGCCAGCAGACCGATCGCAAGACGCCGGTGTGGACGTGGTTGCTCCTCGTCGCTGCCCTGGCGTTCGTCGGCGAGGGCGTTCTGCTGCGAAAGTAGTCGAGGTGGGAGGCACGCCCACTGAGTCGGAAAAGAACGACACGAGACAGGAAAACTGGGCCTGCTAGAAACCGGCCTCCATGAAACTCTCGTTCTCCCGTTTCGCTCTCCTGGGTGCGGTCGTCGCCGTGCTGTCCGGCTGCCCGCAACCCAACTCTTGTGCAACCAACTCCGACTGTGCGTCTGGCCAAGTGTGTTCGGCCGGAATGTGCGTGAAGCCTGATGGCGGCTCGACCACCGGTGGAGGAACGACTGCCGGAGGCGCTGCTGGCGGCGGAGTTGCCGGTGGTGGCTCGGCGGGCGGCGGCTCGACGGCTGGTGGTTCCACGGCTGGCGGCTCGACGGCCGGCGGTTCGACGGCTGGCGGCTCGACGGCTGGCGGTTCGACGGCTGGCGGTTCGACGGCTGGCGGTTCGACGGCTGGCGGTTCGGTGGCCGGTGGCGACGCGGGTGGCTCGACGGCCGGTGGCTCGACCGCAGGTGGCTCGACGGCAGGCGGCTCGACGG
>JBPOIJ010000112.1:0-130175 GCA_052034585.1 Myxococcota bacterium
CGCGACATTCAGCTTGGAAGGCTGACGCTCTACCAGCTGAGCTATCCCCGCAGCTGGTGTGGAGGGGGGTGGATTCGAACCACCGAAGGTCGAGGACCGACAGATTTACAGTCTGTTGCCGTTGGCCGCTTGGCTACCCCTCCAAGAGAGTTGCTATTCACTTGTCTGCCCATCTGGCCGGCGGCGGGATTCGAACCCGCGACCTACTGATTACAAATCAGGTGCTCTACCAGCTGAGCTACACCGGCAAGGCTCCAGAACTTCTCGGGAAACCTGCCACCCTGGCGCAAGAGGGCGGCGCTCCTTATTCACGTGGGAATGAGCAAGTCAAGCGTTGAAGGAGACGGGCCTCACGCTGCTTGCTGACTCCCGCGCTGCTCCTACGATCGGCGGCGCGCCACTTCTGCGAGGAGAACGGCGGCCGAGACGCTCGCGTTGAGCGAGGCGACCGAGCCGCTCATGGGGATTCGCACCAGGAAGTCGCAGTGCTCGAGCACGCCCTTGCGCACGCCACCGCCCTCGGCGCCCACGACCACCACGAGCGGGCCGTCGAGCTTCGCGCTCCAGAGCGTCTCCTGGCCCGTCGGCTCGGCGGCCACCGACCAGTAGCCCGCGGCCTTCAGTTCCTCGAGCGCTCGCGAGACGTTGGTGACGCGCGCGATCTTGGTGTGAGCGGTCGCGCCGGCCGAGGCCTTGACCACCACGCCAGTGACGGCGGCGGCCCGATCTTTCGCGATCACCACTCCATCGGCGCCGAACGCATGCGCCGAGCGGATGATCGCGCCGAGGTTCATCGGATCTTGAATGCCGTCGAGGACGACGACGAGCCCGGGCCGACCAGCCGCCTTCGCGCTCGCGAGGATCTGCTCGAGCGTGGCGTAGTCGAACTGGCGCACCTCGGCGATCACGCCTTGGTGAACCGACTTGGGGGCCATCGCGTCGAGGCGCTCCCGATCGAGCTTGTCGACGCGAAGTCGCTGAGCGTTCGCGCGGGTGAAGATCTCGCCCGCGACCGATTCCTTCAGGCCTTGCTGCTGCACGAAGAGGCGCTCGATCTGCTCCGGGCGCGCGCGGAGCAGCTCGAGCACCGGGTTGACGCCATAGACGAAGCGATCATCACCGAACGAGCGTGGCGCGTCGTCGGCCGACTCGACGGCGAAGCGGGCGCGCTCCCGGCCAGGCTCTCCAGGCTCGCGTGCACGGCGCGGTCGGTCCTCGAAGGCGCGAGGGGGCTTCCGCGAGTCGTCACGCCGTTCCTCCCGTCGACCGTCGCGCCGTTCCTCGCGTCGACCGTCACGCCGATCGTCGCGGCCTCGCGGCCCGTCGAAGCTGCGGCGATCGTCACGGCCCCCTTCTCGGCGCCGATCGTCGGAGCGACCGCCACGGGCGTCGCGGCGATCGTCGGAGCGACGTGGGCCTCGGTCCTTCCACGCGCGCGCCCCGCGCTCACCAGGGCCGCTCCGCCCTCCCCGCCCCTTCCCAAACCGATTCGTGTCCCGGCTCACGCGCGCTCCGTTCCGATGGTCGCGCCGCACGAAGATCGTCGGAGCGAGCGGCGGAGGCCTTACTACAGAGCAGGATCTCCACAACGGACAGCGGTCGGAGTCAGTTCACCGTCACCGGGAAGTTGAGCGTCTTCGTCTGGCGCGCGCAGACCTTCTCGGTGCAGATGAAGAACGTCATCTTCGCCTCGACCGACGCCTTGCCGCCCGTGGGAGCGAACGCCACCTCGAAGCGCGGGTCGGGGTACTGCACCTTGTCGCTCTTCTTCTCGAGCGAGTCGGCGAGGGTCAGCTTGTCCTTGTCGAGCTTGGCGTCCTTCGCCGAGAGCTCGATGCGGAGCGGCGCCTCGTCACTGACGTGGGCTCCGTTCTTGGCCTTGATCGAGATGACGACCTTCCCCTTCTCGCCGCTCTTCAGCGTCGTCGAGCTGCCTTCCGTCTTCACGTCGTAGAGCGAGGTGACGTCGGGCTCACCGGCGAGGGCGGCGGCGGCGACGAGGGCGGAGCAGAGGAGGATCGAGCGCATGGGGTTTGAGTCTCTCACGTTCACTTCGGGTTGGAGCGATTGGCCACCAGCCGTTCACCCAGCATCAAGACGGCGGTGGTGAGATCATGTTCAGCGCTCGCCTCGATCTCGGCGAGCGGAGGCGTGGCGCAGACGTCGGTGACGCGCGACCAGCGGCCCTCGATGATGTCGACCGAACAGACCGAGAGCCCACAGGCGGCGGCGGCCTGCTCGGCGAGCGAACGCACCTCGTCGCTCGGCACGATCTTCTCGAGGCGATCGAGCTGGCCCAGGTTTCGTGCGGCCCGACCCGGCCGAGGGATTCGACGAACGGCGGCGATCGCCCGGCCTCCCACCACGAAGAGCTGGAGGTCGCGCTGCCCGGGCCGAATCGACTCCTGCATCACCACGTCGTGGCCCAGCCCCAAGACGGCTTCGAGGGCGGCCTCGAGCGACTGCATCGACTCACACAGCATCACCCGGCGCTGTTCGCTCGCGGCGAGGAGCTTCACCACCACTGGCAGTCCACCCACCCGCGCGGCGAGCGACTTGAGTGCCTTCGCGTCGCGCGCCAGCACCGTTCGTTGCACCGGCACGCCGCGGCTCGAGAGGCGTTGGAGGCAGCGAAGCAAGTTGCGGCTCACCCCGATCGCGTCGGCCTGATTGAGCACGAGCGCCCCTTGCGCCTCGAGTTGATCGAGCATCGGCAAGGCGAAGGGAGCCACGCCCGACGCAAAGCGAGGGATCACCAGCTCGGGCGTGCGGAGGAGCTTGTACCCGCGCACGAGCCTCCCCTTCCGCGAACCGAGCACGAGCTGGAGCGAGGTCGGATCGACACAGCGAACGTGGTGGCCACGCTCCTTCGCCACGGCGAGCAGCCGTCGGGTCGAGGGGATCCGGCTCGAGCGGGAGAGCACCACCACGCGCATGTCACCGAGTCCTTGCATGCCCGCGGCGTTCACGGGAGCCAATTCGCAGCACTCCGACGGCGGGCCGCGGCGTCGCTTCAGATCGCTGCCAACTTCGGTGACAGTGGAGCGCAGCCCAACCACCCGCGCTCACTGAAGATCGGTCAGATGTAGGCCTTGATCGAAGCGGTCCGAGATCTCCACACTTCGCCAATTCCCTCTCGGAGGCCCCATGAACCGTCTGCTCACGTGCCTGCTCCTCGTCGGCTGTCAGGCCTATCAGTTCGAACCGGTGACGCCGCAGACGCTCGTGGTGAGCACCGAGATCGATCTCCCGCCGGTGCTCAAGCCGAACGTGATGATGGCGGTCGATCGCTCGGGGTCGATGGCGGCGAAGGTGGCGAGCCCCGATCCCGCCTGCCAGGCCTGCCAGCCAGGCAGCTGTCCTGCGTCGTGCCCCACCCGGATCAGCGAGCTCAAGTCGGCCGTCTTCGCCGCGCTGTCCGACGATCGGGTGCGGTTGGGGCTCACCGTCTTCCCCGAGGACCCACCCGCGAACCTGGTGGGCGCCGAGGCGGCCTGCGTTCCCGCGAGCTCGATTCGGGTTCCGCTCCCGGCGCCGGCGCGAGTCGACGACGCGCAGGCCTCGATGGCCAACCGCGCGGCGGCCTCGCTGGTGAACGTGGCGGTCCAGGCGCTCTCGCCGAACGGAGGCACCCCCACCGGAGCCACCCTCGCCTTCCTCGGCACTCGCTCCGAGCTCAAGGCGACCGACGCGCGCAACGACTTCGTGCTCCTCCTCACCGACGGGCTGCCCAACTGCAACGCGAACAACCCGAACGACTTCGTGCAGAACGCGGCGGTGTGCCGATGTCAGACGGGCGGCGGCGATTGCTCCGGAGTCGACGTGCGGCGACGCGGCTGTCTCGACGCGGACGCGACGGTGCTGGAGGTCGAGCGCCTCGCTGCGCTGGGCATTCGCACCATCGTGGTGGGCTTCGGGGCCGACGTGAGCCACCTGGAGGCGCGCGACGTGCTCGATCGGCTCGCCCGCGCTGGCGGCGTTCCTCGAACCTGCACCCTGGACGCGCAGTGCGGCGCCGGCGATCGGTGCACGAACGGGCGCTGTGGGCGGTGGGCCTTCGAGGCATCGAACCGAACCGAGCTCGAGGCCGTGCTCTCCACGGTGCTCGATGGGATCACCCCTGCTCGCTGCGTGCGCCAGCTCTCGGGACAGCCCGTGTCGGAGAAGACGATCACCCTCCTCGCCGACGGCAGCCGAGTCGCACCTGGGCCGACGACGTGGGCGTTGGTGAACGAACGTGAGATTCATCTCGCGAACGAGTTCTGCGATCGAACGCAGGGCCTCCGCCTCACCGTGCAGATCGCCGGGCTCCAGTAACGTCCGAGAGCAGATCAGCTGGAGTGCGCAGGCCCTCGCCTGGCAGGAGTTCTGACAGCCCAACACCTGTGAACTGCTGATGACACCCTCGGCACCCGCGTTGCTCCCTTCGCGCGCGGCCCTTCAACCGAGGAGTTTTCATGTTTCGCACCTTGCTGGTGTGCGCGGGGATCGTGTGCGCCTCGTGTCAGGTCTCGAGTTCCAACCGCTCCAACCGATGGCGTACGTGCAGACCTCCCAGACGCACCGGGTGATCGCGCGAGGGCTCAAGCCGAACGTGATGCTGCTCGTCGACAAGTCGGGCTCGATGGGAACCCCGATTCGCTCCGAGCCGGCGTGCATGGGGTGTGGGGTGAACGTGCGGTGCCCGGCGAATTGCCCGACGCGGCTGAGCGAGCTGCAGGCGGCGATGGACTCGTTTCTCTCCAACCCCACCCCGGTGGCGCGCTTTGGGGTGACCTTCTTCCCGAGCGACGGCCAATGTGGCGGGCCGGCGAGGGTCGCGGTGCCGCTCCCTGCGCCCGCGGCGAACGACGTCGATCTCGCCCCGCTCCTCGCGAGCGCCCAGGCAGCACGCCAACAGATCAAGGCGCTCGAGGTCTCCTCCAGCAACCCGGAGCTCAACGTGGTGGGCGGGACTCCAACCGCGAGCTCGCTGAGCTTCGTCGGCACGGTGTCGGGCCTGCTGGACGCGACCGACAAGCGCACCGATCTCGTGCTCCTCCTCACGGATGGCGCGCCGAACTGCAACGCCACCAACCCGATCAACTGCACCAACGTGCCGCGACCGTCGACCGAGCTCTGCTACGCCGGAACGTGCGACGCGCCGTACTGCCACACGGGCTACCTCGATCGCGACGGCACGGCGGCGGCGGTGAGGAAGCTCGCGGAGAAGGGACTCAAGACGGTGGTGGTGGGCTTCGGCGCCGACACCACCTCACCCGTCGCCTTCGCCACCCTCAACGCGCTCGCGGCCGCGGGGGAGTTCGGGCGCACCTGCCCAGACGGCAACGACGGCGAGTGCGGTGCCGGAGGCCGCTGCCTTCAGGGCGGAGTCTGCGAGAAGCAGTTCTACGCCGCGTCGAACGCCGCCGAGCTCTCCCTTGCCCTCGCGCAGATCTCGGCTCGGCTGGTGATGAAGCCGTGCGAGCTCGAGCTCTCCGATCTTCCGAAAGACCCACGCCTCATCTCGCTGTTGGTCGACGGCAGTCCCGTCACGCGCGGCCCGCAGACGTGGGACTACCAACCGGGGAAGATCGTCTTCGTCGGACTCTTGTGCGAGCGCGCAAAGGAGAGCACCCCCACCGCGCCGATGAACGTCGAGGTCCGCGTCGTCAACGCGCTCTGACGCCCGCTGTGCACAACGGCTCTCAGCTGGTGAGAATCGACGCGTGCCCGTACGCGCGCGCTTGAGCCGAGGGCGGAGGTGAGCGACGCTCCGTCCGTTCGCCGTCAGAGGATCCCGCCCATGCGTCTCGTTCTCGTCCCCGCCCTGCTCCTCGCTGCTGCGTGCCAGACCTACGACTTCGAGCCGGTCTCGCCGATCGCGATCTCGCAGACGACGCAATCGCGCAACGTCGTCGCGCGCAACCTGAAGCCCAACTTGATGATCCTCGTCGACAAGTCGGGCTCGATGAACGCGCCGCTCAACCCGAGCGGCGGCACCTGCGGTGGCTGCTCGGGCGCTGCGTGCCCCGCGACCTGCCCCACTCGCGTGAGCGAGCTGAAGAGCGCGATGAACACCTTCCTCACCACCTCGGCGACGCTGGCGCGCGTCGGCCTCGCCTTCTTCCCCTCGGAAGATCGCATGGGCGAGCCGGCCTTCAGCCCCGGTGGTTGCCGCCCGACTCGTGACATCGCCGTGCAGCTCCCTCCCCCCGCGACGACCGACGCCGACACCGCGGCGCTCGCGATGAACGCACAGCGGGTCAACATGCAGATCCAGGGCTTGTTCACCACCGTGCCCGTCACCGGCGGTACGCCCACCGCGCCGTCCCTCACCTACTTCGGCTCCTACGCGGGGCTGCTCGACGATCGCGACAACCGGCAAGACTTCGTGCTGCTCCTCACCGACGGTCTGCCGAACTGCAACCCCAACAACCCGCTCTCCTGCAGCTCGATGCCGGCGCCGCCGCAGAACCTCTGCACCCTGGGCAACAACTGCACCGGCCAGTACTGCCGCGCCGGCTACCTCGACAAGGACGGCGTCGTCACTGCGGTGCAGCAGCTCCGCTCGCGCAACATCAGCACCATCGTCGTCGGCTT
The DNA here is from genome assembly GCA_052034585.1 of Myxococcota bacterium. Lineage (GTDB taxonomy): Bacteria > Myxococcota > Myxococcia > Myxococcales > Myxococcaceae > Xiheimicrobium. The sequence continues at coordinate 6,583 of JBPOIJ010000112.1, forward strand.
CGGCTCGGACTTCGCCAGCCCGGAAGCGCTCGACGTCCTCAACGCCCTCGCCGAGAACGGCGGCTTCGGTCGCAAGTGCCCCAACGGCACCAACGCCGAGTGCGGTGGCAACAACACCTGCAACACCGCCACGAAGTTCTGCCAGAAGCAGTTCTACGCCGCCGCGAACGCGACCGAGCTCGCCCAGGCGCTCGCCGACATTCAGAACCTGATCGGCAACGGCGACCCCTGCAACTTCAGCCTCTCCGACGCGCCACAGAACAACGACCCGCGCTACCTCGCCGTGATCATCAACGGCCAGACGACCGCGACCGGCCCCAACACGTGGACGCTGCTGCCCTCGGGCGCGGTGCAGTTCAACGGGCCGCTGTGCGATCGGGTCAAGGGCTCGACGACGACCGACCCGCTGCGCGTCGAGTTCCGCATCGTCAGCACGCTGTAGTTTCCCCCGCCTTCGTTCGGCTGATCGCTGAGCGTGATGCGCAGGTGACGTTCGCTCAGCTTCTCCGCCTCGCTCCCGCGCTGTTCAGAACGAGAGGGTTCGTGCGGCGCTCGTGAGCTTCCAGATGTCGGGGAGCCCGGTGACTTCGTCGAGCTGTCCTTCGCGGGTGAGTTCGGCCGCGTCGAGGCCGCACAGCTTCACGGTGGTGTCGCAGGCGATGGCACGCGCTCCCAGGTGCCGCGCGTCTTCCAGCATCTTCGCCGGCAACGGCGCCCCCAGCCCTTTCCCTCGCGTCGCCTCTCCGTTTTCGCGCTCGGTCAGCGGCTTGCCGAAGGTGCCCCGCGCGATCGCCCGCAGGGCGTCGAAGCCGAAGACGTAGACCACCTCGTCTCCCATCGCGGCAGCAGTGAGGCCGAGCGACATCGACTGCCACGCCGCCTCGTACCCACCGCCCGACACGAAGATCACCATCCTCGACATGGAGCGGAACTCTACTCCAGGGCTCCCGGCCGTCGACTGAGGTACACTGTCGCCCTCACGGCCGCTGGCCATCGGCCTCCTCGATCGTCCCCCATGTCCCTTCGCTCTCGCCTCTGCCTGACCCTCGTCGCCGTCACCGCGCTCCCCGCCTTCGCGACCGTCGTGATGGCGCTCACCATCGAGGAGCTCACCCAGCGCACGCCGGTGATCGTTCACGGCAGCGTCCAGCGCACCGTCACCAACTGGACGGTGGATCACCGCGGCATCTGGACCTGGACGGAGATCTCGGTCCGCGAGGCGCTCAAGGGCGAGGTGAAGGCGACGGTGTTGGTGAAGCAGCCCGGCGGGAAGATGGGCGCCTTGACCCAGAGCGTGTCGGGCGCAGCGACCTTCGAGGCTGGCGAAGAGGTGCTGCTCTTCCTCGAGCCTGCCGTCGACGAACCTGGCGCCTTCGTCCTGATGGGGCTCTCCGCCGGCAAGGTGAAGTTCGAGTCGCCGATGGGGAGCCGACTCGCGACCCGGAACCTCTCGGGGATCAGCTTCGCCCACGCCGGCAAGAAGGGCCTCGCTGGACCGGTCGCCGAACGCGAGATCCTCGGTACGGCCGATGCCTTTCTCGCGAGGGTGCGGGCGGCGGTGAAGGGAGCGCAGCGATGAGAGCGCTCGGCCTGTCGATCGCCGTCCTCGCTGGAACCGCATTCGCGATCCCCAGCGGGAACCGGTGGTTTCTCGACCCCTGCACCGGAGGGCAGTGCCCGCTCGCGAGCGGCCAGACCAACGGCAACCGCACCTGCGTGTCCAACGTCTGCCTCCCGGAGGTGCGGCTCGCGGCGTCGATCGACAACGCGGGCGGCATGACGCTGCCGGGCATCGCCGCGGTGCCCTACTCGACCGTGCTGACGACGACTCGCACTGCCTTCGAGCGATGGACGCTCCCGAACACCTCCTGCGCGCCGTCGATTCGGTTCGCCTACGCCTCCACCACCTTCTCGAGCCCCGCCGGCGTCGCGAACGTCAACATCACCGACGACGAGAACAACGTGATCTGGTTCTCGGGCGCGAACTGGCGGCACTCCTCGGTCACCCTCGGCCTCACCACCAACGCCTGGTACCCGAACGGCGAGCTGTCGGACTCGGACATGGAGATGAACGCCTCGACGGTGACCTGGTCGAGCACCGGCTCCTCGGGTGACTACGACTACGAGAGCGTGCTGACCCACGAGGCCGGGCACTACATCGGCTTCAGCCACACTCCCGACTCGGTGGCGGTGATGTTCGCCAACCTCACGCCCGGAGAGATCAAGCGCAACCTCCAGGGGCCCGACATCAGCGACGTGTGCACGGTCTACCCCGGGAGCACGGGATCGCAGGGCAGCTCGTGCTCGACCCAGGCGACCTGCCAGAGCCCGCTGGTGTGTGAAGGCCCCCAGGGATCGTCGACGAAGGTGTGCACCCAGGACTGCGCGAGCGCGACGAGCACCTGCCCCACCGGCTTCAGCTGCCAGGCTTCGACGAGCGGCTTCGCGTGTCTGCCTCGCGTGGGCACGCCCGACATGTGCAAGTTCTGTACGGGAGGCCAGGACTGCTCGACTGGCGCGTGCCTCACCGACGGCATGGGCCACAACTGGTGTTCGATGGCGTGCAACCCGAACGTCACCGGGCAATGTGGCTCCGGGTTCGCCTGCCAGGCGACGACTGCAGGGAACTACTGCTTCCCCACCGCCGGCTGCACGAGCCAGTGCACCGCGGCGAACGTCTCGACCAACTGCGCGCCCGGCTACGCCTGCACCGGAGGCACCTGCACGCCCACTGGAGCGACCGGCGATCGCTGTGAGGTCTCCGAGATCTGCGCGAACTGCAACGCCTGCGCGACCGACGACGCCAACCCGCAGATCGCGTTCTGCCGCGCGTGCTGCAACGGAGGCGCCCCGCTGTGCATGGGGTGCTCCTCGACGACGTGCAGCCCGGTGGGCGGCGCTCCGACGATGTGTCTGTCGATTCCGCAGCGCAACGAGCAGCTCTGCTACCCCGGCTCGGGCTCGGCCACCTGTCAGGCCTGCAGCGGGGCCATGCCGTGTGCGGGAGCAGCCCAGTGCGTCGCTGGAAAGTGCCGAGCGGCGTGCAACCCGCAGAGCCCCGGCGCCTGCCCGGCCTGTCTCCCCTCGGTGAACGGAGGGATCTGCGCCTGCGGGAGCGCCGAGATCGCCGACGCGAACCAGCCCTGCAGCAACTCGGGGGCGACGCTCGCGATCTGCCGAAGCGGGCTCTCGTGCATCAACGGCTTCTGTCGGCGCCGCTGCACGGTGGGTGATCCCAACTCCTGCCTCGCGGGGACGACCTGCCAGCTGAGCGCGGGGGTCGAGGTCTGCATCCCCAGCGATTCGGGCAAGCAGTGCTCTCCCTGCAGAACGGCCCCACCCGCCTGCGATCCGGGCCTCGAGTGCTACAACAACCGCTGCTACCCGCCCTGCACGATCACCCTGGCGAACCAGTGCGGCACCTGCGTGCAGACCCAGCCCGATCCACCCGCGGGCAACGGCGGCGGCGTCTGCGCCTGCCCCGATCAGGTCGTCGGACCTGGAGCGAGCTGTCTGTTGGCGGCGGGGATCTCGGCCTGTCAGCCGGGCACCAAGTGCATCAGCGGCGTCTGCCAGGCCCGATGCAACCCGAGCGACATCTTCAGCTGCCCGATCGGGACGATCTGCAAGCCGCTCTTCAACGACAACTACTGCACCATCGACACCAGCGGCGAAGGCGGTGGCTCGGCGGGCGGCGGCACCACCTCCAGCGCTGGAGGGCGACCGTCGGGCGTCGGCGGAGGAACGGCCGGGGGCGGAATGGTGGTGGTGAACAACATGGGCTGCGCCTGCCAGGGCACCGACGCGGGCGTGCTGGCCTGGCTGCTCGCGCCACTGCTCGGCCGTCGTCGCCGGTCGTCCAGACCTTCGTGAGACCGCTCGTCCTCAGCCTCGTCCTCACGGTGCCCTTCACCGCTCGGGCAGACACCTGGTGGGGCGTGGACAAGGCCCTCCACTTCTCGGTGAGCGTGGGGCTCTCGGCGGGCGGCTACGCAGCCAGCTCGCCGTTCTTCGAGGCTCGGAGCGAGCGGGCGCTCCTGGGCATCGCGGCGGCGTGGACGATCGGGGTGGCGAAGGAGGTCGTCGATGCGTTCGGCGCGGGTGATCCATCGCTCGAGGATCTCGCGTGGGACTTCGGCGGGTGCCTGGTGGGCGCCGTGCTCGCGGTGATGATCGACCGGTGGATCGTCACCCCGCTCCTCGGAGCCGCTCAGCCCAGCTCGTAGTCGAGCCGATAGAAGTGTTGGCGATCGACGATTCGGATCGTCATCGTCCCGCGCAGCCCACGGAGATCACCGGTCGCCGAGTCGGGGACGAGCTCGATGCGGAGCGAGTCGCTGCCGCGATCCATCAGCCCCAAGTGGAGCGCGACGAAGCTCCCCGCCCGGCCTTCGAGGGTCCCGCTGATCCGTTCGAGGGCGACGTAGCCCGCCGAGTTCGCGACGGTGGTGCGCGCCGAGAGGAAGTGCACGACGCTCGTGGCCTCGAGCGGCCCCGAGAAGCGCTTCTCGAACCGCGCCCGGGCGAGGCTGATCCCGTGCTGCTCGTCGAAGGGTGGTTCGCCAGTCATCGTGATCGAAAAGGGGCCTTCGGCAGTGCGCATGGGCGTCACCGTTGCACCGCAGCGCGCGCCTGCCTTGTAGAAAGGCGACATGCGTCGTGACGCTCCGCCGCCGCGAGGGATCCTCCATCGCCCACAGCCTGACGGGTCCTTCACCCATCGGCGGGTGCTGCCCTGCGCCGAGCTCGCCGAGTTCATCGAGCACTTCTGGTGGGTCAGCTGGGAGCTCGCGAGGCCGTTCCGGGTGCAGACGCTCCCGCACCCGACCGTTCACCTCACCTTCGAAGTGCCGGGACGTCGCGCGGTGCTCGGTGGGCCCGCCACTCGCCTCTTCTCGCGGGTTCTCTCCGGGCGCGGCTGGGTCTTCGGGGTGAAGTTCAGGCCGGCGATGGCGTCGTGCTGGTGGGCTGGCGCTCGAGGCTGGGTCGATCGGCGCATCGCGCTGGCTCGGGTCGCGCCCGACTCGGTGGCCTGGCGCCGAGACGTCTTCTCCGCGGCCTCCTTCGACGAGCGGCTCGAACGCACCGAGCGGGAGCTCTTGCAGCGCACGCACGAAGACGACGACGTCGCCCACCAGGTTCGCGACGCAGTGAACGTGTTGGAGACGGAGCACGCGACGATCCGCATCGAGGCGCTCGCCAGCCGCCAGGGCCTCACTTCCCGAACGCTGGAGCGCCGCTTCCGTCGTGCCTTGGGGCAGCCCCCGAAGCAGGTGCTCCAGCGCTACCGGTTGATCGCTGCGGCCGAGCGCCTCAAGCGACGAGACACCACCATCGCCAGGGTGGCCCAGGAGCTCGGCTACTTCGATCAGGCGCACTTCGTGAAGGACTTCCGGCGCACGCTCGGCGTCACGCCCTCGATCTTCAGTCGAGTCACTTCGTCGCCTGAGCGGTGAGATCGAGCGCGAGCTGGTGCGCCACGGCCTCGAGCACGCCCTTGAGCTGGCCAGTGAACTTCGCCGGGTGCGCCTCCACCTCGAAGGGATCGAGCACCGCCAGGCCAGCCTTCACTTCGTCGCTGAAGAAGGCGCGCCGATAGAGCGTGGCGCCGCTCAGCCGATAGAGCCGCGCGTTGCCGTAGAGGAACACACCTGCCTTGCCGCCTTCGCTGCGCAGCCCGTAGTCCTCGATGACGATCTCGACCACCGCATCGACGCCGAGGGGCGCGAGCCGGCTCACGTCGGGCCCAGACGCCCTCACCTCCTCGACGAGGAACGACTCGAGCGCAGCCGCGACCTGGGTCGGGGGCGCGGAGTTCTTCCACGGGCGCGCCTTGGGCAGCTCGGACAGCACCTGCGCGCGCAAGCTGTCGGCCAACTGGTAGCGGTTCATCGAACGCTCGCCGTCGGAGCCCTTCTCGAGCCGCGTCGCCAGCCCCTTGTCGTCGAGGGCCTTCGCCCGATCGCCGTAGCTCTTGGCGTCGTCGCGAAAGACGGTCGATCGCGGCCCTGCGCCCTTGTCGACGTGGACGATGAAGGCCGGCTTCGAGAAGGACTCGAGGTCTTGATTCGACAACGGCGCGTGAGCACAGGCACTCAGCACCATCACCGCCACCAGGAAGAAGGCGCGCATGTCGAGGGTGTACCGCGAAGCTGCTGGACCGGCGAGTCCGTTTCCGCTAACTCCGCGACACCTTTCAACCTTTCACACGAGGGGACTTCTCATGCTGAGCCGGCTGTCGATGGCGATGGTGGTGCTCGTTGGCTCGTTGGCGCTGCTCGCCTGCCCGGAGAAGAAGGATCCGCCGAAGCCGGTGGAGCCGCCGAAGCCAGTCGCGCCTGCGGTTCCTCCTGCGACGCCGCCGCCGCCCGCCGAGCGTGCCGAGAAGGAGTGTGCGTCGCCGATCGATCCTGGGCCGACGAGCGACGTGAAGATCGGTGAGCGCGCGGCCAAGCACTCGGGCGCCATCCTCTCGTTCTCCGACAAGGACGCCGACGGCGAGTTCGTGGTCGGCATCCTCGGGCCGATCAACGAGGACTCGGGCGAGAACATGCTGGCGCTCAAGCGCTACGTGAAGTTCTTCCAGGACGAGAAGGTCGACGCGGTGGTGGTGACGGGTGACGTGGGCGACATCGCGGCGGGCATCGCGCGCGTGCTGAAAGAGGTCTCGGCCGCCAAGGTGCCGGTGATGGCGTTCGCGGGCAACCAGGAATGCCGGGCGGAGTTCACCGACGGGCTCGCTGCCGTGCAGAAGGAAGCCTCGAACGTGATCAACATGAACACCGTTCGGGTCGTCGAGTTCCCCGAGCTCACCCTCGTCTCCCTGCCTGGTCACCACGATCCGGCCTACATGAAGTGCGCGAAGGGCTGCCGCTACTTCCAGACGACGATCGACGAGGTGGTGCGCACCGCCAAGGACGCGAAGACGCCGGTGGTGTTGGTGTCGCACGGCCCGCCGAAGGGCAGCGGCAACCAGGCGCTCGATCACGCGGGCGCGGCCGGGAACGTGGGTGATGCGGCCATCGCCAAGGCGATCGCCGACGGGAAGATCGCCTTCGCCTTCGGGTCGAACATCAAGGAGGCGGGCGGGCGCGCGACGGCCGATGCGGCAGGCACGACGCTGGTGAAGGAGTCGACCGACTCCAAGTCCCTCTTCATCAACCCGGGCCCGGCCGACACCTTCGGCTGGGAGATGAACGACGGCACCAAGAGCGTCGGCATGGCCGCGGTCTTCAAGCTGAAGAGCGGCAACGGGCAGTGGAAGAGCTTCCGGATGAAGCCGCTCACCGCCGCCGAGAAGGCCGAAGCCAAGAAGCTCGCTCCGCCTGCGCGCGAGGCGCCCGAAGCCAAGGACGCACCCACGCCGTGACGACGGGCGCCGCGTGAGTGGCGCTCCAGGAGAGGAGGACCAAGGCGAATGAACCGACCTCTCCGACGACGTCTGGGTGAGCTGTTGATCGACGCGGGGCTCCTCGACGAGACCCGCCTGAAGGCCGCCCTGGCCGAGCAGCGCATGTGGGGTGGCCGGCTCGGGCGCACCGTCGTCGAGATGGGCCTCGTCGACGAAGTGGCGATGTGCAAGGTGCTCGCGCAGCAGCTCAACCTGGGCACGGTGGCGCTCGACACCGAGAAGCTGCCAGAGCGGATCACCGAGATGCTCCGCCTCGATCTCGCCGAGCGCTACGGCGTCTTCCCGGTCACCTCCGACGGCGGCCACACCCTCATTGTCGCGAGCTCCGATCCCACCAACGTCGAGGCGCTGCAGGAGCTCGAGTTCGCCACCGGCCTCAAGATCACCCCAGTGGTGGCGACCGCGTCGGCGATCGATCGCGCGATTCGCCGGTACTACTTCGGAGAGAGCGTCTCCTCGACCAAAGCAGCCACGCCCGGCGAGCTGGGAATGGACGAGACGACCTACGAGCTCGATCAGCTGCTGAGCGCGCCCGCTGCCTCACCTCGCCCACCGCAGGCCAAGCCAGTCGCCGCGCCTCCACCCCCAGGCGAGCTCGAGCTGCTCAAGCGTGAGGTCACCCTGCTCCGTGAGCAGGTCGACGGGCAGCAAGGCATCATCTCGAGTCAGGTGCGGGCCTTGCGGAGCCTGCTGGAGATCTTGATCGAGGCGGGCTTGATCACCCGGCAGGAGTACCTCGAGCGCGTGCACCGCGCCGAGTAACGCCGAGCCGCGCTCAGACCATCGACGCCATCGCGTTCGGCCGGCTCTGGAGGAGCGCGGCGTTCTGCTTCTTCCGCTCGTCGGTGAGCTCGGCTACCTGCTCGAGGATCTGCGGGTGGCTCATGATGAGCTCGTCGAAGTCCTGCTTGGGCAGCCGCAGGAAGGACGTCTTGCGGGTCGTCTTCACCGTCGCGCTCGTCGGGGCGCGGGTGAGCAGCGACATCTCGCCGAAGACCTGCCCTTCGCGGAGCGTCGCGACCTGTCGCTCGCCGACGAGCACCGACACCTCGCCCGTCAGCACCACGTAGAGGCCGTCGGAGGGCTGGCCTTCCCTGATGAGCACCTCTCCCGGACCGGCGTCGCGCGCCCGGAAGCGCTGCACGAGATCGCGGCGCTGCGGCTTGGTGAAGGGCCGGAAGAGCGCGGCGGTCGCCATGAGGTTCGACAGCATGCGCTGCCGGCAGAACTTCTTCAGGGCCGTCGCGACGGTGGGGTACTGCGCCGACAGCTCGGTGAGGACCGGCGCGGGGATCTCGAGCAGCTGGGTGTCTTCGGCGGCCGCTTCGACGCTGGCGCTGCGAGGCGCGTCGGACAACAGCGCCACCTCACCGAAGAACGAGCCCTCTTCGATGATCGCGAGCTCGCGGGTCGCCTCCCCGTCGTACTTGAGCACCCGCACCTTGCCGGCGCAGATGACGAAGAAGCTGTCACCCTGGCTGCCCTGCTCGATGATGCGATCGCCCGGCTCGGCGCGCCGCAAGGGGCACCGCTCGAAGAGAGCGATGAACGCGTCTTCGGGGAGATCGGAGAAGAGCGGGATCTTCGGGAGCGCTCCGGGCTCGGGCGACTTGAGATCGTCGGGCGCCTCCATCGCCTCCTCGGCGAGCGAGACGGACGGGGAGCTGACCGGGAAGACACCACTCGCAGCCGTCGCGGCGGCCTCCACCGCCTGGAGCAGCGAGTCTCCTTCGAGCTCGAGCTCGGTGAAGTCGGGGGCCTTTGGAGCAGGGGCAGGCGGCGCCGCGGCCGGCACGTCGACGTCGAACTGAGTGAAGGCCTCGAGGCTGCGCTGAAGCTCGGTCTGGACCGAGACTGCCGGCTCCGGCGCGGAAACGGGGGGCAGCGGTGAGGTGGAGGAGGACGCCGCTGCGGGCGCCTGGAATGAGGGGGGCAACCAGATGCGAGAGCTGCTCGGCGAGCTGGCAGGCGGAGGGATCAGCTCGGCGCGGGGCGGCTGGACGGGAGGCGAGGCCGCTGGCCCGTCACCCTTCTTCTTGAGTCCGGGAGGTGCAGCCGGTTCAGGCTTGGGCGCGACCTTCTTGGTGAGGACGACGATCTCTTCTTCAGCAGGCGTCTTCTCGAGGACGACGGGGGTTGGCTCGGCGATCGACGAATCGACCACGACGCTTGGTTCGGACGCGACCTCGACGACGGGCTCCGGCTTCGGGTCGAGCGAACCTGGCGGCTTGGACGCTGCGACGATCGGCTCGGGCTTCGGCGGGTCGAGCGCAACCGGCTTGGACGCTGCGACGATCGGCTCGGGCGTCGGCGGGTCGAGCGCAACGGACGCTGCGACGATCGGCTTCGGGTCGAGCGCACCTGGCGGCGGCGGAAGCTCGGCGACCTCCTCGAGATCGATGATCGGCTCGGGCTTGGGCGGCGGTGGCGGTGGCGGGAGATCGGTGACGACCTCCTCGAGATCGACGATCGGCTCGGGCTTGGGGCGCACCTGGGCGGGTGGTGCGGGTGGAGGTGGGTCGAGTTCGATCCCCGCGGCCACCTCGAGCTCTCGCGGCAGCTCGCCTGGCTGAGGCACTCCCGAGGCTGCGCCGACCTCGACGCCTTCGATCGGCACTTCGATTTCCCCGCTCGTCCCCGCGCTCAGCTCGATCTCGATTCCATCACCCGCGTTCAGGGGCTCGGGTGGGGGCTTGGGTTTGTCACTCGTCTCGAACTCGACCGGCACGTCGATCGCGTCGGTCCGTTCGGTTGGGGGAGGCGGGGGCGGCGCGACCGCTGGTTCCTCCTCGACGCTGATCTCGATCGCGTCGGCGCGGTTGGTGGGCGACGGCTCCTCGGGCTTGGGATCGGGCTTGGCGCCGAGGGTTCGGGCGGTGGTCGGCCGGCTCGCTCCGCTCTTCCGCGCGTAGAGATCCGCGAGCATCTTGGAGACGCCCTTGTGACCGGGCTCGAGCTCGAGCACGAGCTTCGAGGCAGCGATCGCACGCGGCAGGAAGCCGTCCTTTGCGAAGCCCTCGGCGGCGGCCTGGTAGGCGACGACGGCGCGGTCCTTCTTGCCCGATTTCGCCCAGGCATCGCCCATGCGCAGCCGGGCCTGCAGGTCCTTCGGGTCTGCCTTGCAGTACTGCTCGTACGCCTCGGCGGACTTGGCGAACTTGCCCTTCGAGAACAGCTCGGTGGCCTTGTCCTTGAGGGCGCGGGCGTCCATCAGTGCTGCCCTTCGGCCGGGGGAGTGATCTTCGCGACGGCGGCGGTGGCCGAGTCACGAACGCGCAGCGAATAGTCGCCCTTGAGCGCATCGAGGGCCTCGAGCTCCGACTTCGCGGCTTCGCCATGGAGGCTCAGCGCATCGGCCGCAGCGGCGCGGACCTGGAACGAGTCGCTGTAGACCTCGCGGCCGAGGGCAGCGACGGCGTCGGGTGACTTCACCTTGCCCAAGGCGGCGAGCAGCTCGCGGCGCCCGACGACCGAGTCTTGTTTGAGCAGCTCGGCGATGGCGGCGACCGACGTCGGGGCCTGGCTCTCGGCGAGCAAGGTGGCCGCCGTCGAGCCTTCGGAGCCGCCTTCCTTCACCAGGGCGAGGAGCACGGTCTCGGCGCCTGCCGGCAGTGGGTGCCCACGAAGGGGTTCGACGAGCCGCGACCGATCACCGACGAGCTGGGCGATCGCATCGAGGACGGCCTTTCGACCTTCCTCCGAGGCCTCGGCGAGCGCCTGCGCCGCCGCGCCCTGCACCGAGCGTTCGGCGTCGAACAGCGCGGGCTTCACCGCGGCGACCGACTCCGGGCCCAGCTTGGCGAGGCCGGTGTACGCAGCCGCTCGGAGCGTCGGGCTCTGCTCCTCGAGGAACGGCTCGAGCTTGGCTTTGGCGCCGTCGACCTTGAGGGCTCCGAGCGCGCGGAGCAGCGAGGCCATCAAGAGGTACTGATCTTCGGTGCCGTCATCGACGAGCTCTCGCGGGGCGCGAGACTGGAGCGGCACTTTTCCGCGCTCCTTGAGGCGCTGGGCATCGAGGGCCTGCACGCGCTTGAGCATCTCGCTCGCGCGGGATCGATAGACGCGAGCGTAGGAGTCCTTCTCCGGGGCCGGCGCGTCGGGATCGAACCCGGGCGCGTACTTGAGCGGCAGATCGGCGGGAATCCAGTCGGCGCGGAGCGGCTCGATCGCCTTGAGCTCGGCGTCATAGGCCTTGAGCACGGCGGCCGCGCTCGAGGGATCGCCGAGGGCCGCGAGGGCGTCGACCGCCAGGCGTCGGGTGATCGGATCGGACGCAGTGAGGAGGGGGACGATCTTGCTCGCGTGATCCTTCGCGATGGGCCCGAGCGCCATCAGGCCACGCAGCGAGGCGTTGGGCGAACCGCTCTTGAGCTTCTCGAGGAGGGGCTCGACCGGACACCCGCCGCGGCGCTGCAGCTCCCGGCCCGCCGTCTCGACCTCGGCGCCACCGCCCCCGCCGGCCACCACGTCGCAGAGGGCCTTGTTCGTCTCGGGCGTCGGCGGGAGCGCGATGATCGCGCGGGTCGCCAGCGAGCTCGACGGGCTGCCTTCCATTGCGACGGCCGAGAGCTTGGGCAGCGACGAGGGATCCTTGAGGCGCGCGAGGGCTTCACAGGCAGCCTCGCGCAGCTCGGGGAAGTTCTCGTCGAGCAGCTCGGTGAGCGCCGGCACCGCCCGAACGTCGCGCGCCCAACCGAGCCCACGCGCCGCAGCGGCAGCGAGCACCACCTGCTTGTCCTTGAGCAGCGGCACGAGCCGATTGACGGCCTCGGGCCGGCCAGAGCGACCGAGCTCCTCGGCAGCGCCCACCCGCTCGGGCAACGCGCCGTCTTGGAGCGCCTTGAGGTTCTGCTCCCAGATCGAGTTCGCCTCGGCGGCCACGCAGCTCGCCATCGCGCCGGGCACGTTCGCGCTCTTGAGCGCTTCGACGATCACCTGCCGGGTGCTGCGGCCACGCCGCGAGTACTGGAGCGTCAGGTAACCCCGCGCCTTGTCGTTTCGAATCACCGCGAGCGCGCGAGCTGCGGCGACCTGCACGTCGTCGTCGGGATCACCGAGGGCTTCACCGAGCAGATCGACGACCCGGGGATCGTTGCTCTTGGCGAGCGCGCCCATCGCCTCGGCGCGCACCATTCCGACGGGGTCACGCGCGGCCTGGGTGAAGAGCGACAGATCGTCGGAGTCGAACTTCTCGGCGAGCTTCTTCACCGCGATCGCCCGATCGTCGGGTCGGGGGCTCTGGAGCTGGGCGATCCACTTGTCGCGCCCTTCCGGGCAGGCGGCGAAGAGGAGCACGACGGCGGCGATCGTCCCGCGCACGGGCATGATCGAGGTTCTACTCCGCGAGGGGCGATCGGCGAGGTTCATTCGTGGTGACTCGACTCACGCCGAGGGCCTGCACGGCTGGGGCGGCGCTCGGGCTTCGAGGGAGCGGGGGCGTCGTCTGGTTCGTCCTTGCCGACACCGTGCCCGTGGCGGCGCGGGGGCAGCTTGAGCGCTGGCTCGGCGCCACCCTTCCCTTCGGCGGTCCCGTTGACGCGGCGGATCTCGTCGTTGGTGAGCGAGCGGAGCTGGCCTGGCCGCAGGCCCTCGACGGAAATGCCGGCGTGGCTGGGTCGATAGAGCCGCACGACCGGGTGGCCGATGGCCGCGCAGAGCCGCTTGATGAGGTGCGGCCGGCCCTCGGTGACGACGATGCGCAGCCAGGTGTTCTTGTCGGCGCGCTCGAAGCGGGTGACGTCGACTGGCTTGGCGAAGCCGTCTTCGAGGCGAACGCCGCCCTTGAGCTTCTCGATGGAGGGCTCGGTCGGGTCGCCCTTCACCTTCGCGAGGTAGATGCGCTTCACCTGGTGGCGCGGGTGCATCAGCCGGTTGGCGACCTCTCCGTCGTCGGTGAGCAGGAGCGCGCCCTCGGCGTCGTAGTCGAGCCGGCCCACGGGAAAGACGCGGGAGCGAACGCCGGTGAGGTAGTCGCCGATCGTCGGGCGCCCTTGCGGGTCCTTCAAGGTGGTGACGACGCCAGGGGGCTTGTAGAGCAACAGCCAGGTCTTCTCGGTGGGCGCGACCGCGGGCTTGCCGTCGACGACGACGAGATCCTTGTTGCCATCGACCTTGGTGCCGAGCTCGCGAACGATCGAGCCGTTCACCTTCACCCGACCGGCGGTGATCATCGTCTCGGCGGCGCGGCGGGAAGCGATGCCAGCGCGGGCGAGGAATTTCTGGAGCCGCTCCTGCATGATCAGCTCCCCGCCGGAGGAGTGGTGTTTCCATCGGGCGGCGGTACGCCTTCCGGAGCAGGCGGCGCGGGAGGGTCGAGCACCTTCGAGGCCGCCTTCGCAGTGACGTCAGCGGTCTCGATCGCCGTCTCGAGCTTCTCGAGCGCAGCCTCCGACGCGCGCTCCTGGTCGGCGACTCGCTGCTTGAAGGTGGGATCGGCCAAGGTCTCGACGGTGCCGGCGGCGGTGGGGCGAGGCGCTTCCTTCTCGACGATCTCCTGGTGCTCCTCGGTGAGCTCCTGGAACTCGCGGAGCGTCGGCAGCGCGTTGAGATCCTTGAGCGCGAAGAACTCGAGGAACTCGCGGGTGGTGCCGTAGAGGATCGGGCGGCCGACGTCCTCCTTCTTGCCGACGATCTTGATCAGCCGGCGATCGAGCAGCGCCTTGAGCACTGCGCCGGAATCGACACCGCGAATGTCTTCGATCTCGGGGCGAGTCACCGGTTGCCGGTAGGCGCAGATCGCGAGCGTCTCCAGGGCGGCGCGGGTCAGGCGCTGCGGCTTCACCTTGAGGAAGCGCTTCACGAAGTCGCTCGACTCGTGCGCGGTGCGGAACTGCCAGCCGCCGGCGACCTCGTGCAGCACGACGCCAGAGACGCCGTCTCGCCGCTCACCCTGGAGCGCCTCGAGCCCCTTCTGAATGATCTCCCGGTCGATCCCCGTGGCATCGAAGAGCTGATCGAGCGTCAGCGGTTCGGGCGCGACGAAGAGCACGCTCTCGAGCACGTTGCGCACCTGCTGGGGAGACAACCGCCGCGCCTTGGCGACGACCTTCTCGAAGGGCGTCTCGAGATCGGGCGCGTCGATGGTGGCGGCTTCGACCTCGTCGAGCTCGGGATCGGTCGAGGGCCCTCGGGTGACGGCTTCGACCTCTTCTTCGGAGAACGGGGAAGGCCCGCCGGACTTAGTGGTACTCACGATCGATCTCCTCGGAACCCAGCGCCTGCGCCGCGGCAGACGAGAGCGCGTCGTCACGCTCGCTGATGAGAATGTCTCCGCCGGCCTCGGCCTGGAAGACGCGGAGGAAGCGGTGCTTGCACATCTCGAGCATCGCCAGGAAGGTGATGATCACCTCGGAGCGCACTCGCAGGCCCTCGAAGAGATCGAAGAACTTCACCGAGACGCCCTTCCCTGCCCCGCGGATCTTCTCGGCGACCCGCTGCATCGCCGACGACAGCGAGAGCACCTCGCGCACGACCTCGTGCTGCTTCTGCGGTGTCAGCTTCTCGAGCACCCGATCGAGCGCCTCGATGAGCTTGTAGACGCTGACTTCCTGGAGGCCGACCTCGTCGAGCTCGAGCGGCACTTCGGTCATCCGCACCCGGCGCGGGAAGACGTCGCGATCGAGGAGATCGTTGCTCGCGAGCTGATCGGCCGCGTCCTTGTACTTCTGGTACTCGAGGAGCCGGCGCACGAGCTCGGCGCGCGGATCGACCGCTTCCTGCGAGAGCTCGGTGCCATCGAGGCCGGTCGCCCGCTCTTCGCGCGGCAGGAGCATGCGCGACTTCAGGTGCAAGAGCGTCGACGCCATCACCAGGAACTCGCCGGCGATGTCGAGATCGATCTCCCGCATGCGCTCGAGGTGCTCGAGGTACTTCTCGGTGATGAGCGCGATCGGAATGTCGAGGATGTCGATCTTGTGCTCGCGGATCAGATGCAGCAGCAGATCGAGCGGGCCTTCGAAGTTGGGCAGCGCGATGCGGAAGGCATCACGCGGCGCCATCACCTCGCCCAGTCCGTCATCCGGTGCAGGACTCACGTCCTTCACGTTGGCCAAGAATCGCTCCGAGGGCCGGGAAATCGGCCTGGGCCGGTATACCGCAAGTGCGGGGAAACGCACTCCAATCAGACGGTTGCGTCAGAGGCCGACGGCGTCGCGGACCCGCTTCATGACGGGGGCGGCAAAGGTCCTCGCGCGCTCGGCACCGAGCCTCAAGAGCCGATCGACCTCGGCCGGATCGGCGCTGAGTTCCTGGTAGCGCGTGCGGGCGTCTCCGAACTCGTGCCGGAAGGCCTCGAGGAGCAGCCCCTTGAAGTAGCCGTAGCCGTTCGTCTTGGGATCGCCTCCGGTGCGCCAGGCTTGGTCGGCGTCGGCGAAGGCGGCGGGCGGGAGCATCACCTTGAGCAGTTGGTACAGCGGCTGGTTGTCGGTCGGCTTCGGCTGCTCCGGGGGCGTCGAGTCGGTCTTCACCGACTTGATCTGCTTCTCGACTTCTTTGTCCGGCGCGAAGAGATCGATCGTGTTGCCGTAGCTCTTCGACATCTTCTGGCCGTCGCGGCCGGGGACGACGGCGGTCTCGTCGCGAGTGCGCTCGACGGGGAGCTTGAACACGCCCGGCCTCTTCGACTTCGCGCCCGTCGGATCCTGCGGGTCGTAGCCCTTGACGTACTCGACGTTGAACTTGGTCGCCCAGTCGCGGGTGAACTCGAGGTGCTGCTTCTGGTCCTTCCCGACCGGCACCACGTCGGAGTCGTAGAGGAGAATGTCGGCGGCCATCAGCACCGGGTAGGCGAAGAGGCCGAACTCCGGGTTGGTGATGCCCTTGTTCTCGATCTTGTCGCGGAACGAGTGGGCGCGCTCGAGGTTGGAGACGGGAACGACGGTGCCGAGGATCCAGTACAGCTCGGTGATCTCGGGAATGTCGCTCTGGCGGAAGAGGGTCGCGCGCTTGGGATCGACCCCGAGCGAGAGGAACGCGACGGCGGTCTCGAAGCTGAGCTGGCGCGCGGCGGCGGGATCACGAACGCTGGTGAGCGCGTGGAGGTTGGCGATGAAGTAGAGCGCCTCGCCCTCGTCCTGCATGCGCACGAACTCGCGAATCGCGCCGTAGTAGTTGCCGAGGTGCAGCCGACCCGATGACTGGACGCCGCTGAGAATTCGGAGCGGCCGCTGGGGCTGCGCTGCGTTCGACGGATCCTGGTGTTTCATGCTCTCGAGCCCTGCGTTCGTCGCGCTGATTCGCTGGTGAACGACCGAACCGTTCTCCTCGAAGGTCGAGCGTTCCTGACTCGCAGCGGTGGGGAGTTCTGACTTCTGCGACATGGCGACCGTGTAACACGCCTTCCCACCAAACGAGGTGGCTTGACGCACCGAAGGGCAACCACCGGTCAGCTCTTCGGCTTCGAGCGCGGGTGATGCCGATCGTAGGTCGTGCGCAGCCGCTGCCCATCGACGTGGGTGTAGATCTGCGTCGTCGCGAGATCGGCGTGCCCGAGCATCGTCTGCACCGCTCGCAGATCGGCGCCGCGCTCGACGAGATGGGTCGCGAACGAGTGCCGGAGCTTGTGGGGTGACAATTCCTTGGTGATGCCCGCCGTTCGCGCGTGCCGACGAAGCAGCTTCCAGAAGCCCATGCGCGAGAAGCCCTTCCCTCTCGGGGTGACGAAGAGCGCATGAGCGTCCTTCCCCTTGAGGATCGTCCCTCGCGCCGAGCCGACGTACGCGCGCACGTGCTCGATCGCGTGCCGGCCCAGCGGCACCACCCGCTCCTTCCGGCCCTTGCCCATCACCATCACGAAGCCATCGATCAGGTTCACGTCGGCGTTGGTGAGCTTGATGAGCTCGCTGACCCGCAAGCCCGTCGCGTAGAGCACTTCGATCATCGCGCGATCGCGCAGGCCCGACGCCGTCTCGAGATCGGGCGCCTGGAGCAGCGCCTCCACCTCGTCGAGGGTGAGGAACACCGGCAACTTTCGCGAGTGCTTCGGGGTGTCGAGATCGTCGGTCGGGTTCGACGGCACGAGCTTCTCGTCCTCGAGAAACCGATGAAACGACCGAAGCGCCGCCAGGTGCCGCGCCTTGCTCCGCGCCGACAGCCCTTTGCGTCCGAGCCAGGCGAGGTGCTCGAGCACGTCGTCACGGGTCGCCTCGTCGACGGTGAGCTTTCGCCGCTTCAGATCGTCGAGCCACACCTTCACGTCGGTCGCGTAGGCGTCGACGCTCTTCGGTGCCAGGTTTCGCTCGGCGCGCAGGAAGGCGATGAAGGCATCGAGGTGGGCCTCGCTCACGGGGCCATTCTGCTCGGTTCGGCCGCCGGGTGAAGATTCCGGAAGGCGAATAGGCTCGGCACATGAGCGATCAGCCGCTCCTGCACGCGATCGCCGATGCCGTGGCGATTCTCTGGGACGAAGCCCAGGAGCAGGCCTCGTTGCTCCGCTTCCTCGCGCCCTTCGGACGGCCCGATCTGAAGCGACTCGAGCGCGCCTTTCGGACTGCTCCCTCGATCGATTGGCTGCTCAGCGAGCCCTGGCCGCTGTTCGGCACCTGGCTGGCCGCTGCGGTGGTTCGGCTGCGGCTCGAAGTCCCCCAGCCTCCCCGCTCGTTCCTTCCTCGCTCGGAGGCCCGCAAACAGGGCTTGCGGCTCGAGAGCGGCCAGACGCTGGTGGTGGCCGGAGACCTCTCGGTCCCTGAGCTCCTCATCGATCAGGACGCGCGGCTTGCCGTCGCCGGCACGCTCACGGTGAAGACGTTGGCTTCGCGTGGGCTGCTCCTCGTGCAACGTGAACTCCGCGGCCACACGATCGCGATCGCCGAGCCGCCGCCGGTCCAGCGGCCAACGGAGAGTCTCCGCTACGCGGGGCTGCAAGTCGGTGAACGCGTGGTGGCGAAGGTGCTCGACTGCCCGCGGTTCGTGCTGTCGTGTCCGATCGACTGCGACGGTGTCGTGCGCCTCGCAGGAAAGGACTCGAACGAGCTCGATCGTCAACGCGCCGCGCAGCGGATCGGGATCGAGGCGTGGAAAGGCTCGGGCCTGGACGTCAGCGCGTTGTTCGAGCTGATCCAACGATCGTGGCGGTGACTCAGCCGCCGTCGCGCGAGACCGGAGGCTTCTCTCCCGGTTCCTTGCGGCGCGCGATGATCGCTCCATACGTCGCGCCCGAGCGGCCCTGCTGCGCGCGGTGCACGGCGATCTCGGCCTTGATCGCGTTCGCGTCGCCCGTCGAGGCCGGGTTTCGAGCCAGCACCTGCTCGATCTCTTTGTAGAACTCGTCGAGCTCCGGGTCGCCCAACGTCTCGACGATCTCCGGCTCGAAGCCCTCGGGCTCGACGGTGAGCAAGGTCTCTCGCGGCGACAAGAGCGGCCGGCCGAGGCGATCTGCCCAGCTCTCGAGCGCGACCTTCGGTGGGTTCCGCCCACCCGCCATCAGGTAGGTGATCGCGAGCCGGCCCTTCTCGTCGAGCCAGGGCCGCATCCGCTTCGCCAGCGCGTCGGGATACCCGATCACCCGGCCAAGACAGAAGATCGCGTCGAACGACCGATCGGGGAACGACACCGAGGCGGTCGGCTGCTGCACCCACGTCACCCGATCGCCCAGGCCAGCCGTCTTCGCCCGTTCCTTGAGCGCGGCCGCCACGGTCGCGTCCGGTTCGACGACGGTGATCGTGCAGTTGAGGGCGCGTGCGAGCGCGAGGCCACCCAAGCTCCCGTGGATCTCGAGGAGCCGCGTGCTGCTGCTGAAGTGCCCCGCCTGCGCGAAACGACGAAGCAGCGACTCGCTCTGAAAGAGCCTTCGCGCTTCGGTCGGGAGAAACAGCGGGAACGGATCAGCCATGGACTCGAGATCTGCCCTTACACACTCTCACCCCGCCTGTCATGGGGTTGCCGACTCGTCTCAGCGAAATCTTGCAGCTCACAAGTAATAGAGAATGCGCTTCTCCTGGTGCAGCTGGAGGTAGATGAACCGGCGCTGCTCCTCGCTCAGCAGGTACACCGACACCGTCAGCGACAGGTAGGTGTTCTTGCTCGACGGCTGCACGGCGATCGAGTCGGGCGAGATCTCGCTGCCCATGAGGCGGGTGAAGAGCAGGCGCACGTACTCCGAGAAGCCGTGCTCCTGCTTGCCCATCACCTTGAAGGCGTAGACCGTCGGGTACTCGATGAGGGGCGGCTTGGGCTCGTCGCTCACAGGAGGTTGGTGGCGAGCTCGGCCAAGACGCTGCGCTCGCCCTTCTGCATCGTGATGTGCCCGGCGATCCGCTCGTTGCGGAACCGGTTCACCACGTGGACGAGGCCGTTGTTGGTCGAGTCGACGTAGGGGTTGTCGATCTGGAAGGGGTCGCCGGTGAGGACGATCTTCGTGCCGTCTCCGACGCGGGTGATGATCGTCTTCACCTCGTGCGGCGTCAGGTTCTGCGCCTCGTCGACGATGATGAACTGGTTGGGGATCGAGCGGCCGCGAATGTAGGTGAGCGGCTCGATCTCGACGATGCCGAGATCCATCAGCTCGTGGTGGCCCCGCCCCGCTTTCTTGTCGCTGCGAGACAGGTTCAGCAGGTACTCGACGTTGTCGAAGATCGGCTGCATCCACGGGTTGAGCTTCTGCTCGACGTCACCCGGGAGATACCCGATGTCCTTCCCGAGCGGGAAGATCGGCCGGCTCACCAGCAGCTTCTGGTAGGCGGTCTCTTCCGTCACCTTCTGCAGGCCCGCGGCGATCGCGAGCAGCGTCTTGCCGGTGCCCGCCTTGCCGACGATGGTGACGAGCTTGATGTCGTCGTTGAGCAAGAGGTCGAGGAGGAACCCCTGCTCCATGTTGCGTGGGCGAATGCCCCAGGTCCCTTCCTTCACCTGCCGGGTCAAGGGGACGATCTTCATCTGGGCGGCGTCGTAGCGGCCCATCGCGGTGTGCGAGCCGTTCGCGCCGTCCTTCAGGAGGACGAACTCGTTCGGAGACAGCTTGGCGTCGAGCGACACCTCGGCGCCGGGCTTGTAGAGCTGGTTGATCACCTCTCCGGAGACGGTGTGCTCGCTCACGCCCGAGTACAGCTCGCTGATCTCGACGCGCTCCGGCTCGTAGTCCTCGGCGAGCAGGCCCAACGCGTCGGCGCGAATGCGGAGGTTGGTGTCCTTGGTGATGAAGACGGTCTGCGCCTGCGGATCACGGGCGCGGGTCTCGATCGCCACCGCGAGGATCCGGTTGTCCATCAGCCCGCCGTCGGCCATCGACTTGGGCAGGTCGCGCTCGACGAAGGCGACCCGGAGGATCCCTCCGTTCGGCAGCGGCACGCCCTCGGCGAGCGTTCCCTCGGCTCGGTGCGCGTCGAGATAGCGGGCGATCTGGCGCGCGTTGCGGCCGAGCTCGCTCATGTCCTTCTTGAACTGATCGAGCTCTTCGATGACGTAGATCGGGATGACGACCGTGTTGTCATCGAAGCTGTAAATCGACCGTGGGTCGTGCAGCAGAACGTTGGTGTCGAGGACGAAGTTCTTCCGCGCCAAACGGCCCCCTGGCTTGGGTGAGGTTGCGTCTTCTGTCGAGGTGCGACGGCGTCGCAAGCCCCTGGACCATACCGCCTTAGCCGTAGCGGATGTTCAGAATCGTGAAGTCGGCCTCGCCCTTCGGTCGCATCACCGTCACGCTCTCACCTTTCTTCTTGCCGATGAGCGCGCGCGCGACCGGAGAGTCGACCGAGATCCTCCCGGCCTTGAGATCGGTCTCATCGGGGCCGACCAGCTGGTAGGTCACCTTCGTGGCGTCTTCCTCGTTCTCGAGGGTGACGGTGGCGCCGAAGAAGATGCGTGAGGGGTCTTTCTGATCCTTCGGGTCGACGACGGTGAGGTTCTCGACTCGCTTCTGGAGGAACCGCAGCCGCCGATCGATCTCGCGCAGCCGCCGCTTGCCGTAGATGTACTCGGCGTTCTCGCTCCGATCGCCCAGCGCCGCAGCGGCGGAGACCTCGGCAGTCACCTTCGGCCGTTCCACCGTGAGCAGCTGCTTCAGCTCGCTGCGCAACCGCTCGTGCCCGGCCGGGGTGATGTAGAGCGTGCCCTTCGGCTTGGTGTCTTCTTCCTCGTCTTCGTCGCCCTCGAGCGCCTCGCCTTCCTCCAGATCGGCCGGCTCGTCGTCGTCCCGTCGCGTCCCCATGCGATGCCGTTTATCAGGCCAACCGAAAAGCCTCTCGTGCTATGCGGCGCGCCCATGCGAGGACTCACTCTGGCAGTGCTGGCCTGCGTGGCGTTCGGCTGCGACAAGGTCGACTACATCGAGATCCAACCCGGCGACGTCGAGTTCCAGTCACGCGGCGAGAGCAAGAACCTCTCCGCCCGCTGCATGAGCCGGGCAGGCAAACGCGCGGAACGGGCGATGGTCGGCTGGCGCGTGAAGGA
The DNA here is from genome assembly GCA_052034585.1 of Myxococcota bacterium. Classification (GTDB taxonomy): domain Bacteria; phylum Myxococcota; class Myxococcia; order Myxococcales; family Myxococcaceae; genus Xiheimicrobium. The sequence goes on from JBPOIJ010000112.1 coordinate 28,376, forward strand.
CCCAGAGATCGCCGAGGTCAGCGGCAAGGGCATTCTCAAGCCCAAGAAGAGCGGGGCCACCGAGGCGATCGCCACCTACGACGACGTGGAAGCCGCCATCCCCGTGCGCGTCCTCTTCGTCGAGAAGCTCGAGCTCACCTCGCCGACGATCACCATCAAGGAAGGCGCCGAGGCCGTCCCCATCCCCTTGAAGTTCCTCGGCCTCAACGGGAAGGACCTGGGCAAACGCGGAGTCACGTACTCCCCACGCGACAAGAAGATCGCCGCGATCGTCGGCGGCAACGCGGTGCTCCCGCTCGACGTCGGCAAGACCACGATCGACATTCAGGTTGATGGGATTTCAGCGTCGTTGGAGGTGGTCGTCGAAGAAGACAAGAGCCTCAAGAAGAAGTGAGGGCCGTTCGAAAAACCCCTTCCGAGTCGCTAGCTCAGTTGGTAGAGCACCGGCCTTTTAAGCCGAGGGTCGGGGGTTCAAATCCCCCGCGACTCATTTCACATGCAGACCCGCTGTTCGGGATCTGGCCCCATCGTCTAGAGGCCTAGGACGTGGCCCTTTCAAGGCTAAAACCCGGGTTCGAATCCCGGTGGGGTCAAACGAGCGAACGAGGACGCGCCTTCCTGTGTGGGTTGGCGCTCCTCGTCCTCGGAGCGCTGAGTTGCCAGTCGAAAGCCGAGCGGTCGATGCAGCAAGGGCACCTCCACGCCCAGAAGCGGCAGTGGGCGGAGGCGCGAACCGCCTACCTCGGGGCTGCCAAGGAGTCGGCTCAGCCAGCCCATGCGGAGGCGCTCGCTGGGCTCGCCAGCCTCGAGTTGGGTGAGCTCGACCCGGCGGCTGAGGCCTTCACTCGAGCCCTCTCCTCCGACCCGACCGAAGTGATGGCGAAGTACGGCCAGGCGCAGGTCGCACTCGAGCGACACGATGCAGGCGCCGCGCTCGAGTGGCTCGAGACGGCGACCGGCGCGACCGCCTCGATCCTCAAGGCACGGGCGCTCCTCGCGCGCGGGGGCGCGGCCGATCCCACCGCGGCCCTCTCCGAGGCTCAGGCCGCCCTCACTGCCGATGCGAACTCGACCGAAGCCCGCTACCTCGAAGGCTCCGCGCTCCTCGCCCTCACCCGCTACGCCGAGGCTCAAGCAAGCTTCGAAGCGTTGGAGAAGACGTCTCGAACGTCTCCCTTGGGTCCCTATGGGCTCGCCCGGCTGGCGGCGGCGCAACAGCGCCCGACCGACGTCTTCCTCTACCTCAAGGCTGCCCGCACCGCGTCCGGGGAGGCCTGGAAGCCGCAGGTGGTTGCAGCCGACCCCGCGTTCGCGTTTCTTGTGGGGTCTCCAGCCTTCACCGAAGCCGTCGGACCCTGATCGTCATGTTGAGAAACCTCTTCTGCATCTTCATCGCCGGCGTGTGGACCGCCGTGCTCTTTCCAGTGACGCTCGTCTTCATGGTGCTCACCCTCGACGCCTCGACCTCGCTGTGGGTCGTTCGGCGGGTGTGGTCGCCGGTCCTTCTCTGGGCTGGCGGCGCACGCTTCACGGTGAGGGGCCGCGAGCACGCCGACTTCACCAAGCCCGCCATCTACGTCTCCAACCACCAGTCGACCCTCGACATCCCCGCCCTCTTCGTGGCCGTGCCGGTGAACTTCCGCTTCGTGGCGAAGCGGGCGCTCCAGTACGTGCCCTTCATCGGCTGGTACATGACGCTGGCGAAGTTCGTCTTCATCGATCGCACGAATCACAAGAAGGCGATCCGCTCGCTCGAGGAGGCCGCCGAGCGGATTCGCGGTGGGATCTCGATCGCGATGTTCGCCGAAGGCACGCGCAGTGAAGACTCCCGGATCATGCCGTTCAAGAAGGGCCCCTTCGCGCTGGCGCTCAAGGCGGGCGTCCCCGTCGTGCCGGTCGTGATCGAAGGCTCGGGCAAGCTGATGCCCAAGAACTCCTGGAACATCACGCCCGGGCCGGTGACGGTGATGCTGGGCGAGCCGGTGGATCCGAGGCAGTTTGGAGACGATCGAGAAGCGCTGATGAAGGCCGTTCGCGATCGAATCATCGATCTCTCGGTGCAGCTCGGCGGCAAGGGCGGCGACAAGTCCACCGTGGTGGCGGCCAAAGGCAGGGAAGGCGTCGCGCGAGACGATCGACAGGCGACCGCATGAGGTGGCTGCTGGCGGCGCTCATCGGCACCGGCTGCGTCACCGTCAGCGGGCAGGAGAACTTCACGCCAAGAGAACGCGCTGCGCTGGCGTTGCAGCGGGGCAAGGCGGCCGAGGCGCTCGAGCTGCTCGAGCCGCTCCGCCGGGAGGCCCCCGACGATCTCGAGCTCGCGCGTGCGTGGGCCGAGGCGCACGTGAAGAATGGGAGCCAGGCCGCCGCGCTCGCGCAGCTGGCCGGGCAAGACACCGCGGCCGCGCACTACACCCGGGGCTTGCTGCTCTTCAGCAACGCGAAAGAGGCGGGCGGCTCGGCGGTCGACGCGTTCCGCAAGGCCGCCGAGAAGGCGCCGAAGGAAGCGGAGCTGCACCACCGGCTCGGCATCGCGCTCCTCGAGTCGGAGCAGGACGAGGCGGCGCGCCAGAGCCTCGAGACCGCGCTGAGCCTGGCCCCACAGAAGACGTCGTGGCGGTTGCCGTACGCCAAGGCGCTCCATCGGGGCGGTCGGTCGAAGGACGCGATCGCGGCGCTCCGTGAGGTGGTGGTGAGCGACTGCACGGCGCAAGAGGCCGCGACCGCGCGCGCGTTGATGGAGGAGATCGCCGATCCCTTCGCCGGCTTCCCCAAAGCCGCCAAGCCGAAGCTCGATCAGGCGCTGGGCTGGCTCCAGGTGGCCGACGTGCCGCAGCAAGCGATGAGCGACCTCGAGGAGATCGTCCGCGAATACCCCGATCTCGGCGTCGTGCACGCCTTGCTCGGACTGGCGGCTGCGCGCGTCGACGATGCCGGCCGTGCGATCGAAGAGCTCAAGCGCGCGATCGAGCTCTCGCCCGACGACGGAAAGCCCTACCTCTATCTCGCCGACTTCTACTGGGGCCGGCAGCGCACCGCGCAGGCAAAGGAGCTCTACGAGAAGGCGCTCGACAAGAACCCGACACTCGACGACGCGTGGATGCGGCTGGGCGACGGCGCGCTCGATCGGCAGGACTACGAGAAGGCGCATCAGGCGTTCCGAACGGCGTCGCGGCTCAAGCCCGATTCCTGGCCCGCTCGCGGGAAGTTCGCCGCCGTGCTGCAGCTCGAGACGAACTACGTCGGCGCCGAGCGGGAGCTGAAGAGCGAGCTCGACCTGCACCCGGAGAACCTCGAGGCGGTGCTGCGCTTGGGGCTCCTCCACACCGAGAAGTTCCTCAAGGCCAAGGGCGACAAGGAACGGCAGGCGGCCCGCACCGAGGCCACCAAGTGGCTCGAGAAGCTGCTCGACGAGCAACCCGAGAACGCGCTCGCCTCCAGAGCGCTGGAGCGCGTCAAACAGCCCTGACGGCTGTGGTACGCTGACGATCTCGTGGACGACAAGAAAGACCCGGACTTCGATCCCTCGGGCCTCGAGCTCGATCTCCCGCCGCCGCCGCCCAAGCCGTCGGTGAGCAACCCGAACCTGGGGGCAGTTCGCAGCGCCGCCCGTGCCCAACCGCTCGCGCCCGAGCCGCCGAAGAAGCTCGACAAGTCGGCGATCAAGGAAGGGGCGGTCGACACGCTCCTCAACTCGTTCTCGATCCTCTCGGAGATCGCGGAGGACTTCCGCACCTCGGATCGCTTCTTCAAGTACAAGGCCGCGGTGCTCGTCGTGTGGGCGCTGCTGTCGATCACCAGCGTCGGCGTTTCGTGCGCAGGGCAAGGGCCCTCCAACGACATCAGCGCGGTGCTCGTCGTCGGTGGAGATGCCACGCGGCCGATCTACCTGGTGAAGAACGAGTCGCTCGAGGCGTGGCAGGACGTCGAGGTGCTCGTGAACGGGAAGTACCGCGCCACGCTCGCCCAGATGGAAGCGAACGGCGGGTCGATCGCCCTGTCCTCCGCGGTGCTCTTCGACTCGGCCGGAGCCAAGGCCCCCACCGATCTCCGAATCACCGACATCGTCGTCAACGTGAGCGAGCCGAACGAGTCGGTGACGCTCCTCGAGAACGGCACCCCGAAGAAGTGATCAGGCTGCGGTGAGGGTGTCGGCGACGGTGATCAAGGTGGCGATGTCGTCTGCCCCCTGAGGCAAGTCGGGCAGCGCGATCGCCGTGGCACCGGTGCCGGCGCGCTTCCGGAGCTCACCCAGCAAGGTCGCGTCACGCACCGCCGCCGTCTGCTCGAGCTGCGCGAGGCTGAGCAGCTTCGGGAGCGCGGTGCGCACCTCTTCAGGAGCGCTCGCCGGCAACGTCGGCATCGGCCGGCCCGCGTCGTTCGCGTGGCTGCGGTTGAGGACGAAGGCTCGAAACGGCAGCGAGAGCTCTCGCGTCTTGTCGTGAAAGAAGGACGCCTCGGTGAGCGCGGCAGGCGCCGGCGACGACACGAGGAGAAAGGCGACGTCGTCTCCCGACAACAGCCGCCGCATGTCGCTCACGTCGACGTTGAGCGACTGGAAGATGCTGGTGAAGGTCGAGAGGAAGGTGACGAACTCGTGGGCGAACTCTTCGCCGAAGACCGCGCCGAGGATCTTCTCGATCACCCGTGAGGCGGCCCTCGCCACGATTCCATCGGACCGCGGGAGGAAGGCCGAGATGGCGCGCGAGTCGACCAAGCCGGAGAGACGGCGTGGCGCCTCGAGGAAGTCGAGCGCGTTTCGAGACGGCGGCGTGTCGAGCACCACGAGATCGTAGGTGCCCGCGTGGACGAGCCGGTGGAGCGCCTCCATCGCGGTGTACTCGTGCATGCCCGCCACCATGGTGGAGACCTGCTGGTAGATGCGGTTCGTGAGGATGCGCTGCGCGTCGGCCTCGCTCTTCACCAGCCGCCGCACCGCCGCGTCCGAGACGAGCTTGATGTCCAACATCCACGCGTCGAGGGAGCCGGTGGTGATGCCGGCGGCGTCGCTCCGCTCCTTGGGGATTCGAACCGGATCGGGCGGGTTGCGGGAGACGCCGAGGGTCTCGGCGAGCCGTCGCGAGGGATCGATGGTGAGCACCAAGACCCGGCGTCCAGCGCGGGCGCCTGCGAGCGAGAGCGCAGCAGCGGTCGTGGTCTTCCCCACGCCGCCCGCGCCGCAGCAGACGATCACCTTCTTGGTGCGAATGAGCTCACCGACGCGGATCGCGCTCATCACCCACCTCCCGTCGGCACCGGGAGCGGGCTCGCGCCGTCGAGCACCGTCGCGAGCGCGGCGATGAGGCCCTCGTGCGGGAGCTCGGGCGTCACGAACATCGGAAGCCTGGTGTTGGCGCGAAGCCGGGCGAGCTCTCGATGGGCGACCAACGGCTTCTTGAACAGCTCCCGACCGAGCCACGCGTGCTGCTCGATGAGCGGACCCATCGCGGCGCGCTCGGCCGGCGTGAAGGGATCGGCCGGCATGCGATTGACCACCAACCCGCCGACCGGCATCTTCGTCTTGCCCAACCCGTCGATCAGCTCGAGGCACTCGCTCACCGGCAGCGTCTCCGGGAGCGTGACGATCCACGCGGCGGCCTGCTTGGGATCGTTGAGGTAGCCCTGCCCTTCCTTGAGCGCCGCGGCGATCGGCCCGCCCGGCACCAGCTTGAGCAGGAGCTCGGGCAGGCCGGTGAGCGACAAGGTGTGACCGGTCGCCGGCATGTCGATGAGAATGAGCTCGTGCGTCGGCTCGGTGCCGGTCTTCTCGCGCAGCGCGGTGAGGAGCTGGAAGAAGACGCCCATCTCGCGGAACGAGGGCCCAGCCGAGAGCAGGCGTCTGAGCGCGTCACTGCCGACCGCCGCCCGAGCGAGCGTGCCCGAGCGGAGCACCGACTTGAGGAAGAGCTCCTGCCCGGTGCGGGCGAGGAGCACCGCGCCGTGAATGTTGGGCTCCAGCGCCTCGGGCATCTTGGGCAGCCGCTCGCGGTTCCAGTGTCGAGCCAGGGGCGAGTAGTCATCGCCCTCGTCGCCGACTTCGGTGACCAACACCCGCCGTCCGCGCTTCGCGGCGAGCTTCGCCAACGCCGCCGTCATCACCGACCGACCGACGCCACCCTTGCCGGTGATCAGTACGACACGCTTGTTGACCAGCTCGTCCAGGGCCGCCTCACGAGAGAAATCACTCCCGACCCTATCGGACGAGCGCGCCAAAGCGTGGAATTTCCGCGCGCATGGGCGCTCGGCTCGGTCGATTCACCCGCAAGCGTCGCGCGACTGGCGCCGAGCCGCAGATCGAATCAGCCGAGCGGTGTCATGCCCGCGCTACGATGAGACGGCGTGACGAGCCCCTTCTCCATCGCGTGGGTGCGCCGGGTGCGCTTCGGGGTGCTCGCAGCGGTGCCGCTGCCGACGGGGACCGAGCCCGTGCCGAGCGAGGTGCTCTCTCGGCTTCATCCTCGCGAGGTCGAGCTCGCCACCGCCGAACGTGGGCGGCGGCAGATCGAGCTCGTCGGAGGCCGGCTCGCCTACCACGCCGCGCGCGCGGAGCTGGGGCTGGCCGAGGCGACGCCATTGCTCTCCTCATCGAGTCGAGCGCCCCTGGGTCCGGCCGGGGTGACGGCGTCGGTGAGTCACAAGGAGGACCTGGCCCTCGCGCTCGTCGCGTCGTCGGCTGATGGGCTCGTCGGGGTCGATCTGGAGGGCGGGCCGCGCGATCGGTCCGCGATCATGTCGAAGGTGTGCCGGCCGGAGGAACTCGAGGCGGTGCAGCAGCTCCCCGAGACGGAGCGGTGGCCGAACGTGATGGTGCGCTTCGCGGTGAAGGAGGCGATCTACAAGGCGATCGCTCCGCAGCTCGGCCGGTTCTTCGGCTTCCAGGCGGCGAGGGTCGAGCCGGAGCCCACGGGCGCGACGGTGACGATGTTCCTCGAGCCGGCTGACCCTCGGTATCGGGTCGAGGTCGAGCTCGAACGGCTCGGGACCGATCGCGTGATCGCGATGGTGCGTGCGTCGCCCACCGCTCGGCCGTGACCGACCTGCATGGCGCGCCGATCTCGCTGGAGGCCCAGCCGTCCGGTGCTCGACCGATCCCGCATCACTCGCGAGCGGCGCGGAGTTCAGCTCGGCTTGAACGTCTCCGCGGTGCGCCTGAGCCCTTCGTCGATCGACACCACCGGCGCGTAGCCGAGATCGCGTTTGGCGGCGCCGATGTCGAACCACTGGGCGTGGGACAGCTCGCTCGCGGCGAAGCGGGTGAGGAGCGGCTCTCGTTCGATCCGGAAGAGCCAGTGCGCCCCTTCGAGCATCGCGCCGACGCCGTAGGCGATGCCCGCCGGCACTGGTTTGCCAACGGGACCGAGCCCTGCACAGGCGAGCATCTTGTTGGCCATCGTCCACACGCCGATCGGCGCGTCGTCGCTGATGAAGTAGGGCTTCCCTCCGAGCGCCGCACCGGCACGGAGCTTGTCCGCCGCCAGCAGGTGCGCGTGCACGCAGTTGTCGATGTAGATCGTGTCGCTCTTCGGATCGCGGGTGCCGATCTGCTTGAGCCGCCCAGCCTTCGCCCGAGCGATCAAGCGAGGCAGTAGATGTCGATCTCCTGGTCCCCAGATGAAATGGGGACGCAGCGCGATGACCGCGAGCCTCGAATCCGACGCCTCGAGCGCCCGCCGCTCGGAGATCGCCTTCGTGCGCGGATAGTGCGCAGTGAAGTGCGTCGCGTAGGCGATCGACTCGTTGGCGCCCTCGATGTCGTGATCGGCGTGCACGACGCTCGGCGAGCTCGTGTGGATCAACACGGGAACCTTCGCCGCCTTGCAGCCCGCGACGACGTTGTCGGTCCCGGTGACGTTGATCGCCTCGAACTCCTTCGGATCGCCCCACCCGCCTGCCTTTGCCGCGGTGTGAAAGACGACGTCGACGCCCTCACACGCCCGCGCCGTCGCCGCCGCGTCGACGATGTCGCCACGAACGGTCTCGACGCCGAGCGTCCGAAGCTCCGGGTAGTCGCCACGCGCCAGCACCCGCACGTCATCGCCGCGCGCCCGCAACGCCTTGACGAGGTTGCTTCCAAGAAACCCGCCGCCGCCCGTCACCAACGCCTTCATCGATCGAGCCCTCGTTCCATCGCCCAGCGCGCGAGCTTCTCGCGTTCGATCTTCGCGTTGTGCCGCCGATCGACGGGGAACACGCCGGGGAAGACGTGGAAGCGCGAGATCATCTTCGTCGTCTCGTTCTTCGCCGCGAGCGCCTTCACCTCGGAGAGGATCGCGAGCTCCGATTGCGCCGCCTTCGCTTCGAGCTCGAGCAGCACCACTGGCACCTGCTGACCCTTCGGCCCCACGCCCACCAGCGCGGTTCGGCGCACGTCCGGGTGGGTGTTCAGCACCTCTTCGACTGGCGTGCTGAAGAGCGTCTCGGCCTTCGTCACCACCCGATGGCTCTTGCGCCCGCACATCCACAAACGGCCGTCGCCGTCGAGGTAGCCGACGTCACCCATTCGATGAACGATCCGTTCGCCATCTTGGATCTTGGCGAGCTTCGTCTGCTCGGGTCTCGCCCAGTACTCGCGAGTGACCACTGGCCCGGCGACGGTGATCTCCCCAATCGTCCCGCTCGGGAGCGAGCGCGCGTCGTTCCAAGACGCGATCGCGTCGTCGGAGATGTCGATCACCCGAACGGTCACCTCGGGCACCGGCTTTCCGACGCAGACCCCTTTGCCGCGTGACGCCTCGCTGCCCGTCTTCGCGAGCACCTCCTTGCTCCCAATGCTCGCGACGGGGAGCGACTCGGTGGCCCCGAACGGAGTGAAGAGCTCGGCGCTCGGTTCCAGCATGCCGCTCATGCGCTCGAGCACGTCGACCCGAACCGGAGCACCCGCCGAGATCACCCGCCGCAGCTTCGGGAGCTTCGTTTCGTTCGCCGCGCCATGCCGTCCGAGGTTCTCGATCAGCGCGGGAGAGCCGAACATCGACGTGCAGCCATTGGCCGTCATCGCCTCGATCAACTTCGCGGGATCGGCGCGCCCTGGATACCGGAAGTCCATCTCTGGGAGCACCGCCGTCATTCCCAGCGCGGGATCGAAGAGCGCGAAGAGCGGGAAGGTCGCGAGATCGATCTCGCCCGGTTTGATGCCGTACGCGTCGCGAATGAGGCGCACCTGGGTGTCGAAGATCTCGTGCGAATAGACCGCGCCCTTGGGAATGCCCGTCGACCCAGAGGTGAAGAGAATCGCGGCGGTCTCGTCCTTCTCCGGCACCGCCATCGGGTACGGGCCGTCTTTCCCGAGCGCGCGAACGTCGTCGAGCGTGTGGCCGCTCCAGAACAGCTTGCGCCCGACGGTGACGAAGGCCTTCACGGAGGTGAACGGCTTGGGGAACAACGTGCGGGCGACGTGGGCGGCCGGAATGCCGATGAAGCCGTCGGCCTTCACCTCGTCGAGGCACTGGAGCAGCGCCTTGCGGCCGATGCCCGGGTCGATCGCGACCATCACCGCGCCGACCTTGAAGACCGCGAAGACGACCGGGAAGAAGTCGAGGCTGGGCGGAGCGAGCACCACCGTCCTCGAGCCGCGTTTGATGCCGATGGCTTCGAGCCCGTGGGCGAGCCGATCACTCGCGGCGTCGAGCTCACCGAAGGTCATCGTCCGCCAGCCGCCCTGCCCGTCGGGAGCGATGATCGCGGCGCGGGACGGATCGAGCTTCGCCATCGCGGGGAGGTGCGAGGCGATGTTCGTCGAGGTCGTCACGAGGCAGCCCCGGCTCCGATCGGGTGCTTGGCGAAGAACTGCTTCATGAGCGCGGTGATCTCTTCGTGCGCGTCCTCGGCGACGTAGTGGCCTGCGTCTTCGAACACGTGCACTTCGGCCTCGGGGAGCCGCTTGCGCCACTCGGCCAGGAAGAAGTCGTCGAAGACGAAGTCCTGCCGGCCCCAGCAGATCAGCATCGGCACGCCGCGGAACCGATCGAGCTTCTCCGAGACCTCCTGCACGACGGGCCAACTGCGATCGCCCGGCGCGAGCGGAATGTCTTCGACGAAGCGCTGCACCGCGATGCGATGAGCCCACGAGTCGTACGGCGCGAGGTACGCCTGCTTCACCAACGGCGTCATGCGGCCCGGGCGCTTGGAGCACATGAGGTTCGCGCCGCGGGAGAACGCGTTGAAGCCGCGCACGGGAATCGGAAAGAAGGGCGCGTATCGCACCACGCCGATCTGCCACGGCAGCTTCTTTCCCTCGGGCAGCCCGAACCCGGCCGTGTTCAGCACCACGAAGCGCTTCACCCGCTCGGGGCGCTTCGTCGCCCAGGCCATGCCGATCATCCCGCCCCAGTCGTGAACGACGAGAGTGATGTCCTTGGTGATGCCCAGCGAGGCGAGCAGCGCGTCGAGATCGGCGACTCGGCGCTCGAGCACGTACGGGTAGGCCTCGTCACCCGGCTTGTCCGACGGCCCGCAGCCGACGTGATCGGGAACGATGACGCGATGGGTGCCCGAGAAGGCCTTCACCAGGTGGCGCCAGTAGAAGCTCCAGGTCGGGTTACCGTGGAGCATCACCAGCACCTCACCCTGGCCCTCGTCGAGGTAGTGCATGCGCACGCCGTTGCCAGTGTCGAAGAAGCGGCCCTGCCACGGGTAGAGCTCGCGATACGGCGTGAGATCGAAGGTCATCGACGTCACCAATGAAGCCCCAGCATGAGGCAGTTGAGGCCGCTGCCGATGCCCAGCATGGCGACCCGTTGTCCAGCAGAGAGGAACCCCGCCTCGTCGGCGAGCGCGGCGGTGATCGGCACCGAGACCGTTCCCATGTTTCCGAGCGACTCGAAGGTGGAGAAGTCCTTCGACTCGGGCACACCGATCGTCGAGAGGATCTCGCGCCGATTCGCCGCGCCGACTTGATGACAGATCACGCGATCGACCTCTTCGCGCCGCCAACCGGTCGTGCCCAACAGCCGATCCCATGTCGCGCGCCCGAGGTCGACGCCGTGCTCGAGGACCTGCGCCGCGTCGGTCTCCATCTGGTTCACTCGTTCACCGAGCAACCCTGAAGAAGGCCCCCAGCGGCAGATGCGATGGTGGGCTGGCGCAGAGAGCGCTGCGCCCGAGACGAGCCGCCGCTCGACCGCCGAGATCGACTGCGAGGTGAGCAGCACGGCCGCCGCGCCGGAACCTCCCGTCATCGTCGCCAGGCCGAGCCGATAGCGCTCGAGCGTGGGCTCGCGGTTCATCCGTTCGATCGTCGCGTCGATGATCTCGCGCGAGCTCTCGGCGGAGACGACCAGGCCCGCGCTCAGCTGCCCGAGCTCGATGCGATTGGCGATCTCGACCATCGCGTTCATGACTCCGAGGCAGGCGTTGGAGACGTCGAAGACCATCGCGTCAGGCCCGGTGTCCAACTCGGCGGCGACGGCACACGCAGTCGCGGGCTCGAGCTGATCGCGACAGACGCCGGCGTAGACGACCGCACCGAGATCTCGCGCGCTGACGCCAGCTTGATCGAGCGCTGCCTTGCCTGCCTTCGCCGCGACCGAGGCCATCGAGGTGCCAACCGGCCATTGGCGGCGCTCCCGAATGCCGGTCAACGACTCGAGCTGTCCAGGAGCGATCTTGAGCGCGTCGTACATGGGCCGGAGCCGACGCTCGACTTCCGTCGTGGTGAGCGTCTCCTGCGGCAGCACGTGCGCGACTGCCTCGAGGTGAACCGAGTTCCACTTCATCGGCGGGCCTCCTCTCGCACCAGCCGAACCGCGAACTGCTTCATCGCGTAGATCGTCTTCCCGTCACAGAGCAGTTGTCCGTCGGCAATGATGACGGGCTCGGGCTGGTCGGAGACGGAGGTGATGCGCGCCTCGACCGTGATCAGCGAGTTCGTGGGAACGACCTGGCCGCGGTACTGCCAGACGTGCGGACGCTCGAGCGCCATCGACTGCAGCCGGTGGGTCGAGACGAGCTGAGGGAAGCGTTCCCGCGCATAGACGAGCAACAACTGCTGGAGCGCCTCGAGGCCGAGCGAGCCGGGCATCACGGGATCCTGGAAGAAGTGGGCGCGGAAGAACCACTCCTCTGGATCGACGCGCTTGCTCCCGAGCACCTCACCGAGCCCGTTCGGCCCGCCGTCGAGCCGGAGGACGTCGATCTGCTCCACCATCGAATAGGCCTTGCTCGGCAGCGACAGGCCACCGAACGCGGAGCTGCCGCGCTCGTCGGGTCGACGCGGTGGATCGAGTGGGAGCCGAAGAGAACGGCCTCCGCTCAGGTTCCAGCTCGCGCCACCACGGAGCCCGACCTGCTGCGCCAACGCCGCCGGAGGGAAGAAGCCGAAGCCGGTGTGCCCTCGATAGACGAGGCCGACGCGATCGTTCACCTCGAAGTCGAACTCCTGCAGCAACATGCCTCCGGCGCGCGCGACCTTGGTGAGCCGGCTCCGCATGGTGAGCGTTCCCGAGTCGGCGAACACCTCGCGATGAACGGTCGCCGAGCCGTCGAGGTTGCGGAACGAGAGCGTCTCCTCGGTCGTCAACGCCGAGCCGACGTAGGCCGCGAGGAAGCCACAGGGCTGCAGCGCCGCTTCGAGCAACACCGAGAACGGCATCGCGCGCTGGCGGTTGGCGCCGAAGTACCAGGCGTCGGGAGGAACGTCGTACTCACAGGTGATCCACCCGCCGGGCTCCATCACCAGCGGCTTCGGCTCGGCGCGCACCACGCGATCGAGGAACCGGTAGGGATCTCGCGGCAACCGGGCGAGGCGCCGATCGCTCGCATCGAACGGCGCGTAGGCGGGCCCGAAGCACTTCGACGGTGCGCCTTCGCAGTACGCGGAGATCTGATCGTGGGTGAAGACGGGCGGCTGCTCTCGCGCGCTCCAGAGCGCCTCGAGCCATTCCTTCGACAGGCCGGTCACGCGCACCGACATGCCGTTCATCTGCACGACGTGTTTGCCATCGGCGTACATCGACGCGGTCGCGATCACCGCCGGTTCGGGGTCGAAGACGATCTCGTCGATCTCCACCCGGTACTGGACCTTCTTCGTCGAGGGCAGCACCTGGCCGCGGCACTTGAGCTGGCTCGCCTTGCCCACCACCGGCGCGTAGTGGAGATCCCTCGCGGCATCGTCGTCGACCCAGCCCATGCGAAGGAGCAGCACTCGCAAGGTGTGCAGGCAGCACTCGTACATCAAGGTGCCGGGCATCACCGGATCGTCGGAGAAGTGGCAGGTGAGGTACCAGGCGTCAGGGGTGACGTCGTGCTCTCCGAGGACCGTTCCGAGGCCCGCCGCGCCGCCTTGCGTGTCGACCTCGAGGATCCGATCGACCAACCGCATGCGGCCATCGGGGAGACACAGCGACGGTGCGAGCTGGCGAATCGGGAAACGAATCGCAAACGCCTCCTCGAGCGCTCCTCGTCGAAGCGCATCGACCTGGGTCTCGTTCAACGACTGGCGACCATGCGGAGCGAAGCTGGTGATCGACGCAGGCCGCTGCCGCGAGGGCTTCTGCTCGGCGACGATGCCCTTGCCCTGATCGAGCTGCTCGGGACTGAAGAAGCCCGCGCACCCGTCGTACATGGTGATGAACGGCTGACCGTCGATCGTCCCGTCGAAGCGGAAGAAGAAGAGCCAGGTGTCCCCCTGGCGCACGAAGCGATCGATTCGAATGTCGTAGCGGATCACGTCGCCGGCGTGCGGCAGGTCGCGATGGAAGACGACCTTCGCGTCGAGGAGCCGATAGACGCGCAGTCCTTTGGTCTCGAGATCGATGCCGAGGTAGCTCGAGAGGAAGAGATCGGCCTGGCCCGCCTCGACGCTGATGCAGACCGGAACGCGTCCACCATCGAGGTACCAGGCGTCTTCGTGAACGTCGTGCTCCGTGATGACGCGGCCGGTGGTGAGGCTGCCGGGCTCGCCTTCGACGTCGACGATGCGATCGACCAACATGAGCGGCTCGGCCGGGAGTCGCACTCGGGTTGGGTGCGCGTCGACGCTCGCGAAGGTGGGGCCCAGCACGCGCGAGAGCTTTCCGACGGCGAACTCGAGGCAGAGCGGTCGATCGAAGCGCGGTGGAGGCGCGGAGGGCTCGACACGTTCGAGCTGATGCTTCGCCGTGACCGTGGGAATCGCCGGGACCTCGCCCTCGAGCTGGCGCAAGAGCGCGAGCTGCAGCTCGAACGATTGGCGGGACGCGCGGAGGAAGACCTCGTGGGCACGCGCGGTCGCTTCGGCCACGGCAGTGAACTCCCGCAGGGAAATCGCAACGCCACCGTCTGGTGCGGCGGTGACGACGGGCACCTGAACGACCTCGCCTCGCTTCGCGTTCACGACCTTCGATCCTTCGGAACGAGGAAGCCCGGTCGCGTGCCCGCCCACCTGTTCGGCGCCCGAAACGAGAACTGGCCCGCCGGGCTTCGGAAGCTCGGGGAGCCGAATCGGTGAGCCCCCGACGACGACCCGAATCGTCTTTCGCGGTGGCTGGGCGCTCAACCGTGAACTCGAGGCGTAGAGGGTGGAGAGATCGATCGGCCGTCCCGACTCGGCGAGCTTCGCGGCCGCGAGGAGCACCGACGTGTAGCCATCCTGTCCGCGTTGACAGGCGCTGACGGCGAGGTGCGGCTTCCCTGCGAGGATCCGTCCGATCATCCGCGTGCAGGAACCTTGCGGCCCCGGCTCGACGAAGACGCGCACCCCATCGGCCCAAGCGCGCTCGACGACGGCGGTGAAGTCGAAGCCGCGCGTTGCGTTGGCGAGGATCGAGTCCGCGCAGGCGTCGCTCGTCGGCGTGTACGGCCGGCCCCAGGCGGCGCTGTAGATCCGAACTCCGGCAGGCGTGGTTGGCAGCACGTGCAGGGCTCGGTAGGCGTCGGCAACCGGCGCGATCTGAGGCAGGTGCACGAACGGGACTTGATCCAAGTAGATCGCAGCGCCTCCGAGCCGACCCACGACGGCGCGAACGTCGTCCTTCCGTCCACCGATGACGCACTCGCCCGGCGCGTTGACGATGAGCAGCGTGGCCGTGCCGCTCAACACCGACCGGAGCTCGTCCTTCGAGCGCATCACCAGCGCGACCGTCCATTCCGCGTCGTCGCCCCACGCCTCCCGCAGCACCGAGCCGTTGCTGGTGAGCTCGGACCGGAAAAGCTGGCTGTCGAGCGTTCGCTGGAACATCGCGTCGCGATCGCGCCAGGTGCGGGAAGCGAACAGCGCCGCCGACTCGCCGAGGCTGTACCCGAAGTACGCCTGCGCGCTCACGCCGAGGAGCCGAAGCGCGTCGTGCACGACGAGCCCATGGGTCACCTGACGAACGATGACGTCTGCGAGCGCGGCCGGGCCTTCGGCGAACGCGGGAAAGAGATGACGGGAGAAGTCCTTCACCTCGAGGCCGAGCTGCTCGAGGGCCTGCGGCATCGACAGCGGGAGCGTCTCACCCATCGCGTCGTAATGGCTGCCCGAGCCCGGAAACACGAAGGCGAGTTCACCGTCGGTTCGCTGAACGTCGCGCGGCGTCGTCAGCTTCCCAAGCACCTCGTCCGCCGACTCGGCGACGATCGCTCGCGCCACGTCTTCACAGCGACCCTCGAGGTGAAACCACTCCGCCGCCAACGCGTCGATCGGCGCCTTCGGGTGCGCCCGCACGAGCGCCTCCAGCTTCGGCGCTCCACCCGCTCCGAGGAGAAAGAGCCCGACCGAGCGACGACCGCCGAAGACCGACGTGGGCGCCGTCGGACCTTCTTCGATCTCGACGCTGAGGCCTCCTCGTTCGGCGCTCACCGACGAGCGGCGCGGCGCACCTGCCCGCGGCCACGGAGCCGCCAACCGCCCTGCCCTTCGTTTCACGCGGTGATGGAGCTCGAGTGTCGAGACCGCCAACGCGATCGCGCCAGCGGCCGCTCCAGCCGTACCGAGCTGATCGTCGAGGCGGGCGATCGTGCCGTCGCCGCGCGTTCCGAATTCCCGAATCACCGCGAGCACTCGCTCGCCGCTGCGCTCCGCGTCGCTGAGCCGCCGGAGCACGAAGGCCGCCGCGCCGTCCGCTGGAGTTCCCGTTCGCCCGAGCGCGTCGTTCGCGAGCACCGTTCGCACGTCGCCGGCCAGATCGACCGCGCCGACGATCATTTGGTCGACCTCGTGACGTTGCAGGAGCCGTGAGGCGACCTCGATCGCCCGAAGCCCACTCTCCCGATCGGCCTGAACGCCGAAGCTCGGGCCACCGAGCGACAGCTCTCGCGCGAGCCGGCTGGTGACGATGCCTCCGAGCGCGCCGAGCACCCGCTGCGCGTCGAGCGCGGGCATCACGATCGCCTGCGCGCGCTTCACCCACTCCGCGAGCTCGGCTTCTCCCACGTCGACCCCGAGCCGGCGCAACGAGGTGCGGGCGTGCTGCTCCAACGCCCAGCGCACGTGGAACGTCGTCGTCTCGAGATCGAGCGCGATACCCATGATCGCGCCGGTTCGAACCCGCTCGGCAGGAGCGATTCCGCCAGCGTCGTCGACGGCGTTCGCCGCGACCTCGAGCATCAACGACTGCTGCGGCAGCACCGACGGCATCTCGAGCGGAGGAAGCTTGAACCGCCCGATCGGAATCTCGAGCGCCTCGATCCAGGCGCCGCGCAGATGGTCGGCGGCGTCGATCCTCCAGCGGGTCTCCGGCCGAGTCGTCAGCGCCGACTCTCCCCGAAAGATCCGATCCTTGAAGGCGTCGATCGTCGCGAGCTCGCCGAGGTGGAGGCCCAGCCCGACGATCGCGATCGGCTCTTCGGCGGGTCGAGCGATCGAGGCAGAAGCAGAAGGCAGGTACTCCTCCACCAGCACGTGCGCGTTGATCCCACCGAAGCCGAACCCGGAGACCGCCGCTCGTCGCCGCCCACCCCATGGCTCGGGACGCGAGAGCACCCGCAAGGGCGCAGCCTCGGGCACGACGTCGCTCGCGTTCGCGTTCGGCGGGAGCTCGCGGTGAGCGATCGCGCCGAGCACCTTCGCCAGGCCTGCCATGCCTGCACCGGTCAGGAGGTGGCCCACGTTGCTCTTCACCGAGCCGATCACCGGCGCACTGGGGCCGAAGAGCGTTCGGAGGCTCGAGACCTCGACGAGGTCACCGCGCGGCGTGCCGGTGCCGTGGCACTCGACCAACCCAACCTCGCTCGGGGTCCAACCGGCCATCTCGTACGCCGCGCGCATCGCGCGGAGCTGCCCCTCCGATTCGGGTGACAGCAGGCTCCCGCCGAGATCGTTCGACAAGCCGATGCCACGAATGACCGCGAAGATGCGATCTCCATCGCGCTCGGCGTCGGCGAGGCGCTTGAGCAACACCATGCCGCCGCCCTCACCCACCACGAGGCCATCGGCGTGACGGGTGAACGGCGCACAGCGGCCACTC
Organism: Myxococcota bacterium; assembly: GCA_052034585.1. Lineage (GTDB taxonomy): Bacteria > Myxococcota > Myxococcia > Myxococcales > Myxococcaceae > Xiheimicrobium. The sequence goes on from JBPOIJ010000112.1 coordinate 45,739, forward strand.
GGCGAGAGCGCCTGCAGCTGGGTGAAGCCGACCTGCGTGTAGATCGACTGCGGGAGCGAGATGCCGCCTGCAAGCACGGCGTCGACTCGGCCGGCCTCCAGCTCCAAGCTCGCGAGGTGGAGCGCGTACAGCGACGACGCACACGCGGCATCGAGGGTGAAGAAGCCCATCCCCAGACCGAAGCGTCGAACGACTTCTTCGATCGGCCAGGTGACGGGGAACGCCTCGTGTGGATCGGTCGTGCGCGAGGCACCAAGCAAGAGCTCTTCTGCGAAAGCCGCGGCGCCATCGGTCGGGAGCGCGATGTTGGCGACGATCGCCGAGGTGCGGGCTCGATCGATCTTCGCGCTCGCGGCTGACTCGAAGGTCTGTCGCGCGACGTCCAGTGCCAAGCGCACGAGCATCGAGGGATGATCACCGTCGAAGGGCTCCAGGAAGCAGGCCTTGGCCGAGCGAGCGTGGTCGGGGCCTCCTTGACGATCGACGACCCGATCGACGCCGATGGGCCAGCGGTCTGGGGGCACGTCGCGAACGGCCGAGCTCCCGCTCACCACGAGGTCCCACAGCGCGTCGACGGAGGCGGCCCCGGGGAACCGGCCACCGACTCCGACGATCGCGATCGCGCGCTGCGAGCTCATGCCAGCGTCGTCGGGTTGAGCAGCTGCGGATCGGCGGCGAAGGCCTTGTTGAGCGAGCCGCTGACGGTGCACTCGTAGCCGTCGAGCCGCGCCACCAAGGCGCCAGTGGCGTCGAGCAGATCGACGTCGGAGGTCACGATCGCGCCCTCGGTCGAGCGGATGCGAACGATCGCCTTGGCGTCGCCAGCCGCGAACGTTCCGAAGACCCGAACGGTGCCGAGCTTCGAGGGCAACGACGGCGCACCACGAATCGCGCGCGTCCAGACGATGAGCGCCTGGAACACGCCGTCGACGGTGAGGGGGTCGAGCGCCCACGGGATCGATGGACCGGGGATCATCCGCTCCGAGGTCGCGTGCGTCTTGAGCGTCAGCGTCATGCCGTCGTCACTGAGGCTCTCGATCGATCGCAGCGCCCAGAGGCTCGGGCCGTGGAACAGCTGGCTCGCGTACAGTTCGCTCACCGGCGTGGTGAACGGCGTCGCGGCGGGCGGACGGAGCCGCTCGACGGTCGGGAGCCGATCGGCGATCACCACCTGTGCGCGCACGTGCACCGCGTCTTTCCGGTTGCGGAGCTCGACCGGAATCACGAGCGACTGATCTCGACCCTCCGGCCTGCCGGTCCAGATCGACAGCTCCTCCTTGTCGGCCTCGAGCGTCACCCCTCGCAGCACACGCACGTCTTCGATCGTGACGCCGTGGCGACCGTCGGCGAGCAGCGAGGCCGTCTGGGTGAACCACTCCAACGTGAGCGCGAGCGGGAGCACTTCCTTGCCGCTCAGCCGGTGATCCGCCAGCACGGGCCAGGAGCGCTCGATGCGGACGCTGCGCGCCATCGACCAACCCGCCTCGTCCGCCTCGCCAAAGCCTGCTCCGAAGACGACCTCGACCGGCCCGGCGGTGCGGCCACGCAGCTCGTCGACGAGCGCCTTCGCGCCCACCTCGAGAGGAATGAGCGCGATGCCTTCGGCCTGGAAGGTCGCCTCGAGCGCGGGCGTCACCATGCCACCGGCCCACGGCCCCCAGTCGAGCGCGACGACGCGGCAGTTGGGCCTCCGCGACACTTCGGCCTGGGCGATCGAGACGAGCGCCTGGTTCGCGAGGGCGTAGTCCGCCTGGCCGCGGCGGCCGAAGCGGCCACTCACCGAAGCGAAGAGCGCGATCACCTTGAGCTCGTCGGCGCGGGTGGCCTCGAGGATCGAGTGGAGCCCGGCGATCTTCGGATCGAGCACCTGATCGAAGTCGTCGTCGCGCTTGTCCTCGATGCGCTTGTCACGGAGCACGCCGGCGCCGTGCACGATGCCTCGAATCGGCCCGAGCTTCGAGCGCGCCTCGTCGAGCACGGCCTTCACGGCCGAGGGTTCGCGCACGTCGACCTGGCGGTACACGACCGAGATGCCGGCGTCGGCCGCGTTCACCAGCGTCGCCCGAATGTCGCGTGCGGCGAGCAGCTCCTTCGTGCTCGCGGCGAGCTGCTTGGGCGTGGGCCGTCGATCGGCCGGAGCGCGCTCGAGGAGCGCCTTCTTGATCGCCGCTTCGTCGCGAGCGCTCGCGAGCCAGCTCGGCTCGTCTGCAGGCGCCGGAGTGCGACCGAGCAGCAGCAGGGTCGCGCCGCACGCCTTCGCCAACGCGCGGGAACAGTCTGCCGTTACGCCACGCGCGCCCCCGGTGACGACCACCACGTCACCAGGAGAGAGCGGAAGTTCGCCCGTGCGTGCAGCCACGTCGCGCAACGCGACCGTGAGTCGTCCGGCCGGCCCGAGGCCGAGCTCGGAGGGCCCCTCGTGCTCCAGCTCGTCGATCACTGCTTGGGCCGCCTCGTCGACGCTCCACGAGGAGGCGACGTCGAGCGCGCGGCACCGAACCTCCGGCCACTCGAGCGCGAGGGTCTTCGCAAGACCGGTGAGGCCACCCGCGAGCGGATGGCTGAGCGCGTTCTTCGCGAACCCAAAGGCGCCATCACGACGGCTCACCGCGAGGAACACCGACCCCGTGGTCGCGCGAATCGTTCGCGACGCCGCACGGGCGAACTGCAACGCCTGCTTGAGTGTCGCTTCGGCTTCGGCCCAGCCGATCGCCTGCGGTGCGGTGCAGATCAGCGCGGCGACGGCACCCTCGATCGCCTGACCGGGGACCAAGAGGCGCGCCTGGCGGCCGCTGCGCTCGACGAGGCGAACCAACGCGCGCGCGAGTTCGGCGTCTCCAGCGGAGACCAACACCTGACCCTCGGGCAACTTCCTCGAGTTCGTCGACTGCTTCGCCCGAACGGGAACGACGGCGCGACGGCTCATCTTCGGCGCGGGCTTCTGAACCGCGACCGGCGCTCGCACCACGGGCTTTGGCTCGACGAGGGTGGCGCCACTCACGAACTGCGTCACCTGCGCAAGCGTGCGCAGGCCAGAGAGCTTCTCGGGATCGACCGAGGGGGCTCCTGGCAGCCGGCGCGACAACAGCGAGAGGATCTCGACGCGCTTGATCGAGTCGATGCCGAGATCGGCCTCGAGATCCATTCCCGGGTTCATCGAATCGACCGGGTAGCCGGTGAGCTCCGAGACGGTCGAGAGCACGATCGCGGCGGCGTCATTCGACTTCGGTGGTTCAGCCTGCTGGGGCGTCGACACGGGCGCGGGAGGCTTCGCGACCGGCACGGCCTGCTGCACGAACTCGAGCACCTGCGCGAGCGTCTTGAGGCCGGCGAGCTTCTCTGGGTTCACCGAGGGCGCGCCGGGAATGCGGCGGGAGACGAGCGAGAGGATCTCGACGCGCTAGATGGAGTCGATTCAGAGATCGGCCTCGTGTTACATCGGGAGCGAGAGCGTCTCCGCCGGGTAGCCAGTCAGCTCCGAGACGGTCGCGAGCAACACGGCCTTGCCGTCGACCCCGTCCACCGCTGGGGCTGCGACGGCGACCGGCGCGGCAACGGGAGTGGCTGGCGCCCCGGCACGAACGAACTGAGCGACGTCACCGAGCGTGCGCAGCGACGAGAGCTTCTCCGGGTTCACCGAGGGCGCGCCCGGAACGCGGCGAGACACCATCGAGAGAATCTCGACGCGCTTGATCGAGTCGATCCCGAGATCGGCCTCGAGGTCCATCTGTGGCGCCAGCGTCTCGACTGGGTAGCCGGTCGCTTCGGCGACGACCTGCAGCACGAGCGCGCCGACGTCGACGGCAGGAACAGTCGGGACGACGGGCGACACGGCTCGAATGACCTGTGGCACCTCGATTCGCGCGACCGGCTGATTCGATCGTGCGCCTCGCTCGCTCGTCGTGTCGTGGACGGCGCCCGCCTGCGAGTCCAGCACTGGCGACTGAGGCGGCTCGACTCGCTGGGGAAGAACCGGGAGCTCCACGCGCGGAGCGATCACTGCCCGGCCACCGAGCAGCGCCGCGACGTTCTGCTGCGCCGCGAGCTGCCCTTCGAGGAAGAGCTGGTGCACCTTCGCCGTCTGCTCCTGCAGCGCCTGCAACGCGCGGAGGTTCTCCTGGTACGGCCCACTCGGAGCGATCGGCGCGACGTACTGCGGCGGCTGAGGCGCCGGCGCGCTCGGCGTCCTGGTGAGGGGCGCCTTGGGTGGCGCCGGTGGCTTGGGAGTGAACGGCGCGCGGTAGTTCGCTCCAGTGAGCGGCACGACCATCTTGGGCTTGCGGGCGGCCCTCGCGATCGACCGCGGCGGCGCAGACACCTGCTGCCAGGCGCCCAGCTTGATCGAACGCCCTTCGGCCGCGAGCCGCGCCAACACCACCGCGAGCTCGAACACCGCACCTCGACGGCCCTGCACGTCGACCGCGAGCGCGAGGTGCGATCGGTCGCCCAGAATCGCCTTCACCATGCCGGTCACCGCGGAACGCGGCCCGACCTCCACGAACGTTCGCGCGCCCTTGGCGAACATCGTCTCGACGACGCCATCGAAGCGCACCGGCTTGGCGAGCTGATGACTGAGCAGCGAGCGCGCCTCGACGGCACCGGAGGGATACGGCTCGGCCGTCGTGTTGGCGATCACCGGCACTCGCGGAGCGACGAACGGAATCGCTTCGAGTTCCCTCCCGAAGGCGACGGCCGCTCCAGCGACCAACGAACTGTGGAACGCAGCGCCTACGTTGAGCCGCGTCGTTCGCAGCCCCTTCGCCTTGCACGCGACCTCGGCGCGCTCGATCTCGGCCCGACTCCCGGAAAGCACGCCCTGCGCGGGGCCATTCCGGTTCGCGAGCACCAGGTCGAGCCGTTCGTCGGCGATCAACCGCTCGACGTCCCCGAGAGGCGCGAGGACCGCGAGCATCGTGCCGCGATCGGAGCCGTCTCCAGCCATCAACGCCCCACGCCGGCGCGACGCCTGCTCGAAGCCCTCGTTCGAGAGCACTCCAGCGGCGAGCAGCGCGGTCAGTTCGCCGTACGAATGCCCAGCGACGATCGCCGGCTCGACGCCGAAGCGCTGGAGCACCCGAAGCAGTCCACGGCTCACCGCCCCAATCGCCGGCTGGGCGACGTTCGTCTTCGTCAGCTCGGCCTCACGGGTCTGCTTGAGCTCAGCGTCGAAGGTCGGGAGTGGATAGATCTTCGCCGCGACGTCCGGCAGCTGAGCGACCGACTCGAGCAGCTCGGGGAACACGCAGGCAAGCTCGCGCAGCATGTCGACGTGCTGGCTGCCCTGCCCCGGAAACACGAACGCGAGCGAACCCTCGGGAGCGCCGGTTCCAAACGCGACTCCATCGGCGAAGAAGGGCTGACCGGCCTTCACCTTGGCGATCGCCTGCTCGAGCGCACCGCGTTGGCCGTGCTCGAGCGCGGCCACGAGCCGGAAGGAATCGGCAGAACGGAAGGCTCCACGGGAGGCGGCACAGAGCGCAGCGAAGTTGGAAGAAGCGAGCGCCTCCTCGAGACGCGAGACGAGCTCAGCCGCCGAGTTCGCCGAGAGCGCGAGGAGCTCCACCGAGCCATCCCAGGCCGGAGCGCCGCGCGACGAGCCGTACTCTTCGAGCACGGTGTGAAAGTTGCTCCCACCAAACCCGAACGAGCTCACCGCCGCGAGCCGCGGACCTCGCGACGAGGGCAGCCATGGTCGAGCAGCCGTCGCGATCGCGAAGGGGCTCTTCTCGAGCTCGAGCGACGGGTTCGGCGCCGTCACCTTGAGGGTCGGCGGAAGGACTCGATGGTGAAGCGCGAGCGCAGCCTTGATCAGCCCGGCCGCTCCAGCCGCCGCCTTGGTGTGACCAACCTGCGACTTGATCGACCCGATCGCACACCACGCCGGATCCTCCGAGTCGGCGCGATAGACCGTCTGGAGCGCCTCGAACTCCGCGGCGTCTCCCGCCTTCGTCCCGGTGCCGTGCGCCTCGAGGAGCGCGATGTCACGCGGCCGAACGTTCGCGTCGGCGTACGCGGCCTGGAGCGCCCTCGCCTGGCCCTTCGCGAGCGGCGCGTAGATCGACTTCGCCCGGCCGTCACTCGAGGTGCCCAGCCCGCGGATCAAGGCGTAGATCCGATCGCCGTCTCGTTCGGCGTCGGCCAAGCGCTTCAGCACCACCATTCCCAGGCCTTCACCGAGGAGCGTGCCATCGGCTTCGCTCGAGAACGGCCGCACGTCGCCGCTCGACGACAGCGCGGGCGTCTTGCTGAAGCACATGTGCATGAAGATGTCGTTGAGCGTGTCGACACCGCCGGTCAGCACCATGTCGGAGCGCTTCGACTCGAGCTCGGCGATGGCGAGGTGCAGGGCGCCCAGCGAGCTCGCGCACGCCGCATCGACGACGCAGTTCGTCCCTCCGAGATCGAACCGGTTCGCGATTCGGCCCGCGACGACGTTTCCGAGGAGCCCGGGGAACGAGTTCTCCTGCCAGCCGACGTACGACGCGCCGATTCGCTCGACGACGTCCTTCGCGGTCGCCTCGTCAACGCCGGCGTCGGCGAGCGCCTTCTTCCAATGGGGATGCCCGAGCCGCGCACCGAGGGAGATCACCAATTCCTGCGTTCCCGTCACGCCGAGGAGCACGCTCGTGCGAGACCGATCCCACCCGCCGTCGTCCGGGTAGCCTGCGTCCTCGAGCGCCATCTTCGCCACGACGAGCGCGAGCAACTGCGAGGTGTCGGTCGCCTCGAGAATGGAGGGCGGAATACCGAACTCGGTCGGGTCGAACGGCGTCGACGAAAGAAAGGCGCCTCGACGCGCATAGGTCTTGTCGGCGGCCTTCTGATCGGCGTCGAAGTAGTCGGCGAGCGCGAAGTGCGTTCCCGGAACGTCACCCACCGCGTCGAGGCCGTTGCGCAGCAGCCGCCAGAGGGCTTGCAGGTTCTCCGCGCGAGGGAACATCGAACCGATGCCGACGATGGCGATCGGCTCCTTGCGGCGAGGCGAGGTTCGTTCGTCGCTCGACACCTCCGACGGCGCCGCAGTCACGACCGCCTGGTCGCGTCGAACCAGCCGAGAGAGCTCGTCGAGGGTGCGCGGCGTGAACGACTCGACCTCCGCAGGCACCACCACACCCTGCGCACGAAGCGCGGCGACGCGGGTGAGGGCGCACGCACCGGTCAGCAGGTTTCGGGTGATCGTCACCGCGTCGCGCGCCGACGGCAGCTCGAGGAACGTGCCCTTCACCCAGGCGTTGAAGGCGCCCATCGCAGGGCCACACCACACCTGGTAGTCGAGCGTGCGGCCAGCGACGCCCTCGTTCGCCCACTTCGACGCCTGGCCCAGGTACGAGCGGAACAGCAAGGCGAGCTGGTGCTTCGGCTCTCGGGCCGCGCGCTCGAGCTGCGCCGGATCGCGTTCACGAAAGAAGCGCACGCAGCCCTGCCAGGCCTCGTCGAGCGTCGACTTGAAGTACTTCTTCTCGAGCTCGTCGCGAACGTCCGTCGGGAGTGACGCGACGCTCTCGTGGGCCCGGTAGAGCTCGTAGAGCCGCTGGGCGCGAACCGCGAACATCGTGCCGCGGGTGAGCACCTGCACCTTCACCCCGAGCTCGAACATGTCGGCGGCCGGTGCCATCGCGACGTCTGCCGGGCCGGCCTGAGCCAGCAACGCACGGACCGCGTCGCTCGTGCCCGCTTCGACGGTGCACTGGTTCACCGAGCCGGTCACGACGTAGGCCGCGCCCATCGAGAACGCACTGGCGACGGAGGCAGGGGTGGCGATTCCTCCAGCCGCGCCGATTCGAGGGCGCACGCCGTAGCCGTGTTCCTTCGAGAGCTGATCCCGCAGCGCCTGGAGCGCCGGCAACAACAGCAACAGTGGCCGGTTGTCGGTGTGCCCGCCCGAGTCGGCTTCAGCGGTCACGTCGTCGGCCATCGGAAGGTGCGCAGCCAGCTCCGCCTGCTCCGGAGTGATCACCTTGGTGGCGACGAGCTCGGCGAGGAAGCGCTGCGGAGGCGGCTCGAGGAACTTCCGCGCGACCTCGGCGCGCGACACCTTCGCGATCAACCGATTGGCGACGATGCGCCCACTCGCCGCGCGCGAAATGCCAGCGACGCGCCACTTCACCACCGGCAAGGTGAGATCGAGGTACGCCGAGGCGCTCACGATCGGCACGTTGCGCTCGAGGAACAGTTCGACCAGCGCCGCCTCGAGCTTCTGATCGTCGGGCGAGTGAATGAGGTTGATCGCCCAGGGCTTTTCGGCGAGCGTCGCGCTCAGCCGATCGATCGCATCGCGCACTCGCGGCAGCGACAAGCCGGCGGCTCCGAAGACGCCCAGCGATCCCGCGCGGGCAGCGGCTTCGACGAGCGCCTCCGAGGCGATCCCGTTCGCCATCTCTCCGACGATCAGCGCGTTGGCGACTCCGTACGTCTCGCGAAACCCAGCGTCTCCGAGCTGTTCTGGAACGAGCGCCGGAGCGTGCCCGAGGAGCGGGAGCTCGTGCTTCGAAGGACTCGCGCCCAACCGCGCATCACCACCACGAACGATCGCCGGCCGGCCGTCGAGATCGACCACGCTCACCGCGGTTCCGACCTGCGCGAGCAGCTCCCGAAACGCCGAGGGTTCGGTTCGAGGCGTGGAGTCCCCGGGAAGAAAAGCTCCGAGGGCATGCGCAGCGAGGGGGGAACGCGTCACGACGGACTCCTTGGGGGAACGGCGGCCATAACAGTCGAGTGGCACCGTCACAACGAGTCGCGACCGATCGCCGCGTCGAAATGGTTTGCCTCGGTCAGGGCTTGGTGCCGTCGGCTGGGCGCTCTTCGCGCGCCACTCCGCACGAGCGGCAGACGCAGGCTTTTCCCTTGGCCTCTTCGGGCAGCTTGGCGAGCGCGGCGGGATCGAGCTTCACCTCGAAACACCAGCAGCTGCCCTTGCCCTCGGCCATGCCGCACTGGTTCGGCTTTCCACAGAGCGGGCAGGTGCGCGGGTCCATCGCGTCACCCGAGCTGCTTGAGCGTCTCGCGGGCGATCACGATGCGCTGAATCTCGCTCGTCCCCTCGTAGATCGTCTGCACGCGGGCATCGCGGAGGTATCGCTCGACGGGAAACTCGTCGATGTAGCCGTACCCTCCGTGGATCTGCACCGCCTTGTCCGCCGCGCGGTTCGACAGCTCCGAGGCGAACAGCTTCGCCATCGACGCCTCGCGGGTGAACGGCTGCTTCGACTCCTTGAGGAAGGCGGCGCGCATCACGAGCAGCTCGGCGGCGTTCGTCTGGGTCTGCAGGTCGGCCAGCATCCACTTGATGGCCTGGAACTCGCCGATCGGCTGGCCGAAGGCCTTCCGATCCTTCGCGTACTTCACCGACGCCTCGAGGCAGGCGCGCGCGGTGCCGACGGCCTGGGAGGCGATGCCGATGCGGCCTCCATCGAGCGCGATCATCGCGAGCTTGAAGCCGTCGCCCTGCTTGCCGAGGAGATTCGTCTCGGGGATCTCGCAGCTCTCGAAGGTGAGCGGCACCGTGTTGGAGCCACGGATGCCCATCTTGTCCTCGTGGCGTCCGACGATCAGGCCAGGCGTGCCCTTCTCGACGATGAAGCACGAGAGGCCCTTGTTGCCGTCGCTCGAGGTGCGCGCCCAGACGACGATCACGCCGGCGTGGGCGCCCGAGGTGATCCACTGCTTGGTGCCGTTGAGGACCCAGCGATCGCCCTTCTTCACCGCGGTCGTTCGGCCCGCGCCCGGATCCGATCCCGCGTGGGGTTCGGAGAGCGCGAAGGCTCCCGCGATCGCCTCACCCGAGGTCAGCCTCGTGACGAAGGTCTGCCGCTGCGCCGGCGTGCCGAACTGGGTGATCAGCTCGGCGCACATGTTCGTCACGCACATGCCCACGGCGGTCGAGCAGCAGGCCTTCGCGATCTCGATCACCGCGAGCGCGTACGCGACCGCGCCCGCCTCGGCGCCACCGAACTCCGCGGGGACGTTCACCCCGAGCAGCCCGAGTTGGCCCATCTGGCGATAGGCCTCGGCGGGGAAGATCTCCTTGCGATCGGTGTCCCGTGCCTTTGGCGCGACGACCTCCGTGGCGAACTTGCGCGCGGTGTCCCGAATCAGCCTCTGCGTCTCGGTGAGGTCGAAGTTCACGACGGCTCAGTGCACGGCCTTGAGGTTGAACGGAAACTCGATTGGCCGCTCCTTGCCGTCGGGAGGCGCAGGGAACTGCATCGTCGAGAGCACCGCCACCACGCAGTCGTGCAGCTTGCCGTCCTTGAGGCTGCTGCCCTTCTTGTCGATGCGCGCCTTGCTCACGTAGCCCTCGGCGGTGATCGAGAACCCAGTCTTCAGCACGCCCTCGACGGCCTTCTCCTTCGCGGCGAGGGTCTCCTCGTAGCAGGACTGGATCTGTGGCTGGTACGAGAGCACCACCTGCTTCACCGAGTCGGGCGTGAAGGGCAGCTTCGAGATGTCGATGCCGTTGACGACGTTGGCGCTGGTGCCTCCGTCGGAGGTCGTCTTGCTGCTCGCGCCGATGTCCTTCACCAGGTCCTTCATGGTGCTCTTGCCGGACTTGGGATCGGCGTTGAGCGAGAGGGCGACGAGGGTGGAGAGGAGGATCATCGGTCAGTCCTTGAGGAGGTTGGCGGAGATGACGATGCGCTGGATCTCGCTCGTCCCTTCGTAGATCTCGGTGATGCGCGCGTCGCGCACGTGGCGCTCGGCGTCCATCTCCTTCGAGTAGCCCATGCCGCCGAAGACCTGGAGCGCCTTGTTCGCGACCCGGCTCGCCATCTCCGACGCGTAGAGCTTGGCCATCGCCGATTCCTGCGAGTGGCGGGCGCCTTGATCCTTCATCACCGCGGCGCGATGCACGAGGAGCCGCGCGGCGTCGATCTCGGTCGCCATGTCGGCGATCATGAACTGAATCGCCTGGTGCTCGCGAATGAACTTGCCGAACGACTTCCGCTCGCCCGAGTAGCGCACCGCCTCTTCATGAGCGGCCCGCGCGATGCCGAGGGCCTGGGCCGCGATGCCGATGCGCCCACCGTCGAGGGTCGACATCGCCACCTTGAAGCCGTCGCCTTCCTTGCCGAGCATGTTCTCGGCCGGCACTTCCATGTCCTCGAAGTACATGGTGCAGCTCCAGGCGGCGCTGATGCCCATCTTCTTGTCGGGCGGCATGCGCCGGAAGCCCTTGGTGTCGGTCGGCACGACGAAGGCGGTGATGCCTTTGTGCCCCGCTTCCTTGTTCGTCATCGTGAAGAGCACCATCGCGTCGGCCTTCGGCCCGTTGGTGATCCAGTTCTTGGAGCCGTTGATCACGTACCGATCGCCCTTCTTCACCGCGACCGTCTGCTGCGCCGCCGCGTCACTGCCAGCCTGGGGTTCGGTGAGGCCGAAGCAGCCGAGCTTCTCGCCGCGCGCGAAGGGCGCGAGCCACTTCTCCTTCTGCTGATCGGTGCCGAACTTGAGGATCGGGTCGGAGTAGAGCGAGTTGTTGACCGACATGATCACGCCGGTCGACGCGCAGCCGCGGCTGATCTCCTCCATCGCGAGCGCGTAGCAGACGTTGTCGAGCCCGGCCCCGCCCCACTTCTCGGGCACCGCCACGCCGAGGAGCGACAGCTCCGCCAGCTTCTTCACTGCGTCGGTCGGCCACTCGTGGTGCTCGTCCCAGCGGCGCGCGTTGGGAAGGAGCTCTTTCGCGGCGAACTCCCGCGTCATCTTCTGGAGGTCTTTCTGCAGGTCAGACAGCTCGAAGTCCATGAACGGCAGATACTTCCGCCGCTTGGAAAAGGGAACCAAACCCGGTCGGGTCCCGCGTGGCGAAGCTCGAACGTCATTCCCATCGAAGCGAACTGCTTGCGCGGGGGACACATGCGACAAGGTGGCATCTACGTTGGGGCACTCCTCGGAGTGATGATCGTCTCGGGCGTGGCGAGCGCCGAGCGGATTCGCGGCACGTTCAGGTTCGACGACCCAGGGAAGGGCCTGCGGCCGATTCGCAATGCGATCGTCGAGGTCTGGCAGCTCGATCGTGGCGCGATCAATTGGGGCCACACCTTCACGGCCTTCACCGACGAGAACGGGTCGGTCGACTTCTGCATCACCTTTCGGGGCCCCAACACCTGGACGTACCTGAGAGTCTACGGAGTCAACGACGCAGCCGACGTGTACCGCATGGACGAGCCCCACCAGAAGTTCTACGACAAGCCACCAGGCCAGTTCTACGCGCTCACCGGCAACGAGGACTGGGACTTCAGCCACGACTTCACCGACACCTTCTCCTCCGCCCACTACAACGTGGCAGACGCCCTCTTGACCGCGCGCCGCTACGCGGACGCAAGGCGCGACCCCAACGAGACGGACTCGATCGGCAAGGTGACGGTGAAGGTCCTCAACAACGCCCACAACACGTTCCTCGAGCCGACCCTTCACGAGATTCGCATGGCGATCGGTCGTGCCTCGAGCGACTTCTCCGTCGTTCACGAGTACGGCCACTTCCTCGAGGCTCGCATTTCGGGCTTCTACGGGGTGGCGTCGTACCACGACGGCTGCGTCTTTCAGGCGTGGTCGGGAGGGCCGGAGATCGGCAACGCCGGCCTCGCGTGGATGGAAGGCTTCGCCACGTACTTCGCGTACGCCGTCGCCCTCGCGCACCCCACCCTCGTCGGACGGCCCCTCACCAACACCGAGAAGGACACGTTGAGCTTCCCCGAGAACTTCTGCACGCCGACCGCGAGCAAGCCAGCCGACTCCATCGAGATGTTCGTGACCTCTGCGCTCTGGAACCTGGTGGGGAGTTTCCGAAGCAATCGCCAGTACTGCGCCGGCTCGGCGATCGACACCGACCGCATCATCTTCCAGATCTTCGATCGCGAGCTCGACCTCGGGCGCAACCCCACCCTCCAGGAGTTCGCCAACGCCTGGGCCGGACGAGCCCTCGACCTGCCGCCGCTCCTCGAGTCGTGGGGCCCGACCGCGAGCACACTGGCGTTTCCGCCAGCCCGGCCTCGGTACAACGCGTCTTCCGCAGCCGACTTCGCGGTGTGGCGCCCGTCGGAAGGCAATTGGTACGTGCTCGGTCAGTCGCAGACCTCGCAGTGGGGAAACCCCAACTCTGACGACGTGCCGGTTCCCGCCGACTACGACGGCGACGGCTTCACTGATCTCGCAATCTGGCGGCCGAGCTCGGGCGTGTGGTGGGTGATTCTCTCGAAGACCGATCGCATCCAGACGACCCAGTGGGGCCAACCGGGTGACGTCCCGCTGCCGGCCGACTACGACGGCGACGGAGAGGTCGACTTCGCCGTGTACCGTCCCGCCAACGGTCTCGTGTGGGTCAAGAACGACAACTGTGGATCGGATCGGTTCATTGCCGTCGGCACGGGAGTTCCCGTCGTCGGTCAATTCGATGGCGACCGCAAGGCCGACCCTGGAGTGTACGTCCCTGCGACGGCGACCTTCTCCATCTTCTTGGGGTTGTTCAACCCGCCACTCATCGTCACGATGCCGGTGGGGGCGTTCGCGGGCCCAGTGATCGGGGACTACGACGGCGACGGCATCTCCGATCTCGCGACCTTCGAGGCCCTCGCCGGTCGATGGACGATTCGAACGCCACTCGGGACGACCACCTCGAGCTTCGGCACCGTGCACTCTCTGGGGCGTCGGCAGCTCGTCACCGCGACTCCAGCTCCGGCCGACTACGACGGCGATGGGAAGACCGACATGGCCGTCTGGTATTGGAACGATGGCGTCTGGCACGTGTCGGGCTCCCAGGCTGGGCCGTTCACGCGGCAATGGGGTCAGCCCGGAGACGTGCCCGTGCCCGCGCGCTGAGCGGAGAAGGAACCAAACCTCAGGTGCGGGTGTCAGGGCCCGCATGGCTGAGCCCGTCGCCGAGACCATGGAGAGGTGGTTCGCCAGTCCACCCCGCCCTACCTGCGCGACGCACGAGCGGCCGGCAGAGAACGTCTGCACCCGCTGTGGCACCTTCCAATGCGAAGCCTGCGTGACGCCGAAGGAGCGCTCCCTCTGCCACGCCTGCGCGGTGACGGTGACCGACCGAGAGCTGCCCGCGTTGTCGCGTCGGGCGGCCTGGAAGCTCCTCCTCCTGCCGTTGGTCGGCTTCGGCTGTCTGCTCGCCCTGGCCTCGAAGGGCACCACCGTTCGCACGCTCACCTCGGAGCAGATCGGCTTCCTCTGTGCGTGGTTGGTGCCGTTCGGCTGTGGACTCGCCCTGGTGCGACTGCCGAACGCCGCGCTCGCGTTTCTCGGCAGCCTCGTCGCGGTGACGCTCGTGCTCGTCGTGCTCGGGCCGGCGCTCGTGGCCGACTTCACCGGTCAGCGGGTGCTCGATCTCGTGATCCTCGTCGCGGGACCGATCGCCGCCGTGCGCGACGCCTTCGCGATCGATCGAACCCATCGGCGCCGGAGGCTGCTCGCGTCGATGATCGCAGCCTGACTCGGCGCTTCAAGTACACTCCCGCCGCGGGAGGGTTCGATGGTGCTCGCGGTGTGGTTGGCGTGTGCGCTGGGTGCGACGGAGAAGCCGAAGCTCGCCGTCCTCGATCTGCAGGCCAGTGGGGTGCCGGGGGAGGTCGCGAACGCGCTGACCGAGGCGCTGAACCAGGAGACGACCCGGCGGGGCTACTTCGAGGTGATCACCGCCTCCGACGTGCGCACCTTGCTGGGCATCGAGCGGCAGCGACAGCTCTTGGGCTGCGCGGAGTCCAGCTGCACTGCGGAGCTCGCCGGCGCCTTGGGCGCGAGGTTCGTCCTCGGCGGCACGCTCTCCAAGCTCGGTGACGCCTTTCAGCTCTCCCTGCAGACCGTCGACACCCAGAAGTCGACGCCCGTCGGCCGGAGCGTACGAATCGCCAACGAGCTGAAGGAGCTCGTCGACCAACTGCCGTATGCGATCGCCGAAGCGACGGCCACGCCGCCACCAGCTCCACCGTCACGCGTCTTGCCGATCAGCCTCATCTCGGTCGGCGCGGCCTCGGTGATTGGTGGCGCGATCCTCGGGTTCTCCACCATCCTCGAGGAGAACGGGCTCTCGCGTGATCTGAGCGCCCAGGATCCAGCGACCGGGCGGTTCCTTCGCTACGAGGTGTACCAGGAGGCGGCTTCGCGGCTCGGGCTGCAGCGCACTGGGGCCCTCGTCGCGCTGATCGCTGGCGGCGCGGTCGCGACGACTGGGGTGATCTTGCTCGTCAGGACGTCGAGCTCCGGGACGAGCGCGTGGCTCGTTCCGATGGGAACGGGGCTGGGCCTCGCGGGGGTGTGGCCATGAAGCGCGCACTCCTGCTGGTGCTGGCAATGACTGGCTGTCGTTCGACGCTCGACGTCGATCGGGCTCGAGCCTACGAGTGCACCGCGGGCGGGGTCGCGCAGTGTCCCTTCGGTTGGGTCTGCGGCGACGATGGCCACTGCTTCGATCCGGCGGTGGGGCTCGCCCGTCGCTGCTCGAGCGCGACGACTGGCTGCGGCGGCGGCTGGAAGTGCGGCTTCGACAACCTCTGCTTCGATCCGGCGAAGACCGACGTCGTGCGTGGCTGCACCGATCCCGCGCTCCACTGCCCGGGAACCGAAACGACCGCCTGGAAGTGCGGTCTCGATCGGGTGTGCTTCGATCCGGCGCAGCCCAGCACCGTCGACGGCGGGAGCCGGCCATGCGCCTCGACGGACCTCCACTGTCCTGCGGCCGAGCGCTGCGGCCTCGACGGGCGCTGCTTCTCGTCCATTCGAACCACCGACGCGGGTGCCGGGCCCGTGTGCGAGTCCGATCTCCAATGCGCGATCGACTGGCGCTGCGGACGAGAGGCGAGCGGGCGACGGCTCTGCCAACCGATCGGCGTCGGTGGCCCCTACCCCTGCGCGGCAGATCTCGACTGTGAAGGCTGGCGGTGTGACCCGGTGGCGAAGACCTGCGTCGACGTGCGCGAGCCGCTGGAGGGAGCGCGCTTCCCCTCGCTGCTCGAGCGGGTGCTCACCCCGCCGCTGCTGCCGATCGAACCGCCCTACGCGATGAGCCAGGAGGTGAACACCGAGGCGCCTGCGCTCAACATCAACAGCGTGCTCGGGACCACCATCGCCCGGTTCCTCGACGGCGGCACCCTGGCGCTGACGCTCCTGGCGTCGGACGGCACGCAGCTCCACGACGGAGGCGTGTTCTTCGTCGGCAACCACTTCCTTCCTCGGGGCTCTCACGACGTCCTCGAGCTCGCGAGCGGACCAGGAGAGGTGCTGCTCCTCACCGACGCCGGGGTGGTCGAGCGCGCGAGCTTCCGCACCCTGAACGCGACCGAGCTCGTCGCGACCGACGCCGTCGCGGTGCGTGAGGCGCTCAACCGCAGCGAGGTCGCAGCGCTCTTCAGGTGTGACGCCGGCTACTGTCTGAAGCGCTTCAACGAGGTGTCGCGCGTCGGCCCAGACGCTGGCGTCGTCGACGTGCTGGGGACGAACGAGTGCACGGGGTCGCCGATCGTCGACTTCGCCTACGCCGTCGAGAGCCGCCTCGTGCCGGGCGACGTCGTTCGGGCTGCCTGGCTCACGCCGACGGCGGTCTGCTTCTCGGAAGCCGGTGGAGATGCTGGCGCCGCGTTCCGCGTTCCTGCCGAGCTCGCGCCACGGCGGTTCTTCTTCAACTTCCACAAGGGGCCGAACGCCTTCGCCGACGCGCAGCCCGCCGTTCCAAGACGCTCGGGCATTCGCGAGATGGTGGTCGAATACGCGATCTCCGCCGACGGGGGTCACTCGTACTCGGCGCACGTGCTCGGCGACTGGCTCGCGGGAACGGTGTCGACCCTGAACGGCGTCGACGGCGCCACCCGTCGACCCGAGACCTGTCCCTCGCTCTGCCCTCACGCCCAGAAGCCCCTCGAGGTCTTCGCCCTGCCCGCCTCCGCGCCCGGCAACGATCGCTCGGTGCTGAGCCGCTGCGGCGCGTTTCGGCCCAGCCCCACGGGAGAGCTCCTTCCGCCGACGACGTACCTCGTCAACACCAACGGCGCGGACTGCTCACGCTGGAGCCCGAGGCAGATCGCGACGGACGACGAGGACCGGCCCCACCAATTCGAGACGATTCTGAGCTTCACCTCGAAGAACCGGCGGGTGCTCGCGTCGCGCGACGGCCACGCCTGGACGCCCTCGGGCACCGACGGCTCGCTGCTGCGCGCGCTCTTCCTCGATCGAGGGCTCGATCTCGCCAACCGGGTCGCGCTGTTGACGGGTGCCGGAGAGCCCCAGCTGTTCCTCGCCGCCGGCACCGCCCAGTTCACCCCGTCACCGATCGGGCTCATTCGCCAGAAGGACTTCCCCGTGGAGTACACGCCGCTGGGTCGAGTGGCGGGCCAGAGTTCCTGGGTGGTGACCGCGACCGCCGTGCTCGATGCCTCGCGCTTTCCGCTCGCTGCCGAATTCCCCTTCACCGTGGCGACCGCGCCCGACGGCATTCCCTGGAGCCTCAGGGCCATCGCCTCGGAGCGCCAGGGCACCCTCTTGGTCGCCTCGGGTGACGCCGTCGCCTCGGCCGACGTCAGCACCCAGAAGGTGAGCTCGTTCGTCGCACCCGCCCGAATGAACCGCGCCTTCCTGCCTTCACCGGGCCTCCCGATTCGAGCGATGGCGGTGCGAGCGCTCGATGGAGGCATCGAGGCCTGGACGATCACCTCTGGCGGTGCGTTCCGGAGCGCGACGGTGAACGGGTTGAGCTGGTCGACCGATCGCGTCTCCCTCAACGGCCGCGACTCCAAGGCGGCTCAGCTGTGGATCACCTCGCGCGGCGTGCGGCTGCTGACCGACGACGGACAGGTGGTCTCGCTCCCCACGAACGTGCCGCTCGCTGCGCCCCCTCCGCGGCAACCCGCGATCATTCGCTCGGCGGAGCGCGTCTGCGGCGCCACCTTCGCGCTCTTCGATCACGGCCAGGGCGACGCCGGGATCTATCGGCTGGTGGGCGCGAGCGACGGCGGCGCGAGCTGGAACCCGATCACCCTGACGAACCGGCTCGCCAACCTCGCCACCAGCCAGCTGCGGGGAACGAGCATCGAGCTGTTGGTGGTGAGCGAGCGCGGCGAGGTGATCAGCCTGGTGCCGCAGGGCGTCCCCGACGGCGGGTGCCTCGCGCTCGAGGCCGAATGATCAGGCGTTCTTGAAGGCGGCCTTCCGCTTCTCGGTGAAGGCGCGCATGCCTTCCTTCTGATCGTCGGTGCCGAAGAGCACCGAGAAGGCCTGCCGCTCGAGCTCGTTGGCGTCCTTGAGGGGCAGATCGGCGCCCGCCTCGATCACCCGCTTGGCCTGGGAGACGGCGACCGGACCGCGGCTGGCGATCTTCTGCGCGATCTCCTTGCAACGAGCGAGGAGGGCCTCGGGGGCACAGACCTCGAGCGCGAGCCCGATCTCCTTCGCCTTCGCGGCGTCGATCGCGTCACCGGTGAAGATGAGCTCCTTCGCGCGCGCCCGGCCGAGGAGCCGGGTGAGCCGCTGGGTGCCTCCGAAGCCGGGGATCACCGCGAGGCTCACCTCGGGCAGCCCGAGCTTCGCCTTCTCGCTCGCGTAGAGGAGATCGCACGCCAGCGCGAGCTCGAGCCCGCCGCCCAGCGCGAAGCCGTTCACCGCGGCGATGGTGGGAATCGAGAGCGACTCCAGCCGGGCGAGCACCGCGTGGCCCTTGGTGGCGAAGAAGAGCGCCTGCGCGGTCGTGTAGGCGGACATCTCGGCGATGTCGGCGCCGGCGACGAAGGCCTTCTCGCCTCCGCCAGTGAGGATCAGCGCGCGCGCATCGGGGTGGTTCGCCACCTGGGTGATCGCGGCGTCGAGTTCCTCGAGCACCTGCCGGTTGAGCGCGTTGAGGGCCTTGGGCCGATCGATGGTGACGATCGCGATCGGTCCGTCGAACTCGAGCTTGACGAAGTCCATGTGCGCTCCTCAGTAGGTGAAGAACCCGCGGCCGGTCTTCTTCCCGAGCCAGCCGGCGTCGACGTACTGCTTGAGCAGCGGGTTGGGCCGGTACTTGTCATCGCCGAGGCCCTCGTGGAGCACCTTGGCGATCGCGAGCACGGTGTCGAGCCCGATGAAGTCGGCGAGGGTGAGCGGGCCCATCGGCTGGTTGGTGCCGAGCTTCATCGCGGTGTCGATGTCTTGCGGCGACGCGAGCCCTTCGTGGAGCGCGAAGCAGGCCTCGTTCAGCATCGGGATCAAGATGCGGTTGACGATGAAGCCGGGGAAGTCCTTCGAGACGACGGTCGTCTTGCCCATCTTCTCGGCGAGCGCCTTGGTGGCCGCGTACGTCGCGTCGCTCGTGGCCGCGCCGCGAATGAGCTCGACCAACTGCATGAGCGGCACCGGGTTCATGAAGTGCATGCCGATCACGGCGTCGGGCCGCTTGGTGACCGCGCCGATGCGGGTGATGGGAATCGAGGAGGTGTTCGTCGCGAGCACGCCGCCCGGCCGCACCACCTGATCGAGATCGCGGAAGATCTTCTTCTTCAGCTCTTCGTTCTCGCTCACCGCCTCGATGCCGATGTCGACGTTCTTCACCTCGAGCACCGACGAGGCGCTCGCGAGCCGGCCCAGCGCCGCGGTGCGATCGCCGTCCGACAGCTTGCCCTTCTCGACCAACTTACCGAGGCCCTTCTCGATGCCGGCCTTCGCCTTGGCGACGACCTCGGACGAGACGTCGACGAGGGTCACCTGGTGACCCGAGGTGAGACCGACCTGCGCAATGCCGGCGCCCATCTGGCCGGCTCCGATCACGACGATGTGGTTGAGGGACATGCGGCGCAGATAGCACGCGAAAAATCCGAGTCACGGCGTGCTTGTGTCCATCGTCACCGGCGCACGAAGCTGTCCTCATGGCCGCCAAGAGAACGAAGAAGCCGACTGCTGCGCCGACGCTGTCTCCCGACTTCCACCGTCACCTCGTGCTCGCGTGTCGAAAGACCCAGCCGTACGGGAAGGCGCTCGTCAAGGCGCTGAAGGCGCTCGACCTCGACGAGGCAGCGATCGTCGACGAGGCAGCGGCCGCGCTCCTCGATGCGGTCGAGCTGACCCCGGCGATGCTCGCCTCGGTGACTCGGCTGTCGACCCTCGATCTCGACGGCATTCACCTCGTCACCGCGCAGTTCGATGGCGAGGAAGACCTCTTCAAGCCGGCGTCGCTCGACGAGCTGCTGCTCCTGCCGAACCTCGAGCAGCTCTGCTGGCCGACGGGCATGCCGCCGCCGCCGATCGACCCGACCCCGCTGCTGCGCCTCGAGAAGCTCCAGCGCGTCGAGCTGGCGGAGTTCGACTTCACCATTCACAACTCGCGCTACGGCCGCTACGAGAACACGAAGGCGATCGACGCCCTCGAAGCGGCTAGGTTCGAGCGGGTGCCTGGCAACGAGGGCCTCGCGATCATGGCGCGGCGGTGATCTCGGCGAGCGCGACCGCGAGCTTTCGGCACTCGAGATCGTCGGGCGCCTCGTCGAGACACCGCGAGATCGCGTCCTTGGCCTCGGCATGCCGCCCG
Organism: Myxococcota bacterium; assembly: GCA_052034585.1. Taxonomy (GTDB): domain Bacteria; phylum Myxococcota; class Myxococcia; order Myxococcales; family Myxococcaceae; genus Xiheimicrobium. The sequence goes on from JBPOIJ010000112.1 coordinate 66,233, forward strand.
AGCTCGACCTTGAGCTTGCCGAGGAAGCGCCACGCGTCGGCCCAACTCGCATCGAGCAGCACCGCGCGTTCGGCGTAGGGCACCGCCTCGGCGAGCTGGCCCTTCGCGGCGAGCGTCTTCGCCAGCCCTTCGACTCCATCTCCCAGCGAGGGATGACTGAACACCAGCGTCCTGAAGTCCTTCTCCGCGGCGTCGAGCTCGCCCAACGACAGCTCGAGCTCGGCGAGGTTGAAGCGCGCTTCGGCGTAGTCGGGGTTCACCAGCAGCGCGCGCCGCCACATCGGCTTCGCCTCTCCGGGCTTGTGCTCGCCCTTGTAGATGACGCCCAGGTTGTTGAGCGCCTGCGCCTGATCGGGGTTCGCTCGCAGCGCCTTGATGAAGAACGTCTTCGCCGTCGGCGCGTCTCCGCGAAGCATGCGGATGAGACCCTTGTTGGTGAGCGAGTTCGGGCTGTAGGGCGTGAACTCGAGCACGTGATCGGCGCAGGTCTCGGCCTCGGTGAGCTCGCGAGCCTCGATCAGCCGCGCGCAACGGGCATCGAGCTCGTCGGTGGTGGGAGTGGGAACGTGTACGGGGGTGCAGCCGAGAAGCAGCGCTGCGCTCAGCGCGATGAAGCGGACCATGGTGATCTCCTGTGTCGTCGTCGAAGGACGGGCACAGGAACGAGCACCAGCGGAGCCGGCGACACCACCTCGACCACCACGGCGGTCACCGACCGAACGACCGTGCGCAGAGAGGACTGAAGGCGAAGCAGCAACCGCATGAAGGGTTGTCTGCCCCGCGCGCTGGAGAGTTGCGTCCGCCTCCTCGTTTGGGCGAGTTACGGGCCGAGATCGAGGGCGAGCGACGCCTGGGTCGCGGGATCGAACGGCTTCACGAAGACGCGGGGATCGCCGAGGTCCTTGAGCCAGACCTTCGCGATGCCTCGGTGCGCGCCGCTCCGCATCACCACGTCGGAGGTGAGCTCGCTCGAGATCCCCGACGGGAAGACCTGCTCGACGCGGCGCAGGAGCACGTCGTCACGCCACACCTCGAGCTCGACTCGCCGAACGTCGGCGTAGGGCACCGCGAGGCGAAAGGTCACCGCGCGCGAGGTCGCGAAGTACCCGAAGCCGCCCTTCCACACGAACGCGCCTGCGAGCAACGCGATCACCAGCGGCAGTCTGCGACGGAGCAGCAGGCCCCGCTTCGACGGCTCACTCTGATTCGTCGCCATCGTCGTCGCGCTTCTTCTTCTTGCCCTCGTACTTGGTCTTCAGATCGCTCACGGTGATCTTCGGCAGGAGCGACGGCGACTGATCCTTCACCCGATCGGGCACCAGCTTCACCTCGGCGCGGACCTCGATCGTCATTCCGGCGATCATCTTGAGGAACTCGTCACGCATTCGATCGGACTGGAGGAACTTGCGCACCTCCTCGATCACGATGCGGCCGATGTCTTCTTTCGTCTTCTCCGCCTGCGCCAAGACGAGCCCGAGCACTTCCTTGGGCAACTTGAGCTGGCCGGCCACCTTCCGAATGCCCTCTTCGCTCATCACCACCGCGCCCAGGCTCGCGGCCGCCATTCGACGGACGAAGTCGGTGACGAAGCCGCGGCGCTGCTCTTCGGTGCTGGAGTCGTCGAGCGGGTCGAGATCAGGCTGGGAATCGGAGGCCATGGCGCGTTGCATCATAGCACGCCTCACGCGTGGCTTGGCCCACGGCAGCTCGTTGATCTTCTTGGCTCAGGGAGTCGCGCGGATCTCGACGATCTTGTCGCCCTCGAGGAGGCCGTCGACGATCTCCTGGCCCTTCACCACTTCGCCGAACGCGGTGTAGCGCCCGTCGAGGTGCGGCTGGGGTGCGGCGGTGACGAAGAACTGGGAGCCGCCGGTGTCCTTCCCCGACAGCGCCATGCCCACCACGCCTCGCGCGTAGACCCGGTGATTCACCTCGCAGCGAATCGTGTAGCCAGGGCCGCCTTCACCATCGCCTCGTGGATCCCCTCCCTGGGCCACGAAGTCCGGCACGATGCGGTGAAAGGTGAGGCCCTTGAAGAAGTTCTTTCGGGCCAGGGTGTACATGTTGAGCGCGCTCAGCGGAGCGTCTTGGGTGAAGAGCCTGACGTCGAACTCGCCCTTCTCCGTCTTCACCAACAGATGGGCTTCCTTGGGCAGGCTCGGCGGCCGCACCTTGTCGTCGGGGCGCTCGATGCGCGTCGCCACCACCGGCGTGCCCTTGAGTCGGGTGAGCGCGGCGGCGGCCGAGGCCCGAATCGTCGCGTTGGTCGAGGTGAGCCACTGCTCGAGCTCGGGGATCGCTTCCTTCGCGTCGAGCGTCGCGAGCGCCTCGGCCACCGTCGGAGCGATGTCGACCTGCGTCTGCGCCTTGAGCGCGAGGCCACGAATGGTGGGGATCGACTGTTTGTCGCCGAGCTTGGCCGCTGCGGCCGACGCGTAGGCCGCCACGACGGGATCGGTGCTCAAGAGCTGCGTGCGCACCTTCTCGATCGAGGTCTGCGACTTCGTCTCGCCGAGCACCTCGAGGGCCGCGACCTTCACCCGCGCGTCGGTGTGAAAGACGTAGGAACCAAGCTCGGCCGCGCGCTTGTTCGGATCGGCGGCGGGGACGTTGGCGAGCTCCTTGAGCACCATCGCCACGCGCTGCGGCTCGGAGATGAGGTTGCCACCACAGTTGAGGACCTCCTGCGGGCTCCCGGTCTGCTTGTCGATCGCGGCCGCGATTCGGCACTCGACGTTGGCGATGTCTTGCCGAACCCGCGCGTCCTGCACCGAGCGAACGCCGTTGAGCAACTGCTGGCGCAGCGACTGGAGCAACGGCTTGCCCGACGCCGGGAGCCCCGTCTGCGCGAGCATGAGGAGCGGCTGGCCACCGCCCGCCGAGTCTCCCCGCAACAGCCGCTCGACCCGCAGCGACAGATCCGACAACGCGCCGAGCGCCGCGCACGCCGAGCCCTTGCAGCGGTTGGTGAGCTTCGCCAGCGCCTTGGTGGCCTCGACCGCCACCCGGTAGTCCGGGTCGTCGAGCAGCTTCTTCAAGGTGACCGCGTCGACGTCGGTGCCGACATCGCCGAGGCCCTTGGCGCAGATGGCGCGAATCTCGGACGCGTCGTCGCCGGCGCACATGAGGAGAAAGGTCCGTGCGGCGGTGTTCTTCGACTGTGCGAGCGCGTAGGCGGCGCCGTAGCGGGCGACCGGCGGCATCTCGCGCTTGATGAGGGGCGCGAGCGCGTTGAACGTCTTGGGCGGGAGCACCACGCCCGGCACCCGCGCCGCGATGCCCAGCGAGAGGGCGGCCCGAGCTTGCGCGTCACCGCTCACCGAGAGCCGCTCGATCAGTCGATCGACCGCGCCTGGCGTCGCCACCCGGCCGAGCGCCTCGAGGACCACCAACTTCACGCCGGGATCCTGCTCCTCGGCCTCGCTCGTCTTCAGCGCGTCGGTCAGCTTCGCCTTCACGTCTTCCGCGAGCGGCGTCCACGACATGCCCAACAACCCGATCGCGAAGGCGGCCTCGGAGCGGGCGCCCGGATCGGGATCGGTGAGCCCCTTCATCAGGGTGTCGGCCGCGGAGGGATCCTGGATTCGGCCCAGCGCCAGCAGCGATCGCCCACGGAGCGCGGGATCGTTGGCGGTCAAGGCCCAGGTGAGCAGCTTGTTCCCGTCGCCAAACGAGCGCCGGTCCTCGAGCGAGGCGACCTCGATGAACTCCGGCGGCAGCTTGGGGCCGGTGTCGGGCGGAGGCGCCTGCGTCTTGGTCGTCTTCGCCCCACCCTTCTTGGCGGACTTCGAGGACTGGCACGAGGAGGCGAGAGCAACGACGGTCGCGAAGAGGAGGATGCGCTGCATGGCGGCGTACCTAGAAACACCGGTGGGTGAAGTCGAGTGCGGAATTTCTTCACCACCCGAAACCCTCAAGCCCGATATGTTGCTCGCCGATGCAGTGCCCTTCGTGCAACGAGGAGATCGACGACGACGCAGCCATCTGCGTTCACTGCGACGCCGTCGTCGATCCGTCGGCGTTCGACGCCTCGCCCCGCCCGTCCAAGCCCGCCGCACCGAAGAAACCCGCGCCTCGCCCAGCGACCAAGACCGGCGCCAAGCCCGCGGTGAAGAAGAAGAAGCCGGCCGCTCCGGCGCCCGCCAAGGGCGAGTCGAAGTCTGCCGCCGGTGACTGGAAGAGCCGCGTCGCCGCCGAAGACTGGAACCAGATGCCAGGTGGCGCCGGCAACGCGCCCCCGCCTCAAGGGTTTCAACCCGACAAGGGCATCGACGCCGACGACTTCATCTCCAGCCTGCGCATGTTCGTCGACGCCCTCAACGCCGGAGACAAGCTCGCCTTCTTCGGCTGCGTGGCCACCATCATCTCGTGCTTCTTCCCCTGGAAGGAGACGGTGATGGACGGCGACGTGCTCGGCCTTGGAGGCCCTGGTCTCGTCACCTTCCTGATGGCCTGCCTCACCTTGGTCGCCCTCACCTTGCGGGTGAACAAGTCGCTCAAGGTGAACGAGCTGCTCCTCTGGGCCGCTCAGCTGGGCACCTTGTCGATGGGCATCATCTGGGCGCTCGTCTCGATCAAGCAGTCGTGGGATCCGACGCTCGCGCGCGCGGTCGAAGGCAACCAAGAGGTGTGGGTCTCGAAGCCGAGCTTCGGGGTGATCCTCGCGGTGCTCGCGGGGGCGCTCACCGGGCTGGGAACGGTGCTGGGGCTCAAGGGGAAGAGCTGACATGACGGACGCGCTGACGCGCCTCGAGGGGGCGCTCGCCCAGGTGGTGGTTGGGCAGCCCGCAGTGCTCGCCGACTTGATGACGACGTTCCTCGCCCGCGGCCACGTGCTGCTCGAGGGCGTGCCCGGCGTCGCGAAGACGCTCACCGCCCGCACCATGGCGCAGGCGCTCGGCCTCGCCTTCACCCGCATTCAGTTCACCCCAGATCTGATGCCGACCGACGTGCTGGGGACGAGTGTCTTCCGCCCGCAAGACGGCTCGTTTCATCTGGTGAAGGGGCCGATCTTCACCGACGTGTTGGTGGCCGACGAGATCAACCGCACGCCACCGAAGACCCAGGCCGCGCTGCTCGAGGCGATGGAGGAGCGGCAGGTCACCATCGACGGGACGAGCCACCCGCTCCCTGGCTCGTTCTTCGTCGTCGCCACCCAGAACCCGCTCGAGCTGGAAGGGACGTACCCGCTCCCGGAGGCGCAGCTCGATCGCTTCATGATGCGGGTGAAGGTGGGCTACCCCGATCAGAAGGCCGAGCAGCGAATGCTCGAGCTGTTTCACGAGCGAAAGGGCGCCACGCCGTCGGTCGCGCGGGTGCTGAGCCCGGAGGAGCTCACCGAACTGCAGCAACGCGCCTTCTCGATTCGGTGCGATCCGAGCATCCTCGAGTACGTGGTGCGGCTCGTGCGGGCGTCGCGTGACGATCGACGGCTCCGGCTGGGCGCGTCGCCTCGTTCGGCACAGAGCCTCCTCGCCGCCGCGCGGGCTCGAGCGGCCCTGGAGCGCCGTGACTTCGTGACGCCCGACGAGGTGAAGGCCGTCGCGCCCTCGGTGCTCAATCACCGGTTGATCGTTCGGGCCGAGGCCGAGGTCGAAGGCGTCGGCAGTGAAGACGTGATTCGCCAACTGCTCGAGCGGGTGGAAGTCCCTCGATGATCGGCAGGCCGGTGCCCACCCAGCGCGCCTTCATCGTGGCCGCGGTGGGGCTGCTCCCGGCGATCCTCTCGGTCATGGAGCCGTCGGTCGCGTTGGGCTGCGTGGTGCTCGATCTCGTGTTGGTGGCGGTGATCGTGATCGACTTCGTGCGCGCCTGGCGACCCGGGGACGTGACGGTGAGCCGCGACGTCGAGCCGGTGCTCTCGTCGCATCGGCCGGCGAAGGTGACCCTCGTCCTCGAGCAGCGGCCCGGCCGCCGCGGACTCGTCTCCGGCCTCGTGCGCGATCAAGTCCCGCCCGGGCCCAAGCTCGACGGCCACCAGCGCGCGATCGCCTTCGAAGGGTCGACCCGAATCGAGTACCGGCTCGAGCCATCGACCCGCGGCGACCTTCACTTCTCCGAGGTCTGGCTCCGGCTCGACGGGCCGTGGGGCCTCTGTGCACGCCAGTTCTCGCTGCCCTGCCCTGGCTCGCTGAAGGTCTTCCCCGATCTCACCGCGCTCACGAAAGACGCGCTCGCCCTCGCCCGCGCCAACGAAGACGACGCGCGACGACGGGTGCCGCTCAGGAGCGAAGGGCGCGAGTTCGAGAGCCTGCGGGAATATCGGGTCGGTGACGATCGCCGCTCGATCGACTGGAAGGCGACCGCGCGCCGGAGTCGCACCATGGTTCGCGTGCACCAGCCCGAGCGCAACCAGGTCGTCCTCCTCATGCTCGACTGCGGCCGGCACATGGCAGGCGAGGTGCTCGGGAGGCGAAAGCTCGATCACGCGGTCGACGCGGCGCTCCGGCTCGCGAAGGTGTCGCTCGATCAAGGCGATCTCGTCGGGGTGATGGGCTTCTCGACGGAAGTGCGCACCTGGCTGCCGCCGCGCAAGGGAGCGGATCAGCTTCGAGCGATCGCCCAGGCGCTCTACCGGCTCGACGCCACCCTCGAAGAGAGCGACTACGGCCAGGCCCTCGATCTCGCGTTCTCGAAGGGCGTGAAGCGAACGCTGGTGGTGACGCTGACGGACTTGCTCGATCCCGATGCGGCCCAGGCGCTCCTCAAGCGAACCCGAAGGCTGGTGCCACGTCATCTCCCGTTGATCGCCTCGATGCAGGACGACGCGGTTCATCAGGCCGCGATCAGCATGCCCGCGTCGGTGATCGACGCGCACCGGCGAAGAGTGGCGTCGCAGCTCGAGGCCGACGCGAAGACGACGGTCGCGCGCCTCAGAGATGCCGGGGCGCGGGTGGTTCGGAGCAGCGCGAAGGACTTCGGCCCCACTGCGGTCAACGCCTACCTCGACATCAAGGCCCGCGGGCTGCTCTAGCCACCTTCGTCGCAGCTCGGCGCCGAGTGAGCCCGGCGATCACCGCACGGCGCCTCGCGGCTCAGCGCAGCCGGCGGCAGTCCAAGGGCAGGTGGAGCTCCTCGCGCAGATGCTCGTCGAGGTCAGCCGCGTTCACTCGGTGATCGCCAGCGCGATAGAAGAGCCGGTTCCCGCGATAGGCGACCGCGCCGTGGCTCGTCCACCCGTAGCGGGCGACCGCGGCGATGGCCTCGGGCTCGAGGTGCTCCACCGTGCGGAAGGTGACCGTTCCTTGATACTCCCTGTCGAGCACGCGCACGGCGGCCCGCGTCGCGTCGCAGACGCGTCAGAAGTTCAAGTAGTAGTAGGTGACGACGATCCCCTCGCCGTCGGGCTGCCCAGGCGCCGCCTCGATCGTCTTCGCGCAGCCGAGCGACACCAGGGAGAACAGAGCGAGGAGTCTCATGACGGGCCGCAAGTGTGGCGTTTGCGTGACAGGCTCGCAACGCCGCTTCGCGAGAAAGTCGTCACGTTGTTGCGACGAGCGCCGCGATCTTGAGGCAAATCGCACCCCATGTTCGTCACCACTGCCGTGCTGTTCGTCTTGGCGCAGGAACCGGATGCGGGTGAGCCCGTCGACGCTCGAGTCAGCGAGGTCGCCACCCTCACGCCCGTCGTCGTCGACGCAGGCACGCCGCACGAGAAGCCCAAGAGCGCCGAGCTGAAGGCCACGTGGGGCGAGGGCGTCGCGGTGAAGTCCGGCGACTTCTCGTTCCAAATCCGCGGCCGGGTGCAGGTTCGCGCAGAGAGCTTCGGCCCCGGCCCCGAGACGTCGGCCGCACGGGTGAACGAGTTCATGATTCGCCGCGCCCGGCTCGCGCTGACCGCGAAGTACACCGACGACTGGACGATGAACGTCCAGCTCGCGTTCGCCACCCAGGACATGGAGTCCGACGCGCCCAACGTGCTCCGCGACGCCTATTTGACGTGGTCGCACTTCCGCGATCTCAACGTGCGCGTCGGGCAGACGAAGGTGCCGTTCGGGCGACAGCGGGTGATTTCGTCGGGGAATCAACAGATGGTCGATCGTTCGATCGTCGTCGGAGAACTCAACCTCGATCGCGACGTCGGTGTGCTGCTGCGGAGCGACGATCTCTTCGGCCTCGGCGGCAAGCTCTCGTACACGATCGGCGTGATGGGTGGCGACGGGCGCAACCGCCTCGGCACGAACGTGGGCCTGCTCTACGTGGCGCGCGTGCAGGTCGCGCCCTTCGGCAAGTTCGACGATCTCGTCGGCGGTGATCTCGAGCGACTGGACAAGCCGCGCCTCGCCTTCGGGTTGGCGGGCGCTCGCAACGTCGCGACCGTTCGGCAGCGCAGCACCTTCGGCACCACCTTCAAGAATGGCAGCCTCACCACCGATCACCTCGCGGCCGATCTCATCTTCAAGTACGCCGGCTTCTCGCTCGAGGCCGAGGCGCTCCTGCGCTACGCCGAGAAGCCGAACCTCGTCGGGGCCACCAGCACCGAGTGGGCGCGCGCTGGCTGGGGCTACTACCTGCAGGCAGGGTACTCGCCGGTTCAGTCGTTCGAGCTCAGCGCCCGATGGGGTCAGCTGCGGCCGTTCGACGGCACCGACCCCTCGTTCCACCACCAACGCGAGCTGGGGATCGGCGCGGGCTGGTTCCCGAAGAAGCACGACCTCAAGCTGCAGGGAGATCTCTTCTGGCTGCCGGTCGGAGAGAACTTCGGCAACGGCTCCTGGCAGGCCCGGGTGCAGCTCCAGCTCTACTTCTGATCAGGCTCGGCGCCGATCGAGCGGGGTCGATCTCGCTTGGCGGTGAACTTGAGCGGGGCGTGCTTTCGGCAGGTGGGTGGGCGGGTCGCGGGACCTCTGGTGACGAAGACGCCCGAGTACTCCGCGACGTTCGCGCGGAGGTAGGGCGCGAGCTCTTCGACGACCGCCTTGCCGGCGTGGTGATCGCCGACGACGAACTTGCCTTCTCCGACGTAGAGCCCGACGTGCCAGACCCAGACGGGGCCGCCCTCGAGCGAGCCGATCGCCGGTTCGGCGGGGTTCTCGATCGGCCCCACCAACAGGAGCACGTCGCCCTTCTCCAACTTCGAGACGTCGAGCGCCTCGGTCGAGACGGGCGAAAGGCCTTCCGCGGGCGTGCCCCAGAATCGGCCGCGAACGAGTTCGGTCGGCTTCACCGAGTACGACTTCCACCCGCAGCCCGAGGCGCGCTCCGCCGCAGCGAGGACGACGCCCATGCAGTCGATCCCCTCACCTCTTCGCAGCCGCCCGCCCCATTCGTAGGGCGCCCCGAGCAAGCCAAGCGACGCGTCGAGACCGGCGCCGACAGCCGGCGGCGTCTGCGTCAGCACGATGGAGAGCGCCACACTCAGCACGCGGTTCAGACGCGCCACAGAGGCGCTTGGTTCCATCGTGTGCGACCGGCATGCGGGCTAGGCGAGCGCGCCCGTGGAGCCGAAGAAGTCGGATGCGCGCACTGTCATGATGGCGGTCGCAACCGGCAGACGATTCATGTTCCGAAGAACGCTCGCCTTGGGTGGCTGCACGACGATCGCGTAGTTGGGACTGTCGCGCATCGGCAGCACGATGACGGGGGTGAGCCCGTGACGTGCTCTCGCGAGGACCAACGTTTCGAGCGCTGGCGGTGCAACCCCCCGAAGAAATGGCGAATTCCCCCGCGCCCCGTACAGCGTGGCCTTCGTCCGCTCGTGTTCGACTGCGTCTTCCTTCAGCGCGTTGACGAAATCGAGGCCGCCACCAGCCACGAATGGATCGACAACGATGACGTCGAACGCGTCTCGCGCCAGGAGCTCGAACACACCCATCAGCTCAGGGAATTCGACCAGGCTCGCGCCGCGATCGCTGAGTTCGGCGCGCAGGGACGGAGCGATTTCGCCAACCACGAGGACCTTGCGCGGTGAGCGCGCGCGCAAGCGCGGATCCGACAGCTGACTGTCGAGTCCCACCTCCGTCGAGCGACGCCGCGCAGGCATGTGTCTCACCCTCCCTGACGGTTTCGTCGCGAGCGCTCCGAGACGAATGCCGCACCGATCCCTCGATTCGATCCTGCGCTGGACTCGAGACAGAACACGAGCGCGAGTCGACACTCGAATCAACTGAGTTCACCGTTGCCTGGCTCTAGCGACAGATGCCTGACACCGGCACCACGAAGCGCGCCCCCGGAGCGCCCTGCAGCACCACGAGATCGCGCTGGCTGTCGGAGTTCAATCGCGCCGCCGCGACGTCAGCGACCTGCGCTCCACTGCCGAAGGACAGGGCGGTCGTCTGGAAGAACGTCGTGCCCGGATCGCCGCGCACCACCGAGAGGACCGAGCTCGCCGCGCCGGCAGCCGACAGATCGACCAGCCCATCATTGTCGAGATCGCTCAGTACGATCCGCGGAGGCACCGACGGCAAGGTCCCCACGAAGGTGAACCCGCCGCTCCCGTCGCCTCGGTACGAACGCCCGCCCACCACGAAGTCGGGCTTGCTGTCGTTGTTCAGATCCGCCACGGCGATGTTCGAGCCCGTGGTGGCCGAGACGCTGATCGCCGTGAGGGGGACGAAGCCACCCACGACGTTGATGAACGGCGTCACCGACGTCGAAGCGGTGGAGAGCGCGAGCAGGTCCTTCCGGCCGTCGTTGTTGAGATCGGCGGGCGCGATCGAAGCTGCGCCAGTCGACGAGATGAGGGTGTCGGGCCCGAACGAACCACCGTCGAGATTGCGGAACCAATGCAGCGTCGTGGCGGTCGAGGCGATCACGTCACCCTGCCCGTCTCCATCGACGTCGACGATCTCGACGAGCGCTGGCGAAGTGGGCGTCGTGAGCGTCTGCGGCGCGCTCAACGTTCCCGAGGTGCTCCCGAACCGCACCTCGATGACCGAGGGGATCGCTGGCACCGCGCCGATCGTCGAGCACTCGAGCCCCACGTCCTCCGAATGAAGGCAGTCGTGATTCGTGCTGTCGACGTAGGAGCAGAGCAGGAGCTCGCTCTCGGTCCCCAAACACGACACGTTGTCCATGTTAATGGCGCCGGTTCCACCGCTTGCGTTGCCGTAAAAAAGGGCTCCCGCCGTCGCGTAGCCCAGCGTTCGGCAGGCGACCTGCGAGTTCGTGGTCGTCCACACGTCGTCGCAGACAGTTCCCCACTGGCCAGAAGTGAACACTTCGAGCCGGCCTCGAATCGTCATTGCCGTCGGCTGCGTGGAATCGGCGAGCCGATAGTTGGGGTTGCCCACCACCACCCCGGCGTCGGGCACGCTCGCATCGGGCGCGAGACCAATGGTGACGACGTCGAGCGCGGTGTCGTTGTTGAGCCGCCCGATCGCCGCGCGCTCACTCCGCACCGCGAAGGTCGGCCCGGCAGTGAAGCCGCTCGCCCCGCCAAAGAAGATGGACGCGTTCATCGTCGCCGCGAGCGAAGGCGTCACCAACACGTCGCTCAGACCGTCACCGTTGAGATCACCCGTCACGACCCGCTCGGCGGTCGGCACACTCACCCCTTGGAGGGTCGGGAAGCTCCCCGATTCGTTGGGCACGGTGACGATGCTGTTGCCGCTCTGGGTGGTGAGATCCGGCCGGCCGTCGCCGGTGATGTCCGCCAGCACGATCGACTGGAGCGCCGTGCTCGTCACCGAGACGCCGACGATCTGCGCCGAGCCGAAGGTGCCTCCCGCCTGGCCGGGGAAGATCCGGAGATCGGTCGTGCCGACACCCACGTCGTTTCGCGTGTCGCCAGTCACGTCCGCGATCGCGATCACCTTGACCACCGCGGGAACGCTCAGGCCCGTCGAAGTCCCGAACGCAAGCGAAGTGGTCATCGGGAAGACGCGCACGAAGTTGGAGCCGCCCGAGGTCGAGGGCACCACCGCGTCGGGAATGCCGTCTCCAGTCGCGTCGAGCACCTCCATGGGGAAGGCGACGCCCGACGACGCGGTGAAGGTCTCGGGCGAGGGGAGCTGAGCGAGCACGGCGCCGCCGGTGTTGAACGGCGTCGCGGCCATGCCGGTGCCAGCGAAGAGGTAGATGGCGTTGGTCGCAGCCGTCGCCACGAGGTCGCTGTTCGAATCGCCGTTCACGCTCGCTGCGCGGAGGTTGGTGATGAGGCTGATGCCGATGTTCGCGCTCGCGCCCGTTCCGAGCGGGTTCCCGGTGCTCGAGATGCTCGGGAACAGGACCGCCGACTGCGACGAGGTCGAGGTGTTGAAGCCGAACAGCACGTCAGCCGGTGCCGCTCCAGTGAACTCACCGATGGTGACCGTCGAGGGGATGAGGGAGATGAGCGGGTTGGCCGTCACCGTGTACTGGGTGAAGGTGCCAGTCCCGCTGTTGCGCAGGATCGAGGCGGTGGTCGAACTTCCGATGGCGACGATCTCCGGCCGTAAGTCACCAGTGAGCTCGCCCGCCACGAGGTAGGTGGGGAAGATGCTCAACGAGACGGAAGTCGAGTACGCCGACGGGAAGCCGCCCGAGCTTTGGCCGTAGCGAACGTAGAGCGTCGAGCCTTCGGCGGTGATGAGATCGGCGCGCCCGTCGCCGTTGACGTCGACGATCACCATCGGGAACGCGCTGCTCGTCGCGGCGGTGATGGCGGGCAACAAGGTGCGGAAGCCCACGCCGGAGGCGCAGGAGTTGCGGCATTCTCCTTGGCTGCAGCGATCGGCGCCGCCGCACGGGGAGTTGCAGGCACCACAGTGGGCAGCGCTGGTCTGGGTGTTGACGCAAGTGCCTCCGCAGGTGGTGACGCAACCAGTGGAGCAGATGCCGTTCGAGCCATTGCAGATGGCGCGCTCGTTGGCGTTGACCGCCGTGCAGATGCCACACGTCGGCCCGCAACCGAGGACGTAGTCCGCCGGGACGCATTGGTTTCCGTTGGCCGGGCACCGGTTCGTTCCCGTCGGGCAGCGCCAGCCACAGCTGTAGGGCCCAGTGCCGACTCGCGTGCAGGTGCGCTCGGTGGTGGGTGGGCCGGCCGGACAGGCCGCGCAGCTCGTCCCACAGGCGTCGACGTTGTCGTCCGCCTGGCAGACGTTGCCGCAGCGGTGGAAGCCCGTGGCACAGTTGAAGTCGCAGATGCCGTTCTGACAGATCGAGGTCGCGTTCGCGGGCGGCGTGCAGGTCTGGCACGACGGCCCGCAGGTGGTGACCGAGTCGGCGACGCACATGTTGCCGCAGTAGTTCGGCGTCGCGGTGGAGGAGCAGCGCAGGCCGCAGGCCAGTCCGTCGCACGTCGTGGTGGTGCCGCTGCCCACCGGCCCGTCGGGGCATGGCATGCAGCGCGAACCGCAGGTGGCGGTGGCGAAGTTGGAGACGCACTGCCCGTTGCACTCGTGGTACCCGGCGTTGCACATCAGCCCGCACGAGGTGCCGTCACAGGTGGCGGTGCCGTTGAGCGGTGTCGGGCAGGCGGTGCAGCTGGTTCCACAGCTCGAGACCGAGTTATTGGTGACGCAGTTGGTTCCACATTGATGGAAGCCGGTCGCGCAGGTGTACTGGCAGGCGCCGTTGACGCACTGCGGGTTGGTCGCGTTCGCGGGAGGAGTGCACGTCTGGCAGGTCGGGCCGCACGAGGTGGCCGACTCGGCGAGGCACTGGGTGCCGCACTTCGCGAACCCGGCGTTGCACTGCACCGCGCAGGCAGGTGCGCCACCGCCGCTGGCGAGACACTGAGACACTCCGTTGGCAGGGGCAGGACACGGCGAGCAGCTCGTGCCGCACGTCGCGACGTCGAAGTTCGAGACGCAGTCGGTGCCGCACTGGTGGAAGCCGTTCGCGCAGGTGAAGCCGCAGTCGTTCCCGTCGCAGGTGGCGGTCGCGTTCGGAGGCACCTGGCAGGCGGCGCAACGGCTGCCACACGTCATCGCGTCGAAGTTCGAGACGCAGGCGTTGCCGCACCGGTGGTAGCCGGCCTGGCAGGTGAAGTCGCAGGTGCCGTTGGTGCACGAGGGAATCGAGTTGGGCCCTCCGCTGCAGTTGAGGCACGCCGCGCCGCACGCCGTCACCGTGTTCGCCGGAAGGCAGCTGCCTCCGCAGAGGTTCGTTCCGCTCGGGCACACGCACCGTGAGTTGTTCGTGTCACAGACCTGCCCGCCGCCGCAGTCTGCGCTCGTCTGGCACCCCAGGACGCACTTGTTCTGGGAGTTGCAGAAGTAGTTCGTCGGACAGGTCCCCTGCCCGTTGCACGTCGTCGGCACGTTCAGGCACTGGTTGTTGTCGCAGTACTGGCCCGAGCCGCAGGAGCGCCCGCACATGCCGCAGTGGCTGTAGTCGCTGCGGGTGTTGACGCAGGCGTTGAAGCAGAGCGTCAGGCCGGTCGCGCAGCTGAGCACCGTGCCTCCGGCCGCACCGCCGCCCATTCCTCCGTCGCCCGTCATGCCCCCGCCCGACATGCCGCCGCCAGTCGCGGAGCCTCCGCCGGTGCCGGCCGTGGTGCAGCTGCCCGCGGAACACGTCTGACCCGTTCCACAGGTTCGGCAGTCGTTGCCTCCCGAGCCGCAGGCGGTGATCGCCGCGCCCGGCTGGCACTCACCATTCGAATCACAGCAGCCCGACGAACAGGTCACCGAGCTGCACCGGCGAACGGGCGGAGTACACGACACCAGGACCGCCGGTAGCACGGCGATCAGCAACACGAGACGAAAGGCGTTCACAGGGCTCCCACGGGGCGATTCGGCCTCGATTGGGATGCCATCAACCGAGGAGGCCCGCAAGCCCCCTCCCCTCGTGTTTCGTCGTCAGCGGCAGACGCCCGGCGCGGCGACGATCGAACGAGCCCCAGCACTGCCCTGGAGAACGATGAGATCGCGCCGTCCGTCCGAGTTCGTCTTGCCGACCGCGACGTCTTCGACGAGAGCACCTGGAGAGAAGCCGCTGGCGGTGGTGGGGAAGCCGTAGGCCGTCGTCGAGGTGCCTCCGAGGACGGAGAGGACCGAGCTGCCCGCTCCGGCCGCGATGAGATCGAGCGAGCCGTCGGCGTCGAGATCGACGAGCACTTGTCGCGGCGGCTGCACCGCGAGCGACGAGGTGTAGAGCGTGAACCCGCCCGCACCGTTGCCTTGGTAAACGTACCGACCAACGATCAGGTCGATCTTGCCGTCGTAGGTCACATCCCCTGCGAGCACGTTGAAGTTCGGCGCGGAAACGCTCAACGCCCCTCCTGGAATGAAGCCCACGTTGTTGGGGAGAGCGACGTTCATGAGGGGCAGCACCGACGTGTACCCTGTATTCAAGGCGGCGAGATCTCGCCTGCCATCAGCGTTGAAGTCGCCAACGGCGATGCTGCTAGCCCCGAGAGTGGAAACCGCCACGGGTGCCGCAAAGCTGCCGCCGGTGTTCCGGTAGACATCGATGCCGAGTGCCGAGCCGACGATGATGTCCTGTTGAGCGTCGCCCGACACCTCGGCAATGGTGATGAACGTTGGGACGGCGCGCGCGGTCAGAGTGGAGGGCGTCCCCAGCGTGGAGTTGGTCGCTCCGTTGCGCACCTCGAGCACGTAGCCGACACCGCCGTCGACCACGGTCTGAGCGGCCGTGACGAGATCCTGCGAAGAGTCACCGTTGAGGTTTCCAATCGCCGCGCGATCTCCGCGGGTCTGCTGGAGCAACGGACCAGCGGTGAAGCCGCCCGTCGACGACCCGAACAAGATCTGGGTCTGACTCGCGATTGCACCGGTCGTCGGGAGATAGCACTCGATCAGGAGGTTATTCATCCCGGTGCAGGCCGAGTCAGGCGCCGTGTACGAGCACGACAGCAAGGAAGTCGTGCCCGCGAGACATGACGGGCCCTTCATGACCGGGGCCAGCCCCGCGACGTTGGCACTTGAGTACGTGTAGGAGGTGCCCAATCCAACCGAAGCACATGCAACGTTCACCGTCGTGCTCGTGGGCGAGGGAGCAGCACAGACTGACCCCCACGTTCCGTTGACGAGCACCTCGATGCGCCCCCGCACAGTCGTCGACGTCATTGTCACGTCGGCGAGCCGAGCGTCGGTCCCCTGGAAGGTCAGGCCGGTTGCAGCGACGTCCGTGTAGCCATCTCCGTTGAGATCACCGACGGCAATGCGAGACGCGTTGGGAACGCTGGTGCCCTGGAGCGAAGCGAACCCGCCCATTCCGTTATTCACGGCGGTAACGATGCTGGTGCCGGAGGGAGTGAACAATTCCGGAGCCGAGTCTCCAGTGGTGTCTGCCGCGGCAAGTGAGTTCAAGGAGGTCGCCGAAAACGAGATTCCCAGAACCTGTGCAGCCGAGAAGGTGCCCCCCGCTTGCGAGAGGAAAATGCGCACGTCGCTGGAGGCGACGATGACGTCAGGCCGTGCGTCAAGGTTGACGTCTGAGATCGCGATCGAACGGGGCACTGCAGGCACGGGGAGCAAGGTACTCGTCCCGAAGGTGAGGTTTTGCATCATCGGAAACACACGAACGCCGAAGATCGTCCCTGCACCGGAAGACGTTGCGACGACAGCATCGGGATAGCCGTCGCCGGTGACGTCACCAACCGCGAAGGGGAATGAACTCCCTGTCGCGACACTGAACGACTCGCCTGCCGGAAGCTGGGCGAGCACCGCCATTGATGGATTGAACGGGGAGGTCGGGCTCCCGGTGCCGGGGTACAGGTAGATCGCGTTCGAACCTGCGGTGACCACGAGTTCCGGATTCGGATCTTGGTTGAGCAGTGCCGCGCGCGCACCGGACACGGTGCCGATGCCCAGCCCCCCGGGGATCGCCGTCCCCACCGGAGAGACCCCGGCCGCAGCCGTTCCTGGGAAGAGAAGCGTGGAGGAAGTCGCGCTGGTGGTGTTGACGGAGACGAGGAGATCCTTCGGGGTGGTACCGTTGAAATCGCCGATTGCGAGTCCGGTCGGCACGTAGGTGGTGCTGACGCTGTACGTACTGAAACTGGCCGAGCCTCCCGAGACGCCGGTGTTTCGGAAGAGGTAGACGTACGCGTACGACGAGACTGCGACGGCAATCTCGGGAAGCGTGTCACCAGTGAGGTCCCCAACCACGATCTGAGAAGGCTGGTAGCTGCTCCCGAGATAGTAGGACCACGCGATTGCCCCAAACGAGCCGTTGGCTTGCCCGAGACGCACCGTCAAGTAGTAGCTGGTGTCGTACGCGATCAAGTCAGGCCTTCGATCGTCGTTGATGTCAACGACGGAGAGGACGAGCGGCGTGTAACCGAGCGAGAGTCCTGGAGCCATCGACCCAAGCGCGATGCCCGTCGCGCAGTAGTTTCTGCATTCGCCCTGCGAGCAACGATCAGCGCCTGAACAGGTGGTGCCACAGGTCCCGCAGTTGGTTGCGCTCGTCTGGCTGTTGACGCACGTCCCACTGCAGCTGGTGATGCAACCGGTGGAGCAGATGCCGTTGCTGCAGATCCCTCGCTCGAGTGAATTGATCGACGAGCAAACCCCGCAAGATGGGCCGCACGCAGTTGTGAAGTCGAGAGGCACACACTGCGAATTGCAAAGGGTTGTACCGGCGCCACAGTTCCAACCGCATGCGTACGGGCTCGTCGCGGTGGGTCGCGTGCAAGTCGGCATGGTGTTGGGCGGACCCGGCGGGCAGACCGAACAGCTCGTTCCGCAGTTGTTGACGCTGTCGTCGGCAACGCACTGGCTTCCGCAGCGGTGAAACCCAGTCCCGCAGTTGAAGTCGCAGATGCCGTTCTGACAGATCGGAGTCGCCCCGGAGGGGGCCGTGCACGTCTGACAGCTCGTTCCGCACGTGGTGAGGGAGTCGGCGACGCACGTGTTGCCGCAGAAGTTCGGAGTCGCGGTCGACGAGCACCGCAGGCCGCACGCCACGCCGTCGCACGTCGTGGTGGTCCCGCTGCCGACCGGACCGTCAGGACACGCCGTGCAGCGCGACCCACACGTCGCGGTCGCGAAGTTGGAGACGCACTGCCCATTGCACTCGTGGTACCCGGCGTTGCACATGATCCCGCAGGAGGTGCCGTTGCAGGTCGCGATGCCGTTGAGCGGCGTCGGGCACGGCGTGCAGTTGGTGCCACACGTCGCGAGCGCCGTATTCGACGCGCAGCTGTTCCCGCACTGGTGGAAGCCGGTCGCGCACGTGTACTGGCAGGCGCTGTTGACGCACTGAGGGTTGGTCGCTCCGACGGGCGGGGTGCAGGTCTGGCAGGTCGGACCGCAAGCGGTCGCCGACTCCTGGACGCAGGCGTTGCCGCACTTCACGTAGCCGGGGTTGCAGGTGAAGGTGCAGGCGGGCGCTCCGCCGCTCGACATGCATTGCGCGATGCCGTTCGCCGGCGCCTGACACGGTGAGCAGCTGTTGCCGCAGGTCGCCACGTCGAAGTTCGAGACGCAGTCGGTGCCGCACTGGTGGAAGCCCTGCGCGCAGGTGTAGCCGCAGTCAGTGCCGTCGCAGGTCGCCGTTCCGTTTGGAGGCACCTGGCACGCGGCGCACCGATTCCCACACGTCATCGCGTCGAAGTTCGAGACGCAGGCATTGCCGCAGCGGTGGTAGCCCGCCTGGCAGGTGAAATCGCAGGCGCCGTTGGTGCACGAGGGGATCGAGTTCGGTCCTCCACTGCAGTTGAGGCACGCAGCGCCGCACGCAGTCACCGTGTTCGCCGGCAGGCAGCTGCCTCCGCAGAGGTTCGTCGCGTTCGGGCACTTGCAGCGGGAGTTCGTCGTGTCACAAACCTGGCCGCCTCCACAGTCCGCGCTCGTCTGACAGCCGAGGACGCACGTGTTCTGGGAGCTGCAGAAGTAGTTCGTCGGACACGTCCCCTGCCCGCTGCACGTCGTGGGGACGTTCTGGCACTGGTTGTTGTCGCAGTACTGGCCCGAGCCGCAGGAGCGACCACACATGCCGCAGTGGCTGTAGTCGGTGCGGGTGTTGACGCAGGCGTTGAAGCAGAGCGTCAGGCCGGACGCGCAGCTGAGCACGGTGCCTCCTGCTGCGCCGCCACCCACCCCTCCGTCGCCCGCCATGCCCCCGCCCGCGGTCCCGCCAGCGCTCGTGAAGCCTCCGCCGATGTTCTGGTTGCACTGGCCTGAGTTGCAGGTCTGGTTCGTTCCGCAGACGCGGCAGTCGTTGCCCGAAGTCCCGCAAGCGGTGACGGTGAGCCCCGACTGACACTCACCGTTGGCGTCGCAGCAGCCTGGGCAGGTCGTGGAGCTGCAGACCCTGGTGACGGGCGGCGGACAGCCGAAGAAGGCGAGCAAGCTGAGACACAGCAGACCGAGCTTCACTTGGTTCACGGCAAGCTCCCGAAAAGACCAGGGTTTCAACGTCAGACACCTCACCCGGGCCAAACACGCAAAATGAGCGTGCCTTCGACGGAGCCCCACCTACGCGATTCACCCACGGTTGGGCAAGTCGCTGTGGTCAGTACAGGTAGACAGCCCCCGCGTTCATGCCGGAGTTGTCGTTCTGGCTTGAACTCTTGCTGTCCTCTTCCGGTGCACCAACCGCGAGCGTTGTTGCGTCGGCGGAAAGGGCAACTGCGGTCCCGAAGTAGTCGCCTGGCTCGGAGTTGGGCGCCTTCACGTAGGCCGACTGAGCCCACACTCCTGTGACCGAGAAAAAATAGACCGCACCGCTATCGGCAGCCGCGTTGTCATTCTGGGCACTCAGTCCCGTGCCGCTGCCGTCCTCGCCAGACGCGCCAATCGCCAGTCTTTGTCCGTCTGCCGAGAGGCAAACTGACCAACCGAACGTGTCGCCTGCGCCCGTGTTCGAGGCCTTCAGGTACGCCTGCTGAGACCAGGTCGAGCCACCCCGCGCAAACACATAGACAGCGCCGCTCTCGCTCGCAGAGTTGTCACCCTGGATCCCTCCCACGCCTGTGGCGCTACTGTCCTCGTACGGTGCTCCGACGGCAAGCACGGCTCCGTTGGCCGAAAGCGAGACAGACCAGCCGAACAAGTCCGCTGGCTGGGTGTTGGACGCCTTCACGTACGCTTGCTGAGACCAAACGATGCCGTTCCGCGAAAAGACGTAGACGGCTCCGCTTTGTGCGAAGTTGTTGTCGCTCTGGTCGCCTCCGACGCCCGTCGCGTTGCTGGCCTCGCCCCAAGCTCCCACTGCGAGCGTGTTTCCATCGGCAGAAAGGGCGACCGAGGAACCGAAACGGTCGAACGACCCGGTGTTCGACGCCTTCACGTATGCCTGCTGAGACCAACTCGAACCGCTTCGTGTGAACACGTACACCGCACCACTGTCGGGTGCGAGGTTGTCAACCTGTCCTCCGATTCCGGTGGCACTGCTTGCCTCCTTCGAGGAACCGACAACGAGGGTGTTGCCGTCGGCAGCAAGGGCAACTGACCAACCGAAGCCGGCTCCCGCTTCGGTGTTGGACGCTTTGATGTAGGCCTGCTGAGACCACGACGCTCCGCTCCTCAGGAACACATAGACCGCTCCGCTGCCGACCTTGCTGTTGTCCGCTTGGTTGCCCCCGACGCCCGTCGCGTTGCTGGCTTCGGTTACCGCAGCGACTGCAAGCGTGTTTCCGTCCGAAGAGAGGGCGAGAGCAGAGCCGAAGTGGTCACCTGCCCCGGTGTTCGACGCCTTGACATACGCTTGCTGGAACCACGTCGCGCCGCTCCTTGAGAATACGTAGACCGCCCCGCTCCCGGGCGCGGAGTCGTCCGCCTGGTTGCCCCCGACGAGAACCGTGTTGCTGTCTTCTTCCGTCGCGCCGACCGCGAGCGTGCTTCCATCGGCCGACAGCGCAATGGAAATGCCAAATGAATCGCCCTGAGCGACGTTCGACGCCTTGACGTAACCAACTGAGGCAGCCAACGTTCCGGTCACAGCGACTTGCTGCGAGTCGCTGCATGTCGAGGCGTTGCACGCGCGAAGGACGTATTGCGCATTGATTCTTCGGAAGAGCGGAACCGTCAGGTCGTAGCTCGTCGAATTCGCGCCGATGGTTGCAACGACAGACAGGGGAGCGACGCCGTCGAAGCTCTCGAGGAGTCGGTACTCCGTTTCGCCCGTTACATCGCTCCAGGTGAAGTGGAAGAGCTTCACTGACTGCGGCGTCAGCGTCAGGCTCGGGGTGCCGACAGCAGATCCTCCGCTCGCACCACCCGCAACTCCTCCGCTCGCGCCACCAGCAGATCCTCCGCTCGAGCCACCTCCACCACCGGCCGAGCCCCCCGCCCGTCCTCCCGACGAGCCGCCCGCGGTTCCTCCTGCCGAGCCACCCGCAGCTCCTCCCGCCGAGCCACCCGCAGTTCCTCCGGCCGAGCCACCCGCGGTTCCTCCTGCCGAGCCGCCCATCGTTCCTCCTGCCGAGCCACCCGCAGTTCCTCCCGCCGAGCCACCAGCAGCTCCTCCTCCCGAGCCACCAGCAGCGCCTCCTCCCGAGCCACCAGCAGATCCTCCGGCCGAGCCTCCTGCGGAGGCTCCACCTGCAGTTCCTCCGCTTGAGCCGCCTGCAGTTCCTCCCGCCGAGCCGCCTGCAGTTCCTCCCGCCGCTGAGGTCCCTCCTGCTGAGCCTGCAGTTCCTCCGCTTGAGCCGCCCGCGGTTCCTCCGGCCGAGCCACCCGCGGAGCCTCCAGACGATCCCCCGCCCGCTCCGGCATCGACAATCGGAACACAGAGCCCCTCGACCCCCCCACTCGGCTCACTGCACTGCTCACCCGTGGGACAAATCGGCAGCCCCGGTCCGCAGCGCTTTCCGATCTCCGGCACGCAGGCACTTCCCTGGACCAGGACCGCGAACGCTCCAACGACAATAATCTGACTCCGCATTCTCGTTCTCCCCCTCACCCACAAGCCTCGGATGATCAAATGAACGCTTCGGCTCGTCGCGTCAAGGGGCCACGGCCAGCGCGACCTCACTCGGAGCGCATCGCATCGACCGGGTCGAGCCGCGCAGCGCGGGCGGCCGGGTAGATCCCGAACACCAACCCCACGCCCGAGCTCATCACCAACGACACGATCACCGCCCAGATCGGCACCGCGGTCGTCAAGCCGAGCGCCCACCGTCCCAGACCTGCGAGCCCCAGACCGAGCGCGAGCCCGATGACGCCTCCCACCAACGCCAGCACCACCGCCTCGGTCGCGAACTGTCCGAGGATTCGAGAGCGGCGAGCCCCGAGCGCCTTGCGCACTCCGATCTCCCGCGTCCGCTCGGAGACCGACACCAGCATGATGTTGAGAATCCCGATGCCGCCCACCAACAGCGACAGCAGGCAGACCCCGAACGTCGCCGCGGTGATCACCTTCGACAGATCATTCAGCGTCTTCGCCATCGACTCGTTCGTCGACACCTCGAAGTTGTCCTCCTCCTCCGGGGCGAGCCGACGGCGCTGCCGCATCAACCGGCTCGTCTCCTCCATCGCGCGCTCGAAGACCGTGCGGTCCGTCGCCTCGACGCTGATCGAAACCGTTCGCCGCTTGCCGTAGAGCGAGAGGAACGCCGTCATCGGCGTCATCACCATGTTGTCGAGGTTGAAGAGCCCGAGCACCTTCCCGCGCCGCTCCAACACGCCCACCACCGTGAAGGGCCGCCCCTTGAGCCGCACCTCCTGGCCGACGGGATCGAGGCTCGGGAACAGCTTGTCGGCGACGTCGGGTCCGAGCACCGCCACCTGCCGGCCGTCGACCTCTTCTTGATCGTTGAAGTACCGCCCACTCGCCACCACGATGCCCGACGTCTCGGGGTACTCCACCGTCGTCCCGAGGATGAAGACGCTCGGCTGCGTCTCGGTCATCGAGGTGCGCACCCGCTGGCCGGGCTGCCAGGACGACGCCGCGGTGCGCTTCACCGACGGGCACTGCTCGAGGATCGCCCGCTTGTCGTCGAGCGTCAGCGCCGGCCGCGCCGCGATCTTGTTCCAGTTGATCCGATCGCCTCCGCCGAAGCGAAAGCCCTGCGGCCACTTGTCGACCCGAAACACGTTGGCGCCGAGCTGGGAGAGATCTCGATTCACCTTGATGCTGAGCCCCTCGAGGAGCGCCATCATCGTCATCACCGTCGCCACCCCGATCACGATCCCGAGCAGCGTCAGCGCGGTGCGCAGCGGGTGAGCGACGAAGGTGCCGGCGGCGAGGCGGAGGTTGTCGATGAAGGTCCGCACGCGTCACTCCTGCCTGAGCGCTTCGACCGGGTCGAGGTTGGCCGCGCGCGCCGCCGGCCAGATGCCGAAGAGGAGCCCCACCAACGCCGCGAAGCCGATGCCGAACACGATCGTCAGCGGGCGAACCGTCGCTGCGAGCGGAGTGATGAGGCTCACGACCTTCGCGCCGCCCAGGCCAACGAGCGTTCCGAGCGCGCCGCCCACCGCGGAGACCACCATCGCCTCCAACATGAACTGCACGATGATCGTCCGCCGTCGGGCGCCGAGGGCTCGTCGAACGCCGATCTCCCGCGTCCGCTCGCGCACCGAGACGAGCATGATGTTCATGATCCCGATGCCGCCGACGAGGAGCGTGATGAAGCCGATCCCCAGCGCCACCGCGTAGAGCGCTCCAGTGAGCTGTTGATAGGTGCTCGCGAGCTGCTCGGGCCGGTTGATCGCGAAGTCGTCGGGCTTGTCGGGGGGCGTGTTGCGCACGCGCCTGAGCACGCCCACCAACTCGTCCTCCACCACGTCGAGGGAGGTGCCCGGCTTCACCGCGACGCCGATCGTGTAGCTCCGCCGGCCGGCGAAGAAGCTGGTGAAGGTGTTGAAGGGGATCACCACCATCAGGTCCTGCGAGCTGTCGAGGATCTTCCCCTTCCTCGTGAGCGTGCCGATCACGGTGAACGGCTTCTTCCCGATGCGCACCGTCTGCCCGATGGGGTTGACGTTCTCGAACAGGGTGTCGACGACGTCGGCGCCGAGCACCGCGACCTCCCGCCGGTTGTCGTCGTCCGTCTGAGTGAGGAAGCGGCCCTTGGCGAGCTCGAAGCCGCTGACCCGCGGCCACTCCTCGGACGCGCCGTTGGTCTCGACGGCGGTCAGCTCGGTGCCCTGGAAGGCGACGTCGGCGTTGTCCTCCACCATCGGAACGACGGTCTCGCAGAGCGTGCACTGCGCGCGCACTGCGTCGACCTGCTTCAAGGTGATGTTGCGGCGGTTGCGAAACTCCCACCAGTTGCCCAGCTGCACCCACGGCTGCTTGGAGACGTAGATCGACGTCGAGCCGAGGCTGGCGAGCTGCTTCTCGAAGGACGTGTCGAGGCCCTGCGTGATGCCGAGGATCGCGAGCAGGGTGGCGACCCCGATGCCGACGCCCACCGTGGTCAGCACCGTTCGCAGCCGGTGGACCGAGAGCGAACGCACCGCGATCGCCGCACCTTCGACGAGATCGACGCGGAGGCTCATCCCGTTCCTCCGAAGGCGACCTGCGCGCCTGGCCCGTCGGCGACGACCTTCCCGTCCGAGAGCCGGACCGCACGAGGACACCGCGCCGCGAGCTTGGGCTCGTGGGTGACCAGCACGATCGTGTGGCCCTGGTGGTGCAGCTCCTCGAAGAGCTTGACGATCTCCTCTCCGGTCGAGCTGTCCAGATTGCCCGTCGGCTCGTCAGCGAGGAGCAGTGACGGCTCAGCCGCCAGCGCCCGAGCGATCGCGACGCGCTGCCGCTGCCCGCCGGAGAGCTCGGTGGGCTTGTGCGTCATGCGGTGATCGAGCTTCACCTTGGTGAGCGCCTCGACCGCCTTCGCCCGCCGTTCCTTCGCGCCGAGCCCGCGATAGACCAGCGGCAGCTCGACGTTCGCCAGCGCGCTCTCGCGCGGCAGGAGCTGAAAGTTCTGGAAGATGAAGCCGATCTCACGATTGCGAATGTCGGCGAGCGCGTCGTCGTCGAGCCGAGAGACGTCCTTCCCGTTGAGCCGGTAGGTGCCGCGCGTCGGGGTGTCGAGGCAGCCGATCACGTTCATCAACGTCGACTTGCCGGAACCCGACTGACCGATGATCGCGATCCACTCGCCCTTGTCGACGTGCACGGTGACGCCGTCGAGCGCGTGAACGGTCTCGCCGCCGACGACGTATTCCCGCGCGATGTCCTGGAGCTCGATGAGCATGATCGACTCAGCCGCGCTTGCCGCCCTTGAACGCCCCACCCTGCCCGGGCTTCGCCTCTTCCACCGCGTCGCCTTCCTTCAGCTCCTTCGCGAGCGTGCGGTACGGGCCCTCGACGATCCGCTCGCCCTGCTCGAGGCCTTCGACGATCTCGATCTCGGTGTCCGAGGCGATGCCGGTGCGCACCCGACGAATCGACACCTTCTGATCCTTGCCGATCACGAAGACCACCTTGGCGAAGCGCTCGCTCGACTTGGCCTTCGGCTGGAGCGGCTTTCCCTCGACCGCCACCGCGCTGTCGACGAGCGACGACTCGGGGCGAACCGTCACGGCCTGCACCGGGACGACGATCGCCGACTCACGCTGCTCCGCGGTGATTCGCACCTCGGCGCTCATTCCCGGCATCACGCCGGGAGGACGGGAGGTGAGCGCGACGGTGACGGGGAAGCTCGTCGTCTCCTGCTCCGAGCCCTGGTTTCGAATGAGGGCCTTCTGCGCGATCTCCACCACCGTGCCGTCGAAGCTCTGGCCCTCGAGCGCGTCGATCTTCACCTCGGAGTGCTGATCGAGCGCCAGGTGCACGACCTCGTGCTCGCCGACCTCGATCTTCACCTCCATCGAGGCGAGGGCGGCCAGGCTCATCACCACGTCTTCGTTGAAGTCGCTCCCGCGAACGCGCTCGCCGATCTCGCGGTTGCGCTCGATGACGGTGCCGTCGATCGGCGAGATCAGGGTGGTCTTCGACAGGTTGTTCTGCGCCTCGTCGAGCACCGCCTGCTGCTGACTGACGCGATCGTTGAGCGCCGCGACCCGAGCCTTCGCGGCCGAGAGGGTGGACTGCGCGGTCTCGACTTCGGCCTGCGAGGAGAGCCCCTTGCCGGCGAGCGCCTGTACCCGATCGAGCTCCCGCTGCGATCGTTCAACCTCGACCATCGCCGTGGCGACGTCGGACTTGGCGGCGTTCTGCGCGGCCTGCGCCTGGCGGACGTTCGCCTCGAACCGGCGGCGATCGAGCTTCCCCAGGATCTGTCCCTTGGTGACGTGATCACCTTCCTTCACGTTGAGCTCGATGAGATCGCCCGAGAGGCTCGAGCTGATCTTCACCGTGGTGGCCGGCTGCACCTTGCCGGCGCCGGTGACGGTTCGGGTGATCGGCGCGCGCTTGGCCGTGCCCATCTGCACCTCGACGGGAGGCGGTGGGCGTTCGCGCAACCCGGCAACCGAGATCGCGGCGAGGCCGGCGACGATCAGCACCACGATGAGGGCTTTCCACCAGGTCATGGCGTCTCCTGTGTGACGAGCGGACCGCCAGCGAGGCGCTCGAGCGCGGCCTTGGCGATCTCCACGTCGACGTGGGTCTGCAGTTGGGTCAGCTGCGCCGAGAGCGCGCGGGTCTGGGCATCACGCACCGAGAGCGACGTGGTGGCCCCAGCGGCGAAGCGCTGTTCCTCGGCAGAGAAGCTCTCGTCGGCCAGCGCGCGGTTCTT
This sequence comes from Myxococcota bacterium, assembly GCA_052034585.1. Taxonomy (GTDB): domain Bacteria; phylum Myxococcota; class Myxococcia; order Myxococcales; family Myxococcaceae; genus Xiheimicrobium. The sequence continues at coordinate 92,703 of JBPOIJ010000112.1, forward strand.
GGACGCGATCGCGGAGATCTCGACCTGCGCTCCGAACGCGACGGTGGCGCGGGTCACCTCTCCCTCGAGCTCGACGAGGGACTGCTGCTGTTGGCGCTCCAGCTCGGTCAGCTGGGTCTGCGCGCGCGAGACCTGCGAGTCGGTGGCGAAGCCGCTGAAGAGATCCCACGAGAGGTTGGCGCCGAGGGTGAGCGCGTGCTGACGCGTCGGGTCCACGAAGATCGCCGCCGCCGGAGCCGATCGCCCGTAGGCCGCGCTCACCGCCAACCGGGGAAAGTAGTCGGCCTTGGCCACTTCGACGGCCAGCCGCGCCCCACGCCCCTGCGCATCGAGGACCGCGAACAGCGCACGGCGCCGCTTCGCCAACGAGAGCACGGCCTCCGGCGGGAGCACGGACCGAGCGCCAGTGCCGAACCCCGTCGGCGCCACCGCCTCGACGTCACGCGGCGGCTGCCCGAGCCACTGGAGGAGCGACGCGCGCGCGCTGGCGATCGCCTGCCGCTGCCGGATCACCGAGATGCGATCGTTCCCCAGGTTCACCTCGGCATCGAGCACGTCGCGCTTCTGCGCCCGGCCCGCCTCGAAGAGCCCCTTCGCCCGCTCGAGGAGATCGGCGCTGCGCTTCACCGAGGCCTCGAGCACGTCGAGCGCGAGCTGCGCACGGAGGAGCTCGTAGAACCGCCGCACCGCCTCGAGCTCGCTCGCCGCGCGCTGTTCCTCGAGCTGGCCCTTCGCCGCTTCTTCGAGCGCGCCGGTGCGAGCGAGCTGGTTCCACCACCGCCCGCCGTCGTAGAGGAGCTGCTGCACCGAGAGCCCGAGCTGGAAGTTCGCCTGCGAGAGCGGAGGAATGTCGGTCGGCGTCGGGTTGAACGGGGTGACGAACCGCTGCTGCTGTCCCAGGAACGAGCCGGTCGCCCCCGCGTTGAGATCGACCTGCGGGAAGATCACCGAGCGCGCCTCGGCGCGATCGAGCCCCGCACGGGTGAGGGCGAGCTCCGCACGAACGGCGTCGAGGTTCTGCCGCGACGCGACCCGCACCTCCTCGAGGGTGATCGGCGTCGCGGTGAGGATCAGCGCCACGATCATCATCGCGGGCCCCCGTTCTGCATCAGGTTCGGCAGCCCGACCATCACCGCGGCGAGCACGAGGAAGTAGAGCGCGGTCGTCGCCGGAGCGCCCCGCCACCGCTCGAGCCGAGCCGCCGAGGCGAAGCCCCAGCCCAGCAGCAACGCCGCCCAGAGGTGGAAGAAGTCGAGCAGGCCCAGGAGCGAACGCGAGGCCTGAGGCTTCCACTCCGGCCTGGGCGCCTTGAGCTCCTTCGGGCCCGAGTCGACGGGAGCGGGAACGAAGGCCGCGGCCGACGACGGCACCAGCTCGTCCACCATCACCGGAGACAGCGTGCGCTGCCGCAGGGCCGACGCCAGGGTGATGCCTTGAGCGCACGCGAACGGGAGCGAGGCGAGCGCCACCGCGGTGAAGAGCCGCTGGAAGGTCGCCCGACCGCCCATGAGCCAGCTCCAGATCCACAACCCGGCCGAGGCGAGGAGCGCGAGGAGTGGCACCACGACGATCCCCTTCGCCACCCCGGCGACGATCGCGACCCGCTGCGCCTGCTCGATCTGCTCGCTGACTTCTCGCTCGGTCGCTTTGGCGAGCTCCCCAGACTCGGCGAGCTTCGGCAGCACCACTCGGGCGGTGTCGAGCCGCGTCCCCACGGCCGCGGAGCCGAGGGCGGTGAGGATCATCGTGAGGAGCAACGGCAGCACCCACCGGGTGGCCTCGACGGCTCGGGGGACCGCCTCCACCGGGTTCCACAGGGCCGCCAGCGCCTCCCAAGGGCGCGAACGAGCTGAGGTTTCTGGGAGCTGCTCGGTCATGGTCGTCACGTGGCTCGCGGGGACTCGTAACGCCACGGCGTTCGTCTCATTTCAGAGAAAGTGCCAGAGCGGAACCGGAACGCACGATTTGTTCGCTCACCGCGACGTCGGAGGCGCGGAGCTGCGGTGGCGTTCCAGCTCGCGAACGACCTCGGCGCGAGCCTGCGCGGAGGCGAAGTTCGACGCCTCCAGCACCACCTCGAACAGCCGCCGCGACGACGGGTCCGCGCCTCGGAGGTGCACCCGATCGCCCTCCTCGCCGACCGAGCTCACCGCGCTCCACGGCACGGCGCTCCCCATCCACGCGAGGCCCTGCTCGTCGATCGACACCTCGACGCCGCTCTGCAGCGACACGCCCGCCGTCAGCTTCCCTCTCGCCATGAGCACCAGCGGCACGACGATGGCCGTGCCGATCCACACCACCGGGGCGATCAGCACCACGCCGCAGAGGCCCACGACGAGGGGCTGATCGACCCGGCTCGCGACGAAGGCGAGCACGATGGCGACGATCACCAAGATCACCGCGCGAGCCCGCAGCGTCGCGCTCCGGTTCGTCGTCACGAAGCGGCTCAACTGCCGTTGCAGCTCGTGCACCTCGGCCGCGGTGCCTTCGGGCAGGTGTTGGGTCTGAACGGTGGCGACGAAGGGCCCCATTCACGCACTCTCCGGGGGCTTCACCTTCCAACGCCGATGGAGCCACAGCCACTGCTCGGGCACGCGGCGAATGATCGACTCGATGATCGCAGTGAGCGTCGCGGTGTTGGTCAGCAGATCGGCGCCCTTCTCGGCCGTCTCGCGCATCGGCACCGGCCCCTCGACCAACATGGTGAGGTGATCGCCGTCTCGCACCGCCGCCACGACGTACACCGGCGCCTTCGAGACCCGGGCGGCCATGGCGATCGCAGGCGTGGTGCTCGCGAGCCGCCCGAAGAAGGGCACGAAGACGCCGTCCTTCGCGGGGAGCACCTGATCGATGAGCTGCACGACGGCGCGCCCTCGCTCGAGCGCGCTCAGCATGTTCCGCAGCGCGCCACGCTGGAGGATCAGCTCGACGCCCGCCTGCTTCCGGTTCTTCACCACCCACTCGTTGAAGGCTCCGGCGAGGGGCCGTACCACCGCGCTGAAGTGACACCCACGTCGCGCCATCACCTCGGCGAAGAGCTCCCAGCTGCCGAGGTGGGCGGAGGCGATGAGGACGGGCTGGCGGGCGTCGAGGAGCCGATCGAGGCCCTTCCAGTCGGGGATCTGCACGAGCCGCTCGAGCTCGGCGTCGGGGAGGAGATCGCTCGTCACTGCGTCGAGCGCCGCCAGCGCCAGGCTCCGGTACACGCCGCGGGCGATCACCAGCCGTTCCGCTTCGCTCCGCTCCGGAAACGCGTGGGCCAGGTTCTCCAGCGCGACGTTGCGCCGAAGCCGGAGCGCCCACGCGAGCGACGACACCACCGACGCGAGCCGCGCTCGGCTCGAAGGGCGCAACCACCGCAGCCAGCCCATCGCCACCGACACCAGCGCGCGCCCGATCGGACCACCCGGGGTGATGTCCGGCTTTCTGGGAGGAGCCAGGGCCTTGGCGCTCACTCCACCTGACCCGGAATCGCGGCCGCTCTGCACGCGCCGATGCCGCGGTTCACTGCGTCGACGTTGGGGTTCAGCTTCGTCGCGACCGTGTACGATCGGAGCGCCGCGTCGCAGTTGCCCTTGGCCCGCTGCGCGTCACCGGCCGCGAGCGCCTCCTGCACCGTCTTGACCTTCGCGAGCAGCTCGTCGGCCTCGACCTTCACCGCGGTGTCGGCGGCGACGTTCTCGAGATCGACCTTCGCAGCGTTGAGATCGCCCTTTTCCCAGTTCGTGTGCGCCGACTTGAGCTTCTCGAGCGCAGACTGATCGTGAATCGCCTTCGAGACGGCGTCGGCGGCGGCCTTCGCCGGGTCGTCGACGGGCCTGGTGGCGTCGACGATCTTCACCTCGGGGTCCTTCCGGGGATCGGGATCGACCTTCGGGTCCTTGTTCCCTCCGAGGAGCACGGCTCCACCGGCGACGAGCCCCACCAGGAGCACCGCCACGAGCACGATCATCGGCGTGTTGGAGCGCGGCACCCGTGGAGGCAGCGAGACGTCACCGACCGAGCCGCGTGGGCTGATCGAGCCGACTCCAGGCTGTTGCGTCATCGCCTCGGCGGCGATGGTGGAGTTGCTCGACGGGGAGTGGCTCGAGGTCGGAACCGTCGTCTTGTCGAGCGCGTCGGTGCCGACCAACGTTCCAGGCACCGCGACGCCTCCGTCCTTCCCTGGAAATGGAGTCGCCCGCGACACCGACTGGCGCGCCGCCTCGGTGGAGACCCGCTGCACCGCCGGGAGCGCCTGATGGAGCCCGGTCGGCGTCGCCGCGTTGAGCGCGCTCGCGAAGGCCACCATGTCGGGGAACCGATCTTCGCGACGCTTGGCGCAGGCCTTCTCGAGCACGCGCTGGAGATCGGGCAGGTCGAGATCGGAGAAGAAGTCGGCGAGCTTCGGCAGCGGCTCGAGCACCTGCTTGCGCATGATCTCGGCGATGGTGTTGCCGTCGAAGGGCTGCCGGCCGGTGAGCGCCTCGAAGCAGACGATGCCGAGCGAGTAGACGTCGGCGCGAAAGTCGGCTTCCTTGCCCTCGACCTGCTCGGGCGACATGTAGCGAGGCGTGCCCGCGATCGCGCCGGCGACGGTGAGCTTGGTGCTCGCGTCCATCAAGCGGGCGATGCCGAAGTCGAGCACCTTGGCGTGCATGCCCCGCAGCCCCTTGCGGATCATGATGTTCTCGGGCTTCAGATAGCGGTGCACGATCTGCTTCTGGTGCGCGTCGGCGAGCACGTCGGCCACCTGCGTCACCACCTCGATCGCCTCGATCACCGGCAAGCGCCCGCGCGACGCGATCGTCTTCTTCAGATCGTCGCCTTCGCAGTACTCCATCGCGATGAAGAGGTTGCCCTCGTCGTCCTGGCCGAACTCGTGGAAGGTGACCGCGTTCGGGTGCGACACCTTGGCGTAGGTCTTCGCCTCGTTGAGGAAGCGGCGCGCGATCTCGACGTCGGTCGAGAACTCACTCTTGAGGAACTTGATCGCGACCCGGTGGCCAATGCCGACCTGCTCGGCGAGGTACACCGCGCCCATGCCGCCCTGCCCCAGCTTCTTGATGATCTTGAACCGCCCGGCGATCACCTTGTCCACCATGCGATCGGTGCGATTGAGGCGGATCGTCTCGGTGCGGCCGCAGCTCGGGCACTTCGGATCTTCGGCGTCGTACTCGGTCCCGCAGGCCTGACAGATGAAGAACGCCAAGAGGACTCCTTGCGCCGGTCACTGCTTCTCGGCGGGGAAGCGGGTGCTGAAGAGCAACCGCTCGAGCTCGGCGGCCCCGACTTCGGGAGAATTGCCGAGGGCGAGTGAGGTGCGCAACACCGCCGTTCGGGGGTCGTCCTTCAGGTCGGCCTCCAGCGCCTTGAGCGCACCGAGCCGATCACCCGACTGGAAGAGCGAGAGCCCTCGGTAGAAGGCGTACTCCTTGTTCGACGGGTCGGCCTTGGAGGCCTCACCGAAGAGCTGGGTCGCGCGCTTGTAGTTCTTCTCGGTGAACTCGGCGAGGCCGTCCAAGAAGGCGGTGACGGCAGCCGAGTGTGTCGAGGTGACGCCGGTGTCGGCGGCGATCTGGAAGAGCGGGCGGGCGCTGCGGAGCGACTCGGCGGGCAGCTTCTCGTTGGCGAGCGCGCGCTTGTGAATGCCCTCGGCCTCGGCGACCGCGGCACTGCCCAGCTTCTGGGCCATGTCGGCCAGCTCGGGGCCGAGGAAGCCGTCCTTCACCAGGGTCTGCAGCTCCTCGGAGGCGCCGCCCGGGCCCATCACCACGTTCTTGTCGAGCTGGGCGAAGAAGGCAGCCCGCGTCTCGACGTACTTCTGGCTCAGATCGGGGGGCTGGCCCTTGGCGTTCTTGAGCTGGCGCTCGCACTGATCGCTCTCGGCGGCGGCCTTCTTTCGGTCGGGCGTGTCGGGGCTCGCCTTGAGATAGACCCGGTACGCGTAGCACCCGCGCTGGAGCTGCTTGGCGAGCACCGAGGCGCGCGCGAGCTGCAGGTAGGTGTTGAGGTTGCCTGGCGCGACCCGAGTGGCCTTGAGGTACTGATCGACCGCCTTCGCGTACTGCTTCTTGTTGTAGAGCCGGCTCGCCTCGGAGATCAGCGTATCGGCGTTGCCCACGTTCGGGCCCACCAACGGCTCCGCGATCGCCGCCGCGCACCAGAGTGCCGCCACCACAGAAACGAATCGCTCAGAAGCCATAGCCCAACCCCACGTTGAAGCCCCACGAGTGAGCGTTCTTGAAGCTCGGCTCCGGCCCTGACGGGTTGCCCAGCGCGTCGAGCGGGGCCTCCATGCGCGAGGTCTCGCCGAGGATGTAATAGGTGAAGTGCCCGCTCCCGAAGAAGTAGAGGCCGTCGACGACGAAGAAGCGCACGTTGAGGCGCGCGGCGGCGAGCAGATCGAGGATCATGAAGCCGTCTTTGTAGAAGGTCGCTCCCGGCTCGATGATCTGCCCGGTGCGGAACTCGGCGCCGAGCTGCAGCTGGAACATGAAGCGCCAGGCGGCGATTCGCAGCTGCGGCTGGAGCGCACGAATCGTCACCATGTGCACCCGCACCGAGTTGATGAGCGAGGGCCCCATGAGGCCGGCGTCGACTTCACGCTGAGCGCCCGGCGCGAAGCCCACTCCGAGGTTGAAGCGCTCGACGTTGGTCAGGTAGCTCACCCCCACCACCGACACGCCGAAGTACTTCCCGCCGGTGCCGTACTCGAGCGACCCGCCCATCAGGGTTCGGGAGGGCGTCTCGATCGAGGTGGTGCGCCCGGTGCCTGCGTTGCCCCAGCGCCGCCCCACCAGCGCACTGCCCAGCCAGCTGCCGAACTCGTAGCTCAGCTGGAAGTAGGAGCGGCGCTCGTAGGTGAGCTCGGTCTGCGTCGGCGGAGGCGGCGGCGGAACGAGCGGGGTGTCGATCTTCACCACGCCGTCGGGCTGCTTGGTGACGACGATGATGTTGTCGGGCTGCTTGTTCGGGTTGGGGTTGGGGTTCACCACCACTGCGCCAGGGAGCGGCTCGAGCGTCTTGTCGAGCACGTACTGCTCGTCGGGCTTCACGCTGATCGTCTGCTCGAAGGCCTTGTGGTTCTCCGCCGAGAGCCGAATCGTGTGTTGCCCCGGGTTGATGCCGCGGTCGACCCGGTCCTTGCCCAGCGCGGTGCCGTCGATGGAGATCGAGGTGCCCGCCGGCGCCGCGGTGACGATGAGCCGCGCCGCCACCTTCTCGAGGGACTTCTCGAGCGACGCGGAGCCCCTGATCGGCACGATGATCGACTCCTCGATCGGCTGGTGGAGCTTGAGATCGATCTTGATGACGCGCTCGCCGGGCAGCACCTGGGTCGTCAGCGGCGTGGTGCCCATCTTGGTGTCGTCGACGTAGACGACCGCGCCGGCCGGAGTGGACTTCACCTCGAGCGTCGAGGCGACGGGGACGACCTTCGCGACCGCGCCCAGGAGCGCCTTCTCGAGCACCGAGGCCGACGCGCTCGTCGGCACCACCTTGCCGAGCGCCGGCTCGTACGAGGTCACTCGAAACTTGAAGCCCGCTTCGTCCTGGCCACCCTGGAGCAGGACGATGCGACCGAAGCCCAGCGTCGCGACGAACGGATCGATCGGGTCCGCGCAGCGCTCACCCGTCGAGAGGCACGGCAGGTCCTCCACCTTCCTCCCATGGAGTGCACGGGCGAGCTCGGCTCGGCCGATGACGTGCTCCTTGCGATCACTCGAGGCGATCAGCTTGTCGAGCGCCTTCTCGGTGCGATCGACGAGCGCCTCTTGGCCAGGGTAGAGCGGCTGCACGAGCCACAGGGTGATCTCGGCATGCGCAGGAGTTGCGAGGATGAGGAGCGCCGCCAGCATCCCCCCGGAAAGCTTCACGAAACGAGTCATGGTCGCTCACCTTCCTAGCGGAGGAAGCCCTCGCGTGGCCACTACTTCCGCTCCAGAGTCAGGCGATGTCACCGTCGGCTGGCGACGTACTCGTCGAGTTCGTCGAGGGTGGTGGGCCAGTCGTCCTTGAGCAGCCGGGAGAGCGACCGATCGGCGAGCAGCCGGCCCTGCGCCTGGCACTTCGCGCAGTAGTTCGTCTCGTTCTCGGCGTACACGATGCGCTGCACGAGCGCACCGCAGACAGGGCACGGCTGCTTGTGCTTGCCGTGCACCGCCATCTCGGGACGAAACGCGGTCACCTTCTCGGGCCAGCCGTCACCCACCTCGGTGATGAGCCGCGCCTTCCACTCGGCGAGCACCTCGCGGGTGGCCTCGTAGAGCCTCGCGATCTCCTCGCCGGTCAGCTGCTTGGTCTGCTTCACCGGCGAGAGCTTCGCGCGGTGGAGGATCTCGTCGGAGTACGCGTTGCCGATCGCCGAGAAGAGCCGGGGATCGGTGAGCGAGCGCTTGAGGGTGTGGTTCTCGGAGCGCAGCCGCTCGGCGAACTGATCGAGGTGCGCGCTCATCACCTCGAGGCCACCCCGATCGATCTGCTTGAGCGCCGCTTCGCCGTGCACGAGGTGAATCGAGGCGCGCTTCTTGGTGCTGACCTCGGTGAGGATCAGGGAGCCATTCGGGAAGTCGAACGCCGCCAGCCCCGCGCGCCCCGGAATCTTGGCGCCCTTCTCCTTCCAGAAGAGCCGGCCGGCCACCATGAGGTGAATGACGAGAAAGGAGCCGCCCTCGAGCTCGAAGACGAGCCGCTTGCCGATACGGCGGAACCCGGTGACCTGCTTGCCGAAGATCGAGGAGAGCGGCGGTTCGACGGTGCGCAGCACGAAGGGGCTCGCGAGCCGCACGCGCTCGAGGACGGCCCCTTTGACGCGAGCGTCGAGCGCCGTGAGGTAGCACTCGAGATCGGGGTATTCGGGCATGCGGTGTCAGTGTCGCACGACTTCCCCCGCGCGCGCCCAACGTTCGGCCAGCGCCTGGGCCCAGGCCGTGTACGCCTCCTGGTTCGGGTGGAGCCCGTCGGCGGCGAACAGCTTCTCGCGCCCTTGCTCGATCATGAGCGGCCAGAGCTCGACGAAGCTCGCGCCCGCAGCCCGGGCTTCGTCGGCGAGCACGGCGTTGTACGACTCGATTCGCGCGCGCAGCTCGTCACGATCGCCGAAGGCCTCTGCGATCGGCGCCTGGCTCCAGTCGGGCTGCGGAAGAACGAGGAGCCGCTCACCCGTCACCCCTGCCGACTTCAGCCGCGCGAAGATCACCTTGAGTCGCGCGCGGTACTCGGCCGGCCCCTTGCCTCGCACGAGATCGTTCGCGCCGATGGCGAGGGTCACGTGGGTCGGCTTCACCGCCTCGAGCGCTGGGAGCTCGCGCTCGATCAGCTCGTGCGTCGAGAAGCCGTTCACCGCGGCGTTCGTCAGGCGCACCGTCACGCCCTTCCCTTCGAGCAGTCCCTTCAGCTGGCTGGGGAAGTTGAGGCGCTCGGGGGTGCTGGTGCCGATGGTGAAGCTGTCTCCGAGCGCGAGGTACCGAACCGAGCGGCCGCCATCAGCCTGGCTCACCAGCGCGACGATCAAGAGTGATCCCATCCATCCCACTGGCACCTCCAAGGTGAATGTTTCGCCAGCTCAGGCGTATGGTGTGGTCGGAGGTCTCCCATGCGACTCCAACCGATCGCAGTCGTGAGCGTGCTGACGACGCTGTTGTTTACGGGCCCGGCCGAGGCTCGGTTTGGCAAGCGCGGCGGCGGCAGCTCCGGAAGCTCTGGCTCGAGCAGCTCCAGCTCGAGCTCCTCGTCGTACCACTCCGCCGGGCCTGCCTCCTCGGGCGGGCAGTCGACGGGCTACACCTCTGGGTACGCGAGCCGTGGCTACACCGGCTGGTCGATGGGCTGGGGCCCCGCCTATCGCCCCTACCGCTACGGCTACTACTCCGGCGCCTTCGTCCCGAACTACGGGTACGGCTACGGCTACTACACGCCAGCGCCGGGGACCCAGATCGTGCAAGGCGAGCAGTACGTTCGCCCCGAGCCGTCCGACATTCGCGTCACCGTCGGCGTCGAAGGGCTGTACTCGCTCTCGACGACGAACGGCGCCGGCTACGTGCTGGGCCTCAACGGCCTCTTCGAAGGCGAGCGCTTCGGCGTGTCGCTCCTCGCGCAGACGATTCAGACGCAGCGCAACCAGCTCAGCCAGATCAACGCCCACGTCACCTTCGCCTTCCTGACTGGGCGCTACGGGCGGCTCCGCGCCGAGCTGGGCGCCGACACCCTCTTCGCGGAGGATCTGATCGTGATGGCGCCGACCGGCGGGCTCTCGGGCCAGCTGTGGATCGCCGGGCCCTTCGCGCTCGAGGGTTCGATCATGGCGACCCCGTGGCCCATCTGGCAGCTCGACGGCCGGGCCGGGGTGGTGATCGGCATCGACTCGATCGGCATTCGCGCCGGCTGGCGCACCCAGATCCTCGAGGATCGCGGCATCGTCCCCGGAACGCCCGACGACACCAACGGCTGCACCCAGCTCTCCAGCGGCAACTGGAGCTGCCGAGACATCATCGGCGGGCCCTACGTGGGCGTCGGCATCGCCTTCTGATCAGAAGAGGTTGCGATCGGTCTCCGTCACTGGAGGCACCGAGACGGCCGGGAGATCGCCGGTGTTCGCGCGGCGCGAGGCGACCTCGACGACCATCGTCTTGAGCTGACGCGACATCACCCGGAACATGCCCGCGAGGAGCTCGGGGCGATCACCGAGCAGATCGAGGAAGTCGCGCCGATCGATCGTCAGCACGGTGGTGTCCTGGGTGGCGATCACTTCGTTGATTCGGGGCGCGCCGTCGAACAGCGAGGTCTCGCCGAAGCTCTCGCGCGTCTTCATCGTGAGCACCACCTCGCCGTCACGCCGGGCCTCGACCGCGCCGTCGACGATCACGTAGAGCGCGTCACCGGGGTCGCCTTCGGCGTAGATCCGCTCTCCCTTCCTGAACTTCTCTTCCTTCGCGACGCCCGCCACCGCCGCGAGATCGTCGACGTCGCTCTGGGCGAAGATCTCCACGCCCTCGAGCGCGAAGAGCCGCCGCACCGTCACGTCACTCATGTCGTCCTCCTTCGGCGGGAGCGTCCAGACTCCCATCATTCGCCCCAGCCGCCGCGCACAGGCGCGCAAGGTGAAGTCGTCGCTCGAGCACAGCTCCTCGACGAAGACCCGCGCAGCGTCCTCGTCTCCCAACGGCTCGGCGCGGTGCGGGGTCTCCAGCGCACCAGCGATCGCCTCGCGCTCCTCGGTCGAGAGCAGGTTGTCGATCAACTCGAGGGCCCAGGCGCGGCGCCGGGCGTCCTGGCCGACGAGGTGCGCGTGGGCCTTGCGCAGCGCCGGAGCGTCATGGAGCAAGCCGAGGAGCCAGAAGGACAGCTCGAGCGCCTGATCGAGCCGATCGCCGACGATGCGAGTCACCAGCGACGCCTCGCCGTACGCCGCGCGCAGCGATCGAAAGGCCGGCCGCAGCCCGTGCTGGGTCGCCTGCCGCCGCGAGAGCGCCTCGAGGACCCGGGCTCGATCGACCGTGAACTCCGGGTGATCGTCGCGAATACGGGCGAGCGCGGCTCCGACTCGGTAGTGGAGCGCCGCGTCGTCTCGCGCGTTCGAGGCCAGCAGCGCGTCGAAGGCCGTCTGGGTGCCGATGCGCCTCAGCACGCGGGGCAGCTGCGTTCGCAGGCTCAGCGCGCGACTTCGATCGTCCATCGTCTGGGCGAGCAACGGCACCAGATCGTCACCCATCGCCGCCAGCGCCTCGCGGGCGAACCGCCGCTCCTCCCGCCAGGAGAGGAACCGCAGGAGCTTGGGCGCGAGCTCGAGATGGAGGCCTTCTCCCGTCGCGGCGATCGCCACCTGCCGAACCGTCGCGTCGGCGTCGTCGAGGTAGCGACTCAGAAAGCCGGCGTGCTCCGGATCCCCGAGGCGGCCGAGCAGCCGGGCGATCTCGCGCCGCTCGGCCACCGGCGCCGTCGCCCCTCGCACCACCAGCCCGTGAAACCGCTCGAGGGCCTTCGCGTTCTTCGGCCCCCGCAGCAGCAGCAAGCCACCCACCGCCGAGGTCACCACGCCGACATCGGCGTTCGACAGCAGCGGCGGCAGCACGAGCTTCGCCCGCTCGGGAGCAAGCCGGGCGAGCGCCCAGATCGCCGCGTCCCGAGGGCGGCGGGCTCCCGAGGCGATGAGCCCCTCGAGCGACCGCGTCACGCCGGTGGCCCGGAGCTTCTCGGCCAGCCCCACCCCGCGCGTCTGCACCCGCTCGTGCGGGTGGGCCAACAACACCTTCACGTGGCCCTCGTCGAGCGCAGCTGCGTACTCGAGGAGCTCGGCGGCCCGGAGCGCTCGTTCCGGCGTCGGTGCGCGCAGCGTCTCGTTGAGGAGCTGCACCTCGTTGCCGACCAGGTTCGCGCTCTGGGCGCCCGCGACGCGGTGATGCAACGCCTCGAGGTAGCGCGGCCGAATGCGCCACAACGTCACCACCTGCGCCACGCACACCACCACCACCGCGCCCAGCACGCCCCACAGGCCGACCGGCCCGGCGAGGAAGAGGAGGACGACGCCGGCGACGCCCATGCCCGCCTTCCGCAAGACGCCATCGATCGTCCGCCGAACGCCGTCGCGCACGTCGTCGGGCAAGGGTGCGTAGAGGAGCTGGACGGCGACCGGGAGGAGCGACCAGGTGGCGGCGCTCTCGAAGAGCTTGAGCGCCCACGCGCCCCACACCGACGGCCAGACACCGCTCACCACGGCGAGGGCGGCGATCACCACCGGAACGATCGCGACGTAGCGCAAGATGCCGAGCCGGCGCAGGAGCGACTCGGCGGCGACGAACTGGAACACCACGCAGAAGACGCCCGTCCACAGCTGGTGCGAGGCGAAGACGTCGGCCATGTCCGCCTCGCCGAGCAGCTCGACCGCGCGCTGACGGAAGACGAAGTCGGTCAGCTGTTGCACCACCGAGAAGCCGAGCACCAACGCCGCGAGCAGCGTCGCGTAGGGCAGCTCCACCACCGTGCGCATCGAGGCGACCGCCGTCTTCCGCACGCCCGTCGCCGAGGCGTCGCTCTGGTGAAAGCGATACGCCACGAAGCCAGCCGCGAGGAGCACCGCAGCGCCCGGGAGCAACGCGTTCGCGCCAGCCAGCCGCGCCGCTACCTGGGCGAGGAAGCCACCGGCGATCGCTCCCGACATGCCGACGCCGTTGATCCAGGTGAAGGCCCTGCGCGCTTCTCGCGCGTCGAACGCGTCACCCACGCTGCCCCAGAAGGCGAGGCTCACCTGCGTCGCGAAGGCCTCGGCGAAGAGGTAGCCCACGAGCGGCACGAGCGGCACCTCGAGGTGGACGCCGGCCAGCACCGCCACCGAGGCGATCGAGCCCAGGAGCGCCAGCCACCCGGGGCTCACCGGCCGACGGCTCGTTCGAAACGGGTTGAGGGCGAGGGCGCCCGTCAGCAGCGCGGCGCCCAGGTACAGCCAGGGCATCGCCGAGGACTGGAAACGCGAGAGCACCAGCGCGTTCGTCGCCGGCTTGAGCATGGCGATCGCGCCGATGAAGCAGAACTGGAAGAGGGCCGCGGGGGCGAGCCGGCGGATCCACCGACGACGGGCGTCCTGGGCGGCCATCGGAGCGCGCGCCTCACTCGGCGAAGGTGAGCTCGGCCTTCCCCACCGCTGAGGCCAACTTCAGGGTGAACGGCGGCTCGGCCTTGGGAAACCGCACCCGGTAGCCCACCCAGAACGACTCCATGTAGCTGTAGATGCTCCGCTGATCGGTGGTGGTGCGCCCCACCCGCTCGATCGAGGCCGGCGCGAGCTCCTTGCCGTTCGCCACCAAGGCCAGCCGCCACATCGAGCCGGGCCGATCGAAGTCGTCCATCTTCGGATCGTTCGCGTGCACCGCGAGGTGGAACTCGGTCACGTCCGCGAGCCGTTGACGCTCGGCCTCCATCCCGGCCGACTCCTCGTCGGAAGGCATCGCCCGAAAGCGGGCGAACCGCTTCACTCGCGCCTCCATGAAGACCGAGCTCTCGAAGGTGGCGTAGACGAGCAGCTTGGTGTCGAAGTTGTCGTAGACGCCCTGGCTTCGGGTCGCCCGCTCGAGGGTCTGCTGGTACGCCGACTCCAACGCGGGATCCGAATCGGCGGGAGGGGGATCACCGCCGAGGCGGGAAAACCGAGCCGTCGAGCACCCCACGAGAAGGAGGAGCAGCGCGGCGCCCAGGGCCCTCATCGGGGGAAGTCCTCCCGGGTGAACAGCGCGTGCACCTTCACTCCGAGCGCCTCGATGGCTTCGCGCCCGCCCTCCTGCCGATCGACGATCGCGAAGGCGGCGCTGGGAACGAGCCCCTCGGCGCGCGCGCGCTCGATGGCCTTGATCGTCGAGGCGCCGGTGGTGACGACGTCTTCCACGATCGCGACCGCGGCCCCATCGGAGAAGGCCGTCTTGCCCTCGATCCACTGGCCGGTGCCGTGGCCCTTCGGCTCCTTGCGCACGAGGAAGGCGGCGAGCGGTTTGCCAGCGAGGTGACTGACGAGGCTCACCGCAGACGCGAGCGGGTCGGCGCCCATGGTGAGCCCACCCACTCCGACGCAGGCCTTCGCGTGCTCGGCGATCGACGCGAAGAGGAGGCGGCCCACCAGCCAGTGCCCCTCGGCGGTGAGCACCGTCTTCTTGCAGTCGATGTAGAAGTCCGACTCCTTGCCGCTCGAGAGCACGACCTTCTTCTTCGCGTAGCTCTTCTCGGTGAGGAGCGCGAGCAGCCGGCGACGATCAGCCTCGAGCGCCGTGGGCCCGAGCTCGAAGCCGTTCACTTCTTGCTCTCCAGGAACCCGACGAGATCGATCGAGTAGCGCAGCTGGGTGAGCAACGCCTCGCGCTTCTCGTCCTCGAGCTGATCGAAGACGTCGGCGAGCAGGGAGAGATCCTGGTTGCACTGCGACAGGCGCATGGTGACGTCGGCGGCGAGCTCGTCGGCGTCGACCTCTTCTTCGACGTTCTCGGGCGCCAGCTCGTCGTCGTCAGCGAGCGCCTTGGCGAGCATGTCGCGCGCGGCAGGGTTGAGCGCTCCCTCGGCCTCGAGCCGCTCGGCGATGGAGGCGAGCGTCTCGGCGTCGACGGCCTTGGAGTGGATCGCCGAGGCCAGCGCCATCAACCGCGCGTCGGCGTCGGTGAGCTCGGTGTGGAGCCGCGCGACCACCTTCTCGCGGTGGAGGAACTTGAGGGCGGCGACCCGGCGGAAGCCAGTGATGATCTGGATGCGATCGGGTGGAACCAGCCGCACGTCGATCGGGAAGAGCTGGCCGAGCCGGGCGATGTCGGTGGCGAGCGCGGCCACGTCGTCGAGCTCGGCGGCCGGCCGAATGCGGAAGGTCTCGTCGTCGGAGAGCCGAGCGATCTGCAGCAACGCCGGCGCGGAGAAATGACGCGCGACCTCGTGCGGCTCGACGTCGACGGCAGGCGGCTCCTCGGTGGGCTCGGAGGCGGCCGGCGCAGCAGCCACAGCGGGAGCTTCGGGCGCGGGCGTGACGATCGCTCCCGGCGTCTCAGCGGGATCAGTCGAGCCTTCAGGCTGTGCGTTCGTCACGTCCGACATAACGCCCCACGCTTACTTCTTCTTCTTCACCAAGACCTTCTTCTTTCCACCCTCGCCCACCAGGACGGGCTGTGGAGGCGGCGGCGGAGGTGCAGGCTTGGCCCCGGACTCGGCCTTGCTCTCGACCTTCGTCAGCGGAGGCGGCTGCGGCTTGGCGGCCGGCTTGACGGGAACGGCTGGGCGCGCAGGCGTGGTGGCTCGAGTGGCCGGCCGAACGATGGGTCGCGCAGCGGGACGCTCACCCTGCGGCCTCGGCTCGGCGTTGCCCATGTCGACGTGGCCGCGGAAGCTGGCGCCGTCGACGATGATCACCCGTGGGCTGTTGATGTCGCCCACCATGCGCCCGTCACGGGTCAACTCGACGCTCTCGGTAGCGGTGATGTTGCCCACCACCACGCCGGAGACGATCGCGTTGCGCACCGAGACGTTGGCCTTCACGATGCCGCTGGTCTCGACGATCAGCGTCTTCGAGAGGTTGAGCTCACCCTCGACCCGACCGCGAACGGTGAGATCTTCGTCACCGGTCAGCTTGCCGCTGATGAGAATCGACGGGCCGATCACCGTGGCGTCGCCCGAGCCCGACGAAGAGAACTCCTTGGTGGCCGCCATGGACTCAGCGCTCCTTCACGTCCATGTCGACGTTGCCCTTGAAGCTGGCACCGTCGGCGATGAGGATTCGCGGGGCGCGCACGTCGCCCACCACGCGGCAGTCGGCCTTGAGCTCGACCTTGTCGGTGGCGGCGATGTTGCCGGTCACCCGGCCCGCGACGTCGACGTTCTGCACCTCGATGTCGGCCTCGACCACGCCCGACGCCTCGACGAAGAGGCTCTCCTTGAGCGAGATCTTCCCCTTCACCGTCCCCTGAATCACGAGATCTTCGTCACCGGAGATCTCTCCGTCGATGACGATGCTCGAGCCGATGATCGTGTTCGCCATGTGTGAATTGCCCCTCGCCTAGAACTTCAAGAATGGTGCTGCGAGCTTCGAAAGAGATCAGATGTCGTCCGGCAGCTTCACGTCCATGTCGATGGAGCCGTTGAAGACCGCTCCATCTTCGATGACGACGCGCGTGGCCTTGATGTCGCCGTTCACCTTGGCCGACTGGTTGATGCTGCACTTGGTGCCAGCGTCGATGTTGCCGGAGGCCGTGCCGTTGATGGTGAGCTCGTCGGCGCGAATGTCGGCCTCGACGACGCCCGACGACTCGATGGTGAGGTGGTTCTTCAGGTTCACCTGGCCCTCGACGCGCCCCTCGACGACGAGATCGCCGCCGCCGGTGAGCGAGCCGCGAATGGTGATGCCCTTGCCGATGATGTTGATTTGATCGTTGGTGGCCATGAGCGAAGTGAGGTTCCTACGTCAGAGGTGAGCTGAAATCCACGCCACAATGTCACCCATCGGCTGCTCCTTGTTCTGCTCGCAGAGCACCTCGTGACGAAAATCAGGGTAGTCCTTCCACGTCTTGTCGGTGGACGCGACGGTGTCGAAGAAGGCGCGTGCGGCGGGCATCGAGGCGATGCGATCGGCGGTCCCCGCGACGACGAAGAGGGGCACGGCGACGTCTTTCCCGAGCCCCGCGAGCCGTTCCTGAGCGCCAGCGGTCGCGAAGAACCAGCGCGGAGTCGTGACGTGGAGGTAGAGCGGGTCTTCGGCCGACGACTTCTGCCAGGCTGGGTCGCGCGAGAGATCTTCGACCTTGAGCTCGTTCGACAAGTGGAGCGACGGCGCGATGCCGCGAATGAGCTTCGCGCCGAAGAGCTTGAGCGCGGGCGGCTCGAAGGCGAGACGATAGAACGGCGCCGACATCGCGAGCGCACGGAGCCCCGCGGGTTTGCTCGCCGCCCAGTGGGTCGCCATGAGCGCGCCGTGGCTGTGCGCGAGGAGGAAGGTGGGAGTGGCTCCAGCGAGGCCGCGCAGCTTGTCCCAGAAGACGTTCAGATCGCCGAGGTAGTCTTCCCAGACGCCGACGTCGGCGCGGCGGCCATCGGCCTTGCCGTGACCTCGGTAGTCGAAGGCCAGCACGCCGAAGCCCGCAGCCACCAGCTGATCGATCACCCACAGGTAGCGGCCAGAGTGATCGCCATAGCCGTGGACGACGCCGACCCAGCCCTTCGCCTCACCCTCTGGAATCGCCGAGCGCCAGAAGAGGCGCGTGCCGTCCTTCCCAGAGAAGTAGCCTTCGTCGCGCTTGGTCACCTGCCCTCCGTTGGAGGCGCACGCTACCTTTCCACGCGATGGAAGTGATGCACTTTCAGAGGGCCTTGAGCTTCTTTTCGAGCTCGGCCTTCTGGAGCGGACGATCGGCGGCCTCGGGGTTGTCGCCCAAGAGCTGGATCGCGCGCTTCAACACCGCCTCGGCGCGCGCCTTGCGACCTCCGCGCACGCAGGCCTCGGCGAGGTGCTCGAGCAGGGTGGGCTCGTCGGGCGACTCGGCGATCGCCCGCTCGAGGAGATCGACGGCGCGATCGTACTGCCCTCTGCGAAAGGCGACCCACCCGGCCGAGTCGAGGTAGGCGGCAGAGTCGGGCCGGCTCTCGAGCGCCTTGGTGACCAGCCGATCGGCCTCGTCGAGATCTCCTCCATGATCGGCCAGCGTGTAGCCGACGAAGTTCATCGCCGCGGCGTTCGAGGGGCTGTCGGTGAGGACCTGCCGCATCGTCTCGACGGCCTTCTTCCAATCGCCGCGCCGTTCCTGTGCAGCGGCCAGCGCGAAGAGGAGCGGCTCTTCCTTCGGCACCTTCGCCAGCGCCCGGGTGAAGAGCGCCACCGCGTCCTGGCTCCTGCCTTGCCGATCGTAGAAGCCACCGATCGCGTCGAGCAGATCGGGGTTGTGCGCGAGCTCGAAGGCCTTGAGCAGCGTGGCCTCGGCGTCCTTCGGCTTGCCCGCTCGTTCTTGCGCTCGCGCCCACGCAGCGGTGAGCCCGGCGAGCGCCGGCTTCTCGACCGCCAGGCTCGCGAACGCGTCGAGCGCGAGCTTGTGACGCCCGATCGCCGATTCGCACATCGCCAGGTGCAACCGGGCCTCGGCCGACAGCTCGCTGCCGTCGCGAGGAACGTCGTCGAAGGCGTCGATCGCCTTGGCCCAGTTGCGCACGCGCTCGTGCACGAGGCCCGCGTAGAAATGGAGCCGCGGCTCTTCGTTCTGCTTCCTCGCGCCGTCGAGCACGGCCGCCGCGTCCTGCAGCCGGTGGGTGGCGAGGTACGAGAACGAGACCTTCACCACCACCTCGGGATCACGGCCGAGCGAGAGCAGCTGATCGAAGTACGCGCGCGCGTCGGCCCAGCGCTCGAGGCGGAGCGCGGTTCGTCCTGCCGAGACGAGGATCTCCTTGTTCTCGGGATCACGCTCGACCGCTCGCCCCCAGGCATCGAGGGCCTTCTCGGCGCGCCCGGTCGTCTCGAAGATTCGCGCGAGCGTGGTCCAGCTCTCGACGTCACCAGGATCACGCTCGACCGCTCGCGCGAGCATCTTCTCGGCCTTCGGCGCGTCACCCCGCTCGGCCAGCGCGAGCCCCAGCCGGCGGTAGCCGATCGGCTCTCCGGGGAGCGCGCCGCCGAGCTCTTCGACGACCTTCACCGCCTCGTCGATCTTCCCCTGGTCGAGCCAGAGCTGGGTGAGCACGAGGTACGCGTCGGGATCGTTGGGCCGCAGCTTGATCGCCCGGGCGAGGTGCACCTTGGCGCGCGTCGTCTTCTGCGCCTCGTAGAGCACTCGCCCCATCAGGAGCTGCGCGGGCGCATAGTCGGGGTTCTTGTCGAGCACGCGCTTGAGCTGGGCCTCTGCCCGCTCGAGCTCGGAGGTGCGCGCGAACTGCTCGGCGAGCTGGGTGACGAGGTACGGGTTCGAGTCGTCGGAGGCGAGCGCGAGGCGCAGCTCGTCCATCGCGAGCCGATGATCGCCCTGGTGGTGCGAGAGCCGCGCGCGGAGGAAGTGCGCATAGGACGCCGCGCTCGGGTACTCGACGCCACCCTCCGAGGGCCCGCTCATCGCTTCGTGCATCGCCTGGAGATCGACCGCCGGGCGTTTGGGAGGAGCGGCCCAGCCGAGGACGGCACCTCCACAGACGAGCGCGCAGACGAACCGGGACATCTCCCTCGACGATAGCGGCGGAGGAGCGGCCTACGCCAGCAGCTGTTCGAGCAGGGCCTCGGCGCCGTGGGTACCTTCTCGCACATCGACGAGCTTCGAGAGGTACTCGCCAGCCTCGGCGGTCAGGAGTTCCTGAAGCCGGCTCGTCACCTGGCGCGCGCGGGCGATCGGCGTCTCGGGGAGCACGAAGGCGAACACGCCCCCGCCCAGGTGCGCCACCACATCGGGAGAACGGAGCGCCTGTCTCAGGGCGACCGCGAGCTCGCTCGGCGTCTCGGGCGCACCACGCGCCGGCTTCAGAATTCCCACGCTCAACGCGCGCCCATAACGACCGCTCCGGGAGAGCTCCTGCTCGAGCCGATTCACCAGGCCGAGCTGATCGTACAGCCCCGTCTCCGCGTCGAGGCCGACGGCCGCGACCTCGGTGGTGCTTCGCTTGAGCGCATGCCCGACCCGGGTGAGGAGCTGGGAGAGCGAGAAGGGCTTGGTCAAGGTGTCGACGTGCCCGAGCTCGAGCGCGCGGAGCTTCTCCGAGAGATCGGCGTGGGCCGAGATGAGCAGCACCGGAATGTGCTCGGTCGTCGGCGTCTGCTGCAGCTCGCGCAGGGCATCGAGGCCGTCGCGGTTCGGCATGAAGACGTCCATCACGATGAGATCGGGCACCAGCGCCTTGGCCTTCGCGACCGCTTCGTTCCCGTCGCGCACCAGCTCGACGCGGTAGTGGCCCGACAGGCCCATGGTGCACACGCGCGCGAACACGGGATCGTCCTCGGCGAGCAGCACGAGCGGCGCGCCGGGGGTGGCGACCGGCTTTCGCGCTGGGCGCCCCTGACGAATCGGGAGCGTGAAGGAGAACACCGCGCCGCCGCCGCTCGGGGCCTCGGCCCAGATCTCTCCGCCGTGGCGCTCGACGTAGTCACGACAGATCGACAGCCCGAGCCCGCTCGACCGATCGAAGGCCAGGAGGAGCGCGTTGGCGTCCTCCACCACCCCGTCGTCTCTGATCTCGACGAGGGCGACGTCACCGTCGGGCTGCGGCTTGAGCCGGGCGCGCACGATCACCGTCTTCGCGCCCGAGGCGTGCTTGAGCGCATTGGTGATCAGGTTCTGGAGCACCTGGCGGATCTTCTGCTCGTCACCCACGACCTCGAGGCTCAGGGGGGCCTCGACCCGCAGCGCGATGCCCCGCTCCCGCGCGAGGATCTGCAGATCGTTGACCGCCTCCTGACAGGTCTCGGCCACGTCCATCGCCTTGGTGAAGAGCACGATGCGCCCGTCGTCGCCGCGCGCCCCTTCGAGGAGTGACTCGACCAGCTCGAGCATCTTCCGGCTCGAGCGCTGGATCGCCTCCGCCGAGGGCTTGAGCGGCGCCGGCAAGGTGCCGTCAGTGAGGAGGATGTGCGAGTGGCCGAGCTGGACGTTGAGCGGCGCGCGCAGATCGTGGCTCAGCACCGCGAGCAGCTCGTTCTTCCGCCGATCGAGGGCCTTGAGCCGCTGGTTGGTCTCCTGCAGCTCGCGAAAGCGCTCGAGGTACGCCGCTTCGAGCGAGGTGCGGGTCTTGGTGACCGATGCCTCGGCCTCGACCCGCTCGGCGAGGTTCGAGAGCGCGAAGGCGACCGCCGAGAGGAAGTCCTTCTCCTCTTGTTCGAGCGGAGCCGCGCGCCGAAGCACCAGCGCGACGAAGGTGTCGGGCTCGTGCGGCACCGGGTGCACCCAGGTCCCCTCGGCGCCAGTCGCCTCCCGCGTCTCGATCGCCCGCCGGATCGTCGGAGACACCGCGAGATCGATCGTCGTGCGACCCGTCTCGTCGACGAGGAGCGCCTTCTTCGGGCCCTCGCCTTCGAACTGGAGCACCCTCGCCTGCTCGCACCCCAAGGCCGCTCGAAGCCGCTGCGCCACCACCGCGACGAGCTTCGAGACCGACACCCGATCGGCCGAGGCGCGAGTGATCTCGAGCAGAAGCTCGAGGCGCCGGCGAACGAGCTCGTCATGATCGGCGACTCGACGGGCCCGAATGCCAGCGAGGAGTTGGTGCTCGAGCTCGTCGAGCGACCGGGCGACGACGTCGACGTCGAGCTTCCCCAGGGCCTTGGCCGAGACCTGGTTCCCGTCGAAGACGAGCGGAACGCCACGAGCCGAGGTGCTCTGCTTGAGCTTTCGAACGGCGGTGGAGGCCGAGCGCGTCGGGAGCGATATGACGATCGCGTCGGGCCGGCGCTGGCTGAGCGCTTCGAGCGCGTCGGCGGCCTTGTCGGAGGCCTCGCACTCGAACCCACGCGACTCCAGCCGGGCCACCAGCCCCGGAGTGCGTCCCCCAAGAATCAGCACCCGCCCCGAACTCACGCTCGCAGTGTAGCAAGGTCGCGGGTAGAGTCCGCGCCGGCCGTCACCCACATTGGAACCATGCACCGCACATACCTCTTGATCGGACTCTTGCTGGCCTCCACCTCGTCGGCGCAGACGGGAGATGAGTGGAGCAGCCCGTTCTCTTCTCCCAAGGCCACGCCTGACGCGGGAACTCCAGTGGCGACGCCTCCGCCCTCGAGTGGGCGCCTGAGGGACGAGGCCCCCGACGCTGCGGCGACACGGGCCAATGACGCCAAGGCGCGCGCCGAAGAACGGCTCCGCTCCGCCGGAGCGAACGTTCCCGCGACCTCGACCGCGGCGCCTTCGACGCCCTCGTCGTCGACCTCTTCGACCAAGGCGAGCGGCTCTGCGAAGGACGCGAAGGATCTCGACTCGCTCCCGATCGTCTCGAAGAAGGAGTCGTACCTGGCGGGCACCGAGCCGCACAGCCCGTCGACGTGGATCACCAACCTCGACACGCCCGGCAACGCCCGCGTCACCCTCGGGCAGGTCACCCTCGGCACCGCCTACGTCCCCAGCGCGCGCATGGGGCCCAAAGGCCTCGTTCGCATCGGCTTCTTGTCCGAGTACCTCAACATCGTCGACTTCCCGGTCCGCAACGCCCAGGACATTCGCTCGGGCATCACCTTTGCGACCAGCTTCCAGCCGTTCAACTGGGGCGAGATCTACGTGGGCTACACCGCCGCGGCGAACACCAACAACCGCACCGCGCCCAACCTCATTCAGGCGCTCGGCGATCTCACCCTCGGCATCAAGGCCTCGAACGAGTGGGTGAAGGGCCTGCACGCGGGCGTCGATCTTCGGCTCCTCACCTTCTCGGGCGTCGGCAACCAGGGCATCGACAAGTTCGCCGTCGGCTTCAAGCCGACCGCGCTGGTGACCTACGACGTGCGCTCGATCGCCCCCAAGGTGCCCATCATCGGCACCCTCGCGCTCGGCTTCACCCTCGACTCGACCGCCGGCCTGGTGACGCAGCGCCTCAACGCCTCCGAGGAGTTCGCGCTCGGCATCAACAAGTACCACCGCTTCAACTTCGGGCTGAACCTCGAGGTGCCGCTGCCGATCGCGACGCCCTTCGCCGAGTACTCGTTGGCGGCGCCGCTGGGCGTGGCGAACGGGCTCCTCACCGGCCCCGATGGCTCGTCCGTTCCGACGGGCGCGGCGATGGCGCAGCAGCTCGGCCTCGGCGTGAAGGTCACCGCGATCAAGGACCTCACCGTGCTCACCGGCTTCAACATCGGCCTCACCCGTCAGGTCGGCCTGGGCGTGCCGGCCACCCCGCCGTGGAACTTCTTCCTCGGCGCCAGCTTCGCGATCGACCCGTTCCAGCGCGGAGAGACCAAGACGATCGAGACCGTGCGCGAGCGCAAGGTCGAGCAGAAGGTGGAGCTCGCCAAGTCGCGCGTCGAGGGCACCGTGATCAACGCCGAGACCAAGGCGCCGATCGCCGGTGCGGTGATCGCGATCCCGGGCATCGCTCCGGCCGCGAGCGACCCGCAGGGCAAGTTCACCACGCTCGATCTGAAGGACACCAAGGTGACCCTCTCGGTGACGCGCGACGGCTTCAAGCCCGCCGAGCAGAGCGTCACCCTCGAGCCCGGCAAGCCGGCGAAGGTCGAGGTCGCGCTCGAAGAAGACGTGAAGAAGGGCGTGTTCGAGATCAGCGCCACCAGCAACAAGAAGCCGATCAAGGCCACGGTGAGCCTCAAGGGCCCGTTCGAGGCGAACGTCGAGACGGTCGAAGGCGCCAGCAAGGAGGTCGAAGTGCCTGCGGGGACGTACACCGCGTCGGCCACCGCCGAGGGCTACCTGTCCGCCACTCGCGAGGTGCAGGTGCCGGCTGGTGGGAAGATGCCGCTCGCCTTCGAGCTCGCGCCCGCGCCGAAGAAGATGCTCGTCATCTTCAAGGGCGACAAGATCGAGATCCTCCAGCAGGTGCACTTCGCCACTGGCAAGTCGACGATCCTCGCGGACTCGTACGATCTGCTGAAGCAGGTGGTGGACGTGATCGTTCGGAACAACGTCAAGCGGGTGTCGATCGAAGGCCACACCGACAACAAGGGCGTCAAGGCCGCCAACCAGACCCTGTCAGAGGATCGAGCACGTGCGGTGAAGGACTACCTCGTCTCACAGGGGGTCGACGCGAAGCGACTCGAGTCGGTGGGCTATGGTGACAACAAACCGATTGCACCCAACCTGACCGCGCGGGGCCGAGAGCTGAATCGCCGCGTCGAGTTCATCGTGCTGGAGAAGTAAATGAACGAGCTGATGCCGGGCGCAGGCGTGAGGATCGCAGTCTGCGCTCGGGTCCTCGCGGTGACGATCGTCGCCCTGGCGAGCGCTTGTACTCCGCCGCCACCGCCGCCGACGCCGCCCGTGCCCCCCAAGGCCTTCCTCACCATTCCAACCACCACTGTGGTGGCGCCGACCATCAAGGGCTCGGTCACCACGATGGGGTGCAAGAAGGTCGGGCAGGTGCAGATCCTCGAGTCGAACAACTTCGTGATGGACGCGCGCTACTCCGGCGAGCCGACGAGCTTCGAGATCGCCCCTGCCCTCTTCAACTCGCTCTTCCCGAAGCGCGGGTTCGCCACCTCGCTCTCGCTCACCGCGAAGGTCGTGTGCGAAGACGTCAACACCCTCACCGACGGAGGCTTCACCGTTCGCGAAGGCGTCTCCCAGCCGGTGAGCGTGCAGTTCCTGCCCGTCGACAGCGTGCGCACCGATCAGGGCAAGCAGGCGCTCCCCGACACCTTCGTCGCCGAGGGCGGCATCGGTGGCCAGCCGACGACCTTCATCGGCTGCGTCGGCACCCAGACGGGCACCGCGCTGCTGCGAATCGATCAGAACGGCAACGCGCTCGCGGTCAACCAGACGCTGCCCTTCGACTGCAACTTCGCCTCGATCATCACCGACAAGAACACCTTCTCGGGCACCCGCTGGCTGTGGATTCCGCAGCGCGGCGCGTTCGCCTTCGACGGGAACCTGAACATCACCTCGTCGTTCGAGGGCGCGATCGATCGGTTCAGCGTCTCGCCGATCGACGGCGACGCGGTGGCTGGGCTCGACGATCACATGGGCGGAACCCGGCTCCAGTTCGTTCGCCTCAAGACGCGCCTCATGCAGGGTGAGCAGGCGCAGCTCTGGACGACGCTCACCGGCCCGCTCGACACCGGCTACCCCGGCTCGTTCTGCTCCGATCCGCTCATCGAGCCTGGGATGCGGCGCATGTACACCTGCTCCTGGCAGTACCGAATGACCGACGGCAAAGGTGCGATCGTCGTGCTCGTCTACAATTACGACAACGCCCAGTTCCTCAACTCACCACCTCCAGCGATCTTGTCGTTCGACTTCGGTACGCCGCTGAACCGGCCGATTCCCCCGACCGCGGCCTTCAAGGAAGACGGGACGCTGATCTACGCGCCGCTCCTCACCGTCGATCGACAGAGCGGCGATCTGAGCACGACGGTGCTCGCCTGCCCGAGCACGACCCCGGGCTGCCAGACCTCGGTGCGCCGGTGGACGAGCCCCACCTTCCAGGGCGAGCTCACCACCATCGTCGGCTTCTCGCGGGGCAACTTCGTCGCGGCGGTCGGGCCGTTCGCGACCTACTTCCTCGGGGCGAACGATGGAGTGGTGAAGAACCTCGGCGGCACCGAGCCGCTCCGTCCCACGGGCAGCCTCGTCACCCAGGGCCTCGTCACCGGCAAGGGCAGCGACGTCTACCTGCTGAACGGAGCGATCGCTGCGCCGAACCAGCTCACCTTCCCCACCGAGGTGATCGCGACCGATCACCCCGCGAGCGGAGAGCTCTGGAAGCTCGCGATTCAGGGCGGCACTCACCCGGCCGATTCGATCTACCTGGCGATCGACGACAACGGCCAGGCGTGGATGCGCGTCGGCGTCGATCAGGTTCGGCCCCTCGGGCTGGCGCAGTACCGCGAGAAGCGCGGCGCGACGACCCCGCCCTGATCACGGCTTTCGCGCGACCAGCAGCGCCTCGACGTTGCCTGCGGGCCCCGGAACCGGGCAGTCGATCACCCCCAAGACCTCGAGTCCCAACCCTCGCACCGCGCCGGCGATGCGGTCGATCGAGGCCGCCCGCGCGAGGGGATCACGAACGACCCCGCCCTTCTCGAGGTGCTCCGGTCCGACCTCGAACTGCGGCTTGACCAGGGCCACCAGGGTTCCCTGCGGAGCGAGGCGGGCGAGCACGCCCGGCAAGATCAGCGCGAGGGAGATGAAGCTGACGTCGATCACCACGACTTCGACGGGCTCGGGCAGCTGCTCCTCGGTGAGGTGCCGTGCGTTGACCCGCTCCCGGCTGAGCACCCGTGGATCGGTGCGGAGCTTCTCGTGGAGCTGGCCGTAGCCGACGTCGATCGCATGTACCCTCGCTGCGCCGCGCTGGAGCAGGCAGTCGGTGAAGCCGCCGGTGCTGGCCCCGATGTCGGCACAGATCGCCCCCGCCACCTCGAGCGCGAAGTGATCGAGCGCGGCCTCGAGCTTCAGCCCGCCGCGAGAGACGTACTTGAGCACCTCGCCCTTCAGCCGCAGCTCGGCGTCGACCGGCACCCGGGTGCCCGGCTTGTCGACCCGCTGGTCGTTCACCACGATCTGGCCCGCGAGGATCAGCGCCTGCGCGCGGGTGCGCGACTCGGCCAGGCCCCGCTCGACGACCAGAACGTCGAGGCGCTCCTTCTTCATCGAGCCTCCAGCAGGCGGGTCGCGGCGTCGATGAGTCCCTCCGGCGACAGCCCGAGCGCCCGACGTTGAGCGTTCGCTTCTCCATGCGCGACGAAGCGATCGGCAGGGAGACCGCGGAGCGCGACGCGCGGCGCCAACCGAAGCTCGGACAGCCGCTCCAGCACCGCGCCGGCGAGCCCACCTCGTGGCGTCCCCTCCTCCACCAACACGATCGCACCTGCAGCCGCAGCCTCACGGAGCGCGTCGAGGTCGATCGCCGAGAGATCGCCCGCGTCGAGCACCGACCAGCTCCGCCCCGAGGCAGCCTCCCTCGCCAGCAGGCCCGCCGGCCCGGAGGTCACGAAGGCGAGCGTCGAAGGAGCCGGTTTCGCGAGCCACCGGCTCCGACCAGCCCGAGCGATCGTCGGCGGACGGCCCTCGGACACCACGCCTCGCGGAAACCGGATCGCCGTTGCAACCGGTGATTGGAGCGCAGCCTCGAGCAGCTCGGCGACGTCGTCGGCAAAGACGGGCGCGACGAGGGACAGGTGTGGGAACAACCGGAGGATCGCGGCGTCGTAGGTGCCTTGATGGGTCGCTCCGTCGGCGCCCACCAGGCCGGCTCGATCGATCGCCAACACCACCGGCAGTCGCGGCAACAGCACGTCGTGAATCAGCTGATCGTACGCGCGCTGAAGGAAGGTGGAATAGAGGCACACGACCGGGCGGGCGCCCACGCTGGCGAGGCCCGCGGCAAAGGTGATCGCGTGCTGTTCGGCGATGCCCACGTCGAAGACCCGCTTGGGGAACCGCTGCTGGAGCTGGCCGAGCGAGCTGCCCTCGATCATCGCCGGAGTGACGACCACCACGCGGGGATCCGCCTCGAGGCGCCGCTCGAGCTCGCGGGCAAACCGATCGGACCAGGTCTCGAGCCCACCTCGCGCGCGAACCAGCTTCCCGTCACGCAGCTCGTAGGGCCCCATGGCGTGGCCACGCGTCGCGACGTCCATCTCCGCCGGGCCGAAGCCCCGCCCCTTCTCGGTGAGCACGTGCAGCACTGCCGGCTTCGAGGAGCTGCGCGCCTCCCTCAGGCTTCGCTCCAACGCCGCCACGTCGTGCCCGTCGAGCGGGCCGGTGTAGGAGAAGCCGAGCGCCTCGAAGAAGCGGCGAGGCTCCGACGCCAACATGCGGGGCACCGCGCCGACGTTCTTCGAGATCGACATCCCGTTGTCGTTGATCACGATGAGCAACCGTCGCGAGGCGATCGCTGCGTGGTTCAGCCCTTCGAAGGCCTCGCCTCCCGTGAGCGCGCCGTCACCGACGATCGCCACGACCTCTCCTGGAGCCCCGCTCGCTTGGAGCCCCTCCACCATGCCCACGGCGGCCGAGATGGCGGTGCTCGCGTGCCCTCCAGTGAAGGCATCGTGTTCGCTCTCGTGCGGATCCGGGAACGGGGCGACCCCGCCAGCGAGCCGGAGCGTGCCGAACCGCCTGCGCCGCCCGGTGAGCAGCTTGTGCGCATAGGCTTGATGGCCGACGTCGAAGACGAGCCGATCGACCGGCGTTCGAAAGACCCGGTGGAGGGCGACGATGAGCTCGACGGCTCCCAGAGACGCTCCGAGGTGCCCGCCGACGCGTCCGCAGGTGGCGATGATCTCCTCGCGCAGCTCGGCGCAGAGGGGGGCGAGCTGGGCGGCTGCGAGGGCCCGAACGTCGGTGGGCGACTCGATGCCCTCGAGCAGGCTCACCTCACCCGCTCCACCGAGAAGTCGGCGAGGGCAGCGAGCGGACCGGGCTCGGGTTCGACGGTGCGCACCCGATCCTTCGCGCGCTGGACGAGCTCGCGCGCGAGCTGCCGCGACGCCTCGAGCCCGATCACCGCTGGGAAGGTGAAGCGCCCCGCCGCCGCGTCGGCCTTGACCGGCTTGCCGAGGGCCTCGGGGGTCGAGGTGACGTCGAGCACGTCATCGGCGATCTGGAACGCGAGGCCGAGATCCTCTCCATAGCTGCCCGCAGCGTCGAGGGCGGCTCGACTCCCGCCGACGGCCAACACCCCGAGCCGGCACGCGGCCTTGATCAGCGCGCCCGTCTTGAGTCGATGCAGCTGCCGCAGGTACTCCTGCGACGCTTGCCGATCGGGGGCGATGTCGAGCACCTGGCCGCCCACCATGCCGCCCGCGCCCGCGGCGAGCGCGAGCTCCCCCACCATGCGCGCGCGCGTCGCGAGCTCTGCTTCGTTCCCTCCGCCGAGCAGGGCGAAGGCCTCGGTGAGGAGCGCATCACCCGCGAGGATGGCCATCGCCTCGCCGAACGCCTTGTGGCTGGTGGGGCGCCCGCGCCTCAGATCGTCGTCGTCCATCGCGGGGAGATCGTCGTGGATCAACGAGTAGGTGTGGATGAACTCGAGCGCGCACGCAGCGTCTTCGGCCGGCGCACCGCCGCCACCGAGCGCCTCGGCGAAGGCCAGACAGAGCACCGGCCGCAACCGCTTCCCCCCGTCGAGGAGCGAGTAGCGCATGGCCTCGGCGAGCGACCCTGGCGTGCGGACCGCGATCGCGCTCATTCGCTGCTGGAGGAGTCGTTCGACGCGCGCCTGGGCGCTCGGGAGCCAGTCGGAGAGGACGAAGGGCATGGGCGGCTCAGAAGGGAACGTCGTCTTCGTCGGCCGGCGACGCGGGGCGCTTCGCGGGTGGCTGCGGGGCCGCTTGCACGGCTGGCCTGCTCGCAGCGGTCGTCGGCGTCTGCGGGAGTTCCTTCACGTCGATCGGCGCCGTTCGCCCGTCGTCGGACAAGAGCTGCTCGATGCGCTTCTCCGCGTCGGAGAGCAGCCCCTCGCCCTGGCGCACGAGGTTGATCCCCTCGGCGAAGCGCTCGAGCGACTCCTCCAACGAGAGCTCACCGCCCTCGAGTGCCTCGACGATCGACTCGAGGCGCTTGACCACCTCGTCGTACTGGCCCTTGCCCGCCGTCTTGCTCACGAATCACTCCTCGCCGGAACCCTGCTTCGCCGCCTCCACCCGCACCTGGAGGGAATCACCGCGATCGAGGCGCACCGTCAACAGATCTCCGCTGGCGACGTCGGCGGCGCGCCGCACCACCCGTTCGCCGCTGCTGACGATCGCATAGCCACGAGCGAGCACCTCGAGCGGGCTCAGCGCCTCGAGCCGCGCCGCCAGCGCCCTCAGCGCGAGCCGATCGGTCTGGATCCGGCGCTCGATCGTCGGCCTCAGCCGGCTGCGCGCGGCCTCCATGCGCCGACGGGAGGCCGCGAGTCTTGGCAGCGGCGACACCCGCTCGAGCGCCAGCCGCAACCGTCCGAAGCGTTGGCGAGCCGAAGCGTCGGCGCGGCGCATGCTCTCTCGAAGCCGAGCCGCCATGGTGTGCAGCGCCGTTCGGCGTTCGATCACCCGCGTCTGGGGGCGCAGCCGGGTGAGGCGCGCCTCGATCTGCTCGAGCTGGCGTTTGCGCGTGCGAACCTGCTTCTCGCTCGCCCGCCGCGCCCGATCGGAGGCCTCCGAGAGCTGGAGCCGGCGGGAAGCCAACTGGCTGCGTGGATCGCCGAGCGCTCCTCGGCCCGCCTGGAGCCGGTGCCGTGCCTCGAGCAAGCGCCGCTCGACCGCCTGGTTCAGGCGTCGCCGGGTCGTCTTGAGGCGATGCTCGAGATCGGCGATCACTGGAACGACGGCCTCGGCCGCCGCGCTGGGGGTTGGCGCGCGGAGATCGGCGACCAGATCGGACAAGGTGACGTCGATCTCGTGCCCGACCGCGGAGACGACGGGCTTGGGGCAATCGAAGATCGCCCGCACCACGCGCTCTTCGTTGAAGGCCCAGAGATCTTCGGCCGATCCTCCGCCGCGCGTCACCACCACCACGTCGACGTCGGTCTTCCCCAGCCAGCGAATGCCCCGGGCGATCTCGATGGGCGCGTCTTCGCCCTGCACGCGCGCGTTGCAGAAGAGCACCGAGACGCGCGGGTGACGCCGGTGAAGCACCTTGAGAAAGTCTCGCCACGCCGCGCCCGACGAGCTCGTCACCACGCCGATGCGCCTCGGCAAGACGGGGAGCGGCCGCTTGGGCTGTCGCCGCCCCTCTCCGATCAGCCCCTCTTTCGTCAGCTTCGCCTTGAGCTGCTCGAAGGCCAACGCGCGCGCGCCGACGCCCTCGGGCTCGAGCCGATCGGCGATCAGGCTGTACCGCCCCTGCACCTCGTAGACGTTGAGGGGGCCTTCGATGATCACCGAGAGCCCATCGCGGAGCTGGAACTTGAGGGACCGCGCGTGGGTCTGCCAGACGATCACGTCGAGCTGGGCGCGCGCGTCCTTGATCGCGAAGTAGAAGTGGCCGCGGGAGTTGGGGCCGCGAAAGCCGGTGACCTCTCCCCGAACGATCACCCGGCGAAACTGCTGCTCGAGATCCTCCTTGATCGCGAAGGTGAGCTCGGAGACCGAGAGGATCTTCTTCGACGGCTCGGGCCGGCGCCAGGCTGGGGTGCGCGGCTCGGCGGGCTGGGCGATCGCGCGCTGCGCTGCTGGAGCGATCGAAGCGGGCGCCAGCGGATCGGGGGCGACCTCGCTGCGGGGCTTCTTCGCCTCGACGGGCAGCGCGGTCTGCGAGGGCGCAGGCTTCGACGGAACGGAGCGTTCGCGCGCGGGCGGCTCAGCAGGCGCCCCGAAGAGATCGCCCTGCTTCATTGCCGCTGGAGCTCTTCCAGTCGCGTCTTCGCCTTCTGATGATCGGTGTCATCGGGCGGCGTCATCTGGATCACTTCCTTGAAGAGCCGCCCCGCTTCGTCCGGGCTGGTCTCGCGCAGCTGATACCCGCGCAGGTAGATCTCGTGTGCCTGGCTGCGGGCCTCGGTGACGATGGACGTCGCGCCGGGGTGACCGGGATCGACCTCGAGCACCACCTGCGCCTTCTGAATCGCGGTGACCCAGTCGCGCACCGTCTTCGCGTTCGAGGCCTCCTTGTAGAAGACCGTCGCGAGGCGGGTACGGAGCTGCTTCGAGAGATCGCTCGACTGCCCACCGGCGATCTTCTTGTCGAGGTTGTAGAGCGCGCGAAGCTCGGCCGAGCTCAGGTTCTCGAGGTTCTTGTTCTTGGTGTCGAACTCCTTGATCTGGCTCTCGAGGCCGCGGCACTGAGCGTTCTTCGCGGCGCAGGCCTGGGCGAGTGACATCGCTCCCGAGAGATCGCCGTTGCGGTAGCGCTGCATGACCTCGAGGTGCGGTGTCTCCGGCGTCGGCGGTGGGAGGTTCGGGTTCTTGATGCGGTTGATGTTGTCTTCCGCCTGCTTCTTGATGTCGGGCGCGTCGCGATCCTCTGGGCGGGCGACGAGCACGTCCTCCGCCATGGCCTTCACCTTCTCCATCGCGGCCATGTCTCGAGGGCTCGAGGAGAGCGTGCGGCGGGCGTCAGTCACCTTGTCGCCGAGCTTCGTCTCGAGCAGCTCCTTCAGCTCGGTCTGCCGCTTCTCCATCATCGTGTTCTTCACCCGGCCGAGGGCGGCGGAGGCCTTGCCGAGCTGATCCTGGCCGATGGCAGCCTTCGCCTCGTCGAGCGCCTCCTCGTTGGGCACTTCCGTCTTGGCGCGATCGAGGTACGTCGAGACGGACTTCTTCAGGGTGGCGAGCTTGGGATCCTCGAAGCCAGGGTCGAACTCCGCGACCTGCTGGAGCAGCGCGCTCGCCTCGACCCACTTCCCTTCCTTGGTGAGGTTCTTCGCGTCCTGGAAGCCCGCCTCGAGCGCCTTGATCTGCTCCATCTTGCGGCCGACGTCCTTGGCCCGATCTTCCTGGCGGCGCTTGTCGATCGCCTTGTAGCCAACGAAGAACGCGGAGAGCACCACGAGCGTGACGCCCGAGAGGATGAGGAGGCGTCGCTTCTTCTTCGCGACCACCGCGGGGTCCTCGTCACCCCGTCCGCCGCGAACGGGGCGTGGTCGTCCTCCCCCTGCGCGCGCGGTCCGGACGGGAGGACGCCTCGCACCGCCTGCGGGCGCTGCGGCTTCCCGAAGGGCCCCCGTTCCGTCGGAGAACTGGAACTCGCTGTCACCGAGCACGATGACGTCACCTGGCGCCAGCGCCTGCTCGTCGGTGAGCGTCTCGCCGTTCACCTGCGTGCCGTTGCCCGAGCCCAGATCGCTGATCGCCCAACCGTCCTCCGTCTTCCGGAGCAGCGCGTGCTTTCGGCTCACCGAGGTGTCTGGCACCGAGACGGTGGCGTCGGCGGCGCGGCCGATCGTCACCTCGTCACCAGACAGCGGGAATTCCTGCCCAGAAGCCGGGCCAGCGCTGCAGATCAACTTGGCGGCGGGCCGGGCGGCGGCGGCAGGGCGCGAGGGCCGTGAACGGGTCGCAGGCTGTTGGCCAGTGGTACGGGCGCGAACTGGAGGGTTCTTCGACGGAGGAGGCATCGAGGGCGTTGCCGAGAGATCAGGCTCCGGCTGCGTTGTTGAACACGAAGGCGAACACGATGGGTCCGAAGAGCACCATGAAGACCGTGGGGAAGATGCAGGCGATCAGGGGGAAGAGCATCTTCACCGGAGCTTCGTTGGCGAGCTTCTCGGCGCGCTGGGTGCGTTCGATGCGCAGCTGCGTCGACTGAATGCGCAGCACCTTGCCCAAGCTGGTGCCCATCTTGTCGGCCTGGATGAGGGCGGTGACGAACTGGGTGAGCGCGGGGAGATCGACGCGGGCGATCATCGACTTGAGCGCCTCTTCACGCGTCTTGCCCATCTTGAGCTGCTTGAGCACCAGGTTGAGCTCGTCGCGGAGCGGGCCCGTCTTGCCCTTCTCGACCACCTTGGCGAGCGCGGCGGTGAAGTCCAAGCCGGCTTCGACCGAGAGGGTGAGGAGGTCGAGGTTGAACGGGAGCGCGCGGCTGATCGCGAGGTGGCGCTTGGTGACTTTGTCGTTGACCCAGATGATTGGGTAGAAGAGCCCGATCAGCGCGCCGACGAGGCACCAGAGCAGGTTGATGTTGAAGAAGTTGGCGACGACGAGCCCGAAGAGGATGCCGACGACGAAGCCGATCTCCTGGAAGGCCATGATGTCTTCTGGCTTCCAGTTGCTCGACTCGCCGGCCTTGATGAGGTTGCGGCCCATCTTGTTCTCGTAGCCCGGCCACATGAACCGACGGTTGACGGTGCCCAGCTTGCGGACCGCCACCGCGCCGGCCCCCTGCATGCCGCCCGCAGACTCTTCTTGCACCTCGACGACGAACTGCTCGAGGAGGTTCGCGTAGAGGCTCATCGCGAAGATCGCCACCGCCGCCACGGTGAGCATCGCGGTCAGCACCATCAGAATGGTCGTCAACGGATCCATGGTGGCCTCAGATGTCGATGTTGGTGATGCGGCGGATGATCAAGACCCCCATGATCTCCATGAGGATGATCGCAGCGACCAACACGTAGCCGAACCAGTGATCGAGCATCGGCTGCATCAGGTCGGGTCGCATGTAGTTGAGCACCACCCCGAGGATGAGGGGCATCGCCGACACCACCCAGCCCTGCAGCTTGCCCTGCGCGACGAGCGCCTCGATCTTGCCCTCGAGGCGGAACCGCTCACGAATGGTGCCGGAGAGCGTCTCGAACATCTCGGCCATGTTGCCGCCGAGCTGACGGGAGATGTTGGTCGCCGTCGCCACCAGATCGAGGTCGTCGCTCCCGACCCGGCGGGCCATGTTGTTGAGCGCCTCTTCCATCGGCACGCCCAGCTTCACTTCCTTGGTGAAGAGCGAGAACTCCTGCTGCAGCGGTGGGTAGCTGTCCTTCGCGATCTGCTCGGTGGCCTGCTGGAAGGTGAGACCGGCCTTGAAGGCGTTCGCCATCGCCTGGAGCGCGTCGACGAGCTGTTGGTTGAAGCGCTTGATGCGCTTCTTGCGGTAGTGCTTCACCAGGATCATCGGGAGGAAGAAGCCGAAGATCGTCGCGCCCACGCAGACCAACGGGTTGATCACGAAGTACGAGAACAACCCCAACAGCGCCATCGAGGCCACGTTGAGCACCAGCATCTGGCGCGGGTCGATGAAGAGGAACATGTCCGACAAGTCGTTCATCGACTTGACGATGTACCGCTCCTGGTACTGCTCGAACGCCTTCGAGAGCACTCCCATCACCACGAGGATGAGGAAGAAGACCGAGCCGGTCACCAGCAGCGCGACGAGTCCCTTCAACATGGGTCACTCACCTCCAGGCGCGGCGGTGCGCGACTCGCTGGCCGCGGAGCCCTTGATCACCTGAATGGTGTTGAAGCGCTTGGCCTGGAGCACCTTGGTGCGCTCACCGGAGAGCAAGGTGTTGATGGTCGCGCGGCCGCGTTCCTCGAGCACGTCGATGTCGTCTTCGTTGCGCAGCGAGAGGGTCAAGGCGCCGAGCTCCTGCGCGAGCACGAGGATCTCGGCTTCCTCGGGGATCACCAGGAGCGAGACGTTCGCGTACTCACGCTGGCCGTCCGGCACGAGGTTGATGTTGGTGGTGCCGGTGATCTTTCCCGTCGCGAGCACGATCACGTTCTGCAGGAGCGTCACCGCGACCTGCTCGCCCGTCGCCGGATCCTTGAAGGTGCCGATGATGTCGACGTGATCGTTCGGCCGAACCCAGCCGCCGACCGCCTGGGCGCCCTTGGTCTCGATGGTGACGGCGCGCGCCTTCTTCTGCACCTTCGTCGACAGACGCTCGGCGGCCTTGGTGGTCTCGAACTGGCTCCAGAGCAACGGGTCGCCGGCCTGCAGCGGCACGAGGACCTTCTGGTTGACGATGTACGAGGCCGAGTCGGGCTTGACGACGGACGAGGTGACGAACTGCTCGGGGATCGACCGCTGGCTGATCATCTCCATCGTCACCACCGTGCCTTCGGAGATGTCGACGGCCGCGACGACGACGGGCACGAGGTTCCAGCCCTTGCGTACGTCCATCTCCTTCTTCTTCACGGCGGAGTAGGCAATGACGCCCGCGACCAGGCCGAGGCCGAGCGCGACGATGAGAGGGGTTTTGCCTTTGAGCATGTAGGAGATCTCCCCAGAAGAGCTGGTGGTGGTCTAGCGGGTGTTTTCGCAGGAAACGCGAGGAAGATGCTACCGACCGCAGATCCGCACTGTCAAAGGACATCTGGGCATGTCGGGTCGCATCGCACAGCGACTCAATACGCTTGACCGGTCGTGGCTTCGGCGGGCTTCGACTCGGCCTGATCGGCCTCGTAGGCGTTCTTCCGCGTCGGCGCTGGCGCCTTGAGCTGAGCCTTGCGCCGATCGACGACCTGGCGAGCGGCGGCGGTCCCGGAGAACTCGGCGAGGAGCCGATCGCAGTACGGCCGGGCCCGATCGAACTCGCCGAGCGCTTCGTACGCATCGCAGGTTCGCTTGAGGGCCTCGGCGCGGTCGTACGAGGTTGCTCCCGCGTTCAGCGCGCCAATCGCAGCGATCGCCTCTCCGCGTCGATCTCCGGCCTGGCCGGCCGCCCGCGCCTGAGCGAGCTGAGCGTTGACGGTTTGCTGGATCTGCCGCGCCTTCGCAGCGTCGGCATCACCCGAGCGGGTCACCGATTCGGTCATCGCTTCGTCGTCGCTCGTCTGGCTGCTCGGCATCGAGGGAGGCATCGACGACGGCAAACCGTACGACGACTTGGCCTTCGCCGGCGCGGGCTGAGGCCCTGCAGTGACGGCGGGAGGAGGAGGCGGCGGCGGCCTGGCGGCCTCTCGAGAGCCCTCCACGTTCTTGTCGAGCGCGGCCTGCTGCTCGACGCCGACACCGGCCGAGACGCCGAACCCGAGCGGGCGGTTGTTCGACGAACCGGCGTTCATCGACTGCTTCACCGCGGTGCCGTCGTTGAGCTGATCGGCCTGCTGCCGCTTGGACTCCTCGGTGCGCAGCCCCACCCCGACGTTGCTCCAGTTGTCGTCGAGCCGATCCGCCGTGCGCTTCGACTCCGAGCCCCGTCCGGCGCCGGCGACGCTCCCCTTCTCCGCGGCTTCCTTCTCGACGGGCTCGGGCTTCGTCTCGGCCTTCTTCGCCGCCTGGAGCGGCACGTCGCGAGCGGTCTTGTAGGTGTCCATGCCGCGATTGGCAGGGGGCGTGAGCACCGCGGGCTCCTCGGCGGGCGGGGTCCGCGTGAGGTCCTGGGTCTTCGCGTCCTTGGCGAGCTCGGCCTTGGCGACCTCGTCGACCTTGGCCCCCACCTTGTTCCGTGCCTCGAGCGCGCCGCGTTTGCCCTGCTGAGCGTCTTCCCACACCAGCTTCTCGTTGTCGGCGACGTTCTGCTGAGCTTCCCCCGCCAGCGCAGCGGGATCGGCCGACCTGGGCGCATCGGCGACGGGAACGGCGGGCGCGGGGGCGCCGGGCTCGCCCTCTTCGGCGCGGAGCTTCTTGGCGACGATCTCCTTGGCGGTCGACGGCGACTCTTCGGAGGCGCGCACCGCGACGACGCCCACCACGATCAACGCCGCTGCCGACGCGAGCCCGAAGATCCAGGTGCGCCACGCGGGGGCCTTCTTCTCCGAGTTGCGGCGCGCGTGCTGCTCCGCATACCCGAGGAGCGAGTCGAGCCCAGCCTCGGGCGCGGCGACCATCGGGAGCGGACCGAACACCGAGCGCACTCCCTTGATCTGCGCGAGCGCCTGCCCGCACTTCGCACAGGTGCGCACGTGCGCGTCGACGGCGGCGGCCTCGTTGGCCGGCAGCTCGCCGTACGCAAAGTCGAGGTGCTTGTCCTCGTATTGGTGCACACCCGTACTCATCTCAGCCCGTCACCGTTCTCGAGGCGTCCATCGCCTCACCTTCGACTCCCGACTCCGCCAGC
>JBPOIJ010000168.1:0-36499 GCA_052034585.1 Myxococcota bacterium
CGTCCGCTGGTGGCTCGTCCGCTGGTGGCTCGTCCGCTGGTGGCTCGTCCGGTGGTGGCTCGTCCGCTGGTGGCTCGTCCGGTGGTGGCTCGTCCGCTGGTGGCTCGTCCGCTGGTGGCTCGTCCGCTGGTGGCTCGTCCGGTGGTGGCTCGTCCGCTGGTGGCTCGTCCGCTGGTGGCTCGTCGTTCGTCAACACGTGGACGCAGGTCATTCCGAACGGAACGATTGTCGCGCGTGGCGGTCACGGGTTCTTTGAGGACGCGGACGGCGGCGTGCTTTTCGCTCAGGGCGGCGTGAGTGGCACGAATCCAATGACGGACACGTGGAGATTGGCAGCGAGCGGCTGGCAGCAAGTCCTCGTCACGGGCTCGCCCCCTTCCGGGCGCTTCCACCCAGCGCGTGCGTTCGACTCTGCGCGTCGACGCTTCATCGTTCACAGCGGAGTCGAAGCCGGCGCTCCGATGCCGGACTCCTCAACGTACGCTTTCGATGTCGCGTCTTCGACGTGGACACTCATCGCGAGCACCGGCCCGGCTCGATACGGAGCTGCAATGGCGTACGACCCAGTGCGGAACGTGATGCTTCTGTTTGGTGGCCGCACGGGCGCCATGGTCGATTCGAACGAGACCTGGGAACTGAGTGGATCGACTTGGTCGCAAATCACGGTGGCACAGCCACCACCTGCTCGCGAACAACACGTCGCATTTGTAGATCCCGCGACCGGCAACTTCTTCATCAGTGGAGGAGCCGACGGGGCCGCAAGTCCATACACAGGTCGCTCCGACACGTGGGTTTTGCGTGGTGTCGGAACCACCAACGTTCGCTGGGACCAGCTCACGGGCGCTTCCTACGCTCCAGGACGGTACTCGTCTGCCGTCGCATTCGATCCGCTGCGGCAGCGGGCGATCATGTTCGGCGGCGTTCGCGACAGCATGACGAGAACCGTTCTGAACGACACTTGGGTGTTCGATCCTGCTGGGCTGAGCTGGGTCCTCGGCCTCAATGGTCAACCACCGTCGCTCGCTCCGCCTGCACGCCACGAAACCGGAATGACTTGGTCGTCTGCCAGCGCCCGCATCGTCATTTTTGGAGGATATAGAGATTTCCTCACGACGATGCAGGACAATGAGGTTTGGCGTTACGGTTCTCCCTGAAGAACACGCTGAGACCGTGTGTGATCTGTGGCTGAGATCCCGAAACCCAGCGCACTCTATTCCTGAGCTGAATCAAGCTCGCCGCGCCATCCGTAGTTTTGCGGATTCAGTTCAGCTCGGCGCTCGCGTACCAAGAAAGGTCTGCTTTCGACGTGGAGGGGTAGTGCAGAGAAGAGGTCGACCAGGGGAACGAGCCGTTCGAAAGCCAACTGAAGTGCTCAAGGCGCTTCTCGAAGCCATGCCGCACGCTGCCGCAGTCGTCGATTCGCTCGGGAAGGTCGTCGTGGCCAACGAACGCGCCCACCCTCCGCGAGTGGGCGACTGGCTGAAGCTGCTCGAACGCGCCGGGCTGCGTTCGACAGATGGCTCCCTGAGCCTCACCTTGCTGCCCGATGGTCTGAGGCTGCTCGTCCGTCGAACGACGATGCATGAGCGCGCTCGCGCGCTTGGTGACCAATGGAAACTGACTGGGCGAGAGATCGAGGTTCTCGCGCTGCTGGCCGAGGGGCTCTCGACGCGGGTGATGGCCGCGCGGCTCGACCTCGGTACGCGGACGGTCGAGAGCCATGTTGCTCGCATTCTGGAGAAGTCTGGAGCTGACGGGCGCGGGGAGATCATTGCGCGCCTCTGGCAGCATGCTCTCGGCGAACTCAACGATGATTGATCGCATGAGCTCCCGCATCATTTTCGCAAGCTTGGTGCTCTCGACTGCCGCGCTCGCTGAGCGCGTGAAGGTCGTCGTTCTTGCTGCCGCGGCGGATGAAGTCGATCGGGCCCGAGCCCTGAAGCTGATGGCGCAGCTGCCGGCGCGATTGGCCGTCGACGAGCGGCTCGAGATCATCTCGCTGGAGGCCTTGTCCGACGAGCGCGCCGCGTCGAAGCGACAAGCCAGTCAAGATCGCGGACTCCAGCGGCTTCGCGAGGCAGAATCCGCTTGGAAGGCGCTCGACGTCGAGCGGGCGACTGCCAAGTTCGCCGAAGCCTACGCCGAGTTCGAACAAGCCGACTGGCGCACGAGCTTCGATCGGTACCTCGAGGCGCTGGCATGGACTGGCGCCCTCGAGAAGGACCAAAGCAAGCTCGCGCTTCTTTTCACGTTGCGGCCTACCTTCGCCCTCCCTCCCATCAACCCCGAGATCGACGCGTTCGTATCGGCGGAGCGACAGAACAAGGCGTCCGCCAAGAAGGTGCCCTTCGAAGTCCGAAGCGAGGTGCCCGCTTCGGTGTGGATCGACGGCGTGTTCGTCGGGGTAACGCCTTTCGTGGGTGACTTGCTTGCGGGGCGACACCGCATCACAGCGACCTCACCCGGCCGACAGCTCCTACAGCGGCAGGAGACGATAACCTCGGGTGCAGTCGTTCAGCTCGCGTTCGAGGAGGGCCTCGAGGGCCCCAACACTCGAGCCGGCCTGGCGGACACTGCGGCCGGTCTTCGCACTGGCGCCTTCCTCCCTCCGATCAAGCGACTCGTCGAAGGCCTCAAGAGGTACGAGGTGCTCGTCGTTGGCCTCGCCCGAAACGACGGCAAGCTCGAGACGCAGGTCGTTCGCATGAACCAGCTTGGCGTCGCGTCGACCTCGATGCGGCCCGCCGGTGCAGACGAACTCGAAGCCGTGCTCCCTCAGGTCAGCGCCCTCTACGATCGCGAACTCGGTGTCACGCTCACCGAGACGGGGCAGGTGAGCCTTGGGCCGACGAAGCGAACGTGGAGCTACCTCGCGCTGGCGGCGGGAGGGGCCGCGGCACTCGCTGGTGTCATCGTGCTCGCACTCGCGGGAAGTCAGTTCGCAGCCGCTCAGGCCATCCCCCAAACCAATGTCGTTGGCTACGAGCAGGCCATCGCGAGCGCACGCGGCACCCTTGGCGGGGGAATCGCGTTGACCTCCGCGGGACTCCTTGGTGTCGGCATCGGCACGTTTCTCTTCTTCAGCTCGCACCCCTCCACGGCGGTCGACGTTCGTGAAGTCGAAGGCGAGCGCTAATAGTCGAGGCGCTTCTCCAGCGTCGTTCCCCCGGTAATTGTGACGGCGGCTTTCGGGCCTCCCAAGTCCGGATGGCGACAGCTGACCTCATGTGCACCTGCTACGAGCTCCAGCACGAGCGTCGGGCTCGCCGTTCCGACCTCTTTCCCGTCGACAGTGACCGCCCCATACGGAGGACACGAGAGCTTGAGCCAGCCCGAGGGCTTGGGCTGTTCCGCGACCACCGTTGGAGGCAGGGTCGTACTTCGGGGCGGAGGGGTCGATTTCTCCCGGTCGCGCTCAGTCCGGATCCCGACAGCGACCCGCGGCGAAGCTCCAGCGTCCACCGCTGCTGGAGGATCCGGAACGGCTGGGATGGCCTCGAGAACGCCCGAATCTCCGATCGCCGCAGCGACTGGTGCCGGAATGGGCACTCGCTTCTCAATGGGCGGCCGAGGTGGCGGAACCGGGCGCGGTTCCGGGGCGGGTGACGAAGGCTCGGCCATGATCCACATGGCGGTCACCCCGCCCATCGCGAGCACCGCTACGATCACCTTTGGAAGAACCGGCCGCGTGTGCGTTGAGGTCGCGCGAGTCGGGGTCTCGCGGGTCGGTTCTGGCGGAGCGATCGGGCGCTGCAGCGTAGCGAGTTGGCGCTCCGGGTCGGGAGTGAGGGGGGCTTGCCGAGTCTCGAACTCGACGGAGAGTGGCTCGATGAGCGAGTGCTCCACTGAGCGGCTCCCGGACGGAGCTTCGCTCTGCGCTGCCTGGTGTGCAGGGGTGGGCTGCGTGAGCGCACGAATCTGTTCGACGCCAACCGTCTGCTCAAGGAACTCCGCCAGCAACGAACTCGAGACCTGTTGCGTTTGCAGAAAGCCGTCCAGCGCTCTTCGCAGCTCGGCAGCAGTCTGCCATCGACGGTTCGGGTCCTTCTCGAGGCATTTGAAGACGATGTCATCGAGCGCAGCGGGAATCGCAGGCGCGAACTCTCGGAGGCGAGGAGGCGATTCCTGGTCGATCGCCATCATCGTCATTCGCTCGTTCATCGACCGGGGGTCGGCTTCACTCGAACGGAAGAAGGCGCGGTTCCCGGTGAGGAGCTCGTACAACACCACGCCGATCGCCCAGACGTCCGAGCGGGCGTCGAGCACCTTCGCCCATGTCTGCTCGGGCGACATGTAGAGCAGCTTGCCCTTCACCATCCCTGCGCGCGTCTGAGTGAGCTTTCCCTCTGCCTTGGCGATGCCGAAGTCGAGGACCTTCACTGCGCCTTGGAAGGTGACGAACAGATTCGACGGCGAGATGTCGCGGTGCACGATGCGGAGTGGCCGCCCGGTCTCGTCGGCGAACGTGTGGGCATAGTGGAGCCCCGCGCACGCCTGTGCCGCGATGGTGGCTGCGACGGCGGGCGGGAAGGGGCCCTGGCCCGACGTCAGTCGACCCTTGAGGAGCGCGCCGAGCTCTTGCCCCTGCAGGTACTCCATCGCGAGGAAATAGGAGCCCTGCACTTCACCAAAGTCGGTGATGTGCACGATGTTCGGGTGCTCGAGCTGGGCGGCGAGGCGCGCCTCGTCGCGAAACATCTGAACGAACTCTTCGTTGGCCGCATGCTGAGGGAGGATTCGCTTCACCACGACCGTCTTCGAGAACCCGGCCGGTCCTTCCTTCTTGGCCATGAAGATCTCGGCCATGCCCCCGCGAGCGAGCGTCTTCATCACCCGGTAGGGCCCGAACGTCGTCAGCGGATCGACCATGCAAGGCGGCGACTCTCACACGCCGCCCTCTCCGAGACTCCAGCTTTGTTGGATTAATCCGCCCTACGTATTTTCACGAATAGGCGGAGGGTCGGCCTCCAGCTATGGCGCCCGTCTTCGCTGAGGGGAGGCTTCTTGAGTCGAACGTTGATTGCGCTGGGCGCAGTGCTGGTGAGCGCGTGCCCTGACCCGAATGCCAACCGGCCATGTGATGCGCAAGGGAACTGCATTGCGGGGTTCAGCTGTGACCAACCCACGAAAACCTGTGTAGCGATTGACGCTGGAAACAGCGGCGGTGGCCGAGGAGGTGGCATGGCTGGCGGCCAGGCCGGCGGAACGGGTGGCGGAACCGGCGGCGGAGAAGCGGGTGGTGCTGCGGGTGGAGCGGCCGGGGGGACGGCGGGTGGAATGGGCGGAGGTACTGCGGGTGGGGGATCGGCGGGCGGGAGCGCAGGTGGGACTGCCGGCGGAACGGCCGACCCGGGAGATGGCGGCTTCATTCTTCGAGGGAGCATTGGCACCCTGCAGGGCGCGACGCCCCAAGCCGCAGGGCTCCAGATCGTCAACGGCAGCCTGAACACCCTCCAGGCTGCGTGCGGCGGCGGCCTGTGTGTCTACGGAACCATTCAACCCTGAGCAACGAAGGACGAAATCGTGAACAAGAAGGGCATTGCAGTTGTTGTCATGGTGGGAGTGGTTGGGTTCATCGGCAAGGCGATCGCGGACGGAATTCCGACCATGCAGCCGCTCACGTATTCGGGCGTGCTCCAGACGTCGGCGGGTGCCGCCGTGACGACCCAGCAATCGATTCAGATCACTCTCTGGGATGACGCAGCGGCGAACGCCTCGGCAAACCAGAAGTGCACGACACCCACCCAAAACGTGACGCCCGACGCTCAGGGCCGTTTCCAGGTCCTGCTCGATCAAGCGTGCTTCGATGCGGTGAAGGTGAACGCGAACCTCTGGGTGCAGGTCCAGGTTGGAGCCACCGTGCTCCCACGCTCGAAGTTGGGAGCAGTGCCGTACGCGGCTGAGGCCGGGAAGGCGACGCGGCACGTGCTCGCCGCCAACAACAAGCGAGTGAGCGCGAATGGGCTCTTCTGCGGCACGACCGGGAACACCAACGGCAACGTCGTGGCCAGCGGCGGTGCGCTGACCGGCTACCTTGCCGCGAAGTTCCTGTGTGAGCAGGTCAACGGGTGTTCGTC
The DNA here is from genome assembly GCA_052034585.1 of Myxococcota bacterium. GTDB lineage: Bacteria > Myxococcota > Myxococcia > Myxococcales > Myxococcaceae > Xiheimicrobium. Next base: position 6,078 of record JBPOIJ010000168.1, read on the forward strand.
ATCGGCTCACATGTGCACGGGCGACGAGGCCATCAACAGTCATTTGCTCGGTATTGCGATGCCGATTGGTTGGGTCCGAAGCGGCGCGTACTTGTCGCCAACGGATAGCGTCCCGCCAACGCAAGGAACACGGACGACATGCGGTGGCTACAAGATCGGGCAGGCGACGCTGAACGGCTCGACACACTTCGGGGCAGTTTGGGACCCTGTTCCACTTGATGTTAGCTCGTTCCATTGCGGCGGAACCATGCCTGTTCTCTGTTGTGACTGAGGTGGCCATGTCAAGGAAGACGATTGCAGTGTTGGTCGGTGTCGTCTCTGTGCTGGTCATCGGAAGGGCCGTCGCGGACGGATCCCGACCGTTCAGCCGTTGACGTATTCTGGGTTCTTCAGACATCTGCAGGTCTGCCAGTCTCGACGCAGCAGTCGATGCAGGTGACGCTGTGGGATGACGCGGCAGCGAACACCTCGGCAAACCAGAAGTGCACCACGCCGACACACAACGTGACTCCCGACGCGCAGGGCCGCTTCCAAGTCATCCTCGATCAGGCCTGCTTTGATGCGGTGAAGGCGAACCCCAACCTCTGGGTGCAGGTCCAGGTCGGCGCGACGGTTCTCCCTCGGTCGAAGCTTGGCGCAGTCCCGTTCGCGGTGGAGTCGGGCAAGGCGTCACGGGTCGTCATCAATGGTGATGGCGGCGTTCGCACGACGACTGACGGGGTCTTCTGCGGAGCGACCGCGAACACGAATGGCCAGTACACGGCGCAAGGAGGTGCGAGAACGGGCTATCGCGCCGCCAAGTTCCTATGTGAGCAGACATGCGGCTCGTCGACCGCTCACATGTGTAGTGGGCTCGAGGCGGTCAGGTCACACTCGCTTGGTTTTTCACAGCCCATTGGCTGGCTCCTCTCCGCGTCCGAGGTGACCTACGACGTCTACGTCGTCGACGACTGTGTTGGGTTTACTGTCGCAGGCGGAAACCACGCAGGGTTGGTTTGGAATACCTCTCCAGTTGCTCAGGTCGCTGCGGCCGGCTGTTCCTCGTCGCGGCCAATCCTCTGTTGCGACTGACAGTCGATGTCAGCGGAGCGTGAGAGAACTTCATGGCCTCGTCGGTGAAGCCTGAACGGTTCGCGAGTCACGCTCGAATGACCGACCTCAGCGCTACCGCACGGTGACGGGAATGTCCTTCGTGGCCTCGTCGGTGATGAGGCGCAGCGTCATCTTCCCCTTCTCCTTGCCCTGCACGAAGAGGCTCGACTCCCGCTTCACGAGGTCCGACCCATCCTTCCACTCGTCACGCTTGAGCCGCTGGCCCCAGTAGAGCACCGCCGCGTTCCCGCTCGCCTGGAGCTCGACGGGCTTCTTCTCATCGATGCGGAACTCCATCACCTCACCGACCGCGAGGCCGATCTCGTCGGTGTCGAGCAGCCAGCCGGGTGACCAACCAGGAGACGGACTCCAGGTACGGCGCACGTCACGCGAGAGCTCCTCTTCGTACGCCTCGCGGGTGATGATCTCCTGCGGCGCGTCGAGGCTCTTCACCGTCGCCGCGTCCTTCGTGTACACCCGCCGCCACTCGCCGCGATCGACGGGCTTGAACCCCGCGCACCCAGCGAGCAGCACCACCAGCAGTCCCCAGTGACCGTTCATCGCACCCTCGCTCGCTCGGAACGCCGACGCCGCCGCCAGCCCCTTTACCCTGAAGCGATGCTGGCCTCGATTCGGGCGCCTGTCAGCCGTTTTGCGTTTCCAGCTCGTACGGTGTCCGATCGACGTCAGATGCGCGCCTTCGTCCTCCCGCTGCTCCTCTCGGCGTGCCTCGCGCCCGAGGGACATCACCAGCGTGGGCCGCTCTCGGTGCCTCCCCCACTCGACCCGTGCACGCCGGTGCGGGGCCAGGTCGGGTGCCCCTCCGCGTCCGACGAGGTGCTCCAGACACCTCATGCGGGCTTCAATTCCTTCTATCGCGCCAACCCGCAGCAGCCCGCTGGAGCGCCGCCCGGCTCGGTCGCCTACGTGCGCTTCTGGTGGAGCGAACTCGAACCCGTCGAAGGCCAGCTCGACTTCGATCGCCTCGAGCGCGAGTTCGCCCCAGCGCGCGCGGCCGGTCAGCAGTTCGCCTTTCGCGTCATGGCCGAAGAGACCAGCGCCGGCGCGGTGCGCGTCCCTCAGTGGATGGTCGATCGTGGGCTCGGCCAATGGGGTACCCGCGATGGCGCTCGTTCGTACGCGCTCGACACGAACTCGCCCGCGGTGCTCGCCGCCATCGAACGCACCCTCACCGCCCTCGCCGCTCGCTACGCCGACGACCCCGCGCTCGATCACGTCGAGGTGGGCTTCGTCGGCAATGCAGCCGAGTGGTCGTACACCATCGATCAGCTCGCGATGCCCACCCCGGAGTCGGCCCAGCGGATCATCGAGGCGCACCGCCGCGCGTTCCCGAAGGTGCCAGTGGTGATGATGGTGGGCTCGGTCGACGACGGCGCGGTCCCGCTTCGAACCGGGCTGGCGCTCGGCACCGGCTGGAGAGCCGACTGCTGGGGCGACCTGCGCCGAGGCTGGAACCACCACGACCAGTTCTACGATCAGCAGCTCGAAGCGGCCGACGCAGGGCAGCAGTGGAAGATCGCGCCGGTGATGCTCGAGACCTGCGGCGTCATCCAAGACTGGGATCTGCTGGGCATGTCGGACGAGCAGTTCCGCTGGGTGCTCGCCTGGGCGCTCGACCACCACGCCAGCCAGGTGAACAACAAGTCCACCGCGGTGCCTCGGCGCTGGCGCGCGCTCGTCGACGAGTTCCAGCGCTCACTCGGCGCGCGGCTGCTCGTTCACCGCGTCGAGGCAGCTCGTGAGGGTGAGGCGTGGAAGGTCGCGGTGCTGCTCGCCAATCGCGGGGTGGCTCCGTTTCATTCGCCGCTCCGGCTCGCGCTGCGCACCCACGCGAACGGCGCCGATTCGAGCCCACTGCAGCTCCCGACCGAGCTCGGTTGGGTCGTCGACCAGGAGCGCCTCGAGACGACCGTTCACGGAACCGGGCCGCTCAGCCTCGAGCTGTCGCTGGTGACGCCCGATGGCCGGCCTGCACCCCTGCTCGCGAACGTCGGGCGGCAGGCCGATGGCTGGCTTCCCGTCTTGGAGCTGCCCTGACGAGTCGCTCCGGTGACTGCTTCGTGATGCCGTGACGGGCTGCTCCGGGAGCAACCGCCAGCGAGGAGCGACGCGCCCTCACATCTCGGTCGGGCCACGCACCGAGTTGCGCTCGGGCATGTCGAACCCCTTCTCTTCGACGCGCGCCTTCTTCGGCGTCTTCTTCACCGGGGCGAGGTCGTCGTCGGCGGGGTCGCTCTTCACCTGCTTCACCGTCGTCGGCGTCTTGGGAACGCGCGCCTCGAGTTCGTGACGCTGCCGCTCCTGCGCCTCGGCAGCCCTCGCAGCGGCTCCCTGCTTGGCGGCCAGGTTGATGGCCACCACCAGCAGCACGAGGATGGCCATCGCCATCGCTCCGCCCACCACGAAGACCCACTTCGGCGGCTTCGACAGCTCGGCGAGCTGATCGGTCGTCAGCGTCACCGCGCCCGCGTTCGCCAGCTCCGGCGAGACCATGATCGACTCGGTCATCGGCACCGCCGACGAGGGCGCGTGCGTCATCACCGGCGCGGGTGGCACCACCACCTCGGCGACGTGGCTCGAGGCCTGGCTCGCGCTGAGGAGATCGTTCATCGTCACCGCCGGCATCTCGACCGTCGGGAGCTTCACCACGTCGAGCGCCGAGACCTCTGGCACTTCTTGAGAGGTCGTGCGCGGCGGCGGCGGCGGCTCGGTCACGCTCGGGCCAGGCGCCACCACGCCCGTCGGCGCAGCGTCCGCCACCGAGGCCTCGGCCACCTGGAGCGCAGGCACCTGCACCGTCTCGCCCGACGCGACCAGCTCGGCCTTCTCGGGCAGCGGGGTGATGTTGGTGGGAACTTCGGCGACCGACTCCGACGCCGACTCGGCGGGAGCGCTCTCGGCGACCACCGCTGCATCGGCCGACGCAGCACCCCCGGGGCTCTCTTGCGTCGACTCGACGATGGGCGCCGCGACGACCTCCGGCGCAGGCGCAGGCTTCTTCGCCAGGGCCTCGGCCGCGGCCATCAGCTCGGGCGGCAGGCGCACCGCAGGCATCTCGGGCACCGTCGGCAGCATCGCGGGCGCTGGCGGCGCCGCGAAGGCCTTCGACACCTCACGGGCCGACGGACGCACCGAGGGATCCGCCGACACCATGCGGCTGATCATCGACCGCCATGGATCCGGAATGGTGCTCGGCACGCGCGGCGTCCACTCACCCGACGCGACGAGGTGCACGACGCCCAGGGTGGTCTGCGCAGCTGGCTGGGGCGCTCCCGCCATCGCGCACAGCACCACGCCGAGCGAATAGACGTCACCCTCGTACGAGGCGCCCGAGCCACGGGCCCGCTCCGGAGCCAGGAAGCCCGCCGTTCGCGGGAGGTTCTGCATGAGCCGGTTCTCGCCGCGCCGGTCGGTCAGCCGGTTCGCGATGACGAGCGGCATGTCCCACAGGTAGGCGCGGTCGGCCGGCACGATGAGAATGGAGTCGGTCGAGAGCTCGCCATGCACCACGCTCTGCTCGTGCACCGTGGCCAGCGCGTCGGTCAGCTGCGAGGCGACCCGAATCACGAGATCGATGTCGAGCCGGTCCTCCAGCAAGGCCGACAGCACCCGCCCTTCGGGGAAGTCCATCGCGACGAAGGCCGACGCACCGACCGCACCCGTCTGGAGAATGCGAGGAAGGGTCGGGTGCCGCGGGAGCCGCTCACAGGCCTTGGCCGCAGCGTCACCATTGGCCTCCAGCGGCAGCCAGCGAATCGCCAGCCGGGAGCCCGACTCGGTGTCCTCCGCGCAATCCAGCCGACCAATGCCGTCGCACCGCAACGGCGCTCGAATCTTGATCTTTGGATCCAGCTCACCCATGTCGGCCCCTTCGCCCGTCATGCAACCGGGCGCACCCCATACCACCCCTGGCTCCACCTGCACACCCCCCCTCCCAGGGCGTAACTCCATGATTGGTGTACCGAATTGATGACGCAGGTCGTCGAACGCCGGAGTCGCTCAGCGGCCCTCGATGAGGACCCCAGCGCTCCCGCCCCAGACGAAGCGGTTGAGGATCTGCCCGACCCCCAGCGAGGCACCCGGGTAGGGGCCTGCCGCGGTGCTCCAGCTCGTACCGTCAAACCGCACGATTTCAAACGCAGCGGATGAGGAGGCGGAGGTGGCGAGCACGTCGTTCGGCGCACGCACCATGAGGTGTGCGAGGCCAGCGCGCGCGGGCAACAACGTCCACGCGGCGGCGCCGCGGTCGAGGCGGGCGAAGACGCCGTCTCCGGCGACCCAGAGGGAGCCGTTCACCAGCCGACAGGTGGTGAAGGTCTTGCCCGGCAAGGGGAAGGGGAGCACCGACCACGCGCCCTGGGTTCGGCGCAGCACGGTGGAGCTCGCGCCACACGCGACCGCTTCGCCGACGACGGGGCAATCGATGGCCGAGAGATCGGCCGTCACCGTGACGGCTTCCCGAGTGGCGGCGGTGGCCGCGATGGCGAAGACCGCGCCGCCGGTGCCCACCGCGAACGCTTCCTGGTCGCTCGCGCGGCAGACGCCCTTGAAGGTGGTGCTCGTCGCGTTGGTGGTGAGCCGGGTGTACGCCGCGAGCCCGATTCGCCCGATGAGCCCGGCGCCCAGCCCGTCTCGCCCGACCGCGAGGAGCCCAGTGCCGTTGCGCCCCTCGACGTCTTCGAGGCGGTACTGCGGGCTCCCGGACGGCGCGCGCCGAAACTCGAAGACGTCGCTGCCGGTGTGCTGAATGGCGAGCTCTCCCGCCGAGCCGACGAGGGTGAGCTCGTTCGACAGCGAGGTGACGCCGACGATGTCGAAGCCCAGGTCGAGGGCGTCGGTGCGCTCGACGGGGCTCAGCCGCCGATAGAAGACGTTGTTCACGTTGCGGGCGCGATCGACCTCGGCGACCAGCACGCCCGAGCTCTCCGAGGGAGAGAGGTGCTCCTCACCGAAGGTGGTGTCGAGCGCGGCGGTGGCGAGCGGCGAGGCGTTGGTGCCGGTGACGCGATAGAGCCGGCCGTTGCCGCCCGACGAGCTCGTCAGCGCCCAGAGCGGCCGTTGCCCTGCGTCGGGTGGACCGCCGGTGATGCCCACCAGCCCGCTCCCCTGGAGGAGGCTCAGCGCGTTGGTGCTGAAGGTGCCGGAGTAGCTGTGCCGAACCGACTCGTTGTCCGAGAAGCCGCAGACCGCATCGGGGCCGAGCGTCACCGGCACGTCGAGCGAGGGCCCGAGGCTGATGCAGCCGCGCGTGTCCGTTCCGGTGTCGACGAGCCAGTTTCCTCCGCCGCCGAAGTTGCGGTAGCCGATGCAGACCCGACGCTGCCCCGTGCCGTTGGTGCAGAGGCCAGCCAGGCGCTGCCGCTGGGTCTCGTCGACGTAGAGGCTCGTCATCGAGAACGCGCTCGCGTTGGTGGTGGGCAAGCCGCCGTCGGTCCACCCGGTGCCGTTCCACTGCGACCAGTTCCCCGTCGAGTCGGCCACGAGGACGGAGGTGTCGCTCGTTCCATCGACGCCGATGAGGGTCGCCGACCCCGAGAGGCCGGGCGCAGGCGTGTTCACGAAGGCGCCGGTGCCCTTGTCCCAGCGCCACACGGTGCGCTGCTCGCCGACGACCCAGGCCATCGTCGCCGAGGTGAAGTTCACCGCCTTGAGCGAGAGGTTGCTGGTCGGCGCCTGCACCGACGCCCAGCGCGAGCCGTTCCAGGCGGCGACCTGGCTTCGCTCTCCGATGGCGAGGGCGGTGGTGGCGTTGGTGGTGGGCGCGAGGTCGACCGCGTTGATGGCGAAGCGGAGCCGCGGCCCAATCTGCGACACGCTCAGCGAGCAGATGCCGTTGCTGCAGGTGCCCGGCGCGCAGTCGAGGTCGAATGGGGTGAACTGGCACTGGCCGGCCTGACAGGTTGCCGGCGCGGTGAAGGACCGCGCGACCGTGCCCATGCAGGTGCCCGGCGGGAGGACCGCACAGTTGCAGCCACCGTCGCTGACGCCTCCGGCGCTGCCGCCGCCAGGATCGCCGCCGCCCACCTCGCCGCCGCCCATCACCCCGCCGCCGACCGAGCCACCAGCGCTGCCGCCACCCTCTCCGTGGCACTCGAAGTTCACGCAGCTGTAGCCCGACGGGCAGGGGTCGAGCTCGTTGCAGCGATGGCCTTCCGGGTCGACCATCACGTTCATGTTGCAGGCGCTGGCGAGCGCGAGGGTGAGGAGCGCCCGGTTCACTTGGCGGCTCCCGGCTCGGGCAGCGAGAAGACGAAGAAGACGCCGCCCGCCGCGACCGCGACGGCGCCTGCGACGAAGAGCACGTTGGCGACGGTGCCCTTGGTGTTCGCGTCTTCGGCGGCGATGCGCGCCTCGCGAACGGTGAGGTCCTTGTTGGCCGCGCGGGCTGCATCGGCGTTCGCCAAGACGCCCATCACCGCGCCGGTGCCGAGGGCAGCAGCGCCGACTCCGAACGAGACGAAGGCTGCGAGCCGGCCGAGCGAGAGGCTCGAGGGTGGCTCGACGGGTTTGACGACCTTCGCCGCGTCCATCGGGCCCGAGGCCCCTGCCGAGATCATCGGAGGCCGCACCGGCTCGAACCACACCGCGGTCGGCCGGCCAGTCGCGATCTGCACCTTGAGCTTCTTGGAGCCGCTCGCGAAGACGCCCTCCACCACGTACTCGCCCGGAGCGAGGAAGAGCGCCGCCGGTGGTGACGGGAAGAACTTGCCGGCGACGGTGAGGCTCTGCGCGCCCGGAGAGAAGACCTCGAGATAGCCGCGGCCGTCCTCCTCCGCGTTCATCAAGGTGCGCTCGATGCGAATCGCCACGTCCGGTGCGTCGGAGGCCTCTCGGGCCCGCGCGAGGTAGAGCCGGTCGTAGAGCGTGGTGAAGGCCTTGTCGCCGAGCTTCTCGTAGCTGCGCGCCAAGTCGAAGGCGACCTCCGGCGTCACCTTGAGCCGGTCGGCCTCGCGGAAGAGGGAAATGGCCGCCCCGTAGTCACCCTTCGAGTAGAGCGCCTCGCCGCGTTCGAAGGCCTCGTCGAAGCGCTTGAACTCCGCCTCGCCCGGCATCGGCAGGGAACTCACGACCGCGAGGAGCAAGGGACCGGGCAGCACCGCGCGCCCGCCCTACACCACGCGTTGCCCGACATACAACTACTGGAGCACACACCGTGACTCGGCTCGTCAGCGGTCAGCGAATCAGAGGCGGCCGGCGCGAATGTCGGCGAGCACCTCGTCGGCGGCGGCGAGGCCCGAGTTGGCGGCGCCTTCCATGAAGCCTTGCCACTCGTAGAACGAGTCGGTGTGTTCGCCGGCGAACTTGAGAGCGCCCGCCGACTGGCCCTCGAGGCCGGCGACGCCGGTGAATTGGCCGGGGAGGTAGCAGGTGTACGAGCCGCGGGAGAAGCGTTGGGCGAGCCAGTGCCCCCGTCGCAGCACGTACTTCCCTCCGACGACGCGCGCGCGCGCCCGAGCCGAGGGGAGCGCCCGGTCGAGGTCGAGGAGAAACGCGTCGACCTGCTGCTGCATGACGGTGTCGTCCATGTCGAAGAAGCCGCCGGGGCCGTTGTGGCAGTTGTTGCACGCGCTGGTGGAGCCGAGCGGTGGTGGCGGGAGCTGCAGCGCGCGCCCGCGATTGCCTCCCGAGTAGTCGGTGAGAATGGAGGTGACGCCGGCCCTCGTGCCGTTCGTCTCCCAGGTCGTCTGGAGGTTCGGCAGGTCGGCGTAGAAGGTGCCAGTGAAGCCTTGCTCGACCCACGGCCGGCCGGTGAAGCCCACCATCGTCTTCGCGTTCGCCCCGTAGCCCAGGGTGTCGATGGCGCGCCGCTTGTCGGCCGAGAGCCCGAGGCTCGGGTCGAGCGTGATGCGGCGGAGCACGGTGAAGGGCACGGTGACGATGACTGCGTCGAAGCGCTCTGGGGTGGCGCTCCCGCGGAAGTACAGCTCGTACTCGTTCGACGCGTTCTTCCCCAGCCGCACCAGCTCGGCGCCGAAGTTCACCGGGCCCGGGAGCCGCGCGCGAATGTTCGACGCGATGGCGTCGTTGCCGCCCACGAGGTGGTAGCGCTCGTCGCTGAACACGCCGTACTCGCGGAACTTCGAGGTGCGGTCGGCGTGGAGGAAGAGCAGCATGTTGAGGCAGCTCTGCTCCGACGGCTCGAGCCCGTACTCGGCGACGTAGGCCTGGGCGAGCACCTTCTGGATGAGGGGGAGCCCGGCGCCGCGGGTGGACAACCAGGTGGCGAGGTCGACGTTGTCGAGGGCGACGTCGGCGGCGGTGTGGTTGAAGAAGGTCGGCGAGGCCGAGAGCGTCTGCAGATCGGCGCGGATGCGAGGGACGAGCTGCCGATATTCGTCGACGACCTGCGCCTCGGTCGCGTGCTGGCCACCGAAGTAGAAGCCCTTCTCGCCCGGCGCCTTCCCGAGGTCTTCCTTGAGCAGGTTGAACTCGTTCGCGTACGCCAACATCGTCTTGTGCAGGTTGTCGATGAGCTCGCCGCCCACCTCGGCCACCTGACCGGTGAAGGTGGTGCGATCGGAGAAGACGCGCCCGCCGACCCGGCCGTTCGCTTCGAAGATCGTCGCGGCGTAGCCCTTGGCGCGGAGGCGATCGGCCGCCACCAGGCCCGCCATGCCCGCGCCGACGATGGCGATGCGAGGACCGGTCTGCGCGACGCTCCGGCTGGCCACGCCCACCGCCAGCGCGACCGAGGTGCCCGTCATCATCGTTCGGCGCGTCAGGCGCCGGTGCTGCGCTGCCGCTCGACGCTCGAGCCCTTCTGCCGTGGAGAGGCCGTCGCGCTCGCAGTGCTGCGCCACCTGCATGAGCCGCCGAACGTCGTCGAAGAGCCGGGTGCGCGCCATGAAGCCTCCAATGAGATGGGACGGTTATCGTCGGTGGGGCTCATGTCGTTGCGTGTAGGTGCTGCTTTCAGTCCGGCTGTTGGCGAGCGCCGATCTTCGCGACTTCCGAGAGCAGATCGTCAACGGACCAGTCATCGGCGGCGTGGGCTCCGTACTTCGCGGCGACGACGCGGTTGTGCTCGTCGAGGAGGATGTCGGCCGGCAGCCCGTCGTGCCCGCCTTCGCCGACGAAGAACTTGTTGGGCACGGTGAAGATGCCGGCCATCGCGCGCCACTGGGCGGCAGGGTGCACCCAGGAGAGCAGCGAGCGTTCGACGCCGAAGAGCTCGTACCAGGTGCGGGAGAGATCGGGCACGACGGGGAAGGGCAGCTCGCCCTGGAACGGGCGCATCGTCTCGGCGGAGGAGTGAAAGAAGGCGACGAGCTGCAGGCCCGCGGCGGCCAGCCGATCGGTGGCCTTCGCGAACGTGCGCAGGTGGAGGTTGCAGATGGGGCAGCCGGCGAAGCGCCGGAACTGGAGATGGGTGAGCTTGCCGCACGGGAGCTCGAGCGTGCCGTGGGAGAGCGTCGGCAGCGCGAGCGGAGGGATGAGCTGACCAGGGGTGACGCGCGGCACGGCCACATCGTGCTCCCAGCGGTCGAGCACGTCGAGGGTGGAGCGGAGGTGCTCACCGCTTCGCGCGGGGCGGTGGGAGGCTACTTCGCGAGCACGGCTTCGACGGCGGCGATGGCCTGCGGCGCGAAGCCCGGACGCAGCCCGTCGAGGCCCGCCTTCGCGTCGGCCAGCCTGGTGGGCACCGCGTTCAGCTTCCCAGCGAGGCCGAAGCAGAGCGAGAGCACGATGGCGCGCGGGTCTCCGCGAGGCGCTTCGTCTTGGTCGAGGAGCGGCCGGAGCAACGGCTCGAGCTCGCTCCACGAGGGACCGAGCACGGCCGACACTGCGGGCAGCGACGGCGTCTCGAACGCGCGCTTGCCCTCGATGAGCGCGGCCACCACCACCGCCTTGGCGCACATTCGAACGTGCTCGAGCGGCGCGCCGGTGGCTCCACTCTGAAGCGCCACCTTCCGCACGAAGGCCACCATCTGCGCGCCTTCGGGGCCTCGGGTGGGAACGAGGGAGAGCACCGCGTCGAACAGCCGCGAGAGCACGTCGAGCACGTTGGGGCCCGAGGGCGGCGGCGCTGGCTGAGGTTGGGGTGGAGCGGCAGGGAGCGGCCGCTGCATCGGCGGAGAGCTCATCGGCGCTCGGGCGGGCGCAGGCGCGCTCGGCAACGGCGGGAGCGCCTGGGCTTGGGCGAGCGAGGGCGGCAGCGGAGAGACGTCGGTCGGCGGCTCGGGGCTGTCACCCAGCCGGAACTCGATGTCGGGCAGCGGCGGCAGCACCGGTGGCGCACGAGTCGGCGACAGCGGCGGCGGCGGCAACGCGAACTCGATGCCGTCCAAGCTCGCGGGCGGCGAGGCCATCGGCAAGCGGAACTCCGGGAGCGCCGATGGGTCGAGGGCCGTCAGCTTGCGGCGCTGCTGGAGCCACTCGGGCGGGCTCGTCTTTCCCTCGTACACCCGGAGCAGGCCCTCGGTGATGGTGCGCTCGGTCGCGCGAATCGCCAGCACCGAGCGGAGCTTCGCCATGCGCTTGACCGAGTCGATGACGCCGACGTTCCCCGGGTCGACGACGGCGAGCACCAAGCCGCCACCCTCGGCGCGCACCGGCAGCACGTGGAACTCGTCGGCGACGTGGCGCGGGAGGAGCGAGGCGTTCGCCGGGCCGATGTTCTGCTCGAGCAACTGCGGGCCGGTGAGGCAGCGCTGGCGCAGGAGGTCGGCCGCGAGCGGGAGCGCCTCGTCTTCGTCCATCAAGTTGAAGAACTGGAGGGCGGAGAAGAAGGACGAGTTGAACATCTGCGCCTGCTGGAGCGCCTGGTCCGCCTCGGCGACGGTGAGCCGCTGCTTCTCGATGAGCTGTTGGCCCAAGGCGAAGTCGCGCGGGTTGCCTTCGTCGTTGGCGTGACGCGCGGCCCAGTCGGCGGCGCTCTGCCGGGCGGCCTCGATGGCTTCGGCCTGACGAACGGTCGCCATCTCTTCATTCGTCATCCGCTTGGTGCCCATCTTCGCGAGGGTGACCGAGCCGTCGGCGTTGGTGGCTCCGACCTGCGGGAGCGTGGTGCCGCTGATGGCGGTGTGCGCGGTCGACGAGGAGGACAGCGGAGTGAGGATGAGGTTCTCGCCCGAGCCGTCGAGGCCCTTGAGCATCACCGGGCGGTCCTTGAAGAGGCGGCCGAGGATGGGGGCGACGAGGCGGTGCGGGTCTTCGTCGCCGACGAGCTTGGAGAGCTGCGTTTCCACCTCCGCGAGCGAGGGTCGCTGCGCGGGGTCCTTCATGAGCGTCGCGGCGACGAGCTCGCCGAGGCCGCCGAAGGTCGCCAGCTGCTTGGCGTTGAGGCCGGGGTACTTCTCAACGCGCGTCTTCACCTCGGCGAAGGTGGCGCCGGCGAAGACGGCTCGCGAGCTGAGACACTCGAGCAGCACGAGGCCGAGGCGGAAGACGTCTGACGCGGAGCCGCTGGGCGCCGAGAGCTCTTCGGGCGCGAGGGTGAACATCTCGGCACGCGCTGGCCCGAGCGCAGGGTCGGCCGCCTGACACGAGGCGACGCCCACCTTGCTGAGGCGCACGTCTCCGTCGACGGCGACCACGATGTTCGTCGCGCAGACGTCGCCGTGGTGGAGCGGCGGAATCACCTTCGAGAGCGCCAAGAGGCCGCGCACGAGCTGCACGCCGATGGCCGCCGACTCCTTCACTGAGAGCGGCGTCTTCTCCTTGAGCGTGTGGGTGAGCACGAGGCGAAGCGTCTCGCCCTCGACGAAGTCCTCCACCACCCAGACGGTGCCGTTGCCTTCACCCGCTTCGACGAGCCCAACGACGCCCGGCTGTCGCAGGCCCTGCCAGCCTCGCGCGATGGGGCCGTAGCGCGCGCCGAAGTCACTCGCCTTGTTCCACGGCTCCTTGCGCACGTTCACCACGACCGGTCGGCCGGTGACGGTGCTGCCTGCCCACGCGTCGGTGAGCATCGAGCCGCTGTTGAGGCGCTTGGTGAGACGGAAGGAACTCATGCGAGCCGGACGGAATCATCCAAGGACGACGGAACTGCGTTCCCCCCAGGTGCTGAGCAAGTCTGAAGAGTTTTGCGGTGCAGCGCCAGCCTTTCCGTGGGTGCGCAGATGGAGACGCGTGTCGGAGCGCGCGCTACGAAGGGGCCGATGCTCTCGCTCGCCTTGGTTCCGCTGCTCCTCTTGGGACGGCTCGACAGCCCCATCACCGACGAGGCCGAAGCGCTCGGGAAGCTGGCTCAGCAACGCGCCAACGAACCGCGTGGGGCGGCGGCGCTGCTCCGGCTCCATGCGCTCATGGACGAGGTCGACGATCTCAACCTGCTCGCCGAGCCCTACTTCCTCATCGCGGCCCGGCGCACGACCGATCCCAACGTGCGGGTGCTCGCGCGGCTGCTCCTCGTCGATCTCGAGCGTGCCCGCGGCCGCACCGTTCGTTCTCAAGACATCGTTCGCGACCTGGGCTTCGTGCAGGACTGGTACGTCGTCGGCTCCTTCGACAACGAAGGGAAGGGCGGCTGCGACACCGACTTCGGCCCCGAGTCCGCCACCGACCTGAAGGCGAGCTACCCCGCGAATGGCCACGAGGTCTCCTGGCGCAAGCCCGCCGCGAAGAGCCTCGATGGAACGGTCGATCTCTCGGTGCCGCTGCGGCCGTCGAGCGAGGCGGTGGGCTACGCGCTCAGCTGGCTCCAGGCGACCCAGGAGATGAAGGCGACGATTTCGCTCGGCACCTCGGGCGGGTTCCGGCTCTTCGTGAACGGGGTGAAGGTCGCCTCGAGCGATCGCTACAACGCGCTCCGGCCTGATCAGCACCGCGTGCAGGTGAACCTCCGCAAGGGCTTCAACCGGGTGCTGCTCAAGGTGTGTCAGGAAAAGGGAAACTACGGCTTCGCCTTTCGCGCCGAGAAGCCCGAGGGCGTGCCAGGCAGCTTCGCCGTGGCGTTGCCTGACTCGGTGCCGCCGCTCGAGCGAGGGAGCGCGCCATCACCGCAACGGCTGCCCACCTTGACCGAGTCCATCCTCGCGAGGGTGAACGCTGCGCCGACCGACGCCGAGCTGCGTGCGGACGCCGCGGTGATTCTCAGTTGGACGCGCGCGTGGGAAGAGAAGGAGCGCACGCCGATGCTCGAGGCCGAGAAGGCCGCCGACGCGAAGCCGCAAGACGTCGCGGTGCAGCTGATCGCCGCGCAGCTGCAGCTCGATGACGCGAACCACCGCCGCACCTATCTGGAGCGCGCGCTCGGCGTCGACCCAAAGAACCAGCTCGCCCGCCTCGGCCTCGCCCAGCACGAGCTCGCCATGGAGCACCCCGCCACCGCCCTCGCCATCGCGCGCCCCTTGGTCGAGGAGAAGCCCGACTTCGCCGCGGCGTGGGTGGTGAAGGCGAAGGCGCTCGAGGCGTTGGGAGATCGGGTCGCCGCCTCGCTCGTCATCGAGCAGGCCTTCACCCGGCTCCACGTGGTGCCCTCGGTCGCGCGAGAAGCCGTCGCCGCCTCTCGAAGGGCCGATCGCGTCGACGAGGCCATTTCTCGCGCGCGCATGGCGTTGTCGCTTCGCTTCGACGATCTCGGCAGCCGCCGATCGCTCGCCTCGATGCTCGCGGACTTGGGCAAGGTCGACGAGGCGATCGACCAATACAAGAAGGCGCTGGCGCTCGATCCCTCCGATGTCTCCACCGTGTTGCGGCTCGCCGAGCTCCAAGCCGCGAATGGACGGACCAGCGAGGCGCGCTCACTCTTCGAGCAGGCGAAGGCGCTCTCTCCCGACGAACACGACGTCTACGAACGCGAGGGTCGGGCGCTGCTCCACGTCGGCGAGAAGGACGCGGCGCTCGCGGCGTTCAACACCTCGCTGAGGCTCCGCCCGCAGAACCCGGCGCTCAAGGAGATGGTGCGCACGCTGCGCGGTGAAGAGCTCGACGGCGCCACGCCCCACGCCATCGCCGTCGCCCCGCTGCTGAACGAGGTGAACGGAATCAAGAACGAAGACGCGGTCACCATCGCCGAGGTGACCGCGGTGAAGGTCCAGCAGAGCGGGCTCTCCTCGCGCTTCCAGCAGCTCGCGGTGAAGGTCTTCACCCAGCGCGGCGTCGACGCCTTCCGCCAGCTGCCCATCACCTACTCACCCGACCGCCAAGAAGTGCGAGTGCTCAAGGCCCGCGTGACCAAGCCCGACGGCAGCGTGGTCGAGTCCTTCGGCGACGGAGAGCGCAACATCAACGAGCCGTGGACTGGCATGTATTACGACGCGCGCGCCCGGGTGCTGACCTTCCCCGCGCTCGCGCCAGGCGACGTCCTCGAGGTGCAGTGGCGAACCGAAGACACCTCGCTCGAAAACCTGCTCTCGGACTACTGGGGCGACGTCGATGCGGTGCAGTCCACCGTGCCGAAGAAGCGCTACCGCTACCTCGTCGACATGCCGCAGAGCCGCCCGCTCGCCTGGAACGCGTCGAGCCTGCCGAAGTGGGTCTCCACCAAGCAGGAGACGAAGGGCGATCGCACCCTCTACCGCTTCGAAGCCAACGACGTGAAGAAGGTGGTGCCCGAGCCGCAGATGCCAGGCTGGGCGGAGATCGCGACTCCGCTCCACGTCTCGACCTACCAGAGCTGGGACGCGGTCGGCCGGTACTGGTGGGGGCTCGTGCGGGATCAGTTGACGACGAACGACGAGCTCCAGAAGACGGTGAACACGGTGCTGAAGAACGTCGATCGGAAGAAGCCGGCCGACGTGGTGGCGGCCATCTACGGCTTCGTGGTGACGAACACCCGCTACGTGGCGCTCGAGTTCGGTATTCACGGGTACAAGCCGTATCGGGTCGATCGCATCCTCGCGCGGCGCTTCGGTGACTGTAAGGACAAGGCCTCGCTCATCGTCGCGATGCTGAAGCTCGCCGGCATCGACGCGCGGCTGGTGCTGCTGCGCATGCGAAACCTGGGAACCCTGCCGCCCGAGCCCGCGTCCCTCGCCGCCTTCAACCACGCCATCGCCTACGTGCCCTCGCTCGACCTCTACCTCGACGGCACCGCCGACTTTCACGGCTCGAAGGAGCTGCCCTCGGCCGATCGCGTCGCCAACGTGCTCGTGGTGGAGCCCGATGGAAAGAGCCGCTTCCTCACGACCCCCGAGGCCTCGCCTGCCGACAACGTGACCTCGGTGGCGATGGAGATCGCCTTGAAGCCCGACGGGAGCGCGACGACGAAGGGCACCGTGGTGGGCACTGGACAGGCCGCGCCCGAGCTGCGCCGCCAGTACCAGACGCAGGCGACGCGGCAGGCGACGTTCGAGCAGACGTGGGCGAACTCGTTCCCCGGCGTCACCGTGAGCGAGCTCACCATCTCGGACACCACCAAGCTCGAGCAGCCGCTGACGATGACGTTCAAGCTGGCGGTGCCTCGGTATGCAGAGGCGGGCGGCGGGCTGCTGCGCTTCTTCCCCTTCGGCGCGAGCCGCGCGTTCACCCAGGTGATGGCGCCCTTGTCGGAGCGGCAGAGCGACGTGACCTTCCCCGGCGTGTGGACGAATCGGTTCGAGTACACCTATTCGCTGCCGCCTGGATGGACGCCCGGAGAGCTGCCGCCCAAGCTCGTCGAGGCGAGTGAGTTCGGCTCGCTCACCATCGAGGTCGCGTCCAAGGACGGCAAGCTCAAGGTGACCGGTGAGATGATCATCTCGAAGGCGCGCATCTCGGTGGACCGGTACGCCGCGTTCCGCGAGTGGCTGCTCAAGGTCGATCAGTCGTTCTCTCGGAAGCTGACCGCGCAGGCAGGTGGACGAACCGCGTCGCGGGACTGATCAGACTCGGCGGACTTGAATCACGCCGTCCGAGCTCCAGCTGGCGAGCCTCGTTCCATCGGCAGAGAAGCGCACGAGCTGCACGATGTGGGGCGACTGCGGCAACGGCTGAAAGTCCGGCAGAGCCTGACCATCGAGCCGCGCGAGGCTGAGCGCGTCCGCGGCGATGGCGACTCGGGTCTGATCTGGACTCAGGGCGAGATCACGCAGCGTCGCGAGCCGATCGTTCCGAGAGGGGTCTCGCACCCGCCAGTGCTCCTGGCCGTCGTAGGAGACCGAGACCGGACCTTGCGTGTAGTCCCATTGGAGGAAGAGCGAGTCACCGGGCCCGAACCAGAGCGACTGGAGCTTCGCCGACGCTTCGAACGAGGCGAGGCGTTTCCCGCCGTCGACCTCGTAGACTTCCACCGTGCGTGAGGTGTCTTCGCGCGCGTCCGCGTGGCCGTAGACGACGAAGCGGCTCGGCCGGTAGAGCGCCAAGCGTTTGCCGTCGACCGAGAGCGCGGCGGCGCGACATTCGCTCGTCGGCGATGCCGCCGAGATGGTGCAGAGCACTCGCTCGGTCTCCAGCTCGACGACCTTCACTTCGTCGTTCGCGTCGAACACGACGCAGCGGCGATGCGCGGCATCCACGAGTGGGCGAACGACGCACGGGTTGAAGTGCGACGACTGGCGCTCGCGATAGCTCGCGAGCGTCTTGGTCGTTCCGTTCGCGAGGTCGAGGCGAAGGGTGTCGTCGTTGAGCTGGAACACGACGGACTCCGCGCGCGCGTCGAAGCGGGCCGCGTGGAGGAAGAACTGGCGGTTGCCGTCCGACCGCTGGAACACCTCGCGTCCAGCGCCGGTCTCCACGTTCCACAGATGCAGCGAGCACGCGGTCGCCTGGCCCTTGAACGAGGCGCCGATGACCCACTTTCCGTCGGGGGAGAGATCGAGCACGCCGCCGACCCCACCGCCCTCGGCCCACGCCTCGAAGCAAAGCGCGCCCGGGCCACCCTCGAGGTCGCGGTGAACGAAGCCTTCCTTCAGCTTGGTGCGAACCCGCTTGTCGAAGGCCGTGGTGACGGCGTGCGCGTCGGCACACGGCTTCTCGAAGTTCCGTGGAACCCCGTTGCGGTAGCGCGTCTCGACGAGCGTGGTGCCTCGGACCTCGATTCCGAAGTGCACCGAGACGTCTTCCGCCGACACCATCGTTCGTCGCACGCGCGCTCCTTCGTTGGGAACGCGTCTTCTCACGAAGCCGAGGGCGAGACGAGGTCGACGCTCAGGGCCGCTTGCCGCAGTCGTACCAAGAGAGGATGCGCGCGCGCTCCGCCGAGGTCAGCGTCGTGGGGAACTGCGGCATGTTGCCGCTCGAGATGCGGCTCCGCGACGAGGAGAGCACTTGCGAGGGCGTGGTGAACTGGCCGGTGTGGTGGTGGCAGCTCGCGCACTTGGTGGCGAAGAAGGTCTGCGCGTAGTTCGCCCAGGTGTCGGGGTTGGTGGCGCAGGTGCCCGCCGAGCCTCCGCCCGCGCTCCCGCCCGCTCGTCCGCCCGCCGTTCCGCCGCCCGCCGCGCCGCCGCCAGTTCCGCCGCTGCACGTCCCCGACGTCGGGAAGCAGTTGCGGCCCACCGTGACGCCGCTGCTGTTGCGAACGCCCACGCACGACGCGCCAGCGGGGCAGGTCTGGCCAGCCGAGCAGTCGGAGCCGCAGAAGCCCGTCGTGCCGCTGCCGAGACAGAAGTTGCCGGCGCCGCACGCCGTCGAGGTCGAGCAGACGGTGCAGTAGGTGCTGCCCGAGGTGCCGCCGCCGGTCCCTGAGGATCCACCGCTCGTCGCGAAGCCGCCGCCGGTGACGAAGCCGCCGCCCGTGCCGCTCGAGCCGCCGCTGGTGACGAAGCCGCCGCCCGTGCCAGCCGAGCCGCCGCCGGTGCCGGTGCAGGTGCTCTCGGGCATGCCCGCCGCGAGCCACGCGTCGAAGGCCGAGAGGTCGGTCGCGTTGACGGGAGGAAGCGGCGCAGGCGGCATCGCGCCCAGGTTCTGGTGCATGCGGACCGAGCAGCGCTCGCCGATGGTGATCGCTGGATCGGCCGAGGGCGCGGTGAAGTCGGAGCGGCGGAGGAGGGGAAAGGTCGCGCCGCCCGAGGGACTGTCGTGGTGGCAGCTCGCGCAGGAGGTCTGCACCAGCGAGTTGACGGCGCAAGGCAGCCCGTTGCTGGTCGCCAGGCCACCCGCCGTCGCGCCGCCGCCACTGCCGGCCAAGCCACCCGCCGCTGCCGAGCCGCCCCCCGTCACCATGGTCATCGAGTTCACGCACGACTCGGTGACCTTGTCGCAGACCAACGGAGGCACGCAGGTCGCCGAACAGCCGCTCGCCGGAGTGGTGACGCCACACCCGACACTCCACACGGCGACGGAAACGAGGCCTGCCGCGACTCCAAGACGAACCACCGAACGGATCACCACGTGACGCTCCCACGTACCTCCGGCCCGCGCGGCGCACGAGCAAGAGTGGATCCACCCGCGCGCGCTGATGGATCAAGGGCCTGGTCGCCGTGCGCTCGATGGTTGGGTGCGGCGTGGAATCACCACTGAGTCGATTCGTCACGCTCGCGATGGAAAGGCTGGTGACAGTCGAGGTCGGTGCGTGACCGTTCGCCCCTCTCGGAGTCCGCTCCTGCGAGTTCGTGCGATGGTGCGAACCGGAGGTCTCGATGCACTGGTTCCTGCTCGCAGTGCTGGCGCAACAGACGACGCAGCTCTCCTCCCATTCGCGGACCTTCACGCGGCGGCAGGCGCTCGACGTGTTGGGCTCGCCGCGCGTGTCGTGGGAGCAGCGTTCGGCCGCGCTCGACGCGCTCGGGAACGACGCGCTGACGCCTGCGCAGATCGAGAAGCTCGAGACCGCCGCGGCGCCTTTGTCGAGAACGCCTCCGCCTCGGTGCAAACCGTCTGGGTGCGGAGTGACGATCGACGAGTGTCTGAGCCCGGCTGGCTACGTGCTCGCCGCCGTCGAGGGACGGAGAGAGGCGGCCGCGTTTCGAGAGCTCGCCACGACGGTGCTCGACGAGAAGCAGGACACCCGGGCGATGGCGCTCGCTCGGCGAATCGTGGCGGCGGCGAAGCTCGCTCGTGCCGAGGAGGAGGCCCGGCGACTGTTGGCAACGAACGACTCTTCCTGCGTCGGCGAAGGCGCGTTGATGCTCCAGTCGTTCGAGACGCTGAGCGCCGAGTCGCGCGCGGTCATCGAGCGAGCGGCGCAGGACCCTGCGAATGGTCACATGCTGGGTGGGCTCCTCGCCACGCGTGACGAAGAGTGGGCTCGTGCGTTGGTCGTGCGATTCCTCGCGCGGGCCGACGGCTCGCTGCGGCTGGGCGTGATTCGAGGGCTCACCGTGAAGTTTCCGAGCGACGAGCCTCGACGAAGGGCGCTCGCGACGGTGGCGTGGTGCGACGCCGCACGAATGCAACGGGAAGCGAAGGCAGCCTTCGTGCGCGCGAAGGTGGAGCTCCCGAAGCAGTCGTGCGCGCCGATGCGCTGGACCGTGAAGGGAACGTCGCTGCTCGGCCCCGATCGTCGAACCGCCACCCTGACCACGGCTTCGAACGTGCCGGCGCCGAACGCCGCGTGCCTCGAGGTCGCGAAGAAGAAGGACCTGCGCGCGCTCGGAATGGTGGACGAGCAGTGCGTGCTCGGAGCCGATCACGGCGAGTTCGGCGGAGAGCTCTTCGGCCTCGACGCGAGTGGGCAGCTGCGCAGCCTCTCGGGTCACCAGAGCGGCATCAACCCGGTCGCGGTGCTCCGTCGAGGCCCCGAGATCATCGTGCTCCATTCCCTCGCGCACATGATGGGGAGCGGTGGGCTGGGCCGGCTCGAGAAGACCGAGGTTGGGCTGCGTCATCAGCCGTTCCTCGCCTTCACCGGCTTGCCGACGGAGTGGGCGGTCGACGGCGACCAGCTGTTCGTTCGATTTCGGCGAGACGAGTTCAGCGCGCCATGTGAGGCCGACGAGGGCGCGACGTGGGTCATCGAGCCAGACCGAACCTTCTCGTTCGCCGCTGGACCGGCGACCGCCTGTCTCCCAGTGAAGTGAGCCGTTCACGTTTCACCCATGCAGACTCGGGGCTAGACCGTCTCGGTGCTCGCCCTCACCCTCCTCGCCCTCGCGTCGATCGATGGCGGCGCTGCGCTGGACGCCGGGTCGGACTCGCCGAGTCTGCTCTCGGAAGAAGCGCTCCCGCTCGTGGTGACGCGGCTCGAGCTTCGCGGGCTCACCTTCACCAAGGAGTTCGTCGCTCGCCGTGAGCTCGCACTCCAGCTGCCGGGCGTGCTCACCCACGAAGCCTGGACCGTCGGGCTCGCCCGCTTGTGGAACTGTGGCCTCTTCAGTCGAGTCGACGGCACACTCGAGCAGCGGCCGGAGGGCGTGGTCGCGGTCGTCACTCTCGAGGAGCGCTTCTCGCTGAACCCGCTCTTCAGCTTCGGCATCGGCGGCGGCGCCGCGTGGGTGCGCTTTGGTGCGAACGACAACAACTTCCTCGGGCGCTTCCTCGAGTGGGGCCTTCGCTACGAGCGCTTCCTCGCGTTCAACGGCGGGCAGCTCTGGTTCCGCGATCCACGGTTGTTCAACCAGCGCCTCGTCGGCCTCGCACAAGTGGAGTGGCTGTTTCGCCCGCGGCCCGAGTACACCCGGCGGCGGCTCCAAGGCCTCGTCGACCTGCTGAAGGAAGTCGAAGACGCGGCGCTGCTCGGCCTGCGCGTCGAGGCGTTTCGCGACGAGTACTCGGCGCCGCTGGCCGGCACCGCGCTGGTCCCGACGAACATGCAAGGCGTCGTCGCTCACGCGTCGGTGCGAGTCGGCCGGGTCGACACCATTCGACTCCGTGAGCGCGGCGCGTCCCTCGAGCTGCGGAGCTCCTTCGGCTTCACCTCCGACTCGTCGAACCCCGTCTACGTGCAGACCTTCGCCGAGGCGTTCGGCTTTTTCCCGATTGGAGACCGGTTCAACCTCGCCCTCCGCGGTCAGGCCGGCGTCTCGTCACCAGCGCCGACGGAGCAGCGCTTCTATCTGGGCGGGCTCGATCTCCTCCGCGGCTTCGATGACTCGAGCATTCGCACCGAGCAGTTCGTCCTCGGGAACGTCGAGCTTCGCGCGGTCGCGTTCGACTCCACCTGGTTCGCGGTGGTGCCGGCCGTGTTCGTCGATGGCGCCGTCGCGCGGACCGAGCAGCTCCAGAGCCGCGCTTCCCTCTCGATGGGCGGTGGCGTTCGCCTGCTGGTGCCGAAGATGTTGCGAACGGGCGTGCGTGCCGACGTCGCCGTCACCGTCACGGGTGGAGGCCAGCCCCAGGTCGGCTTCTCCTTCGGCGTCTTCCAGTTCTTCTCGTCGACCGATCGGCTCGCGATTCGCTGACTACCTCTTGCAGAGCTCGACCGTCTTCTTGTCCCAGTCGATGAGCCCATTCATCAGGGTGTTCGCGACGCCGTTGTCCTCGGTGGTGAAGCCGAGCCCGAGCCGGAGGTCTCTCCACATGCCGTACGCGTGGAAGACCTCGCCAGGCGCGCGCTCCCAGAAGAGCTCGATCTGGTAGTCCTGGTTGAAGCTCGTCGCCGGGTCGGGGTTCTTGAACGTCGCCGGCGCGGGCAGCCAGGTGCGCGCGATGAGGAGCGGACCGAACGCCGGCTTGCCATTCAGCGGAACCACTCGGCGCAGGCCGCCCTTCAAGGTCGAGGTGTACGGCGCGGTGACGAGCTTCGCGGTGAGGCTGACGTCCCAGGCGAGCGTCGGCGCGGTGCGGTTCACGTAGGCATCGGCGTCGCTGGTGTAGCTGCGTTGGTAGTCGTCGTAGGCCTCCGGGTACTGCGCCTTCTGATCGACCGCGCGCACGATCGCGTCCAGCTTGTCGAGGGAGCACGGGAAGACGTTGGTGATGAAGAACCCGCGCGCCGAGGCTGGATCGTTCGTGTCCTGGAGGCCGACGGTGACGAGCTCGTCCTTGCTGAGTCGGGAGATGAAGCCGCGGCCCGGCTTGTCGGTGGTGAGCGTGTCGGCCTTGCCCGCGACCTGGAGCTTGAGCGCCGCCTCGATGACCTCCGCGTCCTTCGCGTCCTTCGAGTTGGCCCAGAACCAGCGCAGGTTGCCGTCGAGGTCGCTCGGGGCCTCCGCGGCGGGAGGCGAGCAGGAGAGGAGACCCACGGCAGCGACCCACGCGCGCATTCGCCGAGCTCGTAGCACGGATCAGTGGGCCAAAGACCTTCGGGAGTGCTACGCCGTCGCCATGCCCAACCCCATCGCCACCTGCGAGACGTCGCTCGGCACCTTCACCGTCGAGCTCTTCCAAGACCAGATGCCGTACACCGTGGAGAACTTCGTGAAGCTCGCCACCAGCGGCTTCTACGACGGGCTGCATTTTCACCGCGTCATCAACCGCTTCATGTTGCAGTTCGGCTGCCCGCACTCGAAGGATCCGAACAGCCCGCGCGCCGGCACCGGCGGCCCGCCGTGGGGTGACATCAAGGACGAGTTCACCGCCAAGCTCTCGAACGAGCCGATGACGCTCTCGATGGCGAACACTGGCCAGCCGAACTCCGGCGGCAGCCAGTTCTTCATCAACACCGTGCACAACCACTACCTCGACTGGTTCACGCCTGGGCCGTCGAAGCACCCGGTCTTCGGGAAGGTCGTCACCGGCCAGGACGTCATCAAGCGCATCGAGACGACGCCCACCGATGGAAACGATCGGCCGCGCTCGCCGGTGCAGATGATCAAGGTGACGATCGCTCAGAGCTGAAGCGGTCGACCGCGCGCTCGGGCTCGGCGCCGAGGCTCTCGACCGCCTCCTCCGTCGTCACCGGCAGGGCGCTCAGCTTCTTCGCGATCCGCACCTTGGGTGACGTCGGGAGCCGCGACGGGCCGAGCGCGAGCACCGCCGCGAAGTACCGGGCCTGCGCCTCGCTGCGGTACTTGAGCTCCCGTTGCTCACCGTCCGAGGACTCCACCTGCACCGCCCACAGGGTTCGCTTCCGCACGACTCCGGTCGAGATCCAGCTCATGGGTGGATCATGCCTGTAGCACCGCGCCCCGAAAGTTTTTGACCGCCGAGCGCCGTCACGGCCGAGCGCTCGCCTCGGTCTCTCGGTTCAGCGGTCGAGGAAGGTGCCCAAGACGACCCAGCGCCGTGCCCGCGCCGACGCGCCGCGTTTCGCGAGGAGCGGGGTGGTGTAGTGCCAGAACGGCAGCCGGTAGCAGGTGACGCCGCCGACGGTGGCGACGCTCCATTGCTCGGAGAAGTGCCCAGCGCGCTCGGCGATGAGCAGCTGCTCCGCGACCCCGCTCGTGCAGAAGGTGAGGTGCACGTCGGTGTAGCCGTCGCGCGCCGCTGGATCTTCCGGGTGGTGATCGTTGTGCGGGCCCGCGTAGTCGCCGGCCGAGTAGCAGAGCACCTGGGTGCCCCAGCCACGTCGGAGCGCGCGGCCGGCGAGGCGAGTCGCGAAGGTGAAGTAGCTCTCGCTGGCGAGCATCGCGTGGAGGCCGAGCTCTCCCGCGCGCAGCGAGGCCTTCGAGCGGCGAGACGAGAAGGTCGCGGTCTTCACCCGCACCGTCTTCGGGAGCAGCTCACCATAGTCGTGCTGCATGCCAGTGATGGTCCACGGAGGAATCGGGTCTTCCATCGGAGTGACGAGGTCGGCGAGCGCGCGGTCGAGGAGCGTCGTCACCTCGAGGGCGCGCCGGCGGTCGAGCAGGTCGTTCGCGGCGAGGAAGCGCTCGGAGCCCAAGGTGAGGCGCAGCTTCCCGCTCAGCACCGCTCGGCCACGTGGAGACAGCAGCGCTTCGAACTCGGCGGGCAGGCGACGCATGGACCGCTTCATCGCTCCCAACAGCGAGCGCCGCCAGTGATGCGACGGATCGCCAGCCACGGCACGGCGCCCCGCGAATCACCGAGCGCCCAGGAAACGCCGTTCGAATCGGCTCGCACGAGCTCGAGCTTGCCGTCGAAGTTCAACAGGGTCGTCTCGCTCGAGCCCGTGTCGGGAGGCGGGATGAGGCCCTGGCGGAGCATCCACGCGCGGTCGACCTCCACGACGAACTGACCTTGGAGCGCGAGGATCTGCACCTCTTCCCCGAGCACGTCGACCGGCGTTTCGAAGAGCGAGCCGCACCCCGGCGCCTTGGCCACGTTGCAGGACGAGACGAGTTCTCGAATGGCTGGCGGCGCCTCGGGAGGAAGCGCGGCCCTCGCGGCTTGGCACTCGAGCCGGGCGAGCGCCTCGCGAACGGGACGAAGCTCGATCGTCGGCGCTGGCGCTCGAGCGGGCCAGAACCACGGCGTCGGAAAGCGCGGAGACGCCAGCGCCATCGTGAGCACCACCAGGCCCACGAGCGCGAGCAGTCCCTCGTGGGCTGGCGCGCCGCCGGGTGCTTGGGGAATCGCCCACGCCGGCTCATGGCCCAGCTTCCGGAGTCGATCGACGAGCGAGGGGTGCGTCGTTCGTTCTCCGAACACCGCGGGGATCAACTCGAACTCGTGGATCTTCTCGAGCGCCCGCGCCAACCCCGCACGGTCGGCGACCTCGTCGGCGCGGAACTCACCGTCGTGCCTCGACGACCGGCGCAAGAGAACGACTGCGAGCACGCCACACCCGGCGACGCTCAACGCGTTCCACGGGAGCTGAAGGCTCACGAGCAGGGTGAGGGCGCACCACTCGAGCACCGCGAGCAGCAACACGTTCACCCGCACGGCCCACTGCGCGGCGTGGTTCATTTCGTGGGCGACGATGGTCGTGAGCTCGGCGGGGGTCAGCTCCGCGACGAGCTGGGAGCCGAGCGCGATGCGACGGCCGACCGACCACGCATTCGCGTGCGGTGAGCGGAGGACTCCGATTCGGTCGACCAGGGCGCTCCCGAGCGAAGCCTCGATCGCCGCGATCGACTCTGGCGGCAGCATCGCTCTCGCGTTTCTTGGAATGAAGAGGCCGACCCAGGACGCGACGACGTAGCCGAGCGCGACGCCGAGAGACACGAAGCGCCACGGGTGCGGCACGCCGACGATCGCCGTCGCCAGCGCGGTCTCGACGGAGAACCGCCAATCGAACCTCGGGTGCAGCGCGGGGCGGAGACGGCGACGCCCCAGGTGCTGCACGAGTGGAACGATGGCCCTGCAACACCCGACGGAGGCGAAGACCCAAGCCAGGCGCGCTGGAGTGCTCCAATCACGCAGGACGAGTTGGGTGACGAACAGCAGCGTCACCCACTGCCACAGGAGCGCGAAGGTGATGGCTCCCTGACCGACTGGAAACTCGCGGCGGGCGCGTTCGGTCCAGAACAGGCCGCGGTCGGGCGGCGGGTGGCGCGCGAGGTAGCTTCGCGAGAGCGCGACCCCACCGACGAGGAGGATGAGCGGCAGAAAGAGCACCCACCCGGGAGTGGCGCTCTCCATCTCAGTTCGGCGTGGCGACCGCCCGCAGCATGTCGAGCGACTCGAGCGCCTTGCCCGCGCCCATCACCACGCTCGACAGCGGATCCTCGGCGAGGAACACCGGCAAGCCGGTCTCTTCGCGCAGCAGGGTGTCGAGGTTCTTGAGCAGCGCCCCACCACCGGCGAGCACGATGCCGCGATCGGCGATGTCACCGGCGAGTTCGGGTGGCGTGCGCTCGAGCGTCATCTTCACCGCGTCGACGATGCCGTTCACCGGCTCGGTCAACGCGTCGCGGATCTCGTCGCTCGTCACCGACAGCGTGCGCGGAACGCCGGCCACGAGGTCGCGGCCCTTGATCTCCATCGTCATCGCTTCGTCGGTCGGGTACGCGGTGCCGATGCCCATCTTGATCAACTCGGCGGTGCGCTCTCCGATGAGCAGGTTGTACTTGCGCTTCACGTACTGAATGATCGCCTCGTCGAGCTTGTCGCCGCCCACGCGCACCGACTTCGAATACACGATGCCCGCGAGCGAGATGACCGCCACGTCGGTCGTGCCGCCGCCGATGTCGACGATCATGTTCCCCGACGGCTCGGTCACCGGCAGGCCCGCGCCGATCGCCGCCGCCATCGGCTGCTCGATGAGGTGCACTTCGCGCGCGCCCGCGTTCTCGGCCGCTTCACGCACCGCGCGCCGCTCGACCTCGGTGATGCCCGACGGAATGCCGATGACGATGCGCGGCTTCACGTTGAACTTCCGCTGGTGCGCCTGCTGGATGAAGTACTTCAGCATGGCCGCGGTGATCTCGAAGTCGGCGATGACGCCGTCCTTCATCGGGCGAATGGCGACGATGTTGCCCGGCGTGCGCCCGAGCATTTCCTTCGCTTCCTTCCCGACGGCGAGCACCTTCTTGCCGCCGCGAGCGTCTTGCTGCACGGCGACCACCGACGGCTCGTTCGAGACGATGCCGATGCCTCGCACGTAGATGAGCGTGTTGGCGGTTCCGAGATCGATCGCCAGATCTCGCGAGAAGAGCGTGTGCAACCAGTCGAACATGTCGGCCCTCGGAAGCAGCGCGAACGGGAGCGCGTTGCAGTCTCAACAGAATAGATGAAATGCGAACGTCACGCCAACTGAACTGGGAACGATTCCGGGTGGTTCGATGCCGATGCGCGGCTGATCGGCGACTTCAACGAGCCACGACCGCGGCAAATCGGCTTTGGCCACGAAGCGCGCGAACGGAGCACGCTTCAGGTACAGGGGCGCCATGCAGCCGTGGATCGTGATCGACCGAGCGCCCATTCCCAAGGGTGGTGAGCTGCAGCTCGCCCGGCGCGGTGACGAGTGGGTGGTGCGGGTCGGCGGTCAGACGCTGATGTCGTCTCGAACGCACGCCTCCGAAGAGACGCTCGCGGCCTGGGGACTCGAGCGAGTCGCGGAGCCACGAGACGTGCTCATCGGTGGGCTCGGCATGGGCTTCACCGTGCGCGCGGTGTTGGACCGGGTGCCGGAGTCGAGCCGCGTCATCGTGGTCGAGCTCTCCAAGCAGCTGGTCGAGTGGAACCGCTCGCACCTCGCCGAGCTCGCGGGCAAGCCGCTCGAAGACGAGCGCGTGCGCATCGTGGAAGACGACGTGCTCAAGCGCATCGAGGCAGCGTCGAAGGCGTACGACCTGATCCTCCTCGACGTCGACAACGGCCCGTCGGCGCTCACCCGCGCCAGCAACAAGCGGCTCTATGGCCTCGGCGGCGTCGCGGCCTGTCATCGCGCGCTCAAGCTGGGCGGTGTGCTCGGCGTCTGGTCGGCGGGCCCCGACGAGGACTACCAGCGGGCGCTCGAGAAGCTGCACTTCGAGGTCGAGGTGAAGCGCGTGACGGCGCGCGGGCCGGCGGGCGGCAGCTCGCACGTGCTCTTCTACGGAAAGAAGACGGCGCCTTCGTACAACCGGTCCTCGAAGCCACGCTCCTGATCGATGCGCGTTCACCTCGTCGACGGCACCTGGGAGCTGTTTCGCGCGCACTATGCGCCGCGCCCACCGCACGCCTCGCCCGAGGGGAAGGATCTCAAGGCCACCGTCGGCGTCGTGCAGTCGCTCCTCGGGCTCCTCGGCGACAAGACGGAGGCCGTCACCCACCTCGCCGCCGCCTTCGACAACCCGATTCGTTCGTTTCGGAACGACCTGTTCGCTGGCTACAAGACCGACGCCGGCATCGACCCGGCACTGTACGCCCAGTTCGACGACGTCGAGCGCGCGGTGGCGGCGTTGGGCATCACCGTCTGGTCGATGAAGGACTTCGAGTGTGACGACGCGCTCGCCACGGCGGCGGTTCGTTTCGCGGCGGATGCGCGAGTGACGCAGGTGCGGGTGATGACGCCCGACAAGGACCTCGGCCAGGTGCTCACCGGCGAGCGCATCGTGCAGATCGATCGCATGCGGCGGCGGACGTTCACCGAGGCGTCGATCACCGCCGAACGCGGCTTCGGGCCGAAGAGCGTGCCCGACTTTCTCGCGCTGGTGGGTGACACCGCCGATGGAATTCCCGGCATCGACGGCTTCGGCGAGAAGGGCGCGTCGGCGGTGCTCGCGGTGTACCCGCACCTCGAGGACATTCCGCGGCTCGCCTCGGAGTGGAAGGTGAAGGTGCGCGGCGCCGACCGGCTCGCCAGCAACCTCGAGGCCGAACGCGACGCGGCGATGCTCTACCGCACGCTCGCGACGCTCCGCACCGACGTGCCGCTCGCGGAGTCACTCGAGCAGCTCGAGTGGAAGGGCGCGCGCGCCGAGTGGAAGAGCTGGTGTGCCGCGACCGGCGCGACCTCGCTCGTCGAGAGCCCAGCACGGCTCCTCCCGAGGCCTGGCGCATGAAGCGCGGGGTGATCATCGCAACGGTGGTGCTGCTCGTCGCGGCGCTCGGGTGGTGGGCGATGCACGCCGACCCGCCGCCGTCCGAAGAAGGGCCGGCGATCGTCGAGGCTCCGAGCGCGCCGCGCGAACCCGACGCGGAACCCGTCGTGGCCCGAGCACCAGCGCGACCCGTCCCGGTGACGCCGGCTCCTCTCGAGAACCCGCCCACCGCCGCTCCAGTCGAGGCTCGCGCCCAGCCTGGTTCCGTTCGGGAGAAGCCGGTGCTGCGACAAGAACGCCTGCGCGAACGATTCTGCGAGGGCGAGCAGTGGCACGAGACGCTCCTTCAATCGCTCACTGCAGCGGAGAAGACGCTGAGCGCCAAGCATCGGATCAAACCGCTCGCTCAGCTTGGTCCGATTCTGACCGCGCTCCGCGAGCCGAGCTCCGCGCACGAGGTCTGTGTGCAGAACGTCGAGACGATCGACGTGGTGCTCCACGCCGCGGAGTGAGCCAGCTGGAGGTCGAGCTCGCTCCTGAACGGTCGCGAAGCGCTCCGACGACCGGCTCCGCGCCGGGGAGCAGACCTACTGCCCGGGGTCGAGGTCACTCACCACTCGGAGCGGCGTGCCCCTCGCGGCGCCTGGGCGATCGAAGGTGGCGATGGTCCAGATGTCGACGTCGGCGTCATCGTCGAGGTTGCCGACACAGGCGACGATGAGCTGGCACTCGGGGCAGGTGCCCTGCAGGCCGAGCTCGCCGCGCACACCGTTGGGCAGCTTGGGCAAGAGCTCTTCCACCGTCACCTCGCGCTTGCCCGTGTCCGGCCCGTAGCCGACCGACGCCTGCGGAGACGGAGAGGGCTTGCCGTCTCGCCGAGTCACCTCGCCTTCACGATCGAAGACATAGAGGTAGCGGTTGCCCGGGCCGGGCGCGAAGCCGAGCTCGTGGGGATGGGTCGTGTACCGCTGGCGCTCCGACTGGAAGGCGAACTCGAGCGCCATGATCTGCCGGAGCGTCGAGCGACACTCGTGATCTCTCCGCGGGCCCCGAACGAGGTTGCAGCCGGAGAGGACGAGCACGAGGCTCCACGAGGCCCAGCGAGTCACCGGCTCCTCGTAGCGCGAGACGACAGCTCCGTCACGACGCGAGGGCAGGCGCTGCGCGGCGGGTGATCGCGTTCGGCTGCTCCTCGGCCACCTGGCTCGCGCCCCACATCGCCTCGAGCGTCGGTCCGTTCTTCACCCGACGCTCGCGGAACAGCCAGCTCGCCCACTCGAAGAACCAGACCTTCCGGCCGATGCGGTAGTACCAGCGCTG
>JBPOIJ010000151.1:0-28467 GCA_052034585.1 Myxococcota bacterium
CGTAGAGCTTGCCGTCACGGGTCTCACGAACGCGATGGAGGATCTTCTCGGCGCGCAAAGGGAGGGCGGCGCGAATGCGTGACTCGAACACCTCCTTCACGTGGCCCGGCAGCCGGAGCAGCACGTACCCTGCGCCCGTCGCGCCTGCGTCTCGCGCGGCCTCGAGCACCTCGCCCATCCCCTCGTCCGAGACGCCAGGGATGATCGGCGCCACCATCACCGAGACCGGAATTCCGGCCTTCGCCAACGTCTCGATCGTCTGCAGCCGTCGTTTGGGCGTGGCGACTCCCGGCTCGATCGCGCGCGCCAGGGGCTGATCCCAAATCGGGATCGAGATCGCCACTCGCACCGAAGCGTCGCGCTGGAGCTGCTGGAGCACGTCGACGTCTCGCTCGATGAGCGGCGCCTTGGTGACGATCGCGACCGGGTTCTTGTACTCGGCGCAGACCTCGAGGCAGGCGCGGGTGAGCCGGAGCGAGGCCTCGAGCGGCTGGAAACAATCGGTGACTCCGCTGAACATCACCAGGTCGCCCTTCCACGAGGGGCGCTCGAAGGTCGCGCGCAAGAGGTCGCCGGCGCGGCGCTTCACGACGATCTTGGTGTCGAAGTCGGTGCCCGCGCCGAAGGAGAGGTACTCGTGTGAGGGGCGCGCGAAGCAGTAGGCGCAGGCGTGGTTGCAGCCGCGGTAGGGGTTGACGCTGAAGCGAAAGCCGAGATCGGGGCTGTCGTTGCTCGCGACGATCGTCTGGCTCGCGTCCTCGAAGACCTCCACCTTCGCGAGCGGAAGGTCCTCGAGGTACTCCACTTCACTCGACGCCCACGAGTTGGGCGGATTGGCGACGGGGGTCGGCTTCACGTCGCCAGTTGATGGCTGAAAACGTGTTCAGGTCAAGCGGCGAGGATGCGCATCAGCGAGCCCACCGCGGCGTCGTCTCGCACCGGCGCGCCGAGCGTCGTCAGGCAGAGCATCACGTCGTTCACCTCGAAGCGACTGGTGTGGAGCGTGTCGTCGCGGAAGGGACCGTTGGCCTTGGGGCAGGCCGAGCCGAGCGCCCCGAGCTCCTCGAGATCGACCGACCGCTTCGTCTTGCCCGAGATGAGCAGCCCGTCGTCCGTCGTCAGCGCCGCTGCAGTGAGGTTTCGCTTGAGGCAGAGCGCCTCGAAGAAGAGGTCGAGGGCTTCGTGGATGCGGTTCGAGCGGCGAGTGCGGCGTTCCATCAGGTGTGTCCTCCAATGGCCTACAGGGGCCTACAAGGATGACTCAGGCTGATGGAGCCGCAAGAAAACGGCTGATCAATCGGCGCTGATCACTGCACGCCGGTGACTTCGCCGCTCTCGGTGAGATCGAGGTTGTATGCCGCCGGCACCTTCGG
Organism: Myxococcota bacterium; assembly: GCA_052034585.1. Classification (GTDB taxonomy): domain Bacteria; phylum Myxococcota; class Myxococcia; order Myxococcales; family Myxococcaceae; genus Xiheimicrobium. The sequence goes on from JBPOIJ010000151.1 coordinate 1,374, forward strand.
GAGCCCGGGCATGGTGAGGATCTCGCCGGTGAGCGCGAGGAGGAACCCTGCGCCGGCCGATGCTCGAACGTTGCGGACGGTGACGACGAAGTTCTCGGGCGCGCCTTGCTTGGTGGGATCGTCGGAGAACGACAGGTGCGTCTTCGCCATGCAGACGGGCAAGCCACCGAGGCCCCAGCCCTCGAGCCGGGCGAGGTCCTTCTTCGCGTCGGCGCTGAGCTCGACGTCCTTCGCGCCGTAGATCGTCTTCGCGACGGCGCGCACCTTCTCCTCGAACGAATGCTCGAGCGAATAGGTGAACTTCGGCGTCGGCGCCGGGCCTTCGAGCGCCTTCTGCACGAGCGCGGCGATCGCCTCCGAGCCCTGACCGCCCTTCAGGTAGCCCTCGTTGCGCGCGACGGCGACGCCCTCGGCCTTCACCAGCTTCTCGACCAGCGCGAGCTCTTCCTCGGTGTCCTGGGCGAAGACGTTGAGGGAGATGATCGGGGTGAGCCCGAAGCTCTTGATCGAGCGAATGTGCCGGGCGACGTTGGCGAAGCCCTTCTCGATCGCGCCCAAGCCGGGCTGATCGCCGCCGTGGAAGCGGAGCGCGCGCGCGGTCGCGACCAGCACCACTGCGTGCGGCCACAGGCCCGACATGCGGCACTTGAGATCGAGGAACTTCTCTCCGCCGAGATCGAAGGCGAAGCCCGCCTCGGTCACCACGATGTCGGCCAGGGAGAGCGCCGCGCGGGTCGCCATCACCGAGTTGCAGCCATGGGCGATGTTCGCGAACGGGCCGCCGTGCACCAGCGCCGGCACGCCTTCGGTCGTCTGAGCGAGGTTGGGCAGCAGCGCGTCGCCGAGGAGGGCCGCCATCGAGCCGTGCGCGTTGAGATCGCCCGCGGTGATCGGCTTGCCGTCCATTCCGATGCCGACGATCAGCCGCGCGAGGCGCTTCTTGAGATCGGCGACCCCGTCGGAGAGGCAGAGCGTCGCCATGATCTCGGACGCCGCAGTGATGTCGAAGCCGTCTTCGCGCGGGACGCCATTCGCCGTGCCGCCGAGCCCGATCACCGTGTTGCGCAGGAAGCGATCGTTCATGTCGATGCAGCGCTTCCAGGTGACCTGCTTGAAGCGCTTCTGATCGAAGTTGATCGCGTTGTCGACGAGGGCCGCGAGCAGGTTGTTGGCCGCGGTGATCGCGTGGAGATCGCCGGTGCAGTGCAGGTTGATGCGCGCGCTCGGCTCGAGGGTGGCCTTGCCTCCGCCGGTGCCGCCGCCCTTCGCGCCGAAGACCGGCCCGAGCGACGGCTCACGGAGCGCCGCCATCACCTTCGCGCCCTTGCGGACGAGGCCCTGCACCAGGCCGATCGTCGTCGTCGTCTTGCCTTCGCCGTACTTGGTCGGCGTCATGGCCGAGACGAGCACCAGCTTGCCGCGCGGTGGACGCTCCTTGAGGCGAGCCATCGTCTTCCACGAGAGCTTCGCGAGGTGCGGGCCTTGGAGGAGCAGATCGTCGGCGGTGAGATCGAGGCGCTTGGCGACGTCGGTGATGGGGAGCATGGCCGCTTCACAGAGCAGGTCGCGCTCAGGGTCAAGCCGTCCTGTGCCTGATCTGGGTCAGGTCACTTCTTTCGGCCTTCCGATCGTCGTCGTCACGATCGCTCTGGGCATCGATCGCTCCACTCGACGTCCCATCGGTGCGCCAGTCGATTCCCAGGCACCAAGAAAAGCAAACCAGTGGGCCGTCACTTTCGATGATGAGGGACCATGCGCGCGACGTGGGTGGTGTCCTTGTTGGCAGCGGGCTGTACGGGGCTCGCGACTGGGGTGATCGACGACACGGTCGACGCAGGCCCAGGAGGTGGTGGCGGAGTGACTGGCGGCGGAGCGAGCTCGGCAGGTGGGTCGGGTGGCAGCGCAGCGACGAGCGGCGGTTCGGCAGGAGGCTCGGCTGGAGGGCTGGTGCTGGGCGGAGGGTCGGCGGGTGGCGCGGGCACCGGTGGCGGCGCGCTCGACCCCTGTTCCGCGGTTCGGTGCAGCGCCAACGCTCGGTGCGTTCTCAACCCGACGCGTTGCGAGTGCAGCCCGGGGTTCGTGTCGGACGGCGGCGCGTGCGAGCCCGGCGATCCTGGAGTGCCCTCGCTTCGCACCCAGGCCCAGGTCTGTGCGGCGTACGCAGAAGGGCAACGAAGCCGCGTCACCGGCCAAGACTTCACCGCGGGTGCGTCGATGTGCGATCCAGGAACGCTCGCGCGCGGGGCCATCGACGATGCGCTGGCTCGCTTGAACTTCCATCGGTGGCTCGCCGGCTTGGGGCCGGTGCGCGACGAGCCCTCGCAGAACGTCATCGCCCAGGCCTGCAGCGTCGTGTCCGCCTGGAATCCAGCGGGGGCGCAGGCGCACTTCCCTCCGATGACGGCGACCTGCTGGACCGCCGCGGGCGCACAAGGCGCGGGCTCGAGCAACATCGCGTGGGGAAGCAGCTCCGCCCCAGACGCCATCGACCAGTGGATGATCGACTCCGGCAACGACACCACCTTCGGCCATCGGCGCTGGTTCCTCTCCCCGCCGCTCGACGGAGTGGGCATCGGCTTCTACCGAGGAGGCAACAACTACGGGTCGGCCTCGTGCTCCGCGGTCTTTGGTGGCGGCAACACCGGGCCCAGCCCGTCCTGGTTCTCGTTTCCTCCGGCTGGCTTTTCCCCGACCTCGATCGCTCGGTGGACTTGGTCGGCGCACGGCGCCATTCCGCAGAACACGCCGACGGCAACCGTCACGAGGGTCTCCGACGGAATGAGCCTCTCGGTTCGCGTCGACGTCATGCAGGGCGGCTACGGCCGGCTCAATGCGGTGACCCTCGTTCGGCAAGGGTGGGATCCGGCAGCGGGCCAGACCTACCACGTCGTGCTCGATGGCACTGGCGGCCCACGCCGCGAGTGGGACGTGAAGCCCGTCGACTGTCCGTGAGTCGGCCGGTGTGGGCGCTTGCTCACAGCCTTGGAGGAATCTTCCGACGCCAACGTTGGAGCGTTAGAGTCGCGCGTTCTTCCCGCGGAGCTCTCCATGAAACGCCTCCTCCTCGTCGGCTTCTTTGCGCTCTCCGCGTGTCAGTGCGGAACCACGACCCCGATCAACGACGGCGGCACCGGCGGAGGTGACGGCACCGCCGGCGGCTCCTCCTCGACCGCTGGCGGATCGGTGACGGGCGGCGGCACGTCGGCCGGTGGAACGGCGGGCTCTGGCACGGGTGGCGGCGCCACGGGGGGAGGAACGGCCGGCTCGGGCACTGGCGGCGGCAACCTGCTTCCCGACGGCGGCGTCTGTACTGCCGCTGGTCAACCCTGCACTGCGGGGACGACGACCTGCTGCTCGAACGGCACCTGCGAGAACGGCCTGTGCCGTGCCCCGATGTTCTGTTCCCAAGACGGGGTTGCGTGCGCGACTGGCCTCGAGTGCTGCTCCGGGCGCTGCGCGAACAACCGCTGCTCGAGCGCTCAATGCACGGCCACCGGCGGCGCGTGCGTCAACGCCGGCGACTGCTGCACTGGCTTGTGCAACGGCGCCTGCCAGCAAGTCCCAGGAGGCACCTGCAAGGTCGTGGGCGACACGTGCACCACCGGCGGCGACTGCTGCTCGACGCTCTGCCGCGGTGGGGTCTGCCAGCGCGCGTATTCCTGTCAGCCCAACGGCGACATCTGCCGAAGCGACGCCGAGTGCTGCGGGCTGCGCTGCTCGGCGAGCGGTGACGGCGGGGTGGGGCGGTGTCTCTTCATCACCGGCATGGGCGGTGGCGCGTGCCTCCAGGAAGGCAACCCCTGCACTGGCGGTTCGAACTGCTGCTCGCGGTCCTGCTTCGATCCTGGAACGGGCGCGACGGTCTGCTTGCCCGCTGGTGGGTGTCGCCTCACGGGCACCTGGTGCTCCAACGAGGATCAGTGCTGTGGCGGTGGCGTCAACCCGAACGGCACGGTGCAGTGTCGTTCCGGCCGCTGCGACAACGGCAACGCCTGCAACGGCGTGGGCAACATCTGCGGCCAGGCGCACCTCCCCGACGGCGGCATCAAGATGATCAACGCCTCGATGAACTGCTGCGGCGGCGATGAAGCGTGCAAGCTCGATCTCTCTGGCATTCCGCGCTGCTTCGGAGGCCCCGCCGTCGACGCCGGCGCGTGTCCCTCGGGCTTCACCGGGCAGGCCCCGTGCTGCATCGCTCCCGGCGCGGTGTGTCAGTTCCGCGATCAGTGCTGCAACGGCAACCTCTGCCTGCCTGGAGACGGAGGCGTGCTCCGCTGCCAGGGGCTCAGCTGCACTCAGGCCGGTGGTGGGTGCAACGGCTCGACCGACTGCTGCGCTGGGCTCGCCTGCATCCTCAACGTGTGCCGCCCGCCTGCCCCCGATGCGGGCACGCCGAGCGGAGACGGCGGTACCGCTGGCGATGGAGGCACCAGCGGCGACGGAGGAACGATCGACGCAGGCACGCTCTGCAAGGCCAACGCGGCCTCGTGCCAGTTCTCGGCCGAGTGCTGCTCGATGAACTGCAACGGCGGCACCTGCGGCCCGGCGATGGTGTGCCAGGGGCTGGGCGGCGTCTGCAGCTCGAACACCGACTGCTGTGCGGGAACGACGTGCACGATTCCCGCCGGCCAGCAGACCGGCTCCTGCACCAGCTCGACCTGCGTCGCCCAGGGCCAGGCGTGCACCGCCGGGGGCCAGTCTTGCTGCGCTGGCCTCGGGTGCTACGACCAGACGTTCGCGCCCTGCTCGGGCATGGGCATGTGCACCTGCCGCTTCGGTATTCAGTGACAACCGGGGAGGCACTCTGCGAGAGGAGCGCGCGTGGCTTCGCTCACTCCGCTCATCCAGTCGTTGCATGACAGCGTGATGGTGCTCGCTCCGGGTGGCTGGAGCGCGGTCGAGCTGCGGTTCACCCGGACGCCTCGCGGGCTGATGTTGGCCGAGCTCGAGACCCGTGGCACCGGCACGACGGCCCCGCGGCCCAAGCCAGAGCTCCACGTCGATCCGCGCGCGGAGGCCCAGCGGCTCTCCGAGGGCGTCACCGAGCTCGCCGCCTCGCTGCCTCAGCCCTGGGAACCGGGCAGCGTCTTCGTCCAGCGAACGCCCGAGTTCGCCGACTGGAAGCTGCTGCGCGCCGATCGGACGCAGGCCTGGTTCACCCGGCTCTCCCGCGAGCAGCTCGACGCGCTCTTGATGACCGACGAGCTGTTCGCGCTCCTCCACGGCAGTGAGCGCGCGTTCCATCACCTCCAGCTCGAGCTCGAAGCCACGCTGCGGAGGACGGTGGGGTTCTCGTTCGACGGTGCCGCAGGGCTGCTCGAGCTGCAGCAGGCCCAGGGAGGCTCGCTGTGGGCCCCGGCGCAGGTGATCGGGCAGTACTTCACCGACGCCTTCACGTGGGCGTGGGGCTGGGCCTACGAGAAGGACCGCCCGGCGATCGTCGAGCGCGTGCAGAAGATCTGCGCGCCAGAGGTGATGCAGCAGGGCCTCTCGGCGTTGTGGCGGCCGTCGTTTCACTGCGACGAGGGGTTTGCCTGGGCGATCGCCGGGTCGATCGTGGTGAGCCTCGGCGCCCGCGGGGTCTATCGAGCCGAGCTGCCCGATGGCGGCGGGGTGATCTTCTTCGCGTTGACGAGCGCGCCCGCGACGTCGCGCACCCCCTGAGCGTCGCCACGTCGTCGCTCGTTGCAGGCAGAAGTGCCTGCAGGCAGAGTTGCCTGCAAGTTCGGCGAGCGCGCCCGTTGCCTTCGGGACCGCGATCAGCGCGCGAGCCACTTGAGGAGATTGGGCACTGCGGCGGTCTCGGCGAGGGTGATCTGCTTGCCGTGCCGTGCCTTGGTCGGGTCGAGAAAGGTGATCTCGTGGGTTGGCGTGACCTGGGCCACCGTCCACTGCCACCCGAAGCGCGCGGCGTCGCCTTCCATGCGCTGCCAGGCGGCGCGACCCCACGAGAGGGGCAGGGGCGAGCGCTTCACTTGCACCCCCAAGAGCGTGGCGGCGCGCACGGCGAAGAGATCGAAGGCGCCACGCGAGGCTCGTGACTGGTAGACGAGCTCGAAGCCCATCTCGGCGAGGCGGCGCGCGACCGCCAACTCGGCCTCGTCTCCGATCACCGACATGGGCACGATCGAGCCGCCGGGCCGGCGCCACCGCAACCAGAGCGCGAAGGTGGGATCGGTGAGCTGATACAGCCCATCGTCGCGGCGATGAGCGACGTCACCCACCCGCTCGAGGTAGCGAGCCACCGAGCCGGTCGAGGCGCCGAGGCGAACCGCGACGTCGGTCGGGCGGCACGGGCCGTCGGCGAGGGCATCGAGCGTCGCGGCCAACGTCGAGGCCTGCCCCACCACTCGCTGGAACTCCTGCTCGAAGAACAGCGAGAGCCGGCCGGTGCGGCTGAAGAGCACCTCGGCCAACACCGCTCGCACCGTGGCGTCGTCGTGAGGGAAGGGGGCCTGCATGAGCTCTTCGCCGACGACCTGGAGATAGAAGGGGTGCCCACCCAGCAGCTGGGCGAGCCGCCGCGCCGTCGTGCCGGGAAACGAGCGCGGGGTGCGCGCGTTCCGCAGCAGCAGCTTCGTCGCGTCGTCCTCGCTCATCGGCCCGAGCTCCATCAGGCTGAAGTGCTGAAAGAAGGGTGAGTCGCTGGCTTCCACCAGCCGGCGCAGGAGCGCCCGCTCCGACCCGGAGACGAAGTAGGCCGTGCGCCGGTGCCGCTGCCACAGCGCTCGGGCCAGGGGCAGCACCCCGCTCGAACGGCTCGAGTCGAGCCGAGCGACCTCCTGAAACTCGTCCCAGGCGACGACGCAGTGCAGCTCGAGCGCGGTCGCCAGGCGATCGGCCAACCCGAGCGCGACCTCGGCGAGCCGCTCGTCGGCCTTGCGATCGACGAGCTCGAGGATGTCGGTGCGGAGCGCGCGGTCGAGCTTCGCCCAGCGCTTCGACTCGACCCAGATCGCCCGGTACGCCGCCGCCGAGGTGCTCAGCGCCTGCACCGACACGCCCAGTTCCTCGGCGAAGAACGCGTCGAGCGTGCGCAGCGCCAGCCGCCTGAAGATCTCGAAGCTGAGCGGGTGCTCCTCGAACGAGTCCAGCACCACGAAGCGCAGCTTGGGTGACGAGACTCTGCGCTGCAGCTCGAGCATCAGGCTCGTCTTCCCCACCTTCCTCGTGCCCAAGATGGCGACCCACCGCGGGCGGCCCCGGCCGAGCTGCCGCACCGCCGCCTCGAGCTGCGCGAGCTGAGGCTCTCGATCCCAGAAGGCCTGGGCGGTCGCGGGTGTGCTCGAGACGAACATGCCTGCACCCTAGAAGAACCCCACTCTGCAGGCAACTCTGCCTGCAGGCAGATCTGCCTGCAACTCGCGCCGCGCGGGCGAGCCGAGGCCCCACCGACCGAGAGCGCCAAGCTGCCTGCGACGCGGTTCTTCGTTGCGTCGCGGAAGGGAGCGGTGTACCCGGCGCGCACCCTTTTCAGGAGAACTCCATGGCCATCGAACGAACCCTGTCGATCCTCAAGCCCGACGCCCTCGAGAAGGGCGCGATCGGGAAGATCATCTCCCGCTTCGAGCACCAGGGCTTGATCCCCGTCGGCCTCCGGCTGCAGCACCTCTCGAAGAGCGAGGCCGAGGGCTTCTACGCCGTGCACAAGGATCGGCCGTTCTTCAAGGACCTGGTGGCCTTCATGATGTCGGGCCCGGTCGTGCTGATGTGCCTCGAGGGTGAGAACGCCGTCGCGAAGAACCGCGAGCTGATGGGCGCGACCGATCCGAAGAAGGCGGCGCCGGGCACCATTCGGGCGGACTTCGCCAAGTCGATCGACGCGAACACCGTGCACGGCTCGGACAGCCTCGAGAACGCGAAGAACGAGGTCGCCTACTTCTTCCGGCAGACCGAGCTGTTCCCCTACGCCCACAAGAAGTGAGTGGTTCGCCTCAGGCGAGGATTCGCTGAAGCGCGAGGGTCGTCTCGGCTGGGAGGCGGCCCTTCACCAACGCCAGGCTCCTCCGCGAGAGGAGCCGGTACACGCTGCCGAGCTCCGGCGGCAGGGCGTCGAGGTGCGACTGCACCACCGCCACGTCTCCACGCACCACCGGGCCAGTGAGGCCCTTCGAGAGGCCGCGCGCGGCGAGCCCCCTGAGCGCCGACTGCATGAGGGGCAGCAGCGCGTGGAGTGACGCCTCGCGATCGAGGCCGGCGTGCTCGAGCGCAGCGACCGCGCCATCGGCGAGTGACACGAGCAGCCCGGCGCTGAGCACCGCACCTGCGTGGTAGGCGGCGCGCCCGGTCTCGGGGACCTCGAGGGTCTCCATCTTGAGCGTCTGGGCGAGGAGCTGGAGCCGGGCGAGCAGCGGCTGGGAGGTCGCCGCCAGCGCTGCGGTGTGGCCGACGAGCGGATCGGAGGGATCGGAGATCGCCGCGAGCGGGTGGAAGGAGCCGAGCGGGTGCCCGGCCTCGATGACGATCGGCCCGAAGGCGCTCAAGGTGAGCGCGCCCGAGAGGTGCACCAGGGCGGTCGATGCGCCGAGGTCCTCCAGCACCAGCTCGGCGGCGTTCGCGACCTGCGCGTCGGGCACTGCGAGGAGACAGAGCTCGGCGGCGCGGAGCGAATCGTGATCGGCGAGGGTGAAGCCTCCGAGCGCGGCGCGGCGAACGGAGTCCTGCGAGCGCGGGAGCACCGCGACCGTCCACCGGGCCTTCTTCAGCCCGCGCGCGATCGCTCCGCCGACGCGGCCAAAGCCCACGATCACGACGCGCGGCGCCGACGTGCTCTTGCGTGCTCGGGTCCTCGCCATCGCCCTCCTCCTTCCCAGCTGCGGCTCACCTGCTTCTCGGTTCGACGCCCCGTCGGGCGCCCGACCTGCTTCGGCTCACGCCTGGTGCCGCACGAAGTGGAGCGCTCCGCCAGCCAGCTCGACCCGCACCGAGTCGCCCTCGGCGAAGTCGCCCGCCAGGATTCGCTCGGCGAGCGGGCCCTCGACCAGCCGCTGCACGGTCTGGCGCATCGGCCGAGCGCCGAGCGTCGGGTCGAAGCCGCCCGACTTGAGCAGGTGATCGATGACACCGTCTCCGGCCCGGTAGGTGATGCCCTTCTCGGTCGACAGCCGCTTGCTGCTCTCGCTGAGCAACAGCTCGGCGATCTGGGCGACCTCCAGCTCCCTGAGCGGCCGAAACGCGCAGCGCTCGTCGATGCGGTTCCACAGCTCGGGCGGGATCGCACGGCGCGCGACGTCGGCGGCCTGCTGCTCGTCGGGAAGCGCCGAGGCCGACGCCCCGAAGCCCATCGCCTTGCCCTTCGTCGAGAAGGCCTCGGCGCCCAGGTTCGTCGTGAGGATCACCACCGTGTTCGAGAAGTCGACGTGGCGGCCCTTGCCGTCGGTGAGGCGCCCTTCTTCGAGCACCTGGAGGAGCAGCATGAGCACCTCGCGGTGCGCCTTGTCGATCTCGTCGAGCACGACCACCGCAGACGGCTTGCGGCGAACCGGCTCGGTGAGCTGACCGCCCTCGCCGAACCCGACGTAGCCAGCCGGCGAGCCGATCAACCGCGAGACGCCGTGGCCCTCGCTCATCTCCGACATGTCGAGACGAATCATCGCGTCGCGGCTGCCGAACAGCACGTCGGCGAGCCCGCGGGCCATCTCCGTCTTCCCGACGCCGGTGGGCCCGAGGAAGAGGAAGCTGCCCATGGGGCGCTTCGACGAGAACCCGGCGTAGTTGCGGCGGATCACCTTGGCGATGCGATCGATCACGTCGTGGTGGCCGATCACTCGCGCCCCGAGATCACGCTCGAGCTCGAGCAGCCGGGCGGTGTCGTCGAGCAGGAGCCGCTCCTCGGGGAGCTGGGCGATCTTCGCGATCACCCGCGCGATGTCGGCGGGCTCGACCAGCTTCTTGCCTTCACGGCGGGCCCGCGAGCCGGCGAGATCGATCACGCTGATCGCCTTGTCGGGGAGGAAGCGGTCGGTGACGTACTTCGCCGAGAGCGCCGCCGCCGCCTGGAGCGCGTGCGCCGAGTAGGACAGCTGGTGGTGTTGCTCGTACCGGCCGACAACCCCGTTCAAGATGTACACCGTGTCGGAGATCGAGGGCTCGTTCACGACGACGGGCGTGAAGCGTCGCTCGAGCGCGGGATCGGCGGCGATGTGCTTGCGGAACTCGTCGTGGGTCGTCGCGCCGATGCAGGGAAACTCGCCACGCGACATCGCCGCCTTGAGCTCGTTCGCGGCGTCCTGCGGTCCCTCGCCGGTGGAGCCCGCGCCCACCAGGGTGTGCAGCTCGTCGATGAAGACCACCACTCGGCCGTCGGCCTTCTTCACCTCGTCCTTGAGGCCGTTGAGGCGCTCCGAGAACGAGCCGCGCAGCTGAGTACCGGCGACGAGGGTGCCCATGTCGAGCTCGAGCACGATGCGATCGCCGAGCGGGCCCTTCAGGGTGGCGAGCTGCTGCGCGACGCCCTCGACGACGGCGGTCTTGCCCACGCCTGGTTCGCCGATGAGGCAGGGGTTGTTGGTGCGGCGCTTGCCGAGGACGTCGATCACCTCGTCGATCTCCTTGGCGCGGCCCACCACCGGGTCGAGGCGGCCCTGCCGCGCGAGCTCGGTGAGGTTCTTCGAGAGCGAGGTGAGGAGCGGGAATTGGCGGGGATCGAGGCCGCCCTTGCTGGGGGTGGTCGCGGCGGGCTTGCTCGTGGGCGCGAGCGGCGCCGCAGGCACGGGTGGGGCCAGGCGCACCGCCTCGAGCTCGGCGATCTCCTCGTCGGAGATGTCCTCGACGAGATCTCGAACGCTGAGCGGCTTGCTGGGAGGCGCGGCCGGTGGAGGCTGAACGGTGGCGGTGCGAGTGGGTGGTGCGAAGCCGAGCGGAGGCGCTCCGACGGGCCGGCCGGTCGGCGCGCGGGGAACCCCAGGAGGCAGCTCGCGCTGGAGGAGGAGCCGCCGCGGCATTCGACCCGAGGTGAAGTAGGAGAGGGCGGTGTTGCGCAGGGCGGTGAGATCGAGCCCCGTCTTGTGCAGCAGATCCTGCGCCGAGCACCGCACCCGCGTCATCGCGATCACCGCGTGCAGGCAGTCCGCCTCGGCCGAACCGCAGCTGGTGGCGATCTCCCGCGTCTTGTCCCGCAGCTCCTTCACCAGCCCGTCGGGCTCGCTGGGCGCGTGGGTCAGCAGCTCGAGGAGCCGATCCTCGTCGATGCTGCGCTCCTTGAGGAGCAGGGCGCCGCGGTTCTCGACGGTGAACATCGCGAGGAGGACGTGGGCGGTGGTGAGCCGTTGATTGACCGTCGCGGCAATGTCTTCGGCTTCGGACATCGCGGCGGCGAAATCGGTGCTGTCGACCATGATGACGGATGCTCCAGACGAGGAGGGGCAGTCGAGAGGTGTAGTGCCTCGGGATCGCCCCCTCAAATTTTCTGCTACAGGTCGACACAGGTCTGCGGCGTTCGCCCTGGCCGCGCTGCGTCAACGAAGGGTGGAGGCCCCGATGAAACCAGGCATTCTTCCGGCCGTGCGCCTCGTACCCCTCGCCTCGGTCCTGCTTCTGGGGTGTCCCCCCGTGCTCCCTGACGTTCCGCGAGCCGACAGCGGCACCACCAACCTCTCGGTCTTCAAGCACGCGCACAACGACTACGAGCACACCCGGCCGCTGCTCGACGCGCTCGACCTGTCCTTCGAGAGCGTGGAAGCCGACGTCTGGCTCGACGGCAACGACATCGGCGTGTCGCACAACGGCGCACCCTTCAAGGGCTCGCTCAGGACGCTCTACCTGGAGCCGCTCAAGCAGCGCGTTCAGCAGCAGGGGCGGGTGAACGCCAACGGCCGCCCCTTCTTTCTCTGGCTCGATCTGAAGCAGGGCGACTCGAAGCTGCTCGAGCTCATCGCCAGCCAGCTCGGCGAGTACACCTCGATCCTCACCGAGTTCTCCGACGATCAGCCGGCGACGAGCCGGGCCGTGACGGTGATCCTCACCGGGGACGACGCGGGCAAGAAGGCGTTGGTGAGCCGGCCCAGCCCGCGGCCCTTCATTCGCGACAGCAACTCGTACTCGCCGATGGACGCGCCCTCGGACAACAAGTGGGGCGCCTACGCGCTCAACTACTACGCCTTCATGCAATGGAACGGCGAGGGCACGATCCCGGCGGCGCAGCAGCGGCAGCTCGACAACCTCTTGGCGGGCGCACATCAGCTCGGCCGGCAGGTTCGCCTCTACGGGAGCCCCGAGACCAAGGCCTGGTGGCGGGTGGCGAAGGCCGCTGGCGTCGACTTCATCGGGGGTGACGATCTCGCGGGGATCGACTCGGTCATGAAGGAGACCCCCTGACGTCTTCGTTTCTGCGAGTTCGGTACGGGAGTACACTGAGGCCGTGGCGGGGAAGTTGAACAAGCGGAAGGCACAGGCGCTGCTCGAGCAGGCCCGGCTCCTCATCGACACCAACGCGTTCCAGCGCGCGCTCGACGTCGTGGCGCCGGTCGTCGAGCAGAACCCGCTCGGCACCTCCGACGCCGCCTCGATCCACGCCGAGGCGCTCGAGCGAATGGGGCGGCGGGCCGAGGCGAAGGACTTCCTCGAGCAGCAGCTCGCGCGGCGCCGTGACGATCCCATGCTGACGGTTCGGCTGGGCACGGTGCTCTTGCACCTCAACGAGTTTCGCCGCGGCGTCGAGCTGATGGCGCGTGCCCGCCAGAGCTTCAAGCGCGACCCCATCTTCCTCACCAACTACGCCGCTGGGCTCGTGCGGATCGGTCAGCTGTCGGAAGCCGAGCAGGCCCTGGCCGCTGCGCTGTTGACGGGCGGGGGTGACGACACCCGGCTGGTGCTGGCGATGGCGAAGCTCCACCGGGGCGACGCTGCGGGCGCGGAGTCGATCGCGGTGCAGGTCGGCACCACCACCAAGGACGCGCTGCTCCGCGCTTCGGCGCGCGCGGTCGAGGCCGATTGCCGGCTCGTGCAGGGTGACGCGCGCGGAGCGCTGGAGCGGTTTCGCGCCCTCGAACGTGACGGTCAGCTCGATCCCTCGAACTTTCCGCACGCGGCGTTGGCGGCCCAGCTGTGCGGAGACGAAGCGCAGGCCGACGTGCTGATCGGGCGGGTGGGCACCGGTGCCTCGCCGGAGGATCGACTGCTCTTCGCGCAGGTGCAGCTGGCGCGGAACAGACCGGCGGAGGCGCTCGAACAGCTCGGGCTCGCGGCGCGGGCGATCGGCGAACATCCTCCCGGGTACGAGTACGAGCTCGCGGTGGGGCAGGGTCGCGCCTTCCGGCTGATGGGGAAGAGCGACGACGCACGGGCGGCGATCGAGCGCGCGAAGGCGCTCCCCGAGGCCGAGTTCAAGCTGACCGGCGCGCGGGTGTGGCGCGAGGTCGGACACCTGGCGGCCGAGCGCGGCGACTTCGAGCTGGCCGACGCCTCCTTCGCGAGGGCGATGGAGCTCGACCCGTTCGATCAGGAGGCCAAGCTCGCCCGCGAGTCGTCCGTCAAACGCGTGGCGTGGAAGCACGAGCTCAAGTCGTCCGCCGAGGCCCGCATCGCGGCTGCGAAGTCGGAGGCCGAGGCGATCAAGCGCCGGTTCATCGCGCGCGAGAGCGAGCTCGAGGCGATGCGGAAGGAGCTCGAGCGGCTCAAGTCGGCCTCCCGTGACGCCGAGGCGAGGGCGCGGGCCTTCGAGCGCGACGCCGAGACCGCGAAGCAGGAACAGGCGCGCAAGGTGAGGGAAGAGCTCGAGGCGCGCGAACGAGACGCCGACGAGAAGGCCCGGGAGATCGTCGACGGCGCCCTCGGTGCCTCGGGCGGCAAATGCCCCGAGATGCTGCGTCGAATGGTGGTGGTGGCCGAGAAGACGTACCAGCAGGGCCTCTACTCCGAGCTCCCGGCGGCGGCGGTGGCCGTCCTCTTCTCGGGTGCCTTGGAGCGCAGCCTCTTCGTGCTCCTCGTGCAGCGCTTCGACGACTGGCTCGAACGCACCGGGCGGCGCGCGGAGTTCCTCAAGGCCTCGGTGAGGGAACGGCGGGGGAAGCGGGTCGAGTACTTCGATCGGTTCGCCGAGGCCTTCGATCGCTCGCTCGACGCGAAGGCGCCCAGCCTCGGAGAGGTCGCCCGAGCGCTGACCCGTCGAAACGAGCTGCCCCTCGCGACCTTCAAGGAGTTTCTCTCGAGCGTGGGCCTGGGCGACGCCTTCCTCGACTCGCTCGCCGACTTCGTTCAGACCGCGAAGGAGCGGCTGCGCGACCCGGTGGCGCACGGCCTGGCGATCGATCTGAGCTGGGACGAGCTCAAGCAGTTCCGCGAGGCGTTCCTCACCTCGTTCAAGGGCGGGCCTGGCGTGCTGGCGCAGCTGCTCGGATGAAGCCCGTCGTCGTGCTGCTCCCCGGCTTCAACGGGCACCCGCGGCAACCCCTCTTGGTGCGGGTGGCAGCCGCGATCGGTGGTGAGGCGGCGTTTCCCGGCTTGCCGGGTGGGCGTCCTTCGCCTGGGTTCGAACGGGAGCTCGCCCAGCTTCGGCGCGCCGTCCCTCGCAGGCGCTCGGTGATCCTGGTGGGGCGGTCCTTCGGGGGCAGGGTCGCGCTCAGGTACGCGGCGACGTACCCGGTGGACGGCGTGGTGCTGCTCGGCTTTCCGATTCGGCCGCCTGGCACCCGGCGCCCCGACGACGAGCGGGCGCTGCGTGAGGCGAAGGTGCCGGTCTTGATCGTCCAAGGGAGCGTCGACGAGAAGGGCCCGCTGCGGGTGCTGCGCCCGTTGATCGAGAAGAACCGCCGAGTGCGGCTCGAGGTGCTCGACGGCGCTGGGCATTCGTTCGGGCGCCACGAGGCGCGCGCGATCGAGCTCACCGCGGCCTTCGTCGCCGGGCTGGCCAGTGGATCCGGTCGGCGAAGTCTGGTCAGAAGGCGCGCATGACGTCGCTGCTCGTGATCGCGCTTGGTGGCCTGCCCACCCCGCTGCCGTTCCAACCGCCGCTCGCCGAGTTCTCGGTCGAGATCCTCCAGGACTCGGCGGTCGGTGCGCCCGAGGGGCTCGACTCGTTCCTCCCGTACGGTGACGAGAAGTGCCCCACCAAGGCGATCTCCACTTCCCGCGCGCTCGGCGGCGCGTTGATGGCGCTCGAGCGCACCCAGGCCTGGCTCGGCCAGAACCCCAAGGTGGAAGCGAAGCTCTTCAAGAAGGACACCCTCGCCGACGTGAAGAAGCACCTCACCTACGCGACGCCGGTGCTGACCCGGCAGTGCAAGGCCGCGACGCTGATCGACGAGTGGAAGTGGCCGGGAGGGCTCTCGTCGAAGCTGTGCGCGCCGCCGAAGCTGCCGATCCGGAACGAGGCCTGGCTCGCTGCGCCCAAGGGGGCGACCGCCGCCGCAGTTCGAGTGCAGTCAGCCAAGGACCCGTGCCAGCCCCGCGTGTCGATCGCGCTCTTCGACTCGAAGGGGAAGAACCGGCTCGTGGTGAACGCCGACTTCGGAGGCTCGATGTCGGCGACGGTGGTGGGCGACACCTGCCAGATCGAGCTCACCTACGACCCGACCATCGAGGCGTTCAAGCCGGAGTGGAAGGCCTGCAAAGGCTGAGGACTTCGGCTAGAGCCCAACCGCCATGCCCGTTGCACCCATCTTGGAAGTCGACCCCCAGCACCCTCAGCCGCGCGCGGTGGAGAAGGCGGCGAAGGTGCTCGAGGACGGCGGCCTCATCGCCTACCCGACCGACACCTATTACGGCATCGGCTGCGATCTCGCGTCCCGCAAGGCGATCGATCGGCTGTACGGGCTCAAGGGGCGAGATCGCAAGAAGCCCCTCGCCTTTCTCTGCCCCGATCTCTCCGACGTCGCGAAGTACGCGATCGTCTCGAAGTTCGCCTACCGCACCATGAAGCAGCTCACGCCCGGGCCGTTCACCTTCGTGCTGACCGCGACGAAGCTGGTGCCCGACATGATGCAGACCCGCCAGCGTGAGGTGGGCATTCGGGTGCCTCAGGCGCCGCTCATGCTCGCGATCGCCTCGCTCCTCGGGCGGCCGATCGTCACCACCTCGGCGACGAACCAGGACGGCGACGTGCTCATCGACGCCAAGGACATCAAGGAGACGCTGGGGAACCGGCTCGATCTGATCCTCGACGGCGGCACCCAGCCCAACGAGCCCTCGACGGTCGTCTCGCTCATCAACGATCAGATCGAGGTCCTCCGGCAGGGCAAGGGCATCATCGTCACCTGACGATCGTGCAGGGCGCCTGCGGCATCGAAGGGGAGATGAGTGCTAGAACGGCCTCGATGATCCGCCTCGGCTCCTGCTTCGCGCTCCTCACCCTCGCGGCGTGCACCAACACGCTGAGCCCCGCCCCGGTGAAGGGGCGAACGACCCTCCAGCCCGACTCGATCTACTTCTGGAAGGTGAACACCTCGACGCTGCAGTGGGGCGCCTGCTCGGACGCGAAGGACTTCCGTGACTCGGTCTCGGCGCTGCCGATCGGCATGAACAGCTTCCTCATCTACAAGACCAACGCCGACGCGAAGCAGGCGCGCACCCAGAGCTGCAAGGCGCTCGACCCCTCCACCTGCACCGACTCCTCGACGGGCGTGGTGTTCGACGTGGCCGGCACCGAGCTCGTGTTCACGCGGCCCGCGATCAAGGAAGCGCTCCGGGTGCGCGACATCACCGGCGTCGAGCGAGACTCCAAGTGTCAGCTCAGCCAGCTCGAGACGTGGACGATGCGCGATCAAGGCAGCACCTTCGAGCTCGAGGTCACCAACGCGCTCGGCATGGAAGACACCACGCCGCCTTCGGGCGAGTGCGATCAGATCGAGACGAGCCTGATCGGCCGGAGCCCCAACATGGGCGGCATTCGCGGCTGCATCATCACCTTCACCCTCTCCGGCGAGCTGAAGTGATCGGGCCTGGCGCGTGAGTCGGTCGGTCAGCCGCTGGTGAGCACGAGCTTGACGATCTCGGGGGGCGCGCCGATGCGCATCGGCGGGCCCACGAAGCCACACCCGCGCGAGGTGTAGAGCAAGGTGTTGCCCTGCCGGGAGAGCCCGGTGCTGCGCTCCTGCCAGAGCAGCGAGCTGATGAGCGTGCCCGGAAAGAGCTGGCCGCCATGGGTGTGCCCCGAGAGCTGCAGCCCGATGTGCTTGGCGCTCACCGCCTCGAGGTTCGCCGGCTGGTGGGCGAGCAGCACCGAGGGCCGATCGGGATCTCGCCCTGTCGTCGCGGCTTCCAGATCGTACTCGCCGGCGCCCGCCATGCCCCAGTCCTCGACGCCGATCAGATCGAACGAGGCGCCCGCATCACCGATGGTGACGAAGCGGTTTCGCAGCACGGTGAAGCCGAAGTCGGGCAGGAGCTTCGCCCAGCGCTCCCACCGCGAATAGTAGTCGTGGTTGCCGGAGCAGAAGGCGATGCCGTGGCGCGACTTGAGGCCGCGGAGCTTGGCGACGAACGCACCGAGCGACTCGGGCGAGCCGTCGACGAGATCGCCGGTGATCGCCACCAGATCGGCCTTGGTGTGGTTCGCGTGCTCGACGAGCAGATCGACGAAGCGCTCCTGGAGCACCGGCCCGATGTGGAGATCGGACAGCTGAACGATCGTGAAGCCCTCGAGCGCCTTGGGGAGGCCCGGGAGCTTGATCGGGATCTCGTTCGTCTCTGGGGCGGTGAGCGCCTGGTACATGCCGAACGTCGTCAGCCCGCCACCGACGCTCAGCGCCGTCGCCGCCCCGACTCGCGCGAGGAAGCGTCGCCGCTCGGGCTCCTCGACCGAGAGCGCGGGGAGCGCGCCGCCGCCAGCCTCACCGAGCGACGCCGGACTCGAGGCGCTGGGCGAGGCGACCTTCTTCTCGCGGCGTCGCACCCACCACCGCACCAGCTCGAAGCCGACGAGGACCAGCAGGACGTTGAGCAAGAGGCCCCAGAAGGCCAGGACGACGAGCGAGGCGGTGGGCGGCGGGTTGCCGTTTCGCCCCCACATGCGGAGGAGCGGCACCGCCGCGTAGGTCGCCACCAGCACCCCACTGAGCCCCCGCTTGACCCACGGGCTGGTCGTCACCTCGATCACCAACCGGCGGAAGAGAAAGAGGTTGAGGCCTCCGAAGAGCAGAATGGCGACGAGGCCAAAGGCGATGCGTACCCACGTCATAGCTCGACCCTAACCACTGAGCCGGGGCGCCGCTTCCCCGAGTCGGTGCTTTTGCGAGACTTCACACTCGCCGTCCTCGCGCAGCCATCGTCGCCGCCACCGCGACCCCCACGAGGACTCCGAAGAGGCTCGCGCCCAGCAAGTCGATCGCCTGGGCTGGACTCGCGGGCTGCACCGTCGACGCGAGGGCCTCCCAGAAGGCGAACACCTTCGTCTCCCGGTACGCCTTGAGCGCGGTCAGCAGCGCCGCGCCTTGAACGCCAGTGAAGGTGCCTGCGAGCCCGAAGAGCGCCCCTCGGACCCACAGGGCGCGGGTGGGCCAGGGCGGACCGGGCGGCACCGGCTTCACCTCGTCGGCTGGCACGGTGAAGACGGTCGTCGCAGTCCAGGGCGCGAACCGATGGAGCAGGATCAGCCCAGGCACTGCGGCGGGGATCGAGAGGAGAAAGAACCAGGACCAGCCGAGCGAATCGGCGAGGGCGCCCGAAGGCGGGCCGGTGAGGGTCCGACCCAAGCCGAACAGACTCGAGAGCAGCGCGTACTGCGTCGCAGAGAAGCGCTTCTCGGTGAGCCTCAGCATGAGGAACGAGAACGCCGCCGTGCCGAGGCCTCCAGTGAAGTTCTCGAGGGAGATCGCCGCATAGAGGAGCGGACGATCGACCGGCATCGCCGCGACCGCCGCGTAGCCCACGTTCGAGAGCCCTTGAATGATCCCGAAGATCCACAGCGCCTTGGTGACCGAGATGCGCTCGGTGAGGAAGCCTCCGATGATCGTCCCCAGCGCGACCGAGACGAGCGTGGCGGTGCCGCTGCCGACCCCCACGTCCCAGGCGTCGTAGCCGTGCTGCTGGAGGAACGGCCGCACCAGCGCGCTCGCGAGGTTGTCGGCGAGCTTGTACAGAAAGAGGAAGGCGGCGATCTCGAGCGCGCGCGGGCGGGCGAGGAAGCCGACGAAGGGTTCCCACACCGCGGCTCGCAGCGAGGTCGGTGGCGCTGGCAGCGCGTCTGGCTCGGGCGCGAAGACGGTGACGGGAATGAGCGCCACGAAGAGCGCTCCCAAGGCGTAGAGGGTGACGTCCCAGCCCCAGAGCGGCCCCAGGGTGAGCACGAGGTTCCCGGAGATCCACATCGCGCCTCGGTAGACGGCGGTGCGCGTGCCTGCTGCCGCACCTTGTTCTCCCTGCCGGAGCACCTCCACCGCGTACGCGTCGATGGCGATGTCTTGCGTCGAGGAGGCGAACGAGATGGCGAGCAACAGCGCCGAGATCGTGCCCACCGTCGGTGAGGTGGCGATCGAGGCGAGGCCACCGAAGAGCAGGGCGAGGACGAGCTGGGTGAGCAAGATCCACCCGCGCTTCCTCCCGAGAAAGGGCGGCCACACCCGATCCATGAGCGGCGCCCAGGCGAACTTGAAGGAGTAGGGCGCCTGCGCGAGGGTGAGCAGGCCCACCGTCTTGATGTCGACACCGACGCCGGCCAACCACGTCGGCACCGAGAGCCAGACGAGGCCCAGCGGAAGGCCGGAGGTCAACGAGAGCAGCGACACCGCGCCGACCCGCCAGCTGGTGAAGGCCCACAGCCAAGAGGGGCGTTGCTTCGGCTCCGTCACGCGAACCTCAGTGTCGCATGGGCGCGCTGGTTCGCGAGCAAGACGTCACCTCTTCCGCGCGCGGGGCGGGCCGAGCACTCCGGGGATCGCGGCGAGGGCCCCGAGGCTCCCGAGCACGGGGTGCCCACCGGCGAACCAGAACCAGGCGAACGTCGCCACGACGGCACCGCCGATCAGGCCGATCGCTCTGCCGATCACCAGCCGGCCCTCGTCAGCGTGCTCGATCATTCCGACGAAGGCCCAGAGCGTGGCGGCGAGCACGAAGACGGCGCGCACCGCCTCGCGGCCACCGAAGTGGATCAGCAGGGTCGCCCAGCCAGGGATCGCGGCCGACTCGTCCTCGAACGCGAGCAGGCGGTAGAGGAGCTCCGCCACCACGTGACTCGCGAGCGCCAGGGCGAGGCCGATCCCGATGCGGAAGGGCCGGCTCGGCTCGCTCACTGTCTTGCAGCCACTCGATCGACGAGCTGCCGGGTGTGCTCCAGCACTCGGAGCCCGCCGAGCTCGCCGTGACTCGGGAGCACGATGACTCGCGCTCCGGGGTTGCCCAAGGTCGCTGCCCACGCCTCCGCTCGCCGAATCGACTGGGCCCAGGCCGGCACGTCGGCGTCCGCCAGGTTCCCGAGGTCGTCTTCGATCGTCGCCCGGAGGAAGCAGCCACCGAACAGCACCTGGTGCCGCGGAACCCACACGAGGAGGTTGTCGGGCGAGTGGCCCGCGCCCGGGTAGAAGGTGACGAGCGGCTCGCCGGAGAGGGTGAGCTCGGCCTGGGGCGTGGCGATCGGCGCGGCGGTGAACTCCAGCTTCGCCTTGGCGGCGATCGCGGAGGTCAGCCCGAGCGCATGCACGCGAGTCGAAGGAGCGAGCTCCTTCAGCCCCCCCATTCGATCGTCGTGCGCGTGGGTGACGATCACGTCGGTGACGGGAACGGCGAGGCGCGTGTCGACCCAGTCGGTGAGGAGCCTGGTCGCCTCGGGCGTCCAGGGCGTGTCGATCAGCACGACGCCGCCATCGCCACGCAGCATCAGGCCGTTCGAGAGCACGAGCCCGATCTCGGGCAGCTCCTTGTAGGTCGTGTGGATCCACGTCGAGTCGTCGAGGCGGTAGAGCTCGAACGTCGGCGCGAGGACGATGCGCTCGCCCGCGAGATCTTCGGGTCGCAGATCGAGCTGCTTCGATTTCCCGGCACAGCCGGCGACCGCCACGACGATCGCCAGGCGCGCGATCACTTGAGGAACTTGGTCACCGCGACGGGCTTCGAGGTGTCGACCTCGACCGTGTTGTGGGGGAGCTTCGCCTGCGAAGCGCCCATGCCCACCCGGGTGTGCTTCTCCATCTCCTGGTGATCGGGCGCCTCGGAGTTGCCGCGCTTGTACCAAGGATCGGACGGGTGGCTCACCGCCGGGCCGACCAGCAGCTTGGGGATGTCGTAGACGAAGCCCTGGCGCGTGTACTCGCTCGGGGTGTGCGTGTACGTGTCCATCCGGATCGCGTCCTTCGGGCACGCATCCACGCAGAGGCCGCAGACGATGCAGCGCAGCTCGTCGATCACGAACTGCTTGGGGAACTTCTCGATCACCCGCGACTCGGCGGCGCCGTCATCGGGCGCATACTCGTCGGCCTCGATGTAGATGCACTGGGCCGGGCAGATCGTCGCGCACATGTAACAGGCGACGCAGCGCGGCTTTCCATCTTCGCGCGGCACCAGCCGGTGCAGGCCACGGTAGCCGGGAGGGTAGGGCGTCTTCTCCTCGGGGTACTGGATCGTGCTGATCGTCGACAACCCGGTGCGGTCGACGACCTCGGGGTTGGTGTCCCGCTCGCCGAAGAGGTTGCGGAGGAAGTGCGTGGTGGTGATCGCCAGGCCCTTGAGCAGCTCGGGGAGGTACGCGCGCTCGCGAACGTCCTTCTCGATGAGCTCGCGCTTTTCCTGGACGGCGTGGTGCGCGTGATCGTGGGTCAGGTTCGCCATGGTGGGATCTCAGTGTCCGCCGTGGCCAGCGCCGAGCGCCGGAGCGGGTGCGTGGCCGTGATCGTCGTGCCCATGGCCGTGATCGTCGTGGCCGTGATCGTCGTGGCCGCCGCCGTGAGCCTTGTCGCTCTCGAGCCGGACCTGCCTGGGCGGGGTGAGGGTGAGCATCGCGACCGCGACGATCTCGAGCATGCCGACGATCGCCAGGGTGCGCAGCGTCGGGTCGTAGAGGATCAGCGCGGCGGAGACGAAGAGGTTCACCAGGCCGAGCGGGAGGAGGATCTTCCAGCCGAGGGTCTGGATCTGATCGTAGCGGAAGCGGGGGAACGTCCACCGGATCGCGAGCTGGAGGTAGCAGAGCAGCACGACCTTCACCCAGAAGACGGTGCCGAAGATCGCGCCGAGCACGATCGGGTGCGCGTGCAACCACTCGTTGTGGTTCAGCCACTCGTTGCCGAACGGGAGCGACCAGCCTCCGAAGAAGATGGCGGCGAGCACGCCGGCGAGCACCACCACCTCGACGAACTCCGAGATCATGAAGAGGCCGAACTGCATGCCCGAGTACTCGAGGAAGTAGCCGACGATCTCCGACTCGCCTTCCGGGGAGTCGAACGGCGCCCGCTTGGTCTCGGCGAAGGCCGCGGCGAAGAAGAGAATGAAGCCCGCGGGCTGGAGGAAGATGCCCCACTTGGGCAGCCCGATGTCGAAGCCGCCGCTGGTGGTGAACGACCAGAGGTACTCCGCCTGCCGGGCCGCGAG
Source organism: Myxococcota bacterium (assembly GCA_052034585.1). GTDB lineage: Bacteria > Myxococcota > Myxococcia > Myxococcales > Myxococcaceae > Xiheimicrobium. The sequence continues at coordinate 23,826 of JBPOIJ010000151.1, forward strand.
GCCGCCGTCACCTGCGAGCCGCACCGTCGAGAAGGCCGCCATCATGCCGACGAGCGAGAGGCCGAGCGCGACCTCGTAGCTCACCATCTGCGACGAGGCGCGCACGCCGCCGAGCAGCGCGAACTTGTTGTTCGACGACCAGCCGGCGAGCGAAGTGCCGTAGACCGCCAACGAGGCGATCGCGAACATGAAGAGCAGGCCCGCGTCGGGGTTGGTCGGCGACATCACCACCTTCGAGGTGTAGCCGCCGAAGGTGACGTCGAGGGTCGGGCCCGCAGGAACGATCGCGAAGAGCGCGAAGGCGGGGGCGAAGGCGAGCACCGGCGCCAGCCAGAAGAGGAACTTGTTCGCCGTCGACGGGCGGAAGGCTTCCTTGGTGAGCATCTTCACCACGTCGGTCGCGATGTGCGGCAGACCGGCGAGCGCTGAGTCCTTGATCAAGGGGAGCGCGATGCGGGCGCGGTTGGGGCCGGTGCGATCCTGCATGAAGCCCGACCACTTCCGCTCGGCGAGGGTGAGGAGGGTGGCCGTCACCATCACGCACACCAACATGAGGAGCGCGATCTGCACGAGGTGGCCGCCCCCGTGGATCTGGAACTCTTTGAAGAAGTAGCCCTCGACGACCGCGCCGCCGGCGTAGCCCACCGCCATGATCGTGAAGAAGACTCCGACGATCAGCGCGACCGAAATGAAGACGAGTCCAAGACGCATGGTCAGTGCCCCTCAGTGGGAACGGTGAGGCCGCGGAGGTTGGGAACGCCCTGCTCCCGCCAGCCGGGCGGCCGGCCATCGGAGCTCGCCGCCATCGTCGAGATCCCCGGCCGGTTCTGGTTCATCGGCGCGCTCTTGTCCCAGGCGTAGTCCTTCAGCTCGGGCACCGAGGGCGCGAACGTCTTGAACACCTCGCGTGACGAGGTCACCTTGAGCTCGAGGCCGAGCTCCTTGGCGAGATCGACCGCGCACTTCCACAGCGGCAGGGACTCGCCCTTGGGTGGGTAGGCACGCCGCACGCGTTGGGTGAGGCCGCCCTCCTGGGTGAAGCTGCCCTCGTCTTCCACGTGGCTCGAGGCGCCGATGACGACGTCGGCCGCGGTGGTGAGGGTCGTCTCGGTGGTGCAGACGACGCCGAAGAGCTTCACGTTCGCCAGGCGCTTGACGAACTCGGCCTGGCCCTCGGGCACGTCGGCGCCGAAGGCGAGCAGGGTGGTGACGGCGCCTTGATCGAGCTGCGCGGTCAGCTCCGAGAACGGCTTGAGCTCGACGCCGAGGCCCTTGGCGATCCACTCCAGGCCCTTGCGGTTGGGGTTCTTGTCGGCGGTGACGAGGAAGTCGTCGGCCTTTCCGCTCGGCCGGCCCGTCACGTAGACCGTCTTCAGCTGGAGCGCGTCGCGCACGAAGGCGAGGGCGCCCATGAGATCTTCGTTCGAGAAGGTGGGCGAGATCGCGACCGTCACCGAGGTGCCCTTGAGCGAGCTCGCGAGCTGCTTCACCGCGTCGGCGTAGTGCACTTCTTTGGTGTTCGCGCCCTTGCCCGACAGCGGCTGGAGCACCCGGTTGTGGTGCAGCAGCTTGTAGCTGAGCCGGCCCTCGTCGCAGAGCCAGGACTTGTTGATCGCCTCGTTCTCGCGGGGCCGGTAGCGGTAGGTGTCCTGCCCCATGAAGTCGACGTTGACGTTGCAGCCGCGCGAGCAGCCGGTGCAGATGCTGGGCGCCGCCGAGAGGAACCAGGCGCGGGCGCGGAACCGGAAGTCACGGCTGAGCAGCGCGCCCACCGGGCAGAGATCGACGATGTTCGCCGAGTAGTTCGACTCGAGCTTCCCGTAGTGCGGGGCGACGTCGACGACCTCGTGCGAGCCGCGGCCGAAGACCCCGAGCTGGGGCGCCTTCGCGACCTCTTCCATGAAGCGCACGCAGCGGGTGCAGACGATGCAGCGTTCCTGATCGATCACCACGTGCTCGTTGAGCACCTTGCGCTTGTTGCGGAGGATCTTCGAGCCCTCGAGCCGCGAGGCCTTGAAGTCGTACCGCATGTAGTAGTCCTGCAGCTTGCACTCGCCGGCCTGATCGCAGATCGGGCAGTCGACCGGGTGGTTGAGGAGCAGGAACTCCATCACCGAGCGTTGCTGGGCCTTCACCTTGTCGGTGTTGGTCTTCACCACCATGCCTTCGACGATGCCGGTCTGGCAGGCAGGCACGAGCTTGGGCGCGGTCGACGACTCCACCATGCACATGCGGCAGTTGGCGGCGATCGTGAGGCGCGGGTGGTAGCAGTAGTAGGGGATCTCGCTGCCCACCGTCTTGGCGGCCTCGATGAGGTTCGTCCCCGGCTTCACCACGACTTCTTTGCCGTCGACGGTGAGCGTCACCATGCCCGGGTTCTTCGGCGGCGGCGGCCCAGGCGGCGGCGCTGGCTTCGGTGCTTCGACCTTCTTGTCCTCGCTCACTGCTCGACCTCCCCGCCGATCATGTTGATGGTGTCGAAGGTGGGAATCAGATCGGCCAGCATGCGGCCTTCGCACATGCGTGGCAGCGCGCTCAGGATCTGGAAGCCCGGCGCCCGCACGTGGCACTTGTAGGGCCGGCCCGAGCCGTCGGAGCGCAGGTACCAGCCGAGCTCACCGTTCGCGGCCTCGGTGCAGTGGTAGATCTCGCCGACCGGCACCGGCACGCCTTCCATCACCAGCTTGAAGTGGGCGATGGCGCCTTCGATCGTCGAGTAGACCTGTTCCTTCGGCGGCAGCGCGATGCGTGGGTCGTCGATGATCACCGGCCCCGACGGCAGGTCGCGGATCGCCTGGCGGATCATCTTCACCGACTGGTGGGTCTCGAGCACCCGCAGGTAGTACCGATCGAAGTTGTCGCCGTTGTGGCCGAGCGGCACCTCGAAGTCGAGGCGGTCGTAGACCCAGTACGGGTTCGCCTTGCGCACGTCGTAGTTCACCCCGTTCGCGCGCAGGCACGGCCCGGTGAAGCCGAAGTCGAGCGCGTCGTCCTTGGTGATCACCCCAGTGCCGCGCATGCGGTCGGTGAAGATGCGGTTGCGCGTGAGCAGTCGATCGGCCTCGTCGAGGTGCACGAGGATCTTGTCGAGCGACTTGAGCACCTTCTCGGTCCAGCCGACCGGCAGGTCACGGTTCATTCCGCCGATGCGGCCGTAGTTGGTGGTGAGCCGCGCGCCGGTGAGCTCGGTGACGCGGTCGGTGATCAGCTCCCGGCCCTCGATGGCGTAGAGGAACGCCGAGAAGCCGCCCAGCTCGAGGCCCGACGCCGCGATGGTGGTGAGGTGGCTCGCGATGCGGTGCAGCTCCGCCCCGATGACGCGGATGTACTTGGCCCGCTCGGGAATCTCGATGCCGATCAGCGCCTCGACCGCCGAGAGGTAGCCGAAGTTGTTGGTGAGCGAGGCGACGTAGTCGAGCCGATCGGTGTAGGGGATCACCTGGGTCCAGGTGACGTTCTCGCAGCTCTTCTGGAAGCCGCGGTGGAGGAACCCGATCTCCGGGTCCATCTTCACGATCGTCTCGCCGTCGAGCTCGATGCGGAGCCGGACGGTGCCGTGGGTCGCCGGGTGCGACGGCCCCAGGTTCACCACCATGTTGCGGGTCTGCAGGTGCGCCTCGAGCTCGTCTTCGCTCGGAGTCGGATCGTACTGGTCGTCGGCGGAGGCCATGGGTGTTGGTCCGTTGAGGGAGGGTTACTCGGCGACGCCGTTGGTGCCGGGGCCGCGGAAGATGTCTTTGAGGGGGCGCTCGGGGACGAGGTTCTGTCGCCCACGCAGCGGGTAGTCCTTGCGGAGCGCGTGACCCTTGAACTGCTCGTAGGTCAACATTCGCCGCAGATCGCCGTGGCCCTTGAAGGGCACGCCGTAGAAGTCCCACACGAAGCGCTCGCCCCAGTTGGCGCCCTGGTACACCGAGCGAATCGAGTGCACCTCGTCGCCCTCGTTCACTCGCACCTTGAGCCGCGCGAGCTCGTTCCGCTCGACGTTGCGCAGGAAGTAGAGCACCTCGAAGCGGGGCTCTTGCTCCTCGGGCGGGAGGTGGAGCCGGTCGACGCCGTCCATCGAGATGAAGAGCTTGAAGCCCAGCCGATCCTTGAGGAAGCGGGCCACCTGCGGAATCTCGGTCGGCTTGATCACGCCCCAGGCGTCGCCGTGGCGATCGACGAAACGCTCGACGAGGGTGTCTGCGAGGTGGGCTTGAATCTGGTCCAGCGCGAAGGTGCTCACGGGGTGAAGCTCCAAGCGGGAAATGGCGTTCTGCCCGAGGGAGGCGGGCCGCCGGTGTATAGGGACCGAGGTCTCCGCGGTCAACGTGAATTCCTTGGTGAAATCGGCGCTTAGCGCACACGGCGGCCCTTGCGCTTTTGGCTCGTCGCGCTTTGTTCACGCCCTCATGCCCACCCTCAAGTTGCTCGCGCTCCTTGTCGCCGTTTTTTCGTTCACGGGTTGTCCCGGAATGCCCGACCCAGGCGATGGAGGTGCTGCGGGTGGCAGGGCGGGTGGCTCGGCGGGTGGGAACGTCGCGGGTGGCTCGGCGGGTGGGAACGACGCGGGTGGCTCGGCCGGGCGCCAAGGCGCGGGGCGCGCGGCCCGAGGCAACCGCGCGGGCGGGGCGGGGCCGGGCAACGTGGCGGGTGTGGC
>JBPOIJ010000029.1:0-109803 GCA_052034585.1 Myxococcota bacterium
TGCGGCCACGGCGAGCCTGCTCCATCGCGCGGAGCATCAGCTGGGTGGTGATGCCGGTGATCTTGATGTCCATCTGCACGGCGGTGATGCCCTTGCGCGTGCCACAGACCTTGAAGTCCATGTCGCCCAGGTGATCCTCGTCGCCCAAGATGTCGGTGAGGATCGCGACCTTGTCACCCTCCTTCACCAGGCCCATCGCGATGCCGGCGGCCGGCGCCTTGAGGGGAACGCCCGCGTCCATCATCGCCAGGGCGCCACCGCAGACCGAGGCCATCGACGACGAGCCGTTCGACTCGAGGATGTCGGAGACGATGCGCACCGTGTAGGGGAACACGTCCTTGCTGGGGACGAGGGCCCGCAGCGCGCGCTCGGCGAGGGCACCGTGACCGATCTCGCGACGGCCGGGGCCGCGCAGGGGCTTGGTCTCGTTCACCGAGAAGGGCGGGAAGTTGTAGTGGAGCATGAAGCGCTTCACCTGCTCGCCCAAGAGGTACTCGATGCGCTGCTCGGAGTCGGCGGTGCCCATCGTGGCCGTGACGAGCGCCTGGGTCTCGCCACGCTGGAAGATCGCCGAGCCGTGGGTTCGCGGGAGCACTCCAACCTCGAGCGCGAGCTGGCGCACCTCTTCGTGCGAGCGACCACCGATGCGGCCGCCCGACACCGTCATCTCGCGCATGTACTCGTACTTGAGCTCTTCGTAGATCGCCTTGATCTGGCCGAGGTTCTTGGCGAACGCCTCGTCACCGAGCTCGGCCTTGAACTTCTCCTGGAGGCCCTTGGAGACGGCCTTGAGCGCGCTGTAGCGGTCGAGCTTGTCGTTGATCTGGTAGCCGGCCTTGATGCCGTCCCAGGTGATCGCCTTGGCCTTCTCCTTCATCGCGGCGTCGTGCTTGGCGGCCTTGTCGTACTCACGGGTGGTGGCCCCCGACTCGGCGCGCATCTGCTCCATCACCGCGACGATCTTCCGGCAGGCGTCGTGGGCGAAGTCGAGGGCCTGCACCATCTCGGCCTCGGTCACCTCGAGGGCGCCGCCTTCGACCATCACGATCGCGTCCTTCGAGCAGGAGACGACGAGATCGAAGTCGCTCGTCTCGCGCTGCTTGTAGGTCGGGAAGAGCACGAACTTGCCGTCGATTCGGCCGACGCGCACGCAGGCGATCGGGCCGCCGAAGGGAATGTCGGAGCAGGCGAGCGCCGCCGAGACGCCGTTGAGCGCGAGCACGTCGGGGTCGTTGTTCCGGTCGGCCGAGATCACGTTCACGATGATCTGGCTGTCGTACGGGTAGCCGTCGGGGAAGAGCGGGCGGCACGAGCGATCGACGATGCGGCTGGTGAGGGTCTCCTTCTCGGTCAGCTTGCCCTCGCGGCGGAAGTACCCACCGGGGATGCGGCCCGCCGAGTAGAAGTTCTCCTTGTACTCGACGGTGAGGGGCAGGAAGTCGACGTCGCGCTTGTCCTTCGAGCTGACGGCGGTGGCGAGCAGCACGGTGTCGCCGTACCGAACGGTGGCCGAACCATCGGCCTGCTTGGCGAGCTTGCCGGTCTCGAGGATGAGCTCGGCGTCGCCGATTTGGATCTTCTTGGTGATGATGGGCATGGGTGCTCCTGTTGGTGAGTGGAGCTCCCGGCGGTCTCGTCTGGATCCCTGATCGCGCGCGCCGAAGAACGAGGTTCAGCGGGTCCGACCAGAAAACCAACCGAGCGATGCTGCGGCCGCGAGGAGTTCCGGTTGATGAAACGAAGAAGGGCGCCGGACAACCCGACGCCCTTCGTTTGCTTCGGCTTACTTTCGGATGCCGAGACCGTCGATCAGCTTCTTGTACCGATCGAGGTTCTTGTCCTTGAGGTAGTCGAGCAAACGGCGCCGCTGACCGACCAGCTTGAGGAGGCCGCGCCGGCTGTGGTGATCGTTCTTGTGACCCTTGAAGTGCTCGGTGAGGTGGCTGATGCGCTCGGACAGCAGCGCGACCTGCACCTCGGGAGAGCCCGTGTCCTTCTCGTGGACGCGGAACTTGGTCACCAGTTCCTGCTTCTTCTCTGCTTGCACTGACATCGTCTTCTCGCTTCGACCCACTCCAAAGAGAACGGCGTTCACCATCGTCCGCGGAGGGGTGCAGGCGAGGTGAGCCAGAGCCAACCCAGGCAAAGGCGGGCGGCTTGTATGCCGCTCGGCTACCCAGGTCAAACGCGGTGATGTCTCGCGACCCGTCAGCCGTCGTCACCTGACACCGCACGTCCGGCACGACGCAACCCCCAAGAACACCTTTCCCTCCTCTTGGCGCGCCGCTTGCTGATGTCGTGACCCAACAGTCACCACATTCAGGCCCCCATGATCCCGACCTCCACTCGTTCGTCTTCGTCCTTCATCCTCTCGAGCGCGCTCGTCCTTGCGGCCTGCGCCCCTGAATCGAGTCCTCCGCCGGAATGCAACGTCGACTCGGAGTGCGGGCTCGGTCAGCGGTGCGACCTTCACCACTGCGTCTCGACCGGCCCCATCTTTCCGACCTCTGGCGGCGTGGCGGGTGGCGCGACTGCGGGTGGCGCGACTGCGGGAGGAGCGGCGGCGGGCGGGACGGCGGCGGGCGGGACGACGGCGGGTGGAGCGGCGGCGGGAGGCGCGGTGGCGGGAGGCGCGGGGGCGGGCGGAGCGGCGGCGGGCGGAGCGGCGGCGGGCGGTGCGGCGGCGGGCGGCGCGGCCGCGGGCGGGACGTCGGCGGGCGGAGCGGCAGCGGGCGGGACGACGGCGGGTGGAGCGGCGGCGGGTGGAGCGACAGCAGGTGGAGCGACCGGAGGAGGAACGAGCGGCGGAGGGGCCGCCGCGGGCGGGCGAGCCGGTGGATCCGTCGCGGGGGGGAACGCAGGAGGGGCGAGCACCTGCAGCACGACGGTGTGTTTCGACGACGGCGACTGCTGCTCGGGACGCTGCGGAGTGGACTTCCTGTGCCGTCCGGGCGGCACGGGCGGAGGAGCCGGCGGAAGCGGGGGAACGGGCGAGTCGTGCGCCTCGCCGAAGCGCCTCACCTTCGTCGACAACGTGGCTCTCGTGACTGGCACCACCTCGGGCGCACAGAACGACGAGAGCGCGACCTGCGGCGGCTTCTCGGGATCCGACCTCGTCTACCAATTCCAACTCACCGAGGAGGCCAAGGTTCGCGCGACGGTGACGAGCCAGGGGCTGGGAACGCCCGTCCTCGAGTTGCGTGGCGCCAGTTGCCTCGGCTCGATGGGCTGCGGCCGCGCGACCTCGACGTCCACCACCGTCACCGGCCTCGCGCTGCAGCCTGGGACCTACTTTCTCGTCGTCGACGGCGACGGCACCTCGGGCGCTTTCACCTTGGAGATCGGGCTGAGCCAAGGCGACGACTGTTCACGCACCAAGACGCTCATGTTCTCGGCCAGCCAGGCGACCGACAGCTCCTCCACCAACGGAGCTGCTGACGACTACTCCCATACCTGCGGAGGCGTCGGCGGGCGCGACGTCGTCTACTCGGTGAGCGTTCCGACCGGCGTTCCCTTCGCGGCGACGGTGAGCCCAGCCGCCTCGTTCTCGCGGCCGATCGTCTCGGTCCGCTCGAGCTGCATCGGCACCAGCACCACCGCCTGCGGAGCCGCCGATCCCGGGAGCGCGGTGACGGTGATTGCCGATACCGGCCTCGCCTTTGGCACCAACTACCTGATGGTCGACGGCGTCGGCACGACCGACCGCGGCGCGTTCCAGGTCACCGCCCGAACCGGCGCCGCCGTGCTGGGGACGAGCTGCACCGCGCCCCATCCGCTCATCCTCTCCAACGGGAGCTTCGGCAAGGCGACGGTCTACGGAACGAACCAGGGGCAGGTCGACAACGACTCCGCGTCGTGCGGCGGTCAAGGCGTCGATCAGGTCTTCCAGTTCACCACGACGGCCACCCGCACCGCGCGCCTCTCGATCGTCCCCGGCGTCGGGCACTGGCCGTTGCTCTACTTGAAGCGCGGCTCGAGCTGCGCGACGGCGACCGAGGTCAGCGGCTCCTGCGCGTCATCGAACGGGCTCGGTCAGCCGCTCAGCGTGGCCCCGCTCACGCTCCCGGCCGGCACCTACTTCCTCTGGGTGGACGGGCTCAGCAGCACGCAAGGTGCGTACAAGCTCTCGGTCGACCTGCAGTAGAGCTCAGCCGCGGGTGGCTCGGCAGAACGTGATCTTGTCGATGCCGTGCACGCGTGGGCCGGCGACGCCGAAGGGGTTGAGCCACCGGGGCGAGGCGCCGCGGAACGACTCGTCGCCCGCGGTCACGGTGTAGCTGATGTCGGAAGGAATCGAGGCCGCGAAGCCCACCAGCTCCGAGGCGCGCTCGTCGGGCATCGTCCACTCGCCGAAGACCACCGGCTCGCCGCCGAGCTCGATCGTCAGGGGCAGCTGGCCGAGGAGCGAGCCGTCGACGTCGGCGCAGATCGTCACCACGTTCGGGTGGCTCGCGCTCGACTTCGCCGCCATCGGAGCGCTCGAGGCCGAGAGAGCAACTGTGATGAGGAGCAAGGAGCGCATGTGCAACCTCCGTGAACGAACCGCCGCGCGCGTGACTCTGTGCATTGCGAGTGCCCGATCCTCTGCGAATGCAAAATCAACCGGTTACAGGAGCGAACGAGGCCGATCGACCACTGGGGCGAGGCGGCGTCTCCGCTCCAGTGAGCACCCGCGTTGGCAGGCGCACCTGTCGGTTCTGGTGGAGCGCCTCAGGGTGTTCGAGGCACTTCGTCGCGCGCGTAGGCCTTGATGACCTCGGCGACGACCGGGTGCCGCACCACGTCGACGTCGGTGAAGTGGGCGAAGGAGACCCCCTCGACGCCCTGGAGGATTCGTTGGGCGTGCACCAGGCCTGACTGCTTGCCTGCGGGCAGGTCGATCTGGGTCACGTCGCCGGTCACGACGGCTCGAGAGTGGTAGCCGATGCGAGTGAGGAACATCTTCATCTGCTCGACGGTCGTGTTCTGCGCCTCGTCGAGGATCGCGAAGCAGTCGTTCAAGGTTCGGCCGCGCATGAAGGCGAGCGGCGCGACTTCGATGACGCCTTGCTCGAGCAGGCCTGCGGCGCGCTCGGGCTCCATCATGTCGTGGAGCGCGTCATAGAGCGGGCGGAGATACGGGTTCACCTTCTCGGCGAGATCGCCAGGCAAGAAGCCCAACTTCTCTCCGGCCTCGACGGCCGGCCGGGCGAGCACGATGCGCTTCACCTTCCGCTCCGACAGCGCCTGCACCGCCATCGCCATCGCGAGGTAGGTCTTCCCCGTGCCTGCCGGGCCGAGACCGAACACCACGTCGTGGGTGCGAATGAGCTCGACGTAGTTCTGCTGGGCGAGGCTGCGCGGGGTGACGTGCCGGCCGGACTTCTGGGTGAGGATCGGCGAGAGGGTGAGCGCGCGCAGGTTCTCGTCCCCGCCCTGCCCCATCGCCTTGAGCGCCTGCTCGACGTCTTCGCGATAGACCGAACGGCCGTTCTTCAGCGCCGAGGCGAGGCCTTCGAGCAGCTTCACCGCGCTCGACACCGCGGCCTCCGGACCCGAGAGGTGGAGCTCGGTGCCGCGCTGCCCGACCCGAACGCCCAGCCGCCGCTCGACCAGCTTCAGGTTCTCGTTCTGCGTTCCCGCGAGGGTGCGGGCCAGCTCGCTGTCGGCCAGGTCGACGTGCATGGACTTCGTCATCTGAAGGGAGCGGCTCCTGTCCACGAGAGGAGTCGACGGGTAACGCAAAGGCGAAGGTTGGTGCAAGTCGGGCATTGGGCGGCTCCGCTGGGTCGGGACGGAGGGCCGGCCCAAGGCTGACGTCAGGGGGCGGTGAGATCGACCTTCACGGTGAGCTCGCTCTCCGGCAGCACCTGCACGGTGAGCTCGCGCGGCGCATAGTCCGGGTGTCTGACGATGAAGGTGTAGTGGCCGGGCGGGCGGCTCACCTTCACGTTGGGCGTGGTGCCCAGCTTCTCGTTCCCCAGCCAGATCTCGCCCCACGGCTTGACCCGGAAGGACACGTTGCCCGGCTTGCCGACGGCCACTGGCTTCTCGGCGGGCACAGCGACCTCCGGCGGCGGCCGGGCCTCGGGAGCCGGGGTGACCGCGACGGGCTGCTGCTCGGGCGCGCGCGTCGAGAAGAACCAGCCTCCGATGCCGAGGACGGCCGCCGAGAGCCCGGCCAGCGCGAGGGGCCAGCGCCGCGGCTTTGCACCGCCTTCGGTGAGCAGCTCGACCTCGATCGAAGGAAGTGAGGCGATGGTGGTCGCCGGGTTCAGATCGGCCTCGTCGGCGAACAAGCTCCGCATCAGCCCGGCGATGTCCTGCTCGCCCACCTTCGTGCCCGAGGCGTCGAGCCAGCCCTCGAGCGCGTGCCTGAAGTCCGCGGCGGTCGCGAACCGCTCGGCCGGGTCCTTGGCGATCGCGCGGTGCACGATCGCCGAGAGCGGCGCGCCCACCGCGGGAGCGAGCTCGTGGAGGATCGGCGCGGTGCCATTGAGGATCGCGCCCACCAGCGCCGCGTCGCTCGACCCGCGAAAGGGCCGCTGTCCCGCCAGACACTCGTAGGCCACCACGCCCATCGCGAAGACGTCGATGCGGGCGTCGAGTTCCTTCGCGCGCGCCTCGTCGAACCGCTCGGGCGCCATGTACGAGAACTTGCCCTTCAAGGTCCCGGTGCGCGTCGTCGAGATGCTGTCGGCGGCGCGCGCGATGCCGAAGTCGATCACCCGCACCGCGCCGTTGAACCCGACGAGAATGTTGTCGGGGCTCATGTCGCGGTGGACGACCGGCGCGGGCTTGCCGTCGATGCTCAGGGAGTGTGCGTGCTCGAGGCCCTTGAGCGTCTCGATGACGATGCGCATCGCGAGCGGCGGGCCCAGCGCGCGGCCTCGCACCGCGAGCGTCTTGTTGATCAGCTGGAGCGAGCGCCCATGGACGAACTCCATGGCGATGAAGAGCGTGTCGCCCGACTCTCCCAGCTCGTAGATCTGCGCGACGTTCGGGTGCGAGAGCCTGGAGACCACCCGCGCCTCGTTGAGGAACATCTGCACGAAGGCGGGTTCCTTCGCGAGGTGGGGCAGCAGTCGCTTCACCACCACCGCGCGCGCGAAGCCACCCGGGCCCGACTGCCGCGCCAGGAGCACCTCGCCCATCCCACCCGTCGCCAGCGACCGCACGACCTCGTAGTTGCCGATGCGCATGAAGCCGGCCGAGCCTATTACACCGCTGCGTCGATTCGAACGTGCGCTGGTCGTCCACTCGGGCGCGCAGCTCGCTCGCGCTGCCGGGGTCAGCGCTATGAAGGCGAGGTGACTCCTGCCGAGCTCGAGGCCGTGCTCCAGCGACAGCCCGAGGCGGCGACGTGGGCGGTGTACGCGGACCTGCTGCAGAGCGCAGGTGATTCGCGAGGCGAGCTGATCGCGATGGATCTGCAGCTCGAGCGAGAAGGGCGCTCGCCTGCGCTGAGCAAACGACGCAACGAGGCGCTCTTTTCGTGGCTGGGCGGCACCTCTCTCGGGGGGCGTCGTTGGAACCCGTCGCGGTTCAGGTTCGGGCGGTTCGACGACAGCGGCGCGCGCTTCAGCGAGAACGCCAACGATTCGTACCTCGAGGCGCTCCTGCGCTCGCCGGTCGCCGACTGGCTGAGTGGGCTGCGGGTTCAGTCAGCCAACCTCGGGCCCAGACAGTTCGAGCTGCTGACGGCTCGAGCGCTCCCGTGGCTGCGGCGGCTCGAGCTCGACCGGTTCTGGTCTCACCGCCCTCGCCACGACTGGTGGGATCGGCTGTGGGCCTGCGCGCCGAACCTGGAAGCGCTCACCGTCGGTCGGCACTCGGACTTTCAGGCCCCCACCCTCCATCACCCGACGCTCCGGACGCTCACCGTCCTCGACGAGGGCGTGGCCCTCTACAACTCGTCACTGCCGGCGCTGCGCACCCTTCGCGTCTCGGGCAGGGCGCGGTTGCTCGACGTGTTCCGGAGCGCTCCGCCGATCGAGCGCGTCGAGCTGCTGGGGCGCTGCCAGCTCTTCGACGTCGATCGGTTCAGCGAGGCGGGGCGAGCGAAGGTGACCTCGGTCTGGCTCGACGCCCGCTTCAACGAGGGCGGCCGGCTCCGCCAGGTGCTCGAGGCCTTCCCCAACGCGCGGGTGGAGTACGCCGGCGCGACCGAGCCCACCGGGCACTCACGGGTCACGGTGACGCCGCAGCGCCAATGGCCGTCGCTCGAGCAGCTCAGCCGCGAGGGTCGCACGGAAGAGTCACTGCGGTTCGGCCGGAAGCAGCCCCTCTTCGTCTCGCTCGAGGACTTCGTCCACGCGATGGAGTGGGAGTTCGATCGGCTCGACGCCTTCGTGCAGACGACCTGGGCGCAGTTCTGGGAAGGCGTGGCGAACCTGCCCCCGGGCGCGCGCTTCGACCTGGACACCGAACGCTTCGTCGCGGCGATCGAGGCGCTCGACGACGTGCGGTTCACCGGCCGGCTCGGCTTCGAGGGCGACCTCACCGAGAGCTGGGCGGCGTTCGCCTCGAAGCTGAGGGAACGCGCGGCCGGCTCGGTCTCGATCTCCTGGGACGGCTGATCACTTCGCGAGCCAGGCGCGCAGCTTGGACCCGAGCGTCGGTGGGTGCGAGCGAGCCCACGTGCGGGCGAGGAGTTCGAGCAGCTCGTCGCCGGGAGGAGGAACGAACCGAAACCCGTCGAGTGCCTCGCGCACGACCGCGGCCGTCTCGGGACGATCGGCGGGGCGCTTGGCCAGCAACGACGCGATCAGTCGATCGAGCGCACGAGGAACGGACACCTCGGAGCTCACGAGGGGCGCCTCTTCGAAGACGTGCCGGCGCATCACCGCGGTGCCAGTGGCGTCGAGGAACGGCGGCCGGCCGGTGAGCAGGAGGAAGGCGGTGATGCCCAGCGCGTAGAGATCGGCGCGGGCTCCGACGGAGTGGCCGAGGGCCTGCTCGGGCGCGACGAACTCGGCGGTGCCAGCGACCGAGTGCACGCTCGTCTGGGGAATGCCCTCGGCCGCGTCTCCGAGGAGCGCGAGCCCGAAGTCGAGCACCTTCACCGCGACGGAGCCGTCGCTCATTCGAGCCAGGAAGACGTTGCCCGGCTTGACGTCACGGTGAACGACTCCGGCGGCGTGGGCGGCGGCGAGGGTCGACGCGACGTCGGCGAGCACGGGAATCACCAGCTCCCACGAGAGCCGGCCGTGCTGCACCAGCAGCGCATCGAGCCCACGCCCTTCGAGGAACGGGCTGGCGAACCACACCCGCCCGTCGCCGAGTTGGCCGTGCTGGAGCACCGGGTTGACGCCCGGGTGATGGACTCGACTCGCGGCGGCGATCTCCCGAAGCGAGCGTTCGATCGCCCGAGGATCGTCGAGCGCGGCGCGCTTCATCACCTTCACCGCGACCGGCGTGCCCAGCTTCTCGTCATGCGCGCGATAGACGGTGCCCATGCCTCCAGCGCCGACGACGAAGTCGAGTCGACAGCCCCCGAGGACATCGGGGAGGAGCGGATCGGCGGCGAGCCGCGTGACGTCCGAGAGCGGGTTCTCGGCCGCGGGTTCGGTCGCGGCCTGACTGGTGGCCTCGGGTGAGCGCGCGAGCGGGACGGTGAAGGCGTCGAGACCGCAGCGGTGATCGGCGCCGAGTTGCCCACCACACGACGGACACTGCGTCACCGGCCACCCTTCCGCTTGAGCAGTTGTCTGGCTTCGTCGATGGCCCGGCGCAGCTTGCGCGCGACGGTCTTCTTCGACACCCCATGCTTCGAGGCGAGCGCGCCGTGCTCTTCGTCTTCGATGAGGCTGCCGACGACGAGCGCGCGAGAGGTCGCTGAGAGCTGGGAGAGCACGCTCCGGCCGAGCTGCCGGTTGGTGACCGGAGACTGGGTGTGCGGCTCGGCGTCGCCGTCTTCTTCGCGGGCGGCGCGGCGCTTGTCGGAGCGGATCACGTTGAGGCAGTGGTTGTGCGCGGCCTTGAGCGCCCAGGCCAGTTCGGCCTCCTCATCACGGAGTTGGTCGGCAGCCTGGCTCAGCTTGAGGAAGACCTCCTGGGCTGCGTCGCGCGCGCGGTCGTCATCGTCGAGCAGCGTGCGGCACTTGCGCACGAGCGGGCCCTCGAGCCGGGCGTACATCTTCGCGATCTCAGCGGGCGACATCGGGCGTGACGCTACTACCGAGTGAGGATGAAGGTGATCACCGTGGCGACCGCGGCGGTGCCCGCGACCACGAAGGCGACGTTGGCGGCGGTGGCGTTCGACTGGGCGTCGGCCGCGAGACGAGCCGACTCGAGCTGGATCGGCTCGGCGTTCGCTCTGGTTTCGATCGCGCGCGCGTTGAGGCCGAAGCCAGCCCCGGCTCCAGCTCCCGCGACGGCGACGCCTGCGGTGACCCAGGGAAGCCAGGTGGCCTTGGGCTCGGCTGGCACGGTGAGGGACGGAGGCGGTGGTGGGGGTGGCAGGAGCGCGACGGGCTCGATGGGAGGCGGCGGCGGCTCGTTCGTCTCGGGCTTCGGCGGCGTGGGCTCGGTGTTCTTCGGAACGTCCGTCTCGTCCTTGGTGCCGGTCTCGACCGGCTTGGTGAGCTCCGCGATCTTGGGTTCGGGCGGCTTGTTCGTTCGCTTCGGACGTTGCGGATCGGTCGAGGTGTTGGCGCGCACTGCCTCGATGAACGCGAGCTCCTTCGGGCTGGCCGAGGTCGGTGGACGCGCGGATGGATCGCGCCGGTACGAGCTCTCGATCGCCGTTCGCGCCTTGGCTTCGTGGCCGAGCGCGAAGTGGCAGAGGCCGAGGAGCAGCTCGGCGCTCGCGCGGTCCTTCGCGGGAATCGACTTCGTGCTCGCCAGCGTGGTGACGCACGCCTCGTACTCGAGGTCGGCGTATTGGCGAGTTGCGTCCGCGAGCGGTGAGGCCGCGAGCACCAAGAAAAGCAGCACGCGCAGAGCCTACCACCCTGCACGCGAGCGACGCGTCGAGCAGGTGCACGGAGGAGTTCGCGAACGTCGACGACCTCGAGGACGGATGAACTGGTGGCTCGAGGCTCCGCGCAGAGACTGACAACCTCCCCAATTCGCTGAGGATGACCTCCGACGCCGGTCGACGGTGTCTCCGTCGCGTGAACACTCTCGTGCACTGGGGGCTGCTCGCTGCGGCGCTCGCGGTGGTGGGCTGCGACGGCACCGCCGAGATGATGGATGGCGGTGACACCCTCGGAGGTGGAGGCAACACCGCCGGTGGGACGAACGCCGCGGGCGGCAACACCGCGGGTGGAACGAACGCAGCCGGCGGGAACACGGCAGGCGGCTTCAACTCGGCCGGTGGAACGAACGCAGCGGGCGGCAACAACGCGGGCGGCTCGAACTCGGCCGGCGGGACGAACTCAGCGGGCGGCAACAACGCGGGTGGAACGAACGCAGGTGGGAACACCGCGGGTGGCTCGAACTCGGCCGGTGGCGGCAATGTCGCGGGTGGAACGAACGCAACCGCAGGCGGATCCAGCTCGGCCGGAGGCTCCAGCACCATCGACGCAATCATCCCCTCCTCTCGGCGCACGACCTGGAACCCCGGCATTCCCGGCGGAATCCCTTCGCGCACCACCGTCTGCACCACCATCGACGCCGCGACCTACGGCAACGGAACGATGAACGCCGGCTCCGCGATTCAAGCGGCGATCGATGCCTGCCCCGAAGGTCAAGTCGTGCAGCTCTCCGCTGGAACCTTCCGCGTCGGCCAGACCCTCACCCTCACCAAGGGCGTCGTCTTGCGCGGGGCTGGCTCGACGAACGGCGGTCACCCCGCGACGACGCTCACCCGAAGTCCCGCGGGCACCGTCGTCCGCATGGGGCGAGTGAACTCGACGAGCAACGCGAGCCTCGGCACCGGCGTGAACGTCACCCAAGACGCGCTCCAGGGCAGCACGACCGTGATCGTCTCGAACGCCTCGACCTTCCACGCCGGCGACATCGTGCAGATCGATCAAGTCGACGACGGCTCGGTGCTCTCCGCGGTGCCCTACGACTGCCCGTACTTCAAGCGAGCGCCCGATCGATCGATCGGCCAGCGAATCGAGATCGCCTCCATCAGCGGCAACACGCTCACGCTGGCCTCTCCGCTCCACTGGACCTTCCGCGCGTCACTGCAAGCCCAAGTCGCGGCGCCTCAAGTGGCGATCACCAGGTACGCCGGCCTCGAGGGCGTGCGCCTCACCGGCGGCAACCACCCGTACGACGGCGCCGGCGTCGACCTGTGGAACGTCGCCTACTCCTGGGTGAAGGACGTCGAGACCGACACGCCGACGGGCATGCACATCGTCGTCTCCGGCGGCTACCGCGTGGTGATTCGCGACAACTACTCGCACCACTCCGGCAACTACGGCTACGGCGTGGGCTGCTACGGCATCGTGCTGCGCTTCCAGTCGGCCGACTGCCTCGTCGAGAACAACATCGCGCGCCAGGTGAACAAGCCGATCCTCTTCAACGCGTCGGGCGGCGGCAACGTGGTGGCCTACAACTACGCCGACGACTCCTGGGCGACGACTGGGTGGCAGGAGCTCAACATCGACGTGCACTGCAGCTACCCGCACATGGAGCTCGTCGAAGGCAACGAAGCGCCGCACATCGGCGCGTCCTCCACGCACGGCAACGCGGGCTTTCTCACCTTCTTCCGCAACCGCTCGAGCGCGCAGTTCCACGAGCGCATGGGAGACACCGGCAACGTGGCGGCGATCCAGCTCGACGTGCGCTCGAACTCGATGAACGTCGTCGGCAACGTGCTGGGCACGGCGGGCTCGAACGCGCTGTACGAGCAGTCCTCGAGCGACGGCACCTGCAGCCGGCGTCACGTCTTCCTCCTCGGCTCGGGCTGGAACACCCAGGGCTGCAGCTTCGGACCGAGCCCCTCGACCGATCCCGCGGTCACGACGCTGCTCCGCCACGGCAACTTCGACTTCGTCGGCAACTCGACGAGATGGGATTCGGCGATCACCGCGCGGGCGCTCCCGGACTCGCTCTATTTGAGCGGCAGGCCGTCGTTCTGGCCGTCGGGCCAGGCCTGGCCGTGGGTCGGGCCCGATCGCACGCCGATGATCGGCACTCTCCCAGCAAAGCAGCGCTTCCTCGCGATGCCGCCCTGAATCGGAGAAGCTCCCGGCGATGTTCAGGCGCTGGCTCTTCCTCTGCACGACGTGGGCGTTCGCCTGCTCGATCAACGTCGCCTCCGACGGCAAGCGCTGCGCTGCGACCGAGCCGAGGTGCCTGCCGAGCTACAGCTGCGTCGACGACGTCTGCGTTCGGAACGGAAGCGTGGGAGACGCAGGCGGAGGAACGGTCATCGATGGCGGCGCCGACGCTGGGGCCGAAGACGCTGGCTGCCCACTCGAGGTCGATCCCGCTGCGACGCTCTGCCCGCGTGACGTCTACTACCTCGACCCGAACGGGAACGACTCCGCCGACGGGAGGACGCCGGGCACCGCGCGCAAGACGATCACGACCGCGCAGGGCCTCAACGCCGGTGACGAGATTCGCCTCGCGGCTGGCACCTGGGCCGCGCCGCCGGTCTTCCCCCAGCTCCCCGGCGTGCGCGACTGCCCGATCTTGATCTCCGGAGCCCCCGACGGCGGCACGATCTTCACCGGCCAGTTCAACCCGCGCACCTCGTACACGGTGATCCGCGACGTCACCTTCGCCGTGCAGAACCGCGACGCGGTGAACCTCGACGCCAACGTGCTGAGGCTCGTCTTCGATCGCTGCCGCTTCGCCTCTCCCTCGCCGACGATGACGGTCTTCCCCACCGAGCTCGTCTTGGGCCGCGGCAACACCTGCACGTCTTGCCTCGTTCGCAACTGCACCTTCGAGTCGGGCAACGGGCTCGGGCTGGCCGACGTCGACGGCCCGGGCTTCGAGTTCCGTGGCAACCGGGTGCGCTTCGTGCGCGGCGACGGCATGGTGATCGACGGCAACGACGCGCGGATCGAAGGCAACGACTTCTCCGGCGCGTTCAACCGCGACAACCACCTGCGCTTCGGCACCAGCGCCGCCCTCGTCGCCTTCAACGTCTTCCACGACATCGCGATCGTCTTCCCCGACAAGCCGTTGCTCAGCGGTGCCGCGGTGCGAGTGAGCCGGAACACCTTCGCGCGCATCAGCAACAACCAGGTCTCCCTGATGAGCCCTCAGCGCTTCGACGACAACCTCGTCACCGAGACGAACAACGTGCTCGCGCTCGGAGCGCCCGCCTCGGGAGACTTCAACGTCTTCGATCCCACCGTGCTGCGGCCGTACCTCGACGGCGGCGTGCAAGGCACCGATCGCATCGCGCCGGTCGACTTCGATCCCGGCACCTTCGTTCCCCGCAGCGGCAGCGCGGCGATCGACTCGGCCGATCCCACCCTTCCCGTGCCGCCTGGCGGAGGCTCCCGCGCCGACGTTGGAGCGCTCGAGCGAGGAGCCTCGATGCTCTCCGACGGGCGCTATTGCCTGGCCGACGGAGGCCTCTAAACAGGCGCAATCACTCGACTTGTCCTCGATCAGCCGAGGGCGGTGTCTCCTGGGCATGAAGCGCCTCTGGGTCCTCCTGCTTGCCCTCTTCAGCTGTGACGGCGCGCTCTCTGGCGGTCTCGTCACTCCCGCTCCCGTCACGCCCACCTCACCCACGCCGACGGTTCCGGGGCGCGTCGACTGCTCGACCTCGAAGCACGCCGCAGCGACGACGCTCCGCCGGCTCACCACCACCCAGTACCAGCGAGCGATCACCGACATCTTCGACGGCCGGGTGCGGCCGAGCCCCTCGTGGCCGGGCCCGGTGGGCACCTCGGCGACTGGCTACACCACCGAAGAGTCGGTGAACGAGATCGGTGAACAGGGCGCGACCCAGCTCATTCGCGCGGCCGATGACGTGGCGGTCGGCGTGGGCGGGGTGATGGGCGACCTGCTCCCCTGCTCGCGAAACGCGACCGCGGGCCAGGCGTGCTTCGAGACCTACCTCCGCACCTATGCGCGACGCGCCTACCGCCGCACCCTCACCACGGACGAAGTGGCGGCGCTCCAGGCCGTCTACGCCTCGGCGATGGGCGGAGACTCGAGCTTCACCGACGCGGTCGCGATCGTCACCGCCACCATCATGCAGTCGCCGCAGTTCCTCTACGTCGTGGAAGACGCCGCCGGCACGGGCCGCGCGCTCACCGGCCCCGAGCTCGCGAGCCGCCTCTCCTTCTTCTTCTGGGACTCGGTGCCAGACGACGAGCTCCTCGCCATCGCCGAGTCGGGCACCTTGACCGATCCGCCGGTGCTCGCCGCCCAGGCCCGCCGCCTCCTCGAGTCCTCCAAGGCCGACCCGGCGATCGCCCGCTACTTCCGCGAGTGGACCCAGGCGCGTGCGCTGATCGAGACCGACAAGGATCAGACGCTCTTCCCCACCTTCACCGGCGAGTACGCGAAGGCGCTCGGTGATTCGTTCGATCGCTTCGTGGTGGCGCAGGTGCGCTCGCACGCCACGATGGAGACCCTCTTCTCCTCGACCGATCTCTACGTCGACGAGCACCTCGCGCCGACCTACGGCGTCACGCCGCCTGCGCCGGGCGCCTGGCTGAAGATCTCGCTCGATCGCGCCAAGGCGAGCGGGCTCTTCACCCAGCCCTTGCTGCTCGCCTCGAACGCGCACCCGGCCGAGTCGTCCTTCGTCTTTCGCGGCCGAATGGTCCAGAAGCGAGTGCTCTGCACGCAGTTCTCGACGCCGCCGGCCAACGCGCTCTCGGTGTTCGACAGCCTGCCCAAGCCTGCCAACCCGACGGCGCGCGACACGGCCGCGAGCATCGAGTCCAACGCGATCTGCGGGGGCTGCCACAAGGCGCTCGACCCGCCTGGGCTCGCCTTCGAGCACTACGACTCGATCGGGCGCTGGAGAGATCGCGACGCGCAGGGGCGAACGATCGACACGCACGGAGAGCTCCTCGGGGTCGGCGACGAGCCGGTGGCCTTCGAGAGCTCGAACGAATTGGCGACGATGCTCGCCAAGCGTCCGCAGGCCACCGAGTGCAGCTCGAAGCAGCTCTTCCGCTTCGCCTTCTCGCGCGCGGAGACCGACGCCGACACCTGTGCCGTGCAGTCGATCGGCGACGCGCTCGCCGACAGCGGCGGAGATCTGAGCGCGGCGATGATCGCGCTGACCGCGACCGATGCCTTCACCTGGCGAGTGGACCCATGACCGACGACCGCAACCGCTTCGACCGCCGACGCTTCGTGACGGGCCTCGGCTCGGCCGCCCTCGCGCTGCCCATGCTGGAGGCCTTTCTCCCGCGTGGTGCGCGCGCCCAGGCCTTCCGCGCGCCCAAGCGCCTCTTGATCGTCTACCACCAGGACGGCCGGTTGATGGGTGACGGCACGATGGGGCCGTCGGGTCGAAACGACTGGTGGTCGCCCGCGGCCGCTGGAGCGCTCCCGCTCGCGGGGGCTCCTTCGCCGATGCTCGCGCCGCTCCAGGCGATCCGGAACGAGATCGTCACCGTCGACGGCATCGACAACCTGGTGCGCCACCTCTACTCCGACCAGGACAACCACCTTCCGGCGCAGAAGGCGCTCCTCACCTGCCGAAAGCCGAGCGGGTCGACGAGCGGAACGCCCGCGGCGGCCTCCTTCGACTACTTCGCTGGCCAGCGCCTCAAGGCGGTTGGTTCGACCGCGCCCGCCTCGATGGTGATGATGGGCACCGCCGCCGACGCCACCTGGCGCGCAGGCAACAGCCGCGCCTTCTTCGGGAACAACGGCACACCCGCCTGGTGGGTGCACCCCGATCCCGCGCAGGCGATCACCGAGCTGTTCGGGCCTCCGGGCACTCCGACCGGCCGCCTCACCGGGCTCAACCTGCGCCAACGCCTCGCCGCGGAGCGAAAGAGCATGCTCGACGGGGTGCTCCAGAACTTCAACTCACTCCGAGGCCGGGTGAACGCGAGCGATCGCGCGAAGCTCGACGCGCACGCCCAGTACATTCGCGATCTCGAGCAGGGCCTGGGGGGCGGTGCGGCAGGCGGCGGCGCAGCAGGCGGCGGGGTGTCGGGAGGCGGCGCGAGCGGCGGAATGTCGGGTGGTGGAATGTCGGCCGGCGGCGCGAGCGGAGGCATGACTGGGGGCGGAACGGCTGGTGGGCGCGCGGGTGGGTCGGCGGGCGGGGGATCAGCCGGCGGACGCGCGGGCGGATCGGCGGGGGGAGGCGCTGCAGGTGGCGGCTCGGCGGGTGGAGGCGCTGCCGGCGGAGGCGTGGTCGGCGGCGGCACGGCTGGGGGCGGGGGCGGCCCGTCACCGAACTACTGCGTGCGCCCACAGGAGACGAACGTTCCATCGAACACCTCGGCGAGCGGAGCGCCCTACCTCCGCGGCGAGCGTGACGGGCAGCTGATGCCGCACATCATCGAGAACATCGTCCAGGGCTTCGCCTGCGACGTCACCCGGGTGATGAGCCTCTACTTCTGGCAGGGCGACGACCCGATCTTCCCGACCCAGTTCGGCGCCGGCGCGAGCCCTTTCGCCGCGAACAACTGGCACGGCTACATCCACGACACGCCGCGCATCTACGACAGCGCCGCGAGCCAACAAAAGGCGCAGAACCTCACCGCCAGCTTCGGGCTCTACGCGAACACCTTCACCAGCCTCGTGCAGCGCCTGGCGACGATGATCGAGCCCGACGGCTCCCGCATGCTGGACAACACCTTGGTGCTCTGGGTGAGCGAGCTCGGCTACGGCTCGCACTTCGCGGCGAACATTCCGGTGGTGCTCGCCGGCATGCGCTCGGCCTTCCCGCAAGGCCAGGGCCGGCACGTGGTGGAGAACCGACGCTCGATGGGCGATCTCCTCGCGCACTCGCTGCGGATCCTGGGCGGCACCGACACGACCTACGGCGAGACGGGCACCATGGGCTCGCACGGAACGATCTACTCGCCGGAGCTCGCCTGGAACGGGAGCCTGCCGGCGTCGACGCCGCTCCACTCGGGGCCGCTCAACCTCTGAGCTGGCTCACCGCAGCGGCGGCAACAGCACGTACCGGCTGCCGTCACGCCGGTAGTAGTAGTCGTCGCGCCACGGGTAGCGCACGTCGTCGGAGTTCACGAGGCCGGCCTCGACGAGCTCGATGAGCGCGTTGGGCAGCTCGCCCTTCTCCAACCGGTACACCTCGAGCGCGGTCTGCAGCCGCGACATCTGCGCGTTCGAGGCGAAGCGCTGCGCCGCGGGATCGGTGTAGGTCGTGCCGCCCGAACCACCGAAGCGGAAGCTGCCGACGTCGACGCGCGTGAAGGCGACCAACAGCGCGCCCACCACCAACATCGAGACCGCGATGCGGCCGAGCACTCCCACCGCGGTGCGCAGCTTCGAGACACCCTCCACCGAGACGACTTCGCCAGCCGGTGCGTGCCCCTTCGCGTACTCGAGGTTGATGAGGTTGCAGAGCGCCTTCGAGGTCTCGAACTCGCCCAGCATCGACAGCTCGATGATGCGCGTCACCGTTCGACCCGGGCCGATCAGCTCGTAGACGCGGCGCTCGTTCTCGCCGACCGACTGGAACTCGCCCTTGTTGACCTCCTTCTTCTGCTCGGCGAACGCGTCGTCGAGGGCGGCGTCGAAGTCGTCCTTCTCGAGGGCCGGAGGCGGCAGCTCCTTCACCTTCTCGAAGGTCATCGCGTCGGAGGTGATGCGCTTCTTCACCACCGGCCACTCGTCGACGCGGCGGAAGCCTTCCATCAGCACCGACTCGGCGCGCAGCGGCACGAAGGCCCCGTCGGCGTCGACGTCGCGCACCTCGAACTCGTAGTGCCCCGACTTCCACCCGAAGAGCCGGTAGAGCGTCTCGCTGGTCTGCAGCGCCACCATCGTGCGGAACTTCTCGACCGGAATGCTGCCCTGCCCGACGAGCACGTCGCCCAGTCGCTGCAGGGTGCGCTTCTGGGTCTCGAGCGCGAACTCGAGCTGCGACTCGGTGATCAGCTTCGCCGCCACCAACATCGTGCCGATGAGATCCTTCCGGTTGCGCGAGGTCGACTCGGCGCGAACGATGTTCCCGTCCTTGAACGACACGTTCACGCTCTCGCCCTTGTTGGTGAGCGAGAGCACGCCGGTCTTCTGCTGCTGACCGATGAGCTGGAGGATGTCGGCGATCCCGAAGTCCTTGAGCGTGCCTTTGAGGGCCATGGCTTAGGCGCCTCCCTGCTTCTTGCGCAGGCCGCGCAGGGTGAAGACGTAGAGGAGCACCAGGGCGAGCCCGATGGGGATGAGGCGCACCACGAGCGGCAGCGGTTCGAAGGGCGCGCGCACCACGCCGTTGCGCAGCACGATGCCGGTGAGCAACGCCACGAAGAGGAAGCCGTAGAACGCGCCTCGGGCGGGGAAGCCAGCGAAGACGTGGCCCATGCCGGAGCAGACGACGCCGAGGATCGAGCCAGTGCGCTCGAGCCGGCTCTGGTACCGCGCCACTTCCAGCTGCTTGCGCACCTTGAGTGACGGCGCGGCGACGTTCTTCTTGGCGAAGACGTTCACGCACTGGGTGCACATCAGGCTGCCGACCGAGACATCGGGATCGCCGCGCTTGCTCACCGGCCGCCCGCACTTGTTGCAGCTCTTCGCCGCGTGGAGCGTCGTGCTCAAGAAGCCGAACGCGAGCACGAGCAGCGCCAGCACCGCCGGGTAGACGAGGCCCACCGTCTCGTTGACCTCGCCGAGCAACAGCTGGAGCACCTGGCTCTTCACCCGCTTCGCCGCGTCGGGGGCCTTCGCCACCTCGAGGATCTCGTGCGTCGGCAGCGGCACCGAGCGGAGGTAGACGTTCGCCAGCATCGAGCGCGGAGTGCCCGCCTGGTCCTTCGACAGCTCGGCGTAGGCAGGGTCGAGCTGCTTGGCGGCGAAGAGCGAGGTGGCGACTCGATCGACTTCGCCGGCGACCTTGTCTCCATAGGCCGCCACCCGGCGCTGGTAGAGTCGGCCCAGGTTGTAGGACGCCTGAGGGAGGTCCGGCGCCGCCTTGAAGGCCTCCTCGAAGAGCCCGCGCGGGTTCTCGAGATCGTTGAGGAGCACGAGCGCCATGCCGAGGTTCGTGCGCGCCGCGGGATCGCTGGGGCGAATGAGCAGCGCCTTCTTGAAGGTGTTCGCCGCCGCCTGCGCCCGCCCTCGTCGCAGCTCGAACCGGCCGAGCGCCATCGCCTCGACGTAGTTGGCCTTGTCCTCCGCCACGAGCGTCGCCAGCTCCGTCGCGAAGGCCTCGTTGCCTGGCCCTCCGCGCTCGAGGAGGAAGATCTGTTCCGCGCGAGTGCCCGCGAAGGCGAGCTCGCCCACCACCCAGCCCACCACCGTCGGCACCGCGCCCAAGGCGGCGATCGAGAGCGCCACGACGAGTCGCTCGGCGACCGTCAGGTACAGGGTGAGCGCGAAGAAGAAGGTGAGCAGCACCGGCACCAGGCCCAGGCGGAAGACGATGGGCAGCGAGAGCAGCACCAAGGCGAGGGCGCCGGTCTGCCAGCGAGAGGCCACTCTGGGGAAGATGAAGTGAAAGTCGTAGAGCGCGTACTGGCCGCGGCGAATCGCGAGCACCACGAGCACGATGAGGGTGGTGATGACGAGCGCGAGCAGCAAGGTGGTGAAGATGTCGGCCAGCGCGCTGCGGGAGAAGCGCACGTCGGAGACCTGGGTGATCACCGCGGTCTTCAACGCCGAGAGGTAGCGGCCCACGTCGGAGGGATCGCCGTGGAAGTAGACCCGCGCGAGCCCCACCCAGGTCGATGGCAGGTCGGGCGCGAGCTGGGTGGCCGAGAGCGCGATCTCCACCGCGCCGCCCGAGTCACCAGCCGCCTCGTGGGCTTGCGCCGCGCGCAGCAACCCGATCGCCCAGGTGTCGAGGTTCGACGCTCCGATCTCTTCCTTGAGCGAGAGCAGCCGCGCCCGCGCCACCTGCTCGGACTTGATGTCGACCGAGGTGTGCGCGTTGGCTTCCCGCCACACCTTCCAGGCGAGATCGAGATCGGCGTCGCTGATCTCCCGAGTCTCGATCGGGTCGCCCGGCGGCCTCGGCTTCACCGCCGGCTCGGCGGCCTTGGGATCCTTGGTGAGGAGCGGCACGCCCGCGTCGGCCTTCTTGGCCGGCACCACGCCCGTCTTCACCACCGGCCTCTCGGGCTCGTCTTCTTCCGGCGAAGGATCGACCTCGTTCACCGGGTTCTTCTGCGGCGTGCGCACCTCCGGCGCGTCAGGGTCGACCAGCTCGACCTGGGCGAAGGCGCTGGCGGCGGCCAGCATGCAGGCACACGCGAGAAGTCTCATCCGGGCGGAGCGAGAATGTAGCCCACCCCTTTCGAAGCACTGCGTTTTTCGTTCACCCGTCCGCGCACATGTGGGTGTCGTGCTACAGGCCGCGCCATGTCGGAGATCGGAACCGCCGTCGAACGCCTCGCCGAAGTCATGCGCCGCCTCCGTGCGCCCGATGGGTGCCCGTGGGATCGGGAGCAGGATCTCCGCAGCCTCCGGCCGTACCTCGTGGAAGAGACCTACGAGGTGCTCGACGAGATGGATCGGGTGGCCTACGGCGGGCCCTGGCATCACCTCGCCGAGGAGCTGGGCGATCTCCTCTTCCAGATCGTCTTCCACGCGCAGCTCGCGAGCGAGAAGAACGAGTTCACCCTCGCCGACGTCGCCAACGCGATCGCCGAGAAGCTCGAGCGGCGTCACCCGCACGTCTTCGGCGAGGATCGGGTGGAGGGCGCCGAGCAGGTGCTCCAGAACTGGGCCAAGCTGAAGGCCGAGGAGCGCAAGGCGAAGACGGGCAAGGCCGGGAGCGTGCTCGATGGGGTGCCCTCCGCGGCGCCGGGCCTCCAACGCGCCGAGCGCCTCACCGAGAAGGCCTCCCGCATCGGCTTCGACTGGCCCGACCTCGCTGGAGTGCGAAAGAAGATCGACGAAGAGCTCGGCGAGCTCGACGAGGCGATCGGCTCGGGTGATCGCGACGCCATCGAGCACGAATTGGGCGACGTGCTCTTCGCGCTCGCGAACCTCGGCCGAAAGCTGAACACCCCGCCGGAAGACGCGCTCCGCATGACGAACAAGCGCTTCACCAGCCGCTTTCACCGGGTGGAGGAGAAGCTCGCCGCCGCCGGCATTCCCTTCGGCGAGGCCACCCTCGAGGTGATGGATCGCTTCTGGGACGAGGCGAAGGCCGAGGAGAAGGCCGCCAAGCGCTCGAAATGACCGACCTTCAAATCGCCTGCCGGCCTTGACCCCAAGCGCCCACATCGGTATGGGGCGCCCCTCTCACTTGTTCTAGGAGCAGTTTCCGTGGCCAACACCGCATCAGCCGCCAAGCGGCACCGCCAGTCCCTCAAGCGCAAGCTGCGCAACACCTACGTGAAGGCCGAGTTCCGCGCCGCCATCAAGGCCGCTCGCGAGGCCACCGCGTCGGGTGACGCCACCAAGGCCAAGGAGGCCGTGCGCGTGGCGACTCGCCTCATCGATCGCGCTGCCTCGAAGGGCGTGCTGCACGCCAAGGCTGCGTCTCGGCTCGTCGGCCGCCTCGGGCACAACCTGGCGACCCACAAGCCGGCCGCCAAGGCTGCCGCGACCAAGTAAGCAGACTCGCGCGTCTGCGGTTTCCCTCGGCCGACGGGGCCTCGTTGCCTCGCCGGCCGACGTGTTTTCAAAGTACGCCCCGCTCCCACCGAGTTCGCATTGACCCGCCGCGCGTCGGGCGATCCACCCGACTCACGCGGCGCCGCGCCCGATCGCGGTTAGCCATTGATCATGAGGCGGCCGCAGCTCACGTCCGTCGTGGTCTCGGTGGGGCTGGTGAGCCTCGCTGGCGCCTTGGGCGTGATGGGCCTCTCGGTGCTCGAGAGCACCCCCGACGAGCCGGTCACGGTCGACTGCGCGAAGTGGCTCGCCCACCCCTCCAAGTACGGGCCCTGGGTGCGGCTCAAGCACTGCCGTCTCGACGCAGGTGACGCCGTGAGCCGTCGCTGGCGCTACCTCGAGAAAGACCGGCCGAAGCGCACGATGGTGCTCTTCCTCCCGGTGCTGCCCGCGAGCGCGACCGAGCGAGGCGAGATCCGCGCGGTGCTGGCGACACGCGACCCCGAGCTCCTGGCCTTCGTCGACGAGCTGGGCAGCCTGCCGGTGCACCAGGCCACCCGGTTCCTCGAGGAGAACGCCGAGGCGATGAACGCGCGGCTGGTTCCGCCCACCCTCTCAGGCCTGGTTCGCAGCGAGCCGCCCGACGAAGCCCACGAAGCCCTCGCCAAGCTCGAGGCGCCCTCGGCGCTCGTCCTCGAGGAAGGTCGCGCTCCCGATGCCTCCGACGCGCACGTCGAGCTGGGAGCAGCCGCCGTCTTCGTCGCCCTCGCCATCGGGGTGCTCTTCATTCGCGCCGAGGAGACGGCGTGACGTTCACTCGAGGAACAGCCAGGTGCTGAGCCCGTCGAAGAGCACCAGCCGCTGCGCCGACTCGTCCCACCACATCGACTGAGGCACGGCCGAGCGTCGCTTCGACTGGAGTGAGGGCCGACCAGCCGCCGTTCCAGCGCCAGAAGTCGCGTCGGGCTGACGGCGACCGACCGCCAAAGAGAAAGAGGTCGTGGCTGTTCGGGTCGAAGGCGAGCGCGGCGTTCTCTCGAGGTGGCGGCGCCATTCCCGCGAGCTGGCTCCACCCGCCGTCCCAGCTCCACTGATCACCGAGCGTCGCCGCTCCGTTCGAAGAGCAGCACCCGTCCGGCACGCGCATCGAACGCCATTCGGTGGCCACTCCGGAGCGGTGCACCAGTGCGCAGCGAATGGGGAGGCGAAGCGCTGACGCTCAGAGGCACTCGCACTTCGAGGTCGAGGCGTCGAGGCACCGACAGGGGTCCTGACACACGATGTTCCCGCAGGTGGGCTCGAGACAGACGGCTCGCTCGCTGGTCGACCGGGGCTCGAGCGCGAGGCAGTCCGTGCACGCCGAGGCGTTCGCGCTCACTCGCTTGCAGGCGCAGCCAGGCGCGCACGCCGCTCCACTGCAGCTCCCCGTGGCCTGCGTGGGCACGGTGCCGAAACGCACCCCCTCCTTGTCGAGGCAGACGCCGCTGCAGGTGAAGTCCGTGCACTGCGGGAACCCACCATCGGCGAGCGGACAGGCGAAGGGGCCGCTCGCGAACTCCGGGCGAGGCGCGGGAGTCACCCCGTCTGGACAACAGGTGAAGTCCTCCCAGAAATAGAGGCGCCGACAGGTTGGGTTCCAGCCACAGCCCGAGACGAGGAGAAGCACGAAGGCGAGCCACGCGCGCATGGCGGCTCCAAATGCAATCGAGAGACCTGACGAAGGCCGTCTTCTCGCGCGGTTTCGCGCGTGGGCACCGAGGGCTGCCCCGCCAGCAGGGCTTGGGTGTCGCGGTCTCGGGCCGTTTGCGACGGCCCATTGTCGGGGGGGCTCGCTACAGTCGGCGAGGTGAGCTGGGAGCGCGTCATCATTCACCTCGACATGGACGCCTTCTACGCGTCCGTCGAGCAGCGCGACGATCCGAAGCTCCGCGGCAAGCCGGTGATCGTCGGTGGCCACCCGCAGCGCGGGGTGGTGCTCGCTGCGTCCTACGAGGTTCGTCCGTTCGGCGTCCGCAGCGCGATGCCGATGGGGCGGGCGGTGAAGCTGGCACCACGAGCGATCGTCGTGCCGCCACGCTTCGAGGCGTACGTCGACGCGAGTGAGGCGGTGTTTCGAATCTTCGAGCGCTACACCCCGCTCATCGAGCCGCTCTCGCTCGACGAGGCCTTCCTCGACGTCACCGCGTCTCAGGCGCTGTTCGGCGATCCCGTCGAGCTCGCCCGGCGCATTCGGCGCGAGATCCGCTCCGAGCTCGAGCTGCCGGCCTCGGCGGGCATCGCGGAGATGAAGTTCGTCGCGAAGATCGCCTCCGATCTCGGCAAACCCGATGGGCAGAAGGTCGTGCCGCCCGGCACCTCGAAGACCTTTCTCGCCCCGCTCCCCGTCTCGCGGCTGTGGGGCGTCGGGCCGAAGACGGAGGAGCACCTCGTCGCCCTCGGGCTCAAGACGATCGGCGACGTCGCCACCAAGGACCTCGAGTGGCTGACGAAGAACCTGGGCTCGTCGGCGCAGCACTTCTCCGATCTCGCCAACGCGATCGATCCGCGCGCGGTCATCTCCGATCGGCACGCCAAGAGCATCGGCGCCCAAGACACCTTCGAGGCCGATCTCTTCGGAGAGGAGCAGCTGTCCCCGCACATTCACGGGCAGGCGTTGCGGGTCGGCCGGCGCATGCGCCGCGCGAAGGTGAAGGGGCGCGTGGTGCAGCTCACGGTGAAGTACGACGACTTTCAGAGCATCACCCGCCGGCGCACGCTCGACGTGCCGACCGACGACGGGCAGGTGCTCTACCGCGAGGCGCGCGCGCTGCTGGCCCGCGTCGACCTCTCCCGGAAGATCCGCCTCACCGGCGTCTCGGCGCAGGAGCTCGTCGGCGACGAGGATCAGCTCGCCCTCTTCGAGGCCCCGCCGCCCGAACGGAACGACAAGCTGAACGCCGCGCTCGATCAGATCGCCGCCAAGTACGGCTCGAAGGCGGTCACGACCGCCGATCTGGTGAAGACCGATGCGTTCTCCCTGCGCGACGGCTTCTACATGGAAGAGAAGCAGGCCAAGGCGAAGGCGGCGCAGGCGCTGCCGAAGGACTCGGTGCGGGTCGAACGCGAGCCGGAGGAGTGAGCGCTCGAGGAGACTGCCTCCGAGGCCACGGTGACTGCGGACCGTGAACGCTCAGGTGCGGCGACGACGCGCGCCTCACCCTCGGCGAAATCGCGCCCGGAGCGCAGCGACCACCTTCGCGTCCACCTTCGTCGAGAAGAGCTCGACCGCGGTGCGCCCGAGGGGAATCGCACAACCGAGCACAGTGAGGGTCGCGACGAGCCCGATGAGCGTGTTCTGCCAGCTCGCCAGGTTCCACTGTCCGTCCCACAGCCACTCGGTGTCGCTGAACGGGTACCAGTAGCTGATCGGCCACCCTGGCCCTGAGCCGGCGAGATCGCACAGGAGGTGGAGGTGGAAAGCGAGGCAGCTGAGGAGCCCAACGAGCAGCTTCCTCCGGGCGAGGGCCGCGAAGAGCACGCTGAAGGCGACGGCGGCGACGAGCCCGTGGGTGAGCAGGTGGTGCCACTTCGCGTAGGCCTCGACCCCAGCCAACAGGGTGAGGCCGTCGAGATCGGGCACGACGCCCGCGAGGGTGATGAGCACTCGATCGCGACGATCGCCGAGCCGCGCCCCCGTGAGCCACGAGAGCTCGGCGTGGACGATCGGGTTCACTGCGGCGTCTGCGGGCGATCACCACCACCGCGTCGACGGCGTCGGCGGCGGCGGCGCGGCCCCTCGGCGTCTTGCGCGACCTGAGGAGCCCCTCCCCCTCGCCAGGCGTCGAGCGCGGCCTGATGCTCACCGGTCGCCCGCACCCAGACCTCGAAGACGGCCAGTGACTCGGCGAAGAGCGGGTGGCTGCGGAAGCCCTGCAGCCCACCGCGGCGACGGCGCATGCCGGCGAGCGTCTTCTGCGAGAGGAGGATCATCCGGCAGCGCTCGGCGATGCGGCGCGGCAGACGGGCACTCCGAACGAGCTCGCTGAGCAAGAGCTCGATGGCCCGCGCCACCGAGGGCGGTCGCTCGGCGTCCTGTCCGTTCGTCGGCGGGGCGGCGGCGCCGGTGGCCTCGGGCGAGGGCATGGCCGGCTCGAGCATCGGCTCGGTGCCGGGGGCCGCCGAGTCGGACGGACCCGTGGTCGAGACGGGACTGGCCGGGGGCGGCTCCGGTGCGTCGGGCTCGTCGAGCGCGATCGGCAACAAGATGCAGGCGAGCAGCATCGAGTCGTCGAAGGCCGTGCCGGCGTTCACCAGCTGATCCATGTGGGCGATCGACTTGAAGTACTCGGCGCGGCCGTCGGCGTCTTGCTCCGAGAGGTACTCGTGCACCGGCGGCAGGAGGTGCTTGAGGCCGTCGAGGGCGAGCAGCAGCTCGAGCGCCGGAGAGGCGCCACCACCACGAATGAGCCGGAAGGTCTCCTCGAGCAGCCGAGGCGCCGAGCAGCGCGGCAGATCTTCGACCGCGCCTTCCATCGCCGCGTAGGTGCGAGGCTCGAGCTCGAAGCCCAGCTTCCCGGCGAAACGCACCGCTCGGAGAATGCGCACGGGATCTTCGCGCATGCGCTGCTCGGGGTCGCCGATCGTTCGGATCTGCTCGGCAGCGAGATCGCGCAGGCCATTGACGTGATCGATCACCCGCCCGGTGATGGGCGAATAGAAGAGGCCGTTGATGGTGAAGTCGCGGCGCCGCGCGTCCTCGAGCTCGGTGCCGAAGGTGTTGTCTTCGGTGATGAGCAGATCGCGCTCCTTCGGGGGCGCGTTGAGCGCCGGAGGCCCGCTCTCGTCGGCGTTGTCCTCGACCTCGGCGTCGGGCACCGGCTGATCCGACTCGATCGCCGCGAGCGCCTCTCGATCGGCGTCGGCGATGTGCTCGGTGCCCTCGGTGTGCACTTCGCCCTCGGCGGCCTCGCTCGGCTGCGGCTCCTCGACCACCGTGGGGTTCGCCCGGAAGGTCGACACCTCGAGGATCTTCCCGCCCTTGAAGTAGACGTGGGCGAGCCGGAACCGGCGGCCGATCAGCCGACAGTTGCGGAAGTGCGACTTCACCTGGTTCGGCGTCGCGCTGGTGGCGATGTCGAAGTCCTTCGGCGTGCGGCCAATCAGCAGATCGCGCACGCAGCCGCCCACGAAGTAGGCCTGGTGCCCGTTCTGGGTGAGCCGGCTCAGCACCCGCACCGCGTCTTGGTCGAGGAGGTTCGGGGCGATGTCGGGCGCCTCGTCACCTTCTCCACGCTTGAGTTGAACGGCTGCTTCAGGGGTCTCGGGGCTCGGCGGAGTCAGGAGAGCAGCACCCGTTCGCGCGCTGTCTTCGGGCGCGAGGGCCGGCCGCTCGGGGGCCTGATCGGCTGTGGTGTCGGTGGGCATGCGTCGAGGCGTCACGTACCCGAAAGGCTGTCAACGGGGAAGAGCGGCCTCGTCGAGATTCCACAGGTGCACGCGCCGATCGGTCCCGGCCGCGAAGAGGGCGTCGTTGCCCACGAAGGCGACGTTCTTCACTTCTCCCGCGTCGGCGGGGATCTCGGCGAGCAGCTCGCCCGAACGTGCATTCCACACGTAGACACGGCCATCGTCGCTCCCGGCGGCGAGCAGAGCGGCGTCGTCACTCGTGGCCAAGCCCAGCACGCGATCGGTCGGCTGCGCGAAGGCTTGGGTGGCGCGGCGATCGCTCACGCTCCAGCGCTGCACCTGGCCGTTGGCGAGCCCGACCACCACGTCCTTGCCGAGCCAGCGCACCGAGAGGATCGCCGCGTCGGTCTCCTCGAGCCGGCCGAGGTCCCGTCCGTCCTCCGCCGCGAGCAGCAGCACCCGACGATCGTCTCGGCCGAGCGCGAGCTGCCGCCCGTCACCGGAGAACTGCAGCGCGCGAACCGGAGCCTCCCGGAGCCGCCGCACCTCCTTCGCCGGCCCGAGCGCCCAGAGCACCACGGTGCCGTCCTCGAAGGCCCACGCCGCGCGGGCCGCATCGGCCGAGACGTCGATCGCGGTCACCTTCGCCGCCACCTCGTCGAGCGTCTCCACCTCACCGTTCCACCGCTGCGCCAGCACCCGCCCATCGTCGCCACCCGAGAGGTGACGAAGGGCCGCCCCGGTCTCAGGGCCCGGCACCTCGGCGATCGCCCGCACCGGGCCGCGGTGCTTCGACTCGAAGACGTCGGCGCGGAGCGTGGCGCCCTCCACCTTGCGAATTCGGCCGTCGCGCAGCCCGGTGACGAGCCAGCCGCGCCGCCAGAACGTCTGAAAGACGGGAACTCCGTCGTCCTCGAGGGTGCGCGGGGGTTCAGGAATGGACCAGGCCTCGAGCGCCCGGCCGCGAGGAGCGACGATCAACGAGCGCCCGTCGTTGGTCCACGAGAGCGCCTGCACTCCGGGTTCGAAGGCAGTCCAGGTGGTGAAGAGCTCCCCGCCGTCGAACCAGACGCGCACCGAGCCCTCGGCGTCACCCGAGGCGAGCCGCGGGCCAGCGCTCACCGCCGTGACCGTGTCCCGATGGCCCGAGAAGAGCTGGGTCAGCGTCGAGCCCTCGAGGCGCAGCACCGAGCGCTCGACCCCGGCGAAGAGCGCGTGCTTGCCGCCGAAGTCGAGGGCGAGGATCGATCGATCGAGTGAGGCCAGCTCCTTCCCCTCGACGGTGGCGAGTCGCATCGTGCCCTCGCCGCCCGCCGCGTAGGTGGCGCCGTCGGCGGCCAGGGCCTTGACCCGTGTCGACAGCCTCGGCAGCACCGTGCGCTCGCCGTGCCGCGGTTGGGAGAAGAGCTGGCCGTCGCGCAGCCCGACGATCACGCCTCCGGCTGCCGGCGCCAGCGTGGTGATCGACTCGGGGAACGTGATCAGCTCGGGCACCTTCGGCCTGGCGAGCTCCCAATGAAACAGCGTGCGGCTGTCGGCGCCCGCCATGATCGAGTCGTCCGACAGCACCGCCAGCGCCGGGAGCCACCCTGCGCCGGGCCCTGCCGAGAGGGTCGCCTTGGCTTCCCCAGTCTTGGCGTCGAAGAGCTCGACCGCGTTGAGGGTCGAGCACGCCACCAGGGTCGAGGTCACCGCCACACGCGCACAGCCGGCCTCGACGGGCACCTTCCACTCGAGCCTCGGCACGCCGTGCTCGGCGGTCACCAGCAGCACGCCTCGGGCGAGCGCGTTGGGCGCGTGCAGCAGCGCGTCTTTGGCGAGCCGTTCGGCGCGAAACCCGTCGTTCGCCCGCAGCGCCACCACCGCCGCTTCGGCCAGCGACTTGGCGAGGGCGCGCTTGGTGTCATCGGTGGCGAGGCGCGCCTGGGCGACGTCGGCGCCGAGGCGCTCGCTCGTCCCCTGCGCGCGGAAGAAGAGCACCAGCATGCCGACCAGCGCGGCGACGAAGAGGATGGGAATCGTGACGGGCCGTGGCCTCCGCGCCCGAAGCCCGGCCTCGAGCGCCAGGGCGAGCGCTTCGCCATTCTCGTAGCGCAGCGAGGGATCTCGCTGGAGCGCCTTCTGGACGACGGCGGCCAACGGCTTGGGCACCTTCGGCTCGCGCTTGAGCAGCGGTGGCACCTCGTGCGTGCGCACCCGGTTGAGCAGCTCGGTGACGCTCGGCGCGTCGTAGGGCGGCGACCCGGAGAGGAGCTCGTAGAGCATCACCCCCATCGCCCAGACGTCACTCCGTGCATCGACGCGCTCGCCCTTCACCTGCTCCGGGCTCATGTACGCGGGCGTTCCAGCGATGTGCCCTTCTCCATCTCGCTGACCGCTCACCTGGGCGAGGCCCCAGTCGACGACGAGCGTCTCTCCGAACGAGCCGATCATCACGTTGGCCGGCTTGAGATCGCGGTGGACGATGCCCTGCGCGTGCGCGAACCCAGCGGTGTGAGCGACGTCGACGAGGTGAGGGAGGAGTGAGAGGCGCTCGTCGAGTGAGCCACACGCCTCGAGCGCGACCGAGAGCTGCCGCCCGCGGATCTTCCGCATCGCGTAGTACGGGGTGCCGTCGGGGCGGCGGCCGAGCTCGTAGATGGGGACGATGCCCGGGTGCTCCAGCCTGGCGAGCACTTGCGCTTCCTTGATGAAGAGGTTCGCGAGCGCCGGGCCTTGGCTGGAGGAGGACGGGTGGTGCTGAGCGAGCAGCTCCTTGATGGCGACTTCACGCTCGAGGTGGGTGTCCTCGAGGCGCAAGACGCGCCCCATGCCGCCGCGCCCGAGCTCGACGTCTCCACCCGACGAGGGCTGGGCGTACTTTCCATGCGGCTCGACCGGCAGCGCGTCGGTCTTCGAGGCGGTCGAGTCTGGTTTCGGCTTGGCGAGCGTGATGTCGATGCCGTCGGAGTCCCGGGCCACGCGCGCATTGTGCCCGAACCCGCTCTGGGGCGGCGCCGAAACTCACTGCAGGCGGAACTGCTCGAGCCCGAAGACGGCGACCCCCGCGAAGAGAATCGCGATGCCCAGCCACTGCCGGCGATCGAGCCGCTCGCCGAGCAGCGTGGCGAAGAGGAGGCCGAAGGCCACCGAGGAGTTGCGAACGCCGAGGATCCGACCGGACTCCGACGTCGCCAGCGCCTCGAGCATGAGGAGGAACGAGGCGGCGCAGAGCACGCCCGCGCCGAGCATGCGCGGGCGGAGAAAGAGCGCGGGGAGCTGCGCCCGAACCTCCGCGCCCACCATCACCAGCAGCGCGGGGATCGCGATGACGA
Organism: Myxococcota bacterium; assembly: GCA_052034585.1. Lineage (GTDB taxonomy): Bacteria > Myxococcota > Myxococcia > Myxococcales > Myxococcaceae > Xiheimicrobium. The sequence goes on from JBPOIJ010000029.1 coordinate 31,269, forward strand.
GCGCCCCGAGGAAGGCGAGCACCTGGGTGGCGCCTCCGTCGACCGCGCCCTTGTAGCCCGTGTGGTAGACCGCGACCGACGCGCCGGTGAGCAACGTCCACCCGATGTGCCACGCCGACGAGCCGCTCTTCTTCCGGGTGAAGAGAATGCCGACGCCGACCAGCAAGGTCGCGCCGAGCGCCGCGAGCGTCGGAGACGTGCGGAACGCGAAGAACGAGAGCGGCCAGATGAAGACGAGCGCGGCCGCCCGAGACACCGTGTAGGTCAGCGCGAGATCGCCGCGCGCGTACGCCATGCCGAGCGCGAAGACGTACGAGGCCTCGCCGACCCCAGCGAGAACGACCCACGGCAGGTGCTCGGGTCGGAGCGTCGCGCCGCACATGCCGGCCCAACGGATCAGCGCCGCGACGAAGGAGAGGATCAGCGCTGTGAGCGTCGCCGCGCGTTCCTTGCCGGGCGTCTTGGCCAGCGCGTTCCAGGCCGCGTGCGCGACGCCCGAGAGGAGCGCGAGCTCGAACGCCGTCATCGGTGGAGCCCTCCTCGTCCCGCCATTCGCCCAACGTGCAGTCGAACGCGCGGCGACTCAAGCGAACTCGGCGTTTCGGACCGAACACCCAAACCACTGATATCGCTCGACATCTCGAAGAACAGATCCTCCACGCAGCTGGCGCGTTCAACGACTCGCCCATGAACCGAACGACCGCTTTTCTCGGAATTGCCGCTGCTCTGCTCCTCACTGCCGTCGTCGTTGGTCTGCCGAAGTCGGCGCCTCATCAGCCTCCGCCGCCGACGGTGGTGACGCCCTTGCCGACGCCTCCGACGCCAACGCCTCCACCCGTCGTGAACACGCACCCGGGCTCGCTGACGATGACTGGCAAGCTCTCGCACCCGTACCTGGTCCCTGGCACGAGTGATCTCTTCGCGACCCTCGAGGTGAGCGCGGTCGACGTGCCTGGCGCGAAGCGGGCGCCGGTGAACCTGTCGCTGGTGATCGACCGCTCGGGCTCGATGTCGGGTGAGAAGATCGCCCAGGCTCGCCGCGCGGCGCTCCGGTTGGTCGACCTGCTCGAGCAGAGCGATCGGCTGGCGATCGTCCACTACGGCTCCGACGTGCGGGCCTTCCCTGGCGCCTTCGCGACGCCGGAGAACAAGGACCGCATGCGCCGCTACATTCGCAACATCTCCGACGAGGGCGGCACCAACATCGGCGACGGCCTGATGGCGGGCAAGGCGCAGCTCGACGTGGCGCGCTCGGACTTCACGGTGAACCGGCTGCTCCTGCTCTCCGATGGCCAGCCCACCGTCGGCATCACCTCCGAGCGGGGCCTCGTGAACGTCGCTTCCCGGCTGCGCGCGGCGGGCATCACCATCACCTCGCTCGGCGTCGGCGCCGACTTCAACGAGGATCTCATGCAGCGGCTGGCCGACGTCGGCGGCGGCGCGTACGGCTTCATCCGCGACGCGGAGTCCACCGTCGCGATCTTCGAGAAGGATCTCGCCCAGGCCGGCACCATGGTGGCGCGCAGCGTCACCCTGAAGTTCGAGGTGCCCAACGGCCTCGCGTTCCGTGAGGTGTTCGGCCGGCCGGTGTCGCAGTCGGGCAACACGGTGAGCATCGCGCTCCCCGATTTCTCGGCGCGCCAGAGCGAGCGCCTCGTCGTTCACCTCACCGCCACCGTCCCCTCCTCCGCCGTCGCCACCCTCGACGTCGCCGACTTCCGCCTCGACTACACCGATCTGCTCACCAGCCAGGCCGCCGACGCGAACGTGAAGCTCTCGGCGATGGTGACGCCCGACCGCGCGCTGGCCGACAACAACCGCGACAAGGACGCGTTCGTCTTCGCGACCCGCGCCCGCGCCTCCCAGAACGTCGAGAAGGCCGCGTCCGCGATGCAGAAGGGCCAGTACAAGGACGCCGAGCGCTTCATCCGCGACAACAAGGTGCTCTTCGACGAGGCCTCTCCCTTCGCCGGCGAGGCGCTGGCTGGAGACGTCTCGGGCAACGAGCAGCAGCTGCGTCAGGTGCAGGCCGCGCCGATGGCTCCCGCCGCCGTTCAGTCGGAGAGCGTCAAGGCGATGAAGGTCGACTCGCTCCGCGGTGCGGGACGCAGCGCAGACTCGGTCTACTGAACCCACGCAGCCGACTCGGCTCCGATCGCTCGCTCGCCAGCCTCAGGCGACGCCGAGCCCGATCGGAGCCGTTTCAGTTTTCGCTCACGGCTTGCCCGGCATCGTCTCGAGCACGCTTCGATCTCTCGACCCCGCCCGAGGGAAGCGCACCTTCGCTCCGCGCGCGATCGACGAGAAGTCCTGATCTCGAAAGGGCATCTCGAACCAGGCGTCGGTCACGCTCATCGGCAGGTGCGTCTCGACCTGGAACCACATCGCGCCCTCGGCGATGAAGCGCGGCTTCTCGTCGTCCTTCCCGGCGAGCTCCCGCTCGAGCGCGTCGGGGGTGATCCCGTGAGGCGTCATCGGGGGCGTGAGCGAGCTTCCGCCGCGCGAATAGACCCGGTTCGAGGTGGGGCCGGTCAGAATGCAGGTCCACTCGGTGGCTGCCTGGCGGTGGTAGTACGGCCTGCGGAAGGTGTGCTGGGCCGCGTCCCACCGCGCGGGGAAGAGGCCCAGGTCGCACGCGCTTCGCCCGGGCAAGCTCGACGGCGCGGTGAGCACGGTGAAGATCGACGGGTCTGGGTGATCGAACGACACCGCCCCAAGCGGGCAGAAGCGGGCGAGATCGTAGACGAGCGGCACTGCGTTCCCGTGCCAGGCCACGACGTCGAACGGGCTGTGCTTCGCCTCGGCCGCGAAGAGGTTGCCGCCGAACTTCTGCACGATCGTCCAGTCGCCGTCGGTGTCTTCGTACTCGGCCAGCGGGGCGACGAAGTGCCGTGACTCGGCCAGGCCGTTGGCGCCGATGACCCCGCGCTCGGGAAGCTCGAAGCCGCTCCCGAAGACCTCGATCCACCACCCTCGACGGCTCGCCCCACCGAGCGGATCGACCGAGAAGCGCACGCCCCGCGGAATGAGGAGCAGATCACCCGGGTGGATCACGAAGCGGCCGAACTCGGTGCGCACCATCAGCTCGCCCTCGTCGGGGAGGAGCACCGATTCGCCGTCGGCCGAGCAGATCGCCTTGTGCTTCATCGGCGCGCTGGTGACGAAGGAATGAACCGCGAGGCCCGATTGCTCCGCCGCGCTCCCGCCCACCCCGACCGTCACCAACCCGTCGAGGAAGTCGGTGGGCTCCATCGGCAGCGGGCGCGGCTTCCACCCGAGGAGATTCGGCGTCAGCTGCGAGCCCCACGGTGAAACACCGGGGTGCGGGAAGGGCACGAACGCGCCGACCTCGGTCGACGGGCGAATGCGGTAGAGCCAGCTGCGGCGGTTCTGCCCGCGCGGCACCATGAAAGGCGTCGCGGTGAGCTGCTCGGCGAACAACCCTTGCGGGGCGTGGCGCGGCGCGTTCTGAAGCCGTGGGAGCGCCCCCACTTCCGCCTCGCTCGCGAGCTGCGCGTTGAACCCGCTCTGCACCGAGGGGCTCCCTGCCCTCGCGCTCGTCCGCTCGTTGTGGGCCATGCCCCAACCCTCGCATGAGCGTTCCGACATTCCAATGCTGACGCAGCGCGTCCTTGGGTTTGCTCATGGCTTCGATGAGACCTCGCCGAGTGGAGCGCGCGTCGATCGAGCTTCAGCCTTGCCTCTTCAGAATGCCCGTGCGACGGACCGGCTCATGCCAACCGTCACCACGAACCTGACGAAGAACCAACGCCTCCTCGACTGGGTCAACGAGATGGCCGCGCTGACGACGCCCGATCAGGTCGTCTGGTGCGACGGCAGCGACGACGAGAAGCGGCGCCTCACCGAGTACGCCGTCTCCAAGGGCATCTTGACGCCGCTGAACGCCCAGAAGAACCCGGGCTGCTACTTGCACCGCTCGAACCCCAACGACGTCGCCCGCGTCGAGCACCTCACCTTCATCTGCACGCCCACCAAGGACGAGGCCGGCCCCACCAACAACTGGATGGCGCCGCAAGACGCCTACACGAAGCTCAAGGGCTGGTTCCAAGGGTCGATGAAGGGCCGCACCTTGTACGTGGTGCCCTACGTGATGGGCCCGCTCAACTCCGAGCACTCGAAGATCGGCATCGAGTTGACCGACAGCGTCTACGTCGCGCTCAACATGGGCATCATGACCCGCATGGGCAAGCCCGCGCTCGACATGCTGGGCGAGTCCAACCAGTTCAACCGCGGCCTCCACTGCACCGGCGATCTCAACCCCGAGCGCCGCCACATCTGCCACTTCCCCCAAGACAACGCGATCTGGTCGTTCGGCTCTGGGTACGGCGGCAACGCGCTCCTCGGCAAGAAGTGCCTCGCCCTGCGCATCGGCAGCTACCTCGGGCGACAAGAGGGCTGGCTCGCCGAGCACATGCTGATCCTCGGCGTCGAGGATCCCGAAGGCCGCACCACCTACGTCGCGGCGGCGTTCCCCTCGGCCTGCGGCAAGACGAACTTCGCGATGATGATCCCACCCAAGCGCTTCGACGGGTGGAAGGTCTACACGGTGGGCGACGACATCGCGTGGCTCCGCGTCGGTGACGACGGCCGGCTCTGGGCGGTGAACCCCGAGAACGGCTACTTCGGCGTCGCGCCGGGCACCAACCTCAAGTCCAACGCGAACGCGATGAAGACGGTCGCGAAGAACACCATCTTCACCAACGTCGCCGTCACCAAGGACAACTCGGTGTGGTGGGAGGGCTTCGATGGCGAGGTGCCCGACGAGCTCACCGACTGGAAGGGCGCTCCCTGGAAGAAGGGCTCGACCGAGAAGGCGGCTCACCCGAACTCGCGCTTCACCGCCCCAGCCTCGAACAACCCGATGCTGTCGGCCCACGTCAACGATCCGCGGGGCGTGCCCATCAGCGCGATCATCTTCGGCGGGCGCCGCTCGAACACGATTCCCCTCGTGATGCAGTCGTTCAACTGGGCGCATGGCGTGTATCTCGGCGCGACCCTCGCCTCCGAGACCACCGCCGCCGCCGCCGGCCAGCAGGGCGTGGTGCGCCGTGACCCGATGGCGATGCTGCCCTTCGCTGGCTACAACATGGCCGACTACTTCTCGCATTGGCTCGCGATGCAGAAGCGCATCCCCTACCCGCCGAAGATCTTCATGGTGAACTGGTTCCGGAAGACCAAGGAAGGCAAGTTCCTCTGGCCGGGCTACGGCGACAACATGCGGGTGCTGAAGTGGATCGTCGATCGCGCCCACGGCAGCGTCGGCGCGCAAGAGACGCTCTTCGGCTGGGTCCCCAAGCAGGGCCACATCGATCTGTCCGGGCTCGACATCGACCCCGCCCTCGTCGACGAGGCGACCAACATCAACGAGGCGGAGTGGAAGGAAGAGCTCGTCTCGCAGAAGCAGTTCTTCGATCAGTTCGGCGATCGCATGCCCAAGACGCTCGAGCTCATCCGCCAGATGCTGCTGTCGCGTCTTCCGGCGTGATCGGCAGCACCACCTCGAAGAGGGAGCCCTGCCCCGCGGCGCTCTCGACCCGAATCTCTCCATTGAGCGCCTGCACGATGGAGTGAGCGATCGAGAGCCCCAGCCCGGTGCCCTTGCCGACCGGCTTGGTGGTGAAGAACGGGGTGAAGAGCTTCGCGCGCACCTCGGGGCTCATGCCCTCGCCGAAGTCGCGAACCCCGACGACGATCGAGCGCCCGAGCTGCCGGGTCGAGACGATGATCTCCCGGCGCCCGCCACTCGGCGGTAGGGCTTGAATCGCGTTCATCACCAGGGTGAGGAAGACCTGCCCGAGCCGGGCCTCGCTGCCCATCACCGTGCCGACGTTCGAGAACTGGCGAATCAGGGTCGCGTGCGCGTTGCTCGCGTGCACCTGGGCGATCTGGATCGCCGAGTCGAGCGTGTTCTCGACCAACACTGCCGAGACCTCCTCTCGCTCGGTGGGGTTGCGCGAGAAGGTGAGCAGATCTTTCACGATCGCCTGGATGCGGCGGGTGCCGTCGAGCGTCTCGGTGAGCAGCTCGCCGCGTTCCTTGGCCTGCTGATCGCCGTCGACGAGCGCCCGGAGGTTCGCCTGCACGTAGGACAGGGGGTTGTTGATCTCGTGGGCCACCCCCGCGACCATTCGCCCCATCGTCTCGAGACGATCGGTCAACATCAACCGAGCCTCGAGTTGCTTCCGCTCGCTGACGTCACGGAGGATCACCACCGCGCCCGTTCCATCGTTCAGGGGCGCGAGCGAGGCCTCGAAGGAGCGCCCCTTTCCGGAGACGAACTCGAAGCGTGGTGCGCCGGTCTTCAGCGCCTGGCGGACACGCTCGACCGCGTCGCCCGGCGCCACCAGCTCGGCGAGGGGCCGGCCCGTCGCGATCGAGGCGTCGACGTCGAAGAGGGCCTGCGCGCGAGGGCTCCACAGCTGCACCCGCCCGTCGCGGTTGATCGCCGCCACCGCGTCGGTCGCCGACTCGAAGATCGCCGCCAGGTGCGCCGACTGGGCCTTGATCGTCTCGAGCTGCGACTCGCGCACGGCAGCGGCGACGACGGTGAGCGCGAGCACGAAGCCCAAGAGGAACATCGGCAAGGTGAAGTCACCGACGGTGAGCGACGGGTGCACGAGCCCGAACCCCACGAAGCACGCCAATGACGCGACCGCCGCGAAGAGCGTCGCGCGGGTGTTCATGAAGACGGACGCATAGAGCGCCCCCGTCGCACCGTAGAGCATGCTCACCGTCGCCCGAATTCGATCGTTCTCGACGAGGCCGGCGACGTTGCAGCCGACCACCGAGGTGACGATGAGGATCCAGACGGCGATGCGATAGCGGCTGGTGCGGCTGATCAGGTACGCGGCGACCGCGATCCCCGTGAAGAGGACGGCGAGCACGACCTCGAGGGCGGTGGGCAGCTGAACGCGCGTCGCGAACGAGGCGGCCACCGCGACGCACCAGATCGGCACGATGAAGACGAGCGCCGCCGCGAGCACCCGAGCCTGCCGCCGCTCGAGACCCTGCGACAGCTGAGGCGACGGTTCAGTGAGGCGGTTCCACAACACGGTGGGCGAGATATCCCACTGGCTGGGGGCTCGAGTCGAGCCTGGGGGCGACCAGCGTGGCGCTCAGTTCGTGCTGCCGCCGCGCGACCCAGAGCGTGCGCAGCCACTCGAAGCAGAGCACCGGCATCAGCGCGCCGGTGAGGTACATGCTGAAGCTCTCGATGGGGAGCACCCAGGCGAACCACCCGATCGTCTGCTGCGAGTTCCACACCCACCAGCCACGCCCGCAGGCGAGCAGCTCGACGAAGAGCGCGTAGGGAAAGTACGTCGCGACCACCATCAGCAACGGCCGCCAGCGCACCCGCGGAGCTACCGCCGCCCCGAGCGCGAGCGTGCCCGCCCACCCCAGCAGCTGCACGATCGTCCACCCGTACTGCTTGGGGCCTGCCGAGTAGCGCACCGCCCCCGAAGGGTCGACGAAGGGGAGCACCGCTGGATCGAGCGGCTGGGAGGGCGCGACGATCGCCAGCCCGACGAAGAGCGCCGCCGCGCCGAGCGCCACCAACGCGCCCCGTCGCAGCCAGCTCGCGGCCTTCAGCGCCCGCTCTCCCAACACCGGCTCTCCTTCGCGCGACAGCTCGACGAACCAGAGCACCGGAATGCCGAGCAGCAGCGGGTACGAGAGGAACTCCTCGAGTGGAATGGCGCCGAGGTCGAGCCCGGAGAGGGGATCGTTGCCTTCGTAGAACCACCAGTACCGCGCCTGAATCGCGAGCAGCTCGGCGATCGCCGACGCGGAGACGAAGAGCATCGTCGTCACCACGAAGGCCGTCCGATTCGACTCGTCGAGGCGACGGAGCGCCCGAACGAGCAACCACCCAGCAGGCAGCGCCATCAGGGTGACTTCGTGCACGAGGTACCACGGCACTCGCAGCCCGAGCGCGCTCGCGCCGAAGCGCGCCACCACCATCACCAGCACCAGAGCCGACATCGCCAGCACCGGCCCCAAGAGGTTGACTGGGCGCTGCGTCATGACCGCCTCCATCTCGAGCGAACGAACTCGTAGAGCACCGCGGTCGTCACCGGCGCGAGCACCCACACCACCACCGCCTCGACCGGCACGCCCAAGGCCGTGCGCCCCGTCAGCACCTCCGGCTGATAGCCCCACCACCCTCGCGGCACTGCGAACACCGCCTCCCAGAAGAAGGACACCACCGCGACCACCACGACCGTCAGGAAGAGCGCCGGCCGGTTGAGCCGGTGACGCACGCGGCTCCAGAGCACGAGCGTCGGCGGCAGCGGCACGACGCAGAGGTAGACCCAGTACGCCGGGAAGGTGTCGCTCACCGAGACGCCGGCCGCCACGAGCGCCGCTGGAATGAGCGCGCCGTCGGCCCACGCGGCACGACTGTGGCGCGCCTCGTCGAGTCGAGGGATCACCGCCTCGTCGATCCACGCGTAGGCGAGCAGCATCGCCAGGAAGCCCAGGCCATAGAAGGCGAGCTCTTCGATGGGAATCGGATTGCCCCAGTCCACTCCGGCGAGATCGAGCGCCGGCAGCACCACCCCGCTCACCGCCGCGCGGTTCGGGTACTCGAAGAAGTCGTCGGCGAAGAAGAGGTTGAGCGCCCCGCCCATCGGCACGAGCAGCGCCCAGGCGACGAGCAATTGCCCACTCGAGCGCGAGAGCGCACCGCGACGACGCAGGCTCGTCGCCATCGCCAGGCTCGACACCGCGAAGACCGAGAGGCTCGCGGTATAGGCGCCGACCGGGAGCAGCACGGCCACCGCGAAGCACAACGGGATCACCGTCACGGAGAAGACGGCGAGGGTTCGCCAGCCCGCCGAGAGAGTGGGCCAGCGGAGAGGGAGGAGCGCGAGCAAGGACTGCATCAGGGTGCTCCCAGCATGTCGCTCGCCAACGGCGGGCAGGCCGTTTTCGCCGGGCGACGACCGACCCACCGGCACGCTTCGCCGGGCTGCTTCGGCCGAATCCGCCGCGCTCCGGCGTCAGGGCCGTGACGCGTCAGCTTTGCGGCGACGGGTGCAACTTCTCGCTCCGAGAGGCCCCCCCCTCGTGTAGGCTCGCGGCCAATGCGACGGTGGTTGGCGCTGCTGTGCGTGTGGGCAGGAGTGGGGCTCGCGGCGAACCCCAAGGCCACCAGCTTGGCCAAAGACGCCGAGCGTCTCTACGGCAACGGCCAGTACAAGGACGCGGCGAAGCTGCTCGACGAGGCCATCAAGATCGAGCCGATCCCCAAGTTCACCTACAACCTCGCCCGCTGCTACGACCAGGCAGGCGAGCTCCAGGCCGCGCTCGACGCGTACCGCCGCTACGTGAGCCTCCCCACCACCGACACCGAACCCGAGCTCGTCAAGCGATCGAACCTCTCGATGGATCGGCTGCGCGGGCTCCTCGCGAAACAGGAAGCCGACGGGCGCATTCGTGACGCCGAGAAGGAACGACTCGAGCGCGAGGCTCGCGAGGCACAGCAACGCGCCGAAGCCGAAGCCGAACGCGCGAGGCGGCAGAAGGCCCAGTTCGACGCCAAGGAAAAGGAGAAGGTCGAGGTCCAACAGACGAAGGCGAACGGCCGGAAGATCGCCGCCTTCGTCGTCGGCGGGGTGGGCCTGGCCTCGCTCGGAGTGGGCATCGCCTTCGGGCTGCTCTCCAACGGCTCCAAGCAGGCCTTCCGAATCGCAGCGGTGGTGGAAGACAAGCGCGCCCGACAGGCCGACACCGTCAGTCAGGCCCTCATCGCCGACGTCACCTTGGCCGTCGGGCTCGCCGCGGCCATCACCGCCCTCATCCTCTACCCGAAGGGAGACCCGCAGGCGGAGGTCTCCTTCCTTCCGCTCCCCAGCGGTGGGCTCGGGTTGGTCACCCTCTCGTTCTGACGATGCGCGCTCGACTCCCACCGTTCTCGCTGCTGCTCCTCGCCCTCACGGGCTCGACGTGTAGCCTGGTGAACGCAGGCTTCGAGGAGTGCACCAGTGACGCCCAGTGCGGGGCGAGCAAGGTGTGCGTCGAGAAGTACTGCCTGCCGCTGCCCGAGCAATGCCGGCGCGAGGCGGGGGCCTTCGACAAGGCCGACTCGATTCGCATCGCTGCCCTCTTGCCGCTCTCCGAAGGCCTCGACGGCGGAGTGGTGGACGCGAGCGAGGTCGCCGGCCTCAACGCGATGGACCTGGCGATCGAAGACGTCAACGGCAGCGGCGGCGTCGACAACCGGCTGTTCGCCCTCTACGTCTGCAACACCGGTCGCTTCGCCGAGGTGCTCGACCGCCAGCTCTCGTGGATGGTGAAGCAGCTCGCCATTCCGGCGGTGATCACCTCGGGCAGCGGGCAGACGCTCGCCGCGTCCGCCAACACCGCGCGCATCGCCTCGGGGACGATGGTGATCTCGGCGACCTCGACCAGCGAGGAGCTGATCGGTGAGTTCAGGCGCTATGGCTCGATCTGGCGCGTCGCTCCGCCCGACACGCTCCAGGTGCCAGTGATGGTGCGGCAGCTCACCACCGAGCCGCAATACAACGCCGCGCCGGCAGTCGCCGTCTTGTTCGAAGACACCGCCTACGGTCGCGGGATCGCCTCGGGCGTGCGAGAGCAGCTGGTCGCCCGAGGGAAGCGCTCGGAGATCACCGGCTACAACCCCAAGCAGCTCGACGTCTCGCGCATCGTCGGTGATCTGGCGACGTTCTACGGAGCCAGCGCCGTGCCCCGCGCCACCGTCTTCGTCGGCTTCCCCGATCAGATCGTCCAGGTGATCGAGACCACCCGCACACACGCGACGCTGTCGTACTCCGCGGGCAACCGCTGGTTCTTCGCCGACGCCGCGAAGGACCCGGCGATCGTCAGGCCGACGACGCTGTCGCAGCTGGTCGAGGCCATCGGCACCACGCCCGCACAGGGCGCCGGCACTGCGTACGCCGACTTCCGGTCCCGCTACCGCAGCCGCTTCCAGTTCGACCCGAACGACTTCTCCTTCACCTCGCACAGCTACGACGCCGCCTTCCTGGTGATGCTCGGCGCGGCGTACTCGCTCCGTGGCGGAGGCGCCCTCAGTGGCGCGCGCATGTCGGAGGCGATGACGAAGGTCTCCGCGCCCACCGGCACCGTCTTCCGAGTGAGCCCGATGGCCTGGAAGAACGCGTCGTCGGCGCTCGCGACCGGCATGGCGGTGAACCTCGAAGGTGCGTCGGGCGGGCTCGACTTCGATCTCGACGCGGGCGCCCCCTCTGCGCCCTACGAGGTGTGGCAGATCACCGACGGCGGCACCTTCACCACTTTGCGAACGGTCAACCCGTGATGCGTCCTCTCCTCGTCGTCACCCTCGCGCTCGGGCTGATGGCGTGCCCCAAGCGCGTTGGGGGCTCGGCCAAGGCCCAGGCGATTCGGCTCCTCTCCGACACCCCCGAGCGGGAGACGACCCAGCTCAAGGACGTGCGGGCCGATCTCGAGATCGACACCCGCGACTTCGATCGAACGCCGCACGTCGTCGCGACCGGCGAGACGCCTCTCTTCTCGTGCGAAGGCGCCGACGTTCGCCTCTACGGTGACGAGGCGGGCACCAAGGGCTTCTCGGTCGACAACGTCATTCTCCTCGAGGTGTTGGGCGCCGACGGGAAGGTGCTTCGCTCGGCGGTGATCGGCTACGCCGACACGGTGACCCAGGGCAAGGAGACCATCGACAACCTCGGCCGCAGAGCCTTCTCCTTCGAGGCGGGAGAGCTCAACATCACCGGGCTGCTCCCCGAGAAGGGCAGCTTTCGCCTTCGGGCGACGGTGCTCGACTACTTCGGCGTCGGGAAGGTGAGCGACGTCTTCCTGAAGATCGAGCCCAAGGCCTCGGGCGGCGACGAGCTCAGCGGCCAGTGAGCGGGAAGCGGAAGGCGCCGGCGCACTGCAGCCCGATGCAGAGATCGCAGTGCCCACCGTTGACCGCGCACACCGTCTTCTCGTCGAGGCGCTGAGAGGGCTGGTTGTTGGCGAGGACGACCGTCGTGCCAATCGTCGCCCCGACCGCCACCGCCGCGACCCCTGCCCAGAAGTACCACCGGCCGTAGATGGGCGTGTCTTCAGTGGCCTTGGTCACCTGCGTGTCGAGCGGCGTCACCGTCTCCGCCGGCGTGAGCTTGGTCTCCACCGGGCGATCGACGGCCGCGATGACGGTGCTCGGGCCAGCTGCCGCGAGCTTGACCGACAAGGTCGCGTCCTTCCCGGCGACGAGGGTGAGGCTCCGCTTGTCTTCCTTGAAGCCTTCCTTGCGAATGACGACCTCGGCGGGGCCCGGCGGCACCTCGACGTCCTTGAGGGGCACGGTGCCGACCGACTTGCCGTTGATGAAGACCTGCGCGTCGGCGACGTCGCTGGCGATCGAGACGAGGGCGTGGGTGGCCGTCAGCTTGGCTTCGAGCTCGGCGGTCTTGCCGGCGACGATCGTCACCTTCTTGGTGAAGTCCGCGTAGCCAGGCCGGTGGATCTTCACTTGGTGCTCGCCGGGCGGGAGCGACTGCACCCCGACGGGGAAGAGGCCGATGTCGCGGCCGTCGATCGACACCATCGCGTTGCTCAGCTGCTGCGGGAGCTTGAGCTGGAGGTCTCCCTTCGACACGACTGGCGCGAGATCGTCCTCCTCGACCTTCGGCTTGGCGACTGGCTTGGGCGCGGGCTTGGGCTTGGGCTTGGCCACCGGCGCGGGCTTGGGCTTCTTCACCACGGGAGCGAGATCGTCGTCGTCCTGCGCGAAGGCGCTGGTGGCGAGCGCGATCGAAGTGAGGGCGATCCAAGGGAGTGCGCGGTTCATGACGCCTTCAATCTACGATGGCAGCGAGGTTTCGTCGATCTGAGCAGACGCTGAGCTCGGTTGATTCGAGCGGGGTGGGAGCGGGTTCGACGCGCCGAGCGTTCGACAAGTTCCGAGCCGGGGGAACGACGGGCAGAGGTATACCCGCTGCCGATGCATCGCTCCTGGTGGCTCGCCCTGCTGCTCTCGTGCGCGCACACGCCGCCTCCGCCTCCACCTCCACCTCTGCCGCCACCGCCCCCGCCCGCGGTGCAGATCCCGCCTGGGTGCGAGCGTGAGCTTGGCGGCGAGTACCTCCAGCGAACGCTCCCTGGCGCGCGGTGGCTGGCGACGGACGACCTCGATGCAGGGCGCCTCGAGCTGGTGACCCGCTTCGACGATCGCCGCGACGCTGGGCCGGCCCCCCGCCGCTTCTCACGCGACGGCGGGCTCCCCTGGCTCGTCAAGGGCGTCGATGGTGGGCTGCGACGCGAAGACGCCCCGATCGAAGAACCGAAGCAGGTTCGAACCACCCTCGTCCGAACTGCGCGCGGCTTCGTCGGGAACACCCAGCGTGCGGCCGATGGTGGCTGCGCCTTCGCGATCGCCCTGGTGGAATGCCGCGACGACGGCGTCGAGCTCGAGACGGACGCGGCGAAAGGGCCGGGCTGCGTCGATCGGCCCGACGCCGGGCGCGTGCGACTCTCGCTGCGTCGCGCGAACGGCGCCCCGTCCCCGTCGAGCGATGGCGGAGACGCGACCGACGCGGGGACGAACGAGCCAGCCCCTCCGAGGGACGCTGGCTCTGCCGACTGAGCGAGCTGGGCGTCGATCGCACTCGTCCCTCCTCGCGCGCAGCCGAACCGAGCCAGCCGACGGGAAGCGACGGGAGCCGTTCTCTCCCACCGAGGAGTGTGTGTAGGATGCGCCCCATGTTCCAGCGCTGGTTGGTCGTTCTGAGTGTCTTCGCACTCTCGGTCCCCGTCTCTTCGTGCAAGGGCTGTGGTGAGCCGCCCATCGTCAAGAAGGACGTGTGCGTGGGTGTCGACGGCGCGGAGGAGGCGAGCCCCGACGCCTGCGACGGGACCACCATGTGCGGCGATCACTACGCCTGCAAGGACGTGAAGGATCGCGCCGGCCTCAAGTGCTGCCTCTTCACCGATCGACTCTGCACCACCGACGCCGACTGCTGCCCTGGCCAAGGGTGTCAGACGGCCCGCAACCCACCGCGCTGCGCCGATCGCTTCAACGAGTGCACGACCGACGTCGACTGCGGCGACCTCGGTGATCGCGCGTGCGTCGACTACACCGATCGAGCCTCCGGAACGACCAAGCGCTGCCGCCACCGCCCGTGCGGTGCGCTGGGCGCCTGCCCCGAGGGTCAGCAGTGCTTCCAGGGCGAGTGCGTCGGCGATCTGCCCTGCGGCGGGAGCTGCGCCTCGGGTGAAGGCTGCGTCCCCTCGGCCGGGCGCTGCCAGAACTACGCGAACCCCGAGGGCCGCGCCGCCGCCGCCTGCCCGATGACGTGCAACGCCGGCTTCATCGCGACCTTCAAGGACAACACCAACATCTGGGACAGCTGCCGGCTCGCCGAGGTCAAGTGCGTGTGCGCAGAGCTCCCCGGGCTCAAGTCGAACGACGTGGGCCGCTTCTCCGCCCTCGCGGCGAACGGCACCGAAGGCCTGATGGCCTCGATGTACGACGGGAAGTACGGCGATCTCGTGGTGTACCGCTACGACGCCGCCGGCACCCGCGTCGGAGTCGACTACGTCGACGGCGTTCCCCAGGGACAGGTGCGGTACGGGCCGTCTGGGGCGCGTGGAGGTGTCGTCGAGCCCGGCCCCGACGTCGGCCGCTACACCGACATCGCCGTCAGCGCCGGCAAGACCTACGTCAGCTACTACGACGTCACCGCGGGCGATCTGAAGGTCGCGGTGCGCGAAGGCACCAGCTGGACGACCCATCGCGTCGACGGCGCGAGCGGAGACGTCGGCCTCTTCTCCTCCATCGCCGTCGACAGTGATGGCCTGCCCGGCGTCGCCTACTTCATGCGGGCGGCTGAGGCCTCGTTCAGCATCGCCGATTGCCCGAGCCCCGCGCCGACGGGCGCCTTGAAAGATCTCACCGCCCTCAAGTTCGCACGCGCGAAGACGGCGACCCCCCACGGCGAAGCGGACTGGAACGTGCGCGTCGTCGCCTGCCTCGCCAAGCCGCCTCCGCCCTGTGATGGCTGCACCACCGTCTGCGCCGACACCGGCAACGGCCCGGTGTGTCTCGCCTCGGGCACTGGCTGCATGCCGGCCTGCGACATGAACACCGAGGTCTGCGTGACGGAGAGCGCGATGGCGAAGTGCGGCAAGAAGTACAACCCAAGCCAGCTCGTCGACATCCCCCTCGGCACGGGCGTCTTCGCCTCGCTCGCCTTCAACGGGAAGAACGCGATCATCGCCTACATGCAGCGGGTCGGCCCGCGGGTGAATGGCCGGGTGGTGCCCGACGGCGATCTCTACGGCGTGCAGGTCGACGCCCAGAACGTTCGCGGCACTCCGGTGCTCCTCTCCTCGGCGGGTGACACCGGCTACTTCCCCGACGTGAAGATCGAGCCCTCGTCGCGCTCGATCGCGATCGCCTTCCACGACTTCAGCACCAAGAGCCTCAAGTTCTACTTCGGCCCCAACCTCACCGCTGGAACGACGGTGGAGACGATCGACAACGGCGTCGACATGACGCACCCGGGCGAGCAGGGCTTCGTGGGCACCGACTCGGCCATCGTCTTCGGTGCGCAGGCCGGTCAGGTCTGGGCCGTGTACCAGGACGCGACTCGAGGCGATCTCCGCATCGCCAAGCGCGGCACCACCTGGAGCGTCCTCCCGCCGCTCGCCACCGAGGGCGCGGTCGGGTTCTTCGCCGACGGTGTGTACGCGAACGGTCGGCTCTGGGCGACTCACGCGCGCATCAAGTCGAAGCTGGTGATGGGCAACGCCGAGCTCGACAACGCGCTGCTGCTCCAGCAGGGACCGCAGAACTGAGCTGAGCCGAACCGCGGGTTGCTCCACCTCGCGCCGTGACGTAGGGGGAAGCGGGTGACGTCTCAGGCGCGCCATGCCGTTCAGCTCGTGGTGCCCGCGCCCGGCGACCTGCTCCTCCGCTTCTACCCGAACGGGAAGCTGGGCGGCCTGTCGGTCGACGGGCAGCCGCCTGGTGCGCTCGGCGAGTTCCTCAGCCTCACGGTGCGCGTGCGCAAGCCGCCGCGTGAGTTCAACTTCGTCGGGCAGCTCGCCTGGGCCCGCCGGAAGGGCTCGAAGCAGCTGCAGGAATGTTACGGCGTCGACTTCCAGTCGGACGACGACGGCACGATCAACCGCATGCTGGCCTTCGCGCGCAACGAGCTGCCGGCCGAGACGATGCGCCATGAGCGCCGAGTACAGCTCGAGCTGCCGATCAAGCTGCTCCACGGGTCGAACTCACGTCGCGAGCGCCTGGCCGATCTTTCCTACGGTGGCGCGTTCGTGCGCACCTGGGATCCACTCGACGTCGACGAAGTGGTCGAGCTGGTGGTTCGGCCCCCGTCGTCGCTCTTCTCGATTCACCTCAAGGGGCGCGTCGCCTGGATTCGGCGAGTCGGCGACGCCTCGGGCATGGGCATCGAGTTTCTCGACGTGGCCGGCACCGTGCGCCGAGACGTCGATCGGCTGCTCGGTCGCGCGCGCTAGAGCCAACAATTCGTGCGTGCGAGAGCGGTTCAGCCGCAGCCTCGAGGGCAGGCTCGAATCCACTGAGCGAGCCCATCGGAGTCGAACGAGGCGAGCGCTGCGACACCTGCGCCACCACCGGGCCTCGCCAGCCATGAGAAAGGCGTCCTCCGCCCCGGAGTCCGAGGCGGAGGCGTCGGTTCACCTCGAGCGCCGCGCGATGACGGCTCGAAGGAAGCGCGGGCGAATGATCGGCCGCCGGTGGGTCTCCCTCAGACAGCGCCCGACCGCGTGAGGTGGCGGCGGTCGCGAGGTGACGGCGACCTTGCTCGCTTGGAGCGCGAGCGCGAGGACGAGCCCGATCACGCGGCCACCTCTGCGGGCGCCGGCTCCTCTCGCTTGGGCGTGGTGGTGATCTTCGTCGCCATCGCCTCGAGCTTCTCGGGGTTCGCGACCAGCCACTCGACGCAGCGTTCCCGACCCTGGCCGATCCGCTCGCCGTCGATCGCATAGAAGCTGCCCGACTTCTCGACCAACCCGAGCCGCTCGCCGAGGTCGAGCACCTCTCCCGCCCGGCTGATGCCCTTGTTGTAGATGATGTCGAACTCGGCCTCCTGGAAGGGCGGCGCCACCTTGTTCTTCACCACCTTCACCTTGGTGCGCGAGCCGATCACCGAGTCGCCGTCCTTCAGGTTGCCGGCGCGGCGGATCTCGCAGCGCACCGACGAGTAGAACTTGAGCGCGTTGCCGCCGGTCGTCGTCTCGGGGTTGCCGAACACCACGCCGATCTTCATGCGGATCTGGTTGATGAAGATGATCGTGGTGCCCGAGCGGCTGACCGCGCCGGTGAGCTTGCGCAGCGCCTGGCTCATCAGCCGTGCCTGCACCCCCATGTGCGCGTCACCCATCTCGCCCTCGATCTCCGCCTTCGGCACGAGCGCCGCGACCGAGTCGACGACGATCAGATCGACCGCCCCCGAGCGAACGAGGTGCTCGGTGATCTCGAGCGCCTGCTCGCCGGTGTCGGGCTGGGAGATGAGCAGCTCCTCGACCCGCACGCCCAGCTTGCGCGCGTAGGCCACGTCGAGTGCGTGCTCCGCGTCGATGAAGGCGGCCACTCCGCCCTGCGCCTGGATCTGCGCGATGGCGTGGAGGGTGAGGGTCGTCTTGCCCGACGACTCGTTTCCGAAGATCTCCACCACCCGTCCGCGTGGGTACCCGCCGACGCCCAAGGCTCGATCGAGCCCCACCGAGCCGGTCGGAATCACCTGCACCGGCGCCACCTCCGCCTCCTCGCCCAAGGTCATCACGCTCCCCCGTCCGAACTGCTTCTCGATCGCCGCCACTGCCGCCGCGACCGCCTTCAACTTGTCAGACACCTTGCTCATCACGCCTCCCATGCCGTCACCGTCCGTGTGCTGGGCGAGACCATTCCCGCCGCAGTGAGGACAGCGATGGCAAGTGACGTGCCTCGCGCCGTCGCCGCAGGCACGCGTGGTTGAGCGGGTCGAACCGCGCCCGACGCGTCTCGACGAAAGGACGCGCGCGAAGACACCACCCGCTTCTCACCCAGCGAGAAGCGCGGGCTCCAGCGAACGCGTCAGAGCACGATCTGCAGTCGGCGCCGAAAGTCGCGCGTCAGCTCGTGCTGGGGCCCGAGTCGCTCGAACACGACGAGCATCGCCTTGCGCGCGCCATCGTCCCTGAAGGCTCGATCGCGGCTCACCACCCCCAAGAAGGCCTCGAGCGCGTTCCGCCAGTCGGCCTTCGCCGCGAGCGCCGCACCCAGCGCATAGGCGGCCTCGACGTCATTCGCGTTGGAGGCGAGCCGCGCGCGAGCCCCGGCCTCACCACCGAGCTCGGCCGCGTCGACGGCGAGGCCCAGCTGGTGCCGGAGCGCCTCGGTCTTCGTCGCCAGCTCGCCTCGAGCGGGAGCCCGTTCGAGCAGCGCCTGCACCCTGGCGAGGTTCCCGGTCTCGAGCTCGAGCGCGGCGAGGCGCAACACCGCCTCGGGCCCGACCTCCGCGTCGTCGACCAACGGCTCGAGCTCGGCGATCGAGGCCGCCGCCGCCAGCGCCAGCCGACTCGCCGAGGGCGCCAACCCAGCCAGCCACTGCCGCACGAAGGCCGCGTCGCGAGCCCCCACGAAGTCGGAGACGACGGCGCCGTCGCGAAAGGCCATCACCGCCGGAATGCCCTGCACGCGGAACCGCGCGGCCAGCGCCTGTGCGCGATCGACGTCCACCTTGGCGAGCTCGACCCGCCCGCCGAGCGCCGTCACCTCACGCTCGAGCACCGGCCCCAGCACACGGCAGGGCGCGCACCACTCGGCCCAGAAGTCGACCACCACCGGCACGGTGCGAGACCGGGAAAGGACGGCCTGTTCGAACTGCGCTTCGGTGACGTCGTCGACGAGGGGCATGCACGCCTCTGAGCCAGGGGGCTGGGCAAACGTTTCACCCCTCGCCAGCGCGCCTCAGGACTGCGCGGGGCGGGTGACCGCGACGGTGATGTCCTGGACGACCGCGTCGATGTCCGCCCGGTAGAGCACGCCCGCGAGGACGGGCCCGATGAGGCCCATGCCGAGCAAGGCGAGCCCCATCTCGCCGAGGGCATCGAGCTGCACGGCCAACACGGTGATCGCCAGCACGGCGACGAGCCAGGTCAGCATCGCCACGAAGGGCACGAGGTGCATGCCGAGGGTCAACTGCAGCTCGCTCCCACCCGCGGCACCGGCGAGGATCTTGCCCTCCACGACTGGGGTGAAGCTGTTTCGGAACTGGGTTCGGCGAACGACCGAGAAGACGTCACCCTCGACCCGCCCACGGAGCGGCGCGCCATCTCGGCCGGGCCGATCGAAGGCGAACAACGCGCCCGGGCGCACGTCACGAGCGAGCGCCGCAGCTGCCTCCGCAGGCGTCAACCCGGTCACCACCACTCGCTTGGGCCCGAAGCCGATCATGTTCGGCATTCTCGCTGGCGGCGGGCAGAGTCGAAACTCCTTTGCCGAGCGGAGCGGGACAGCCAGAGTCCGGGCGCCGCATGCAGGCCGACCTCCAGACCGCTTTTCAGCTCGCCACCGTCGCTGGAGGCGCGGCGCTCGTCTGGGCGAACCTGTGGCGTGGGCTCGTCTTCGTGACGCCCAGCTCGGTGCGCCTCGAGATCGACGACGGCAGCCCGGAGGCTCCGATCCCCGGGTGGCTCGAGGGCACCCACGAAGCGCTGCGATCGCTCGGCTTCACCCTCGCCGGCACCTGGCTCGAGCTGCGCCGCCTCGGGCCCACTCGAACCTGCTGGGGGTACGTCAACGAAGCCCAGACGACCTTCGCCATCGCCACCGACTCGACCCTCGTGCGCGCCGATCGCCGCGCGTGGACGCCGCCCGAGCCGAAGCTCGAACGCGAAGGGCCTGCAGCGCGCCTCACCTTCTTCACCGTCTCGAGCGCAGGAGGGTTCCTCCTCTCCTCCAACTTCCGCCGTCCTGGCGCGTCGCTCCCTGGTCGGCACCTCTGCGCGGGGCTCCCTGGCGTGACGCCCGACCGACTGTTCCGTGCTCACGCCCGCCGAGTGCCCGAGCTGGGAACTCCAGTGGGCACCTTCACCCTCGAGGGCTTGCTGTCGCACCTCGAGACCTGGCACGCGACGGTGGGGCGAGCCGAGCTGCAGCGACAACACGCCGTAGGACTGTTGTGGACCGTCGGTGGGCTTGGCATGGTCGCGGTTCCGCTCGTTGGGCGGCTTTGGGGAGTCTCATGAAGAGCGCGTGGAAGCAGGACGACATCTGGTTCTTGAGCGGCAAGCGAACGGCCTTCGGCACCTTCGGCGGCAGCTTGAAGGACTTCTCGGCCACCGATCTCGGCGTGCAGACCGCCCAGGCCGCGCTCGCCCAGGCAGCCATCTCGCCCGATCAGGTGCAGCACGTCGTCTACGGCAACGTGATGCAGACCAGCGCAGACGCGATCTACCTCGCTCGCCACATCGGGCTCCGCGCTGGTGTTCCAATTCCAGTGCCCGCGCTCACCGTCAACCGGCTCTGCGGCTCGGGCTTCGAGGCCTTCACCGTCGCCGCCGCGATGATGATGACCGAGCAGGCGAACGTGGTGCTCGCCGGTGGAACCGAGTCGATGTCGCAGGCGCCCCACGTCGTTCGCGGCGCGCGTTGGGGGCTCCCGCTGGGCAAGGCCGGCCTCGAAGACACGCTGACCGTCGGCCTCACCGACAGCTACACCGGGTTTCCGATGGGCATCACCGCCGAGAACCTGGCCGAGCAGTACAAGTTGACCCAGGCCGAGGTGGACGAGTTCTCGGTGCTCTCCCAGAAGCGGCACGCGGCGGCGCAGGAGGCCGGGCGCTTCAAGGACGAGATCATGCCGGTGGAGCTCAAGTCGAAGAAGGGCTCCACCTTCTTCGCGAAGGACGAGCACGGCCGACCGGACGCGACGGTCGAGGGCTTCGCGCGCCTGCCCAAGGTCTTCAAGAAAGACGGCGTCGTTCACCCCGGCGCCGCCTCGGGCATCAACGACGGCGCGGCTTCGGCGGTGCTCGCCACCCGTTCCTGGGCCGAGAAGCACGGCAAGAAGCCGCTGGGCCGGCTGGTGAACTGGGCGGCGGTCGGGTGCGACCCCAAGGTGATGGGCATCGGGCCCGCGCCCGCGATCCGCGCGCTGATGGACAAGGCCGGCTTCAGCCTGAGCCAGATCGATCTCTTCGAGGTGAACGAGGCCTTCGCGCCGCAGTACCTGGCGGTGGAGAAGGAACTCGGGCTGCCACGAGAGAAGACGAACGTCGATGGTGGAGCGATCGCCGTCGGACACCCGCTCGCCGCTTCTGGCGCGCGCATCACCCTGCATCTGCTGTATGAGTTGAAGCGACGCGGGGCACGCTGGGGAGTGGGGAGTGCGTGCATTGGTGGTGGTCAGGGCATCGCGGTACTCGTGGAGGCACTGTGACGAGCAGCAACGTTCCCGACGCGAAGACGCTGCGTGAGCAGGCGAAGAAGATCGCCGAGCAACGCCGACTCGACGCAAAGAACCGCAAGCGAAAGTGCGCGCTCTGCGGAACCGATGAGTCCGAGCGCACTCCGTTCGTGGCCCACCCAGATGGCATCGGGCCCACCTGCAAGGAGCCCGGTTTGTGCGAGCATTACCGCGCGCACACCGCGAAGAGCGGCATTCGCTAAACGCAGCGACCGGAGGCCGTCATGATTCAGTTCACCGGCGTGAAGGTGTTCTCCACCACGCTCGCGCGTGATCGCGAGATGATGGGCGAGACGATCACCAAGTGGATCAAGGACAACCCCCACGCCGACATCGTCGACAAGGTGGTGACCCAGAGCTCCGACAAGGAGTTCCACTGCCTCACCGTCACCTTGTTCTACAAGCAGAAGGGCTGAGCCGGCGTGCTGAAGGTGGCGCTGGCCGGGCTCGTCGCGATCGCTCCCGAGGCTCGCCAGGAGCTGTTCGCCAAGCTCAAACAGTCCGTCGTGGTGCTCGAGGTGGTCTCGCCCTCCGGGCAGCGGCTCGGGAACGGCACCGGGTTCGTGATTCGCCCCGACGGGCTGGTGGTGACGAACCATCACGTGATCGAGGGTGAGCGCTCGATGAGCGCGGTGTTCGCCGATGGCCGCCGCGCCGAGGTGACTGGCGTGGTGCTCGCCGACGAAGATCACGATCTCGCCTTCGTGCGAATCGACGCCAGCAATCTCCCCACCCTCTCACTCGGGAAGTCGACCGCCCTCCAGGAAGGCGCCCAGCTCTTCATGGCCGGCAACCCGCTCGGGCTCGACTTCACCTTCAACGAAGGCCAGCTCACCGCGATTCGAGAGAAGGGCGTTCCCGACAAGCCGGGCACCAAGCTCGATCCCGCCGACGGCCAGCGGCTGTTGCAGCTCGCCATCGACGCCGAACCTGGCAGCAGCGGCAGCCCGATCGTCGACGAGCGGGGCGAGGTAGTGGCGGTGATGCGCGCGAAGATCGCCTCGGCCAACTTCGCGGTGCCGGTCGAGACGCTCTCGGGGCTCCTCACCCCGGCGGTGCTCGCGGCCGAGGCCAAGCCGCTCAAGCCGTTTCCCTGGTGGAACCTGGCCATTTCGGCGGCCGTCCTGGCCATTGGCGTGCTCTTCCTCACCGGGCGGTTACGGGTAGGGAGCGGCGGACCGCCACGCGCACGGCGCAAGTACACGGGGTACGAAGAATGAGCTTCGCAGACGAGGTGAAACGCTGGGTGTCGCCCCGCAGCCTGGGCGGCCAGATGGCGCTCTTGCTGGTGGCCTCGACCTTGATCGCCTTCGGGCTGCGGACCGCGGGCGCCGAGCTGCTCATCCGCCCGGCGGAGATCGTCCAGAACTACAAGCTGTGGCAGCTCGTCTCGGCGACCTTCATCATTCCGCCCGACGCGCTCGCGGTGATCTTCGGCATCATCATCCTCCTCCAGTCAGGCGCGTGGATGGAGATGCAGTGGGGCACTCGGCGAGTGTGGGTCTTCGTGTTCGCGGTGCAG
The DNA here is from genome assembly GCA_052034585.1 of Myxococcota bacterium. Classification (GTDB taxonomy): domain Bacteria; phylum Myxococcota; class Myxococcia; order Myxococcales; family Myxococcaceae; genus Xiheimicrobium. The sequence continues at coordinate 54,258 of JBPOIJ010000029.1, forward strand.
CTGATGGCCAATCTCCTCACCGTCGGGGTGAGTTTCCTCTCGCCGGCGGTCTTCTCGATGAGCTTCGCGGGCGGCTACACGACCATCGAAGCCCTGTGGATCGCCCAGGGCCTCATCGTCGGACCCGGGCGGCTCAACTTCTGGGGCTTCCCGGTGAGCGGCTACGCGGTCGCCGCCATCGGTGCGTTCTTCACCCTGCTGACCGTCGTCACCGCCTCGTGGGTCGTGGTGGTGCCGCAGCTCTTCGGCATCGCCATCACCGTCGCGTGGGTGAACGGCTTCACCCCCGCCGCCCTGTGGACGCGCTTTCGCTCTCGGCAGCTCGAGAACGAGCTCCGTCGGCGGTCGTCACACTTGTCGGTGGTGCAGGGGCAGAAGAAGGACCGCGATCAGTACCTGAACTGATCAGGCGCCGATTCGAACGGACCGTCGGTGCCTGTGCAGATGAGCGGCGCGACGAAGCTCAGCGCGACTTGCTGATGAAGCCGTTGAGCGCGTCGCGATCGGAGAGCGCGAGATCGTTCGCGAACGAAACGCCGAGCCCACGCAGCAGCCCGCGCGAATCGCGATCGACTCGCGCGACCGAGCCAACCAACGTGCAGTACTTGGGGCCGTCACCAAACGGCAGCGCGAGGGCCACCCGAACCGGCGTGCCCTCACGAGCGGGCTCCTTCGTCTTCAGGTACAGCCCGCCCTCGGAGAGATCGGCCACTGCGTCCTTCACGTAGCGGTTACCGATGCGGCAGTGCGCCGTGAGCGTCACCGGGATCCTCGGAAACCCTCGCTTTTCCATGGCCCCTACTACCATGCGCACCTCCGGCCCTGCGGTGTGACGAACGGCGACAAAGTGCGCGAAGTGCCCACTCGCTGTCAATGGGGGGCCCGTCAGTGCGACGGCAATTTTCTAGACGCGCAGCGGCAAAAGCCCTGTCACATCGCGTCAATTCGCACTGCGAGGGTCAGCCTTCGACGCCGATCGTCTGCACGCCGTGGCGGTAGATGAAGATTCGCTCGGTGTTGGTGCGGTTGTCGGCAGGCACCACGAAGAAGCCCGGCCCGCCCTGGGCGTGATCGCGAGAGAAGCCCGCCACCTGTCGGCCGTCTTTGAAGGTGACGCGCACCTTCTGGCCTTCACCTGCTGGCGAACGAGCGCCTGGCGCGAGCATGAAGAAGATCGCCTTCACCCGGCCGAGGGCGATCGACTCGACGTTGCCGGTCGGCCCTTGGAGTGAGAGGGCCTCCGCGCCGAGGTCGGGATCCTTGAGACCGCCGCGCTTCACCTGACCCTCCATGGTGTGGAGGATGACGCGGTGATCACCCTGCACCATCACCGAACCCGAGGGCTTCACCACGCCCGAGCGATCGAAGAGGTGATCGGCCATCGCGCGAGGCGGCGGCGAGACGACCGCGGGAGCGACGGCTGGGAGGGACTGCTGAGAGGCCCGAGTCGACGTCGGTCCGACGGGTGCGAGCACCGGTGCCGAGCTGGCCGTCTGAGCGCGGGGCGGTGCGGGCGGGAAGTTCGATGGGGGCGGCGCGACCGGCTGGAGCACCGGCTGCGAGCGACGCGGAGAGGGTGCAGGCGGGAAGTTCGAGGGCGGGGGCGCCACCTGCGGGAGCACGGGCTGTGAGTGATGAGTGGGGGCCGGTGCAGGCGGGAAGTTGGCGGGCGGCGCGGGAGGGAAGGCAGGCGCCACCGGCACTGCGACGCGGGTGTTGAGCGGCTGCGCCGTCGAGACCTCGGTTCCCCAGCCTGGCTCGACCGCGGGCGGCTCGTCTTCGACCACGACGCCCTGAATGATCTCGCCCTCGGGCTCCTCTTCGACCTCGAGCGACGCGCCGGTTCGCTCCCAGGTCTCGCCCGTCGAGGTGAGCGCTTGGGCCGAGATGAAGTCGGCGTTGGAGGCGAGCTCGACCTTCCCCTCGTCGATCGACGACGGTGCAGCCTCGGTCACGCCCGTCGCCAGCGCCGCAGCCGGTCCCGACTCCACCTCGAAGGGCTCGCCGTCGCCGCTGAGATCGGCGTCGATGGCCGGGAGGCTCGAGGCCTGAGGTTCGAGGAACTCGGCGTTGGTCGCCAGCTCCACCCGCTCGTCGGCCTGGCCGTCGAGCGCCGCGTCCGCCGTCGAAGGGGCAGCCGTCGCTTCTCCGAACGCCGAATGATCGACCTCCATCGCGTCGTCTGAGTCCCAGTTGCTCGCGAAGACCTCGGTCGCGCGCTTCGTCGGGGGCGGGAGGGGGGCGACGAAGGCGTCGAGTCGCGGGGCGGGGACCGGCGCAGACAGGGCAACCGGCGCACGCGCGGGCGCAGCCTCGAAGGTGTCGATCGGTGACGCGGGGGCACGAATCGGTGCGACGGGCTTCGGCGGAGCGGCTCGTGGGCCCGAGGGCTGAGGCGGAGGGATCGCGAGCGCGTCGAAGGCCGAACCCGAGGCCTCCGGTGAGAGGTCCCCCGAGACCACCGGGAGATCGTCGAGTGACGCTTCGAAGCCGTTCCCGGGCGCCGCGGCGGCGGGTGCGGGCTCGACCACCGGGAGATCGTCGAGAGATGGAGCAAAGTCGGTCGGGGGAATCGACTTGCTCGCCTTCACCACGTCGGCCCACTCGTCGGTCGTCCCTCCCGGCTCGACGGCGACGTCGATCGCCGCCTCGAGCTCGGCCGGTTGCGACGGCGCGACGAGCTCCGCCGGTTGCGACGGCGCGACGAGCTCGGCCGGTTGCGACGGCGCGACGAGCTCGGCGACGGGGAGCGGCTCGGCGACGGCAGGCACCGTCTCGACGACGTGGGGAACAGGCTCGAGCACGTCGGCCACGGGCTCGCCCAGCGGCTCGCGCGCAGGCGGCGGAGCGAACCACCCCGCTTCGCCCGACGGCGCTTCGCGGCGCGCAGGCTCGGCGGCGGTAGCCCCGACGGCACTCACTTCGGGCTCGGTGGGGCGGTGTTCGGGCGCGAGGGGCTCGGTCGGTGGGGGCGGCAGCGGCGCTGGTGGCTGGAGCGCGCCCTCGTCGATCACCAGGCTCGGCGAGTGATCCATCGGGGGCGGGGCGCTGGGCTTGACGTCGACGACGAGCGACACCGGCGCGGAGGACTCGAGGAGCGCCTCCTGATCGACCACCAGGCTCGGCTCTTCCACGATCGGAGCGGCCCCCGGCTTCGCCTCGACCGTCATCGAGGTCGCAGGTCCCGCGTGCTGATCGGCGATCGCGAAGTCGGGGCGGCGCAAGGTCGGGTGCGTGTCTTCGTCTTCGGGAGGCACGTCTCCGAGCGCGACCGGCACTTCCTTCGGCGTGGGTACGCCATCGGGAGGAATGAGGTTGAGCTCGGTCTTGTGATCGTCCTGCTCGGCGAGGTCGAGCGGGATTTCGGGCTCGGTCTCGGCGCCAGGCGCAGGTTCGGTCGCCGGGAACTCCATCACCGGCAAGATCATCGTCGGCGTCGGATCGGGTGCGCGTTGCGCCTCGATCGTCGGTGCGGGACGGAGCGGCGCAGGGTCGACCTGGAGCGGCACGACCATGCTCGGCGTCGGATCGATGATGGGCTCGACCTCGTCCTTCACCGGCAACGTCATGCTCGGCGTCGGATCGATGATCGGCTCGACCTCGTCCTTCACCGGCAACGTCATGCTCGGCGTGGGATCGATGATCGGCACCGTCATGCTCGGCGTCGGGTCGATGATTGGCTCGGCCTGCTCCTTCACCGGGAGCATCATGCTCGGGGTCGGGTCGATCACCGGCTCTTCGGCCGCGACGTCGACGAGCATGCTGGGCGTCGGATCGATGATGGGCTCGGCCGATCGGGCGACCGGGGCCGGCTTGCGCGCCTCGAGCATCGGGAGATCGGGCAACACCTCGCCGCTCTCGGGCGCCGGAAGCTCGGCGAGCAGGGACGAGGGTGACGACCGCGGCGGCTCGGCAGACACCTCGACGTCGGCGACCTCGGTGACTCCGGAGATCGTCGCCTCGACGATGCCGTTCTCCTCGAGCCTCAGCGCCGTCGCAGTCGCGGCCTCGATTTGGGTGACATCGTCGTCCTTCGTGCCGAGCGCCGGGCCGGTCGCGTCGACGAGTGGCAGTTCCTCGGCGTTCACCGGAGCGGGCGCGGGCGCGACGGTGAGGGGCGCAGCCGGCTCGGCGCGGCGAGGCAACTCGAAGGCGGTCGGCGGCTTGGGAATGGAGAAGCCGGCGCCTCCGAAGAGCGGCGTGCTCGGCAGGCGGACTGGTGGAGGCTCGGGCGCGGCGGGCTTCGCCGACACCGAGTCCTCGTCGAGGAGCGCCGAGCGGAGATCAGCGACTGGATCGTCGGGCACCTTGGTCGCGAGCGGAGGGACCTTCGACGCGGCGCGGACCTCACTGACCTCTTCGTCCGCGACCTCCATCACCTCGTCGGCGCCCACCTCGAGCGGAGTCGGCGAGGGCATCGCAGGCAAGGGAGCCGGCGCCGCTTGAGGTGCCGCCCACGCCGGTTGCGGCGGCGGTTGCCAGCCTGGAGGTGGTTGCCACCCCGGCGGAGGCTGCCACCCCGGAGGCACGTATGACGGCGCCTGGGGGTAACCGTAGCTGGGCGCTTGATACGGCTGCCCGTACCACTGGCCGTACTGCGGCTGGGGCGGGGGAAACTGCCCGGGGTACTGTTGCTGCGGGTAGTACGGGCCCTGGTTCGGATCGTACGGTGCCTGGTTCGGATCGTACGGCTGTTGATTGGGATCGTACGGCTGCTGGTTCGGATCGTACGCCTGTTGGTTCGGGTCGTAGCCCTGCTGGTTCGGGTCGTACCCGTTCGGATCGTACGCCTGCTGGTTCGGATCGTACGGCTGGTTCGGGTCGTACGCTTGCTGGTTCGGGTCGTACGGCTGGTTCGGATCGTAGGCCTGCTGCGGTGGGTAGCCTTCGCCGTACCACTGCTGCTGTTGATCGTACCCGCCCTGCTGCCACGCACCCTGGCCCGGTTGATACGGGTACCACTGACCGTCAGCGCCCCACTGGCCGTACTGGCTCAGATCGACGCCCAGGAGATTCGCGAGCTCGAACCAGCGTTGCTCCTCCGGTTGTGTGAGCCCGGTCGTCTTCCGCTTCTCGTCGAGAAAGCGGAATTCGCGCATGGCAGCTTGCGTGTCGGTCATGAAGAACGGCGCGAGCTTAGCCCGCAGTCGCCGACCGTCCAAAGGAACCGACGCCTACTTGGCGAGGATCTCGTCGCGCAACGAGTCGGTGAAGGACTGGAGGTCGGATGAAGTGTGCGCGGTGAAGGCCTTTTCGAAGGGTGTGCCTTTGCCCACGTCACGGATGAGCGAGATGAGATCGCTCATTCCATAGCGGGCGACGTAGGCGCGCACGGCGATGGCCGAGTAGGCGTACGCGAGGCCGGGATCGTCGGTGGCGATGAGCGAGCGCTTCGACTCGAGCGGCGGCAGGCTCTTTCCCGCGGCGCGCTGGCGCAAGTACGAGTCGTAGCGCCCCTCGGGCCTGGTGCGACCGAGGTATTGCCACTCGGTGTATTCGGCGAGGCCCTCGTTCACCCAGATCGGCAGCCGTTCGTCGAAGAAGCCGGTGAGCTCGTCGATCACCGCGTGCACGTACTCGTGCACGAGGGTGGCCTGGTTGTGCGCGTTGATCTCGGCGGAGTCGTTCATGCGGATCGCGCTCTGCGAGTAGAAGCCCGCGACCGTCTGGGCGAACGCTTCCCCGTGGTGGAGCGTGAACTCGGCCTTCGAATAGAGGATCACGTCGGTCGGTGTCTCGCGAGCGACGCCGAGCACCCGATTCGCGGTGATTCGGGCTTCCTCGAGCGCGCCTTGGACGCGACCCTCGTAGTCGGCGCGCTGCCCGAAGTCGCGCTGGGCGTTGAAGTAGCGAAACCGGAAGTAGGCGTTCTGGCGAACCCGACGGCCTTCGTCGTCGGTGGTCGATTCGTAGCTGCGCGACTCGGTGAACTTGGGCGGGCGCGCACCAGGAAGCGGCGGCCCATCTCGAGGAACCTCGACCTCGATCGCGACCGGGCTGCTCGCGTCTTTGGCGGGCGGCGACGAGGTGCCCGTTCCTGCGAGGGCTTCACGCGCCTTGGCGTCTTCCTGGGCCATCGCGCTCGCCGTCATCAGGAGCGCCTGCGCGTCGTCGTAGCCCGGCGCGCGCTTGGGGACCTTCTGGAGCACCGCGACCGCGCCCTTCCCGTCCTTCTCCTCGATCAACAGCCGGGCGAGCTCGACGGCGATCGGGCCGTCCTTCGGGTGCCGCTTGAGGCCCGCGCGGAGCAGCTCTTCGGCCGCGGTGCGCTCCTCGCCCTTGAGCGACGCGCGCGCTGCGCAAACCACGATGGGCGCTTCACTGAAGAAGGCGACGCTCTTCTCACCGAGCGACGAAGCGAGCACGGCGTCGGAGTCCAACAGCGCGAGGCACCCTCGCCCGAGCGCCTGGCCGATGCGCTTCTGATCTTTCGACGAGTAGCCCTTGGGCCCGACCGCGCCGAACCCCAGGTACAGCTCGTCCCACTGCTGCGCCTTGGCCTGCTGCTCGGCGATCGAAGCGGTCGGAGGCGCGGCGAGGACGAGCGCGACGAGGAGCGGATGCACGAAGGCGATCGTGGCCTCAGAACGACCAGCGATTCAAGATGCCTGCGAAGTCCGCCAGCTCTTCCTTGCGGGCCTCGCCCTTCTTCTTTCCGTCCCCGACGAGCCGATCGTTGATCGCGCCGAGGCGCTGGGCCATCACCTGCGCGAGGTTCGCCACCACCTTGAGCGCAGCGAGGTGATCGCCCTTGATCAGCTTCTGCACCCGCCGGCTGGGGATCTTGAGCACGTCGACGTCGTTCTTCGCGGTCGCGGTGGCCGAGCGGGTGTCGCCGGGGCTCACCAGGCTCATCTCTCCAACCACCGCGTGCGTCGACAGCGTCGCCAGCTCGATGCCCTTCTTGGTGATCGACACCTCGCCCTTCAAGATCACGTAGAGCGCGTCGCCCTCGTCACCTTCCCGGAAGAGCGTGTGGCCCGACTCGATGGTCTGCTCGAGCGCCACCTCGAAGAACTCGGCCGCCTCGGGCACGGTGAGCCCCTGGAAGATGGGGATCTGGACGAGCTTCTTGAGCAGCTGCGCCGGAATGGACATGTCGGTTCCTCGGAGGGTCGCTTCAGATACCGCGCAGGACGGTGGCCTTGCCCACCCGGCCGATCGCCAGCACGTAGGCGCTCGTTCGAAGGGGCAACTTTCGCGATCGGGAGATCTGGCCCACTTTCTCGTAGGCCTCCTTCATCACCCGCTGGAGCTCGCCGTTGACGCGCTCCTCGTCCCAGGTGACGTGCTGCATGTTCTGCACCCACTCGAAGTAGCTGACGGTGACCCCGCCCGCGTTGGCGAGCACGTCGGGCACCACCAGCACTCCGCGCTGCTCGAAGATCTCGTCTGCCTCGGGCGTGCACGGAGCGTTGGCGCCTTCGAGCACGATGCGCGCGCGCACCTCGGCGGCCAGGTGCTTGTCGATCGCCGAGCCCATCGCCGACGGCACCAGCACGTCACAGTCGGTCACCAGCACGTCCTGGCTCGAGCAGGCGGTGCCTCCACCGAAGCCACGCACCGAGCCGGTCTTCTTCACGTGCTCGAACAGGCCAGGCACGTCGAGGCCCTTCGGGTTCGTCACGCCGCCGTGCACGTCGCTCACCGCGACGATCTTGCCGCCATCTTCGTGGAAGAGCCGCGCGGCGTGGCTGCCCACGTTGCCGAAGCCTTGAATCGCGAACCGCGTACCCGGCACCTGCTGGCCGACGTCGCGCAAGATCTCGCGAGCGATGAACTGGAGCCCTCGAGCCGTCGCCGCCTCTCGTCCTCGGCTGCCGTAGAGATCGATCGGTTTCCCAGTCACCACCGCCGGCGAGTGGCCGTGGTAGCGCGAGTACTGGTCCATGATCCACGCCATCACCTGCGGGTTGGTGTTGACGTCGGGACCGGGGATGTCGCGGGTCGGCCCGATCATGTCGTGGATCTGATCGACGAACTTGCGGGTGAGGCGCTCGAGCTCCTTCACCGAGAGCTCGGCGGGATCACACTCGATGCCGCCCTTGGCTCCGCCGTACGGCAGGTTCACCACCGCGGTCTTCCAGGTCATCAACGACGACAGCGCCAGCACCTCGTCGTGGTTGACCGTGGGGTGAAAGCGGAGCCCGCCCTTCATCGGCCCGCGCGCGTTGTCGTGCTGCACGCGGTAGCCCTTGAAGGTGCGGATCTCGCCGTTGTCGAGCTCGATGGAGACCTGCACCGTCACCGACCTCAAGGGCGTGGCCAGGAGCGTCTCGATGCGCTCTCCCACGTCCATGATGCGGGCGGCCTTCTTGAAGTACCAGGGGGCGGCTTCTGCCGAAGTCATGGTGCGCGGACCATAGGGCTGCGCGTAGCATGTCGTCCATGATTCGAGTCTCCCCCTCCTTTCTTGCCCTCAGCATCGCCTTGACGAGCTGCGGGCCGACGAACCCGCCGAAGTGCCAACCCTCGAACTGCTCGGGCTGCTGCACGGAAGACGGCGAGTGCGTCGGCGTCACCAAGCAGAACCGGACGGGGTGCGGCAACGGCGGCGCGGCGTGCAAGGCGTGCTTGATCGATCAGGTGTGCAGCTCGGCCGGCCGCTGCGTTCCCAACCCCGATGGAGGCGTCGTCGCTGGAGGCGCGGCTGGCGGAGGGGACGCTGCGGGAGGAACGAGCGGGACGGGCGGCGGAACGCCCTGTGGTGCGGTGGGGGAGATCTGCTGTGCGGGCGCCACCTGCAACCTCGCGCTGAGCTGCTCGCGGGGGTTGTGCTCGCAGTGCGGCATGACGGGCCAGCCGTGCTGCGGCACCTCGTGTCAGGGATCGAACGTGTGCCAATCGGGCACCTGCGTGTTTCCTTCGACGGGCGGCGGCTCGGCGACTGGCGGTGGCAACCCGACGGGCGGAGGAACGGTGACGGCTGGAGGCCGTGCTGGCGGTACCGCGACGAGCGGCGGAAGCGCGGGCGGAAGCAGCGCGACGGGCGGCGGGAGCGCGACGGGTGGTGGCTCGGCGCTGCTGGGCGTCGGCGAGCCGTGCGCCCTGCCCTCCGAGTGCCGAGACGGGAGCTGCCTCGTGGTGCCGTTCGACTCCGGCTACTGCTCGAAGACCTGCGCCGACGACAGCCAGTGTCCGGTCGGCTCGCACTGCGGCCGCAACCCAGGGCCCTCGGGCGGGAACGTGTGCCTCAAGAACTGCAGCCCCGCGGGGACGGTCGGCACCGCGGGTGGCTGCCGGTCGAGCTACGTCTGCGACCGCGGCGGCACCTCGCTCATCAACGTGCCGGTCTGCTTCCCGGCCTGCAGCGCCGTCTCCCAGTGCGGCGCTGGCGCGACCCTGTGTGACAGCCGCGGCTTCTGCTGTGGCGTCTTCCCCTACGCCTGCTGCGAGGGGTCGCAGTGCGATCCTGGCTTCGCCTGCACCAATGGCTACTGCACCCAGTCTGGAAGCGGTGGAGGTTCCTCCGGGACGGGCGGTGGCTCGTCGGGCACGGGCGGCGGAAGCGCAGGCGGTGGATCATCGGGAACTGGCGGCGGAACGGTGAGCGGGCTGCCGATCGGCTCGGCCTGCACGAGCGCCTCGCAGTGCGCGGTCTCGTCCGCGACGCGAGCCTGCCCACCCAACTGGGGCAGCGGCGTGCCGACGTTCACCAGTGGCTACTGCAGCCAGTCGTGCAGCTCGGTGGCGTGCCCCACCGGAACGACCTGCGCCGATCAGGTGATCATCGGAGCGCCGTACTGCCTGGCCAACTGTGACTTCACGACGCAGACCGGCTGTCGAACGGGGTACATCTGCGAGCGCGGCCTGTCGAACGCGAACTTCCTCCAGGGCACCTGCTTCCCCCGGTGCACGAGCAACACCCAGTGCCCGGCGAGGTGCGACACCGCGACCGGCTCGTGCTGCGGCGGCGCTGGCTACAAGTGCTGCACGAGCGGAGCGCCCTGCGACACCGGCACCTGCCGCGCGAACTTGGGGAACTACTGTCTTTGAGTGAGGCGCCGCTCGGAGAGGACGCGAAGGCTCGCCTGGCGGCGCTGGGCCGGAGAGTGCGCGCCCTGCGAGAGACGTTGCGGCTCACCCAGGAAGCGTTCGCGCTCCGCTGCGGCATCTCGGTGAGCTTCGCCTCGCTGCTCGAGCGCGGTGAGCGGAGCCCGTCGTACGAGACGTTGATCGCCATCGCCCGAGCCTTGGAGGTGCCGGTCGCGGAGCTCTTTCGTGACGGCAGCAGCCTCGCCTCCGACGATCCCTCCCACGTGCGGCTGCTCGACTTCGCGCGGCGGGCCCAGCTGAGCCGGCAGCAGGTCGATCGGGTGATCGCGGTGGGCCACGCGATGTTCGGCCTCGAGCTCGATCAGCGGCGCGGTGGGCGGCAGAGCACCTGCTCGGAAGAGGGCTGCGACCGGCCGGTGCTCGCGCGCGGGCTGTGTGGCCCGCACTACCACCGCGCTCGGCGGGCTCGGCTCAACGAGGAGGAGTAGATGAACGACCCTCGCCCGCTTCTCGAGGCTGCCGGGCTGGCGGGACGAGGGCTCGACGAGAAGGCGTCGGTCGAGATTGGGCTCGACGAGGCGCCGTCGATCAGCTCGGAGCGCACCAGCCGACTCGGTGGGTTGCCGCCGCTCCCAGAGGCCATTCCCTGGCCCAGCCACCAGTGGCCGGTCGCCTCGATCGCGAGCTGGCCGACCTGGGCGCAGGACGAGCTCGCCACCGCGCGCGCCGCCGGCCAGGTGTTCGAGCGGGATGGAAAGGTGTGGGCGCCAATCCCCTTCCTCGCCCAGCTCGACCTCGCCGAGATCGCGCCCTTCGATCTCGAGCAGCGCCTCCCGCGGGAGGGCTTCTTGCTCTTCTTCGCTGCGCAGACGATCGATGCAGGCGATCGCCCAGCGCTTCCCTTCGCGAAGGCGACCTGCGTGCTCCTCGTGGACGGCACCGCGCCACTCCGCGAGCCGCCACCGCTGTCCGAGCCGGGCCCGTCGGGGGTGGTGAAGTGGGCGCCGGCGCCGAGGTTGAGGCTCGACCTCAGCTTCGAGGAGCAGCAAGCGCTCCTGGCCACCGTCGATGAACGCGGGAGGGCGGCGGTCGAAGCGGCGGTGCGAAACGAGAGTGACGCGCTGTTCCCGGTCGACGACGGCAGCCTCCACGCACCTCCGGCAGGCTCCGTCGCGCTCTTGCGCATCGCCGATCGCCATCCGCTGATCTCGATCGGAGACGCGTCGTGGCTCACCTTTCGACTCGACCGCGCGGCGCTCGAGCGGCGGGCGTTCGCTGATGCCCGCGCGATCGTCTTCGCCGGCTGAGGCCCGAACGACGAAAGCCGCCCCCATCGCTGAGGGCGGCTCGAACGTCACTCCACTCTCATTGGCAGACGTTGGAGATGCACTGCTGACCAGGCGAGCAGTCACTCGCGAGCCGGCAGGGTTGAGCGGTGGTGCCGCCCGCAGCCGGACCCGCCCCCGAACCACCGGCGTTGCCACCGCCGAAGACGCTCCCGCCACCGGCGTTGCCGCCACCTTGCGGGTTCCCGGGGGCGCAGTAACCGACGGTGCCCGGCGTTCGGATCACGCACTGCTCTCCGGGGAGACACTGCGAGGTCGCGCCGCACTGCCGCACCGCCGAGCCACCAGCCGTGCCCGACGTGCCGCCACCCGTGCCCGCGGTCCCGCCTCCGGTGAGCGGCCGGTTCACGCAGGTGCCCGGCTGCGCAGGCGCCCGGAGCGCGCACTGTTGGTTCGACGGACAGTCATTGTCGGAGCGGCAGCTGAGCGCCGCACCACCACCAGCCGACGACGATCCACCCGCGGAGTTCGCCGTTCCCCCTGCGGTGCCAGCCGCGCCTCCCCCAGCGCCACCGTCTCGACTCGTCGTGCCTGGCTGGAAGCGGGTGAAGCCCTTCACCGAGAACGTCACCAGCTTCGCGGTGGTGTCGACGGTGAGCTGCTCGTTCGGAATGACGAAGCGAGTGCCGTCGCCTTCTTCGACGACGATCTCGATCAGGTGCGCCTCCTCCGCGCTCACCGAGAGCGGGAGCGTCAACTTGGCGGGCGTGGTGAACGTGGTGCCCGACGGTCCCCAGACGGCGACGGGGCCACGCGGCGACGAGGAGAGATCGGTCAGCCCGAGCTCGAGGGTGAGCCGTGCATCTTGGCCCAGCGCGTTGGGAGGCACCGCGAGCGTGGTGCCAGCGAGCGCCGGTTCCTCGGCCTGCGAGACGCCGATCGTCCCTCCCCGGCTGGCGGAGACGAGCTCGCTCTTCACGAAGCGGGAGCCGACCGTCTTCTCGGTGCCGCAGGCGTAGGCGATCACCATGAGGCCGGTGAAGACGGCCATTCCACTCCATCGACGAAGCATCGGGATTTCCTTTGGTGGGTGATTCCCCGGCGGAATCGTTCGTCGTTGAATGTCGACTGCAACGAAGACCTTCATCGATTCGCTCCGAGGGCGACCCGGGCGTCGGCGGCATGGGCACCGTCCGGGTGGAGCCGGAGATAGGTCGTGACGGCGCGCTCCTGGTTCTGCGCGACGAAGCACTGCCGCCAGTGCGCCTCGTCGGCCCAGCGCGGGTCGATGGACGCTGCGTCGAGATCGGCGCTCGCCTCGGCGAGGCGGTTCGCGCGACGCCACAGCTCGGCACGGAGGATCAGGACCTCGGCGCGGCGCTCGGATTCGGGGAATCGTTCGAGGAACGCGCTCGCTTCCGTGAGCGCGTCGTCACGATGCAGCGCGATGAGCACCTCGACGCGGCTGAGGGCGGCCTCCGCGACCAACGCTCCCGAGGGAAACCGATCGCGCAAGGCGACGAGATCGGCGAGCGCCCCATCGAGCCGGCCGGCCTCGAGCTGCCGCCGGGCCCGTTCATAGAGCGCGAGCTCGGCGTTTGGCGACTCGGTGAGCCGGGCCAGCAGCCGCAGGGCCACCTCGAGCTCGGAGGTGCGGCGCGCCTCGTCGAGCAGCCGATCGGGGCTGGGGATCACCAGCGTCTTGGTGGCCGGCGTCTCGAACTGCACCGACACCCCGCTCGCGCTGGCGCGGTGGCTGCCCGCGCCGAGGGGAAGGTCGAGCGGCGGAGCGCCGATCAGCACCTCGTCGATCGTCACCGGGCCGTTCGCTTCCACGTGGAGGGCCGAGCTGGTGGCGGCGAGGAACGGGCGGGTGAGGCTCTCCGCTGCGCCCGACGGCCAGGCCTGGTTCGCCTCGAGCCGAACGATCTCGCCCGGCAGCTCGAGCGCCACCTCGCCGTCGAGCGCGCGAACGGAAAACGGCGAGCTGGCAATCTCGGCGGAGCCCTTCGACAGCCGCACCACGCGGTCACCGGCCTCGATCACGATCGTGCGCTTCGTTGCGACGCCCAGGGTGCCATTGCGAAGCCGGAGCCGATCGGTGCCCGCCTGTTCGACCGTGCCCGCGGCCAACAGCACGAACCGGTGATCGGCTTGGGCGACGACCGCGAGGCCCGACCCCGAGGACAGCGAGTCGAAGTGCGCGGCGCTCCAGCTCGTTCGATCGAGCGCGCTCGAGCCGTCACGAAGCTGGGCGTCGGCGCTGGCAAAGAGGACCGAGGCAGGCGGCGTGCCGCGAAAGGCCAGCAGGATGACGAGGGCGGCCGCGACGGCGAGTGGAATCGCGACGAAGAAGAACGGCTTCGGCGAGGTCGGTCGAGCGCTGCGCACCACCTGCGCCGAGAGCGGAGGCAGCGGCGCGTGGACGTAATCGGTGAGGGCCGCGGCGAATGCGCCGCCCGAATCCTTGAGCCGCTTGGGAGCCTGCGTCATCGCAACCCTCGCTTTCGCGCCAATGCCTCGAAGTCCCGCCGTGCGTAGTGAAGGCGCGTCCACACGGTGTCGATCGAGCAGCCGACTCGCTCGGCGATCTCCTCACCCGAGAGCCCCTCGAGCTCGTAGAGGGCGAAGACCTCGCGCTTCTTGTGCGTCATCCGCGAGAGGATCTCGGCGATCTGAGTGCGCGTCTCGGCACGATCGAGGGCCTCGTCGGCAGCAGCGACCTGAGCCGAAGGCGCGCGGCTCCAGAACCCGAGGAACGTCTCCCGGACCCGGCGCGCGCGGTGGCGGTTCGCCACGACGTTCGCGGTGATGCGGTAGAGCCAGGTGCTGAGCTTGCCTTGCTGAAACGTGCCGATGCGCCGAAAGGCGATGATGAAGACGTCTTGCACGACGTCGTCGAGCTCTCCGTCACGAATGCCGAGGTTGCGCGCCACTCGTTGCACGAAGACGCCGTGTGAGGCGAAGAGCGAGCTGAGAGCGGAGTGATCGCCCTCGCCTGCCCGCCTCGCGAGCGACACTTCCATCGTGTTTTCGAGCCCTTGCACGTTCGAATTCCTGCCGGCCCCGATGAATGTCCTGACCCCGCGCCGACCTTCAAAGCGCGAGCTGGAGCCCGACGACCGACGTCAGATCCATGAAGGGGGTCGCGTAGCTCGCAGAGGTGCCCTCGATCGACACCGACGAGCGGCCCCACGGCACGGTCGCGAGCACCGAGAGCGAGACGAGGAGCCACCTCGAGAGCCGAATCGACGCGTGCGCGCGGAGCCCGGCGGTCGGGAGGAGCAGCACCGCCTCGCGGCGTTGGTAGAGCGCCCCGGCTGCACCAGCGATGGCGAGGCGCGCGCCGATCACGCCGTCACCGCAGAGCCGGGTCTGCGTTCCGAGACAGGCGCCGGCGGCCGCGAGCAGGTTCGACGACCAGACCGAGAGCGTTCCCTGTCGGCCCTCGGGAAGGGAGATCGGCGTGTCGGTCGGCCAGCGCGTCAGCACGAGGAGCGCGAGATGAACCGGCGCGCCGAACTGGAGCTTGCCCTCGAGGAGCAGCGTCGGAGCGAGCCCCGAAGAGGTCTCCCACCAGAGCCCGACACCGAGCGCAGGCACGATCGATGGCCGCGGCGACGGGGTGGGCTCGGTGCGACGGATCTCGAGGGGAACGCGCGGCGGCTCGGCAGGCTCGCTCGGTGGATCGAGCGGACTGGTGGCGAGCGGCGGAGCAGCTGACGGGTTCGGCGAGGCTTCCTCCGGCGTGGGGGCCTCCGACGGCTCGACGAGGGCAGTCCTTGGAGGCGAGGGCTCGGTGGAGGGGCGCATCGGCGGCGGCGGAGGCGCCTTCAGTCGCAGCTTGAGCGGGCTGCCGAGCTGGGCGGGCGGCAAGGCGACGCTGGTGAGGTACCGCTCCACGATCGCGACGGCGAGCGGCGCGATCTCGGCGCAGGCGTTGGCGAGCTCGCGGGTGAGGAGCCGGCGTCCCTCACCGTCGTCGACGACGAGCCTCCACCGCTCGGCCGACAGCGCATCGAAGCGAACGAGGAGCGGCGCGGTGGGCTCGAGGCGCCCACGACCGAGCGCGAGGAACTGCTGATGCACCGCGCAGGGCAGGCCTCGATCTGCGTTGGCAGGAACGCCGATCGCCGGGGTCGCTGCGAGGAGCACGCTCAACAGCACGCGCGGCGTATAGCAAATCCCTCAGCGGCGACGGGAGAGGCTCAGGGTTGCCGCTTGGGTGGCACTCCGCGATGCGGGGAGAGCGCAGGCCTCGACGCGCCCGGAGTGGCTGGGCGAGCTGGCGCGGCTCCTGGAGGCCGACGGTTCGGAGGCGGCTGCGGGTAGGCCTTGACGTTCGTGCCATCACTGTCGGGCGCGCCGCCATCTCCCTCGGAGAGCAGGGCTTCGTCGACCTCGACGCTCGACCCTTCGGAATCTCCCGCGGGCTCTCCATCTCCGGTGTCAGAGGCGGCGACGGGCTTCTTGGCGAGGAGCGGATTTCGAGTCGGTGGCGGCGTCGCGTCGTCACGCGCGGCGGGCCGAGGGGCTGGCGCGGCGGCTTGGGCCTGTGCGGGCCTTGGAGCGGCAGGCGCAGCAGCCTTCACGCCGCTGGGCACCTGCACCTGTGCGTTGCCCTTGGGAGCCGCTGGCTTCTCGACCGCCTTCTTCTTCGCGTCCTCCTTGAGCTTCTCCTCGAAGTCGCGGAACTGCTGGGCCCACTCGTCGGGATCGGGCAGGTGCCTCTCGCGGTGCTTGAGGGACGGCGCCCAGTGCGTGGTGACGTTCTCGCCGACGCCGTGGATCAGGGGAGGGGGCGGCACACCGTAGGTCGCGGGGTCGAAGAACGCCTCGTCGAGATCGGTGAAGCCGTACGCGCGAGCCTTGGCGAGATACGTCGGCAGAATGCCCGTCGGCGCGTGGTACCCGAGGATGTTGCCCTGCTCGTCCTTGGTGACGGGGATGTAGAGCCACAGATCCTGCGTGCGGTAGTCGCCCTTCTCGTTGAGCGGCAGCACCTCGCTGATCGCGATCGTCTTGCGCGAGCCGTCCTGGAGGCGCTCGCAGCAGACGACGAAGTTGATCGCCGCGGCCACCTGCGCGCGAACGGCGACCATCGGCAGCTCGACCGAGCTCATCAGACAGAGCGACTCGATGCGGCGAAGCGACTCGGTGGGCGTGTTGGCGTGGGTGGTGGCCATCGAGCCGCCGTGGCCGGTGTTCATCGCCTGCATGAGATCGAACGCCTCTCCGCCGCGCACCTCGCCGACGATGATGCGATCGGGCCGAAGACGCAGCGCCGAGTGGAGCAGGTGCCCCATGTTCACCTCGCCCTTGCCGTACTTGTCGGGCGGGCGCGACTCGAAGGGCACCAGGTGATCCTGGTTGAGCTGGAGCTCGGCCGAGTCCTCGATGGTGAGGATGCGCTCGTCGTTCGGGATGAGCGAGGAGAGGATGTTGAGCAGCGTCGTCTTGCCCGAGCCAGTGCCGCCGGAGACGAGCATGTTGAGCTTCACCCGCACCGCCGACTCGATCACCCGCACCATCGGAGGCGTGATCGAGCCGAAGCGAATCAGGTGTTCGGGCGTCAGCTTGTCGCGGAAGAACTTGCGGATGGAGATCGTGGTGCCCTTGCGCGCGATCGGCGGGAGCACGACGTGAATGCGGCTCCCGTCGGGGAGGCGGGCGTCGAGGCGCGGGCGATCTTCGGACAGCGGGCGACCGACGAACTGGGCCATGTTCCGCGCGGCGCCCAGCAACCCTTCTTCGGTGAAGGTCGCCTCGGTCTTGTAGAGCCGGCCCTTCCGCTCGATCCAGACGTCCTTCTCGCCGTTGATCATGATCTCGGAGACCGACTCGTCGTCGAGAAACTGCACGACGGGCTTCAAGAAGGCCCGGAGCGACTCCTGGAACATCGACATAGGAGCGGCAGTGTAGCCCGGCAGATGAGTCAGTGGCGAAGTCGCGCGCTCGGTTTAACCTCGCGACATGCCCAGCCGAACGTCCAAGTCCGGTCACAAGCCGCCCGCCAAGCCGAAGAAGCGCGAGAAGGAAGAGGAGACGGAGCGCGAGGACGAAGCAGCCGAGGACGAGTCCGACGAGGACCTGGAAGACGATGAATCCGGTGACGAGTCGGACGATGACGAGTCGGACGACGACGACTCGGACGATGACGACTCGGACGACGACGACTCGGACGATGACGACTCCGACGACGCTGCCGAGGAAATCGACGGAGAGGTCGTCGAGGCGCAGCAGCCGACGCCGAAGAACATTCTCCCCTTCGAGATCGATCCCAAGAAGGTCGAGGACTCGTTGCGGAAGTTCCGCGATCAGGTCGTCCAGCTGACGAAGAAGGGCCGCTACACCAAGGTTCGCTTCAAGTTCCGGGGCAAGCAGCTGCTCCCCGACATTCCCCTCGCGGCGGTGGTGGCGGTCGAAGGCGCCACCTTCTACTGGACCGGCCTGCTGCGAGCCCTCGTCTTCAACCTCGCGGGCCGAACGCTGATCGACGTCGAGCTGGTGAACGACTCGGAGAAGAAGATCGCCGCCGGGAAGGAAGCGCTGCTCTCGGGTGATCTCGACATCGCGCTCGCAGCCTTCCGCGAAGCCCTCGAGATGGACCCCGAGAACCCCGTCGTGCATCTCAACCTCGGCGTCGCCTACAAGCTGAAAGGCCAGAAAGAGGTCGCTCGGCTCGCGCTCACCAAGGCGAAATCACTCGACCCCCACGGACCGACGGGCATGGAGGCTGATCGGTTGTTGACAGGACTGGGGCCTCCTGCGCGAGGGTAGCGATCATGCACAAGGTCTTCCTCGCTCTCCTCAGCGTCCTCTCGGTTGGCTGCGTCACCACTCCGTCCAAGCCCGACTCCGCCGAGAAGAACGTGGCCGCGAACGGAACCGCCGTCGCCGACGCCCCCAAGCTCGTCTGCCGCTGGGAGCAGGAGATCGGCAGCAACGTTCGCAGGAAGGTCTGTGTGCCCGCCGACGAGCTCGACGACGCCGAGAGCGACGCGGCCGACGATCTCCGCCAGATGCAGAACCGAACGACCCGCATCCAGGCGCCGCCGCCCACGCCCACGGGACGCTGAGTCGCTCGCGCGCCGAGGAACGGTGACGCGCCGAGCGTGTGTGTTAGTCACCCCTCGCCCATGAGCTCGCGGAAGGCCGGGATCGGCTTCATCTTCGTCACCCTCTTCCTCGACATCTTGGGGATTGGGGTGGTCGTGCCGATCTCACCGGAGCTGGTGAAGGGCTTCGCGAAGACGTTCCTCGCGGGCTCGCCCGACACGATGCTGGCCTTCTTCCTCCGCGACGGCATGACGGTCGACGAGCTCGGCTCGGTCTCGTTCGGCTGGTTGATGGCGAGCTACGCGGCGATGCAGTTCTTGTTCTCCCCCACCATCGGAGGCCTCTCGGATCGCTTCGGCCGGCGCCCGGTGTTGCTCGCCTCGAACGTGGGCCAGGGCTTGGCCTACGTGTGGATGGCCGTCGCGCCAACCTTGAGCTGGTTGTGGCTCGGGCGCCTCGTCGCGGGCATCACCGGCGCGAGCATCGGAACGGCCACCGCGTACATCGCCGACGTCACCCCACCCGAGAAGCGCGCCCAGAACTTCGGGCTGGTCGGCATCGCCTTCGGGCTCGGGTTCATCTTCGGGCCGCTCCTCGGCGGGGTGCTCGGGCAGCTCGATCTCCGCTACCCGTTCTATGCCTCGGCGGTGCTGGCGATGGCGAACGCGGCCTGGGGCTTCTTCGTGCTCCCCGAGAGCCTGTCGGTCGAGACCCGGCGACCCTTCTCCCTGAAGAACGCAAACCCCTTCGGCACGTTGAAGACGCTCGGGCGCTACCCGCTCGTGCTCTCGATGAGCGTCAGCGTGGTGCTCTTCAACCTCGGCCAGCGCGCGCTCGAGAGCACCTGGGTGTTGACGTCGGCGTACCGCTACCACTGGGACAAGCGCGACGCGGGCATCTCGCTGGCGGTCGTCGGGCTGAGCGGTGCGATCGTGCAAGGCGGGCTGGTGCGCCGGCTGCTCCCGATCCTCGGCGAACGAAAGGCGCTCATCGTCGGCGGCCTGATGTCGGTGCTCGCCTTCATCGGCTACGGGTTCGCCCCGACCGGGCTCATCGTCTACCTCATCATCCCCTTCGGCGCCTTCGGGGGCCTCGCCCAGCCTGCTGGCCAGGCGATCCTCTCCAAGGCCGTGCCGGCGACGGAGCAAGGCATGCTGCAAGGGGCGCTGGTGAGCCTCGTGGCGCTGACCCAGATCGCAGGCCCGCCGATCGGCACCGGGCTCTTCAGCTACTTCATCTCGAAGGACGCGCCGGTGCAGCTGCCGGGGGTCTCGTTCCTCTTCGGGGCGCTCTGCATGGCCCTGGGCGTGGCCTACGCGATGCGCACCTTCGGCAAGTACCCGGCGCCTTCGGTGATCGCCGAGGCCGAGATCACTCCGGGCTGAGCTCTCCGCCGCAAGTCACTTCGAGATCGGTGCGTCAGCGTCGGAGGCGCCGCGCTCTTCCTGGTGCTGCTTGGGGTTCGAGCCCCAGGTGAAGTCGACGGGCACCTTCCCGCCACCACGCTGCTTTCCTCCGGTGCCCCACTCGGTGTCGTGGTGCGCGATGTCGGTCATCGGCCGGCCCTTGAAGGGAACCGGGAGCTTCTTCGGATCGGTCGGCTTGTTCGAGGCGCCCATGCGCGCAGTGATAGCGAGCCCGCGGCCCAATGGCGAGGAGTTGGTGGCGTGGCACACTGGCGCCGTGGCGTCACCGGGTGGCCGAATTCACGCGTTCGATTGGCTCCGCGGAGTGGCGGTGGTGGTGATGATTCAGACGCACTCGCTGGTGCTGCTCCAGGAGGCGCTCTCGAAGGACCGGTTCCACGCGTGGCTGGTGCGCATCGACGGGTTGGTCGCGCCGTCGTTCATCTTCTCGGCGGGCTTCGCCCTGGCGCTGGTGCAGGTGCGCGCGGCGTTGGCGGCGGCGAGCAAGCCCCTCTCCGAAGCGCGGGCCGCCCGAAAGGCGCAGGCGCTCAAGACGCTCAAGCGCATCGGAGAGGTCTTCTTCGTCGCCGAAGTGGTGAACACGATCTGGTTCCACACCTGGCGGGCGCCGCAGTTCCTCCTCCGCATCGACATTCTCCACTGCATCGCGCTCTCGCTCTTCCTGGTGCTCCCGTTGCTGGTGGGCCTGGCGAGCCGGCCGCAGCTGTTGCGCTGGCTGATGCTGGGGCTCGCGGGCGTCGTGTTCGGCGTGTCTCCGCTGCTCGAGCCGGTGACCGGCTGGCTGGCGATCTTCGTCAACACGAGAGCGGGGATCATCGACGAGTCGATCGGCAGCACGTTTCCGCTCTTCCCCTGGGCTGGCTACGTCTTTCTCGGCGCGTCCTTCGGGGCGACGGTGGGAATGATGAAGTCGGAGCGCCAGCTCTGGCAGTGGCTCGGCTTGCTCTGGGGCCTGGGCGCGGTGCTGTGGCTCTTCGACGGGGCCGTGCGAGACGCCTACCCGGCGCACAACTTCTGGGTGACGAACCCGGCGAACGCGGCGCAGCGGTGGACGCTCGTGCTCTCGGTGATCGCGCTGTCCCGGCTGATCGAGACGCGCTTTCCATCGTCGCCGACCTCGAGGCTCGCGGCGCTGGTGGGCACCTTCGGCGCGGCCTCGCTCTCGGGGTACTTCTTCCACGAGATGCTGCTCTACGAGTACCACGTCGGCATCTTCACCAAGCTCTTCCGCGGCTGGTGCGACTGGGTGACGTACTGGCCGGTGCTCGCGGCGTTGGTGTTCGCGACGTGGGCGTGCGTGAAGGTGTGGGACCGCATCGACCCGCGGCTGCGTGCTTGGCTGTCCAGACGTTGGGCCTGAACTCGGTGGAGGCCGTGGCGGTGGCCGCTCCACTCACTTCTTCGGCAGCACCGCCTCGACCTGCTTCTTCACCTCGTCGCTCATCGGCTCGGCCTTCGAGGGCAGGTGCGCGACGACCTTCCCGTCGGCAGCGACGAGGAACTTGTTGAAGTTCCAGTTCACCTCGCCGCCGTTCTTCTCGAGCCCCTGGAGGAACTTGTAGAGCGGGTGCGCACCGTCTCCCTTCACCACCACCTTCGAGAAGAGCGGGAACGTCGTCTTGAACTTGAGCTCGCAGAACTGCTTCACCTCGGCGTTCGTTCCAGGCTCCTGGCCACCGAAGTCGTTCGACGGAAACGCGAGCACCTCGAAGCCCTTCGCCTTGTACGCCTGGTACAGCTCCTCGAGGCCCTTGTACTGAGGCGTGTAGCCGCACTGCGAGGCAGTGTTGACGATCAAGAGCGCCTTGCCCTTGTACTGAGAGAGGGCGACGTCCTTGCCGTCGATGGACTGCACGGTGAAGTCGTAGAGGCTCATGGGCGGGGCTCCGGCGAGAGTGAGCGTGAGGGCGAGGGTCAACATGCGCGCTTCTGCTAACTCGCCGCGCGCCGCTTCGCACGGAATACGCGGTCAGAGGCTCGACGCGTTGCAGGTGCGCACGTTGGTGTCCTTGCACACGATCGGCGGGCTCCGTTGAAGCACTGCACGAGCGCCGACGCACGCCGAGCCACCGCCCACCTCGAGCCGCCAGGTGGCTCCGCCGTCGACGAACTGGCCCTGCACCGACTGCACGCCGGCGTCGGAGACCTCGTAGACGAACGGCCGCGGGAGCAGCGGCCCCTTCGCGCACGCCCACCGCGCGCTGGGAGCTCGGGCGGCCAAGCACCCGGGCGAGCTCGCGAGGGTCTGCAACGCACGCACGATGCCCGCGTGCAGCTCGGAGAAGACGGCCCAGTCGAGCTGGGCGAGGCAGAGCTCGAGGCAGGCCGCGCGCGTGGGTGTCGCGTCGGTGCGAGCCTGCGATCGACAGAAGGCCCTCGCGGCTGCCACGGTTCGAGTGGTGGCCGACGATGCGCCGGTGTCGCGTTCGTCGCGCATGAAGGCGCACTTCGCTTCCGACGCCGAGAGCAACGCCTGAGCGTCTGGAGACAGCATCGACTCGAGCGTCACGAACGCGGGCTCGAGCGGGTTTCCCGGAGCGTCGCAACCCGGCTTCAGGCCCTGGAGGCCTTCCTCGACGGTCTTCGGCACCGCAGGCGGTGGCGGCCCAGCGACGCTGCTGGCGGCAGGCACGAGGAGCACCGCAACCGACAGGCCGAGGAGTGAGCGAGGCACGCGCGGCACTGACGCACCTCAGCCCAGGTTCTTCACGAGCGGCTCGAAGCGCGCCTTGTTCTGCGCCTTGTGGAAGGCGTCCTCGGCGGCGATCTTCCCGTCTTCGGCGAGCTTGAAGAGCACGTCGTCCATCGCCTGCATGCCGATCTGCTTCCCCGACTGGATGATCGACGAGATCATCGGGGTGTTCCCCTCGCGGATGACGTTCGGCAGACCCGGCGTCTTGAGCAGGATCTCGTGCACCGCCATGCGGCCGCGGCCATCGGGCGTGCGGAGGAGCAGCTGGGAGACGACGGCGGCGAGCGACTCCGACAGCATCGTGCGCACCTGTTGCTGTTGATCGGTCGGGAAGGCGTCGATCACGCGATCGATCGTCTTCGGCGCCGAGTTGGTGTGGAGCGTTCCGAACACGAGCACGCCCATCTCGGCCGCGGTGATCGCGAGCGAGATCGTCTCCATGTCACGCATTTCGCCGACGAGGATCACGCCCGGGTCCTGGCGGATCGCGCTGCGCAGGGCGTTGGCGAAGCTCTTGGTGTCGTTGCTCACCTCGCGCTGACTCAGGGTGCACTTCTTGTTCTGGTGCACGAACTCGACCGGGTCTTCGATGGTGACGATGTGCTTGGCGTGCTTGGTGTTGATGAGATCGATGATCGCCGCCAGCGTCGTCGACTTGCCCGAGCCGGTGGGGCCGGTCACCAGCACCAGCCCCTGCTCGAGATCGGCCAGGCCGGTGAGCGCCGCCGGCGCCTTGAGCTCTTCGAGCGAGCGGATCTTCTCGGGGATGATGCGGAAGACCGCCGCCGCGCCGCGCTCCTGGTTGAAGTAGTTCGAGCGGAACCGGGCGACGCCCTGGAGCGCGTAGGCGAAGTCGAGATCGAGGTTCGACTCGTAGTGGGCCCACTGCTTCTCGCTCGCCAGCTCCTTGAGGTACCCGCGCAGCGACTCGTCGGTGAAGGTCTCCCAGCCGCCGACCGGCTTCACCGAGCCGTGCTGACGCATGTGCGGCTGCATCCCCGCGGCGAGGTGGAGGTCGCTGCCTCCCTGGTCCTTCAGCATCTTGAAGAGTGGGTCGAGTCGGGCCATGGGCGTGGAGGAATCAGGCGAAGCGCTTGGGATCTTCGGCGTGCCGGCGGGCTTCCTGCTTGGTGATCTGCCCGCTCTTGACGAGGTCTTGCAGCGAGTCGTCGAGCAGACACATGCCGTCGGCGCGGCCGGTCTGCATGATGCTGCGAATCTGGAAGGTCTTCTCTTCGCGAATGAGGTTCGAGACCGACGGCTTCACGTAGAGCACCTCGAGCGCCGGAATGCGCTTGGTCGCGTCGGCCGAGAGCACGAGCCGCTGCGAGACGATCGCGCGCAGCGACTCCGACACCATCGCGCGAATCTGCGACTGCTGCTTGGGCGGGAAGACGTCGAGCACCCGGTTGATGGTGCGAATCGCGTTGTTCGTGTGGAGCGTTCCCAGCACCAGGTGGCCCGTCTCGGCGGCGGAGATCGCGAGCTGGATCGTCTCGAGATCGCGCAGCTCGCCGATCACGATGATGTCGGGGTCTTCACGAAGCGCCGCGCGCAAGGCGTTGGCGAACGACCGGGTGTGCTTGTTCGCCTGCCGCTGGTTCACCACACAGCCCTGCGGCACGTGCACGTACTCGATCGGGTCCTCGACGGTGATGATGTGATCCTGCCGCGAGGCGTTGAGCATGCTCACCAGCGCCGCCAGCGTCGACGACTTGCCGCAGCCCGCCGGGCCGGTCACCAACACCAGGCCCTGGTGGTACTCGGTCAGCTTCGAGAGGTTCGCCGGGAGCCCCAGGCTCTCGAGCGTCGGCGGGTTCGGAGGGATGGTGCGGAAGACCGCGTCCCAGCCGCGCTGCTGCTTGTAATACGAGGCGCGGAACCGGCCGACCCCAGGCAAGGCGAGGGCGACGTCGAGATCCCACGTCTCGTCGAGCTCCTTGCGCTGCTCGGCGTCGAGCGAGTCCTTGAGCAGGTTCTCGACCATCGAAGGCTCGAGCACGCCGGTCTTCAGCTCCTTGAGCACCCCGTTGACGCGCATGAGGAGCGGCGCCCCGCCGTGGATGTGAACGTCGCTCGCCTTCGCCTCGACGGCCTTGGTGAGGATCTGCTGGAGCGAGGGGTAGCCCGCGCGCGTCGCCGCGGCCGCCGGAGGTGAGGCCGCTGGAGGGCGTGCTTGAGGCGCTGGCGCTGCGCTCGGAGCCGGCACTGGCGCGGGGGCCGGCGCTGCGGGCTTGGGTGCGCTCGGCGCTGGCGCGGCGGCGGGAGCCCCTCCACCTTGCTTGGCGAGGTACTGCTGCTGCGCCTGGGCGAGCCACTTCGCCTGATCGGCGCTGATGAACTTGAGCTCGAGCAGCACGTCGCTCAGCGGCTTCGACGAGCTGGCCTGCCGCTGGGCAGCCGTCGTCAGCTGATCGGTGCTGATGAGCTTGTAGTGAACGGCGATTCGACCGAGCAGCGCGTCTTCTTGACTCTGCATGCCGCCGCGGAGCCTAGTGGCTGGCCCCTGACCTCGAAACTGCTTTCCGACCTCACCCAGCACCTGAACGTTCGGAGTGAAGAAAGGTGAAGAGGTGTGTGCGGTCGCCGAGGGCTGGTTAATCTGCCCGGGCCCGAGGGAGCGCGGGAGCGCACGTGGCCACGACGAGGACCGACCGAGTGAACGAGCGCGACGCGAAGACGACGAAGCCGAAGCCGCAGGTCACGCTCCGGCGGCTCTATTCGCTCGCCTGGCCCGAGCGCTGGACCCTGCTCCTCGCGACGACCTTCTTGATCGTCAGCTCGAGCGGCAACCTCGCCTTCCCCTCGGCGGCGGGCTCGCTCCTCGACGGCGCTCTCAACGTGAAGACCGGAGAGGTCGACGTGGCGCGCGTCGATCAAATGGCGCTGATCTTGGTGGCGATCTTCCTCGTCACCGCCATCGCCGGCGCCTTGCGGTTCTACATCTTCAGCCGGGCCGGCGAGCGGATCGTCTCCAAGCTCCGGCGCGATCTCTACGACTCGCTGCTCTCGCAGGAGACGGCCTTCTTCGATGGCCAGAAGACCGGTGAGCTGTCGTCACGCCTCTCCTCCGATGCGACCGTGCTGCAGACGACGGTGACCGCGAACATCAGCATGGTGCTCCGCAACACGGTGCAGGCGATCGGCGCGGTCACCATGCTGCTGCTGACGTCCTCCAAGCTGACGCTGATGATGCTCGCGGTGGTGCCGCCGGTCGCGTTGGGCGCGGTCTGGTACGGCAGGCGGGTGCGCAAGCTGTCGAAGGAGAGCCAGGACGCGCTGGCCAAGGCGAGCGAGGTGGCGGTCGAGTCGCTGTCGGGCATTCGCACCGTGCGCTCCTTCGCCGCCGAGAAGAAGGAGTCGGCCCGCTACGGCGCCGCGATCGAGGGCAGTCTCCAGCTCGCCTTCCGGCGCATCAAGCTGTCTTCGTCGTTCTTCGGCGCGGCGTCGTTCCTCGCCTTCTCCTCGGGCGCCTTCGTCTTCTGGTACGGCGCGCGAATGGTGGCGGGCGGAGAGCTGAGCGCCGGCTCGCTCCTCAGGTTCCTCATGTACACGATGCAGCTCGCCTTCGGCATGTCGGCGCTCGCCGAGCTGTGGACCGACGTGCAGCGGGCCTCGGGCGCCGCGGAGCGCGTCTTCGAGCTGCTCCATCGAACTCCGTCGATTCCCGCAGCCGGGGGCACCTCGCTCGCCAACCTCGAGGGCGCGGTGCGCTTCGAGCACGTGCAGTTCAGCTACCCGTCGCGGCCCGACATGAAGGTGCTCCAGGACTTCTCGCTCACCCTCGAGCCGGGAGAGATCGTCGCCCTCGTCGGCCCGTCGGGCGCCGGCAAGTCGACGATCGCCTCGATGCTCTACCGGCTCTACGACCCGAGCAGCGGCGCGGTGAAGCTCGACGGCGTCGCCTACCCCACCCTCGACCCGGAGTGGCTGCGCCGGCAGATCGGCGTCGTCGCCCAGGAGCCGTTGCTCTTCTCCACCAGCATCACCGAGAACATTCGGTACGGCCGCCCCGACGCCACCGACGCCGAGGTGGAAGAGGCGGCGAAGCTGGCGAACGCGCACTCGTTCATCAGCGCCTTCCCCGAGGGCTACCAGACGCTCGTCGGAGAGCGCGGCATTCAGCTCTCGGGCGGCCAGAAGCAGCGCGTCGCGATCGCCCGAGCGGTGCTCAAGAACCCGCGCATCTTGATCCTCGACGAGGCCACCAGCGCCCTCGACGCCGAGAGCGAGCACCTGGTGCGGGAAGCGCTCGAGCGGCTGATGAAGGGCCGCACCACCTTGATCATCGCCCACCGCCTCTCGACGGTGAAGGACGCGAACCGGGTGGTGGTGCTCGAGGGAGGCCGCGTCGTGCAGGCGGGGACCCACGCCGGGCTCGTCGAACAAGAGGGGCTCTATCGTCGCCTCGTCGAGCGGCAGTTCGCCGCCTGACGCTCAAGACGGGCGGCTCGCCAACACGCCGAGAAGCCGGTTCATCTCGAGCTCCAGCTGCTCCCGGAGCCCGGGCACCCGCGAGAGATCGTTCTGCGAACCCGCGAGCTCGAGTTCCTTGGCGACGCTCGTGGCGGGGACCGCGGCCAGGCTCACCAGCGCGCCCTTGAGGCGGTGGGCCGTTCGTTTGATCGCGAGGCCTTCGTTCGAACCGATCGCGCGCTGGAGGTCCGCGAGCAGGACCGGGCCCTCTCGCTTGAAGAGCTCGAGGATCTCGTTCACCAAGGCCTCGTCGCCCGCACAGTTCTCCTTGAGGGCCGACCAATCGATGACGTCCATGGTTCACTCCCAGCAGAACCGGCTCGGTCCATTCCGACCTCGGCCGGGGAAGGTGACCCGCGCGGCTCGCGTGGAGCATCCTCCAAAACCCGAGCTGTGCAAGCCCCTGGCCGCGATGGTTGCTGACGCAAGTGGTTGCAGCTAGGTGCGCCGTCGATGCCTGCCGACACTTCCCTCCTCGCAGGAGTTTCGCTCTTCGAGCGCCTCGACGAAGAGGAGCGCGCCCTGCTCGCGGCGCAGCTCGACGACGTCTCGTTCGAGGCCGGGCAGGTCGTCTTCAAGCGTGGCGATCCGGGCGGGTCGATCTTCATCGTCGTCAACGGCTCGGTGGAGATCTTCGTCGACGACACGGTGGGGCAGCGGGTGGTGTTCGAGACCGCGAAGGCTGGCGACTTCTTCGGCGAGCTCTCGTTGCTCGACGGAGATCCCCGCAGCGCCTCGGCGGTCGCCCTCGAGACGACGCGCGCGGTGCGGCTCGATCGGCAGGATCTCGAGCTGCTCTTCAAGCGGCACCCGACCGCCGCGATGGACGTGCTGGCGGTGATCGGCAAGCGGCTGCGGGAAGCCGATCGGCTGATCGGCATGCGGCCGACCTACAGCCCGAACCAGGCGGTCGAAGAGAAGATCACTCCGGTGCAGCGCATCGCCGATCTCGCGGCGGCGTTCTCGGGCAGCATCAGCTTTCTCTTCGTCCACATGATCTGGTTCGGAGTGTGGATCGGCATCAACCTCCAGCTGCTCCCCGGGCTGCCGTCGTTCGATCCGTACCCGTTCGGGCTCTTGACGATGGTGGTCTCGCTCGAGGCGATCTTCCTCTCGTGCATGGTGCTCATCAGCCAGAACCGGCAGGCCGCCAAGGAGCGCATTCGCTCCGACGCCGAGTACGACGCCAACATTCGCGCCGGGCTCGAGGTGACGCAGCTGCACGTGAAGATCGACGCGCTCTACGAGCAGACGCTGGCGCGCCTGGCGGCCCTCGAGAAGAAGGTGCCGGGTCAATCGGGGTCGGCTGGTCCGAAGGGACCTGCCTCGGGGGCTGGGTCGGGCACGACTGCCGCGTGAAGCACTCCAACGAGCGCGCGCGATTGAGCTTTGCGCGTGGCGAACCCGGGGCCGCGATGACTCGGCGACAAACGGTTGCGCGCGAACGACAATGCGAGCATTCGTTTCCGTGGAGGTCGTCGACATGAAGCAGAGCCCCCTCTTCCAGCGGCAATTCTTCGTCCAGAAGGCCGTCGGCCTCTCGGGCACGCCCTCGGGCGCGGCCGAGTACCTGCGCATTCACGGCACTCCGAGCAACCCCGGCCGCACGCTGGACGGCCAGCGGGTGAAGCTCGTGCGCGGCGGCTTCGTCGACGTGGTGGCCGAGGCGCGCGGCGGCATCGGGCTGGGACGCATCAGCTACGATCCGGGCCTCAAGGCGAGCCTCAAGCGAAGCGAAGACACCTTCACCTACCGCTTCGAGGCTCCGCGCGACGCGACGCATGGCACCGTCTACCAGGTGGCCGTCTGGGGCTCGGCCGAGCAGCCCGCCTTCCGTTTCTCGATCGAAGTGCAGAGCTGAAGTTCGCGCGCGGGCGTGCCGAAGACGACGCTGGAGGCCTCTCATGCGTCGGCTCACGCTCTTCGCCCTCGTCGGCTCGGCAGGCTGTGGCCCGGCCCTCGCCCCCGAGCTCACCATCTCGACCGCACAGTCCACCTTCGACGGAAGGACCCAGCGGGCCATCGTCGAGTTCTCCGCGATCGACGAGCACGGCGCCGAAGGGAGCGGCACGATCTCGGTCTTCGCGCCGGTCGGCGAGCTCGTCGAGGGGGCGACCGTCACCCTCGTCTCGGGCCGCGGCTCGGTGACCTACCGCTGCAACCCGCTCGAAGACGCCGCCTGCGCGGGGCCGATTCGGTTGGGCGCGTCGTGGCGAGGCGTCGACCGATCGCTCATCGTGCGCGTGACACCGTCCGATCCCAGCGCCAAGCCGCTCTGGCGAGCCGTGCCCACCCTGCAGCCGGTCACCCTCTACGCCGCAGCGATGGCGCCGGATCACACGATCTGGGCGGTGGGCGAGCGGGGCGTCGTGCTGCCCTACGTGCCCTCGACGGGCTGGGGCACGCCGGTCGCGACCCAGCTGACCTCCACGCTGCGGGCGCTCCTCGTCTCGGACGACGGCCAGCTCACCATCGCCGGTGACGACGGAGTGCTGCTCCAGGGCGCGCCGGGCTCGCTCGCTCCGCTCACCCACTCGATGGGGCGGCCGTCGTTCACCGCGCTCGCGCGCCACCAAGGCCGGCTCTACGCCGCCACCGCGACCGGCGAGGTCTGCCTCTACGACGTCAACGACCTCGTGCCGGTCGCCGTCACCCCTCAGCCGCTCAACTCGCTCGCGTCGCTGTCGTCGAAGCTGATCGCCGCGGGTGACGATGGGCTCTTCGAGTCCTCCGATGGCGAGCACTGGTCGTCGATGGCCGCGCCGGTGCTCGCGAGGTGGATGGCGACGCACGTCGATGCCGATGGGCTCTGGGCGCTCGGGCGACGGTCGACCGGCGCGGGCGACGCGATCCTCGTGCGCGGGCCCGGCCCCGACTGGAGGAGCACCAGCCTGCCGACGGGCGAGGTCGAGGCGATGGCCTGGGGCATCGGCACCGCCGATCGCTACGTCGCCACCAAGACGAGCGTCTTCCGCCAACAACTCGGCGCCGAGTGGCAGGATCTCGAAGCGCCCGCGGGCGGCAAGGCGATCGTCGTCATCAGCGGGCTGTCGGTGCTCGTGGTGGGCCCCCCAGGGATCTCGCTGCTCCGGGTGCGCTGAGTCGAAAACACCAACCATCGCGCAGGGTTGCGGCGACTTTCATTGAGGTCGCCGATCGGCTGTCACAAGCTCGAGGGGTCGCGGCGTTGAGGGAATGAACCCCTCGCCGAAAGGACCACCCGATGCTGCGCACGCCGAACTCGCCGTCTCCTTCCACCCCGTACGAGTCCACCGGAGGCCGGTTGGTCGCGGTCGACGGCCGCACGCTCCCGCTCACCGCCGCTTCGCTCACCGCGAACGCCAAGGCGGGCATCGTGCAGGTGACGCTGAAGCAGACCTTCCACAACCCGCACGCCGAGCCGCTGCGGGTGACCTACTCGTTGCCCCTGCCGGCCGACGGCGCGGTGAGCGGCTTCGCCTTCGTGATGGGCGATCAGCGCATCGTGGGCGAGGTGGACACCAAGCAGCAGGCGCGGCGGCGCTTCGAAGACGCGGTGCTCGAAGGGCGCACCGCCGCGATCCTCGATCAGGAGCGCACCAGCCTCTTCACCCAGGAAGTCGGCAACGTGCCGCCGCGCACCTCGATCGACTGCGAGATCGTGATCGATCAGAAGCTCGCCTGGCTGCCCGACGGCTTCTGGGAATGGCGCTTCCCGACGGTGGTGGCGCCTCGCTACCTCGGCGAGCCGGGCCGGGTGGCGGATCACGCGAAGGTGACCGTCGACGTCGCTGATCGCGCGCTGCCGGTGAGGCTCTCGCTGGGGCTCACCATTCGTGACGCGCTGGCCGACGGGTTCCGTCCGGAGTCTCCCAGTCACCCGCTCCACACGGTGCGGGGGCTGGCGGCCTTCGACGTCACCTTCGCCGACGACGCCGGAGCCAGCCTCGATCGTGACGTGGTGGTTCGCTGGAAGGCAGCGCAGCTGAAGGTGGGCGTCGAGCTCGACGTGGCGCGTCCGGCCAAGGGCAACGCGTCGACCAACGCCTTCGGCCTGCTGACCCTCGTCCCGCCCGCGGCCGAGGCGAAGATGTCGGCGGTCGCGCGCGATCTCATCGTGCTCCTCGACACCTCCGGCTCGATGTCGGGCCAGCCGCTCGATCAGGCGCGTCGCTTCACCGCAGCGCTGATCGACTCGTTGACCGAGCGCGACACCCTCGAGCTGATCGAGTTCTCGTCGCAGCCCCGTCGGTGGAAGGCGCAGGCCGTCGCCGCGACGCCCGATCAGCGCAAGGACGCCCAGCGGTGGCTGGCGAAGCTGTCGGCCTCGGGCGGCACCGAGATGGCGCGAGGCATCATCGAGGCGCTCTCGCCGCTTCGTGAGGAGTCGCAGCGCCAGGTGGTGCTGATCACCGACGGGCTCATCGGGAGCGAGCACGAGGTGCTGTCGGCCATCGCGCACCGGCTGCCCTCGGGGTCGCGAGTGCACACCATCGGCGTGGGCTCTGGCGTCAACCGCAGCCTGACGCAGCCGGCCGCGCGCGCGGGCCGAGGGGTCGAGCTGGTGATGGGCCTGGGTGAGGACGTCGAGGTGTCGATCCGCCGGCTGCTCTCGCGCACGCTGGCCCCACTCATCACCGACGTGCAGCTCTCCGGTGACGCGCTGGTGATGTCGGCGCCACAGCGGCTGCCCGACGTGTACGCCGGCGCGCCCGCGCTGCTCTCGATGAAGCTCTCGGCGAGCGGCGGCCAGCTCGTCGTGCGAGGCCGAACGGCCATGGGTGACTTCGAGGAGACGGTGCAGGTCGCCGCCTCGGAGTTCGGCACCGGGAGCCGCTCGGTCACCACCCTCTTCGCGCGCGAGCTCGTCGAGGATCTCGAGACCCAGCGAGTGACCGATCGCGGCACGCAGGTCGATCAAGCGGTGACGGCGCTCGGGCTCGACTTCCAGATCTCGACCCGGCTCACCTCGTGGGTGGCGATCAGCGAGCAGCTGACGATCGACCCGCGGCTGCCGAAGCGCACCGTCACCCAACCGCACGAGCTCGCCCACGGGCTCTCGGCCGAGGGCGTTGGCCTGCGGCCGGCGCAGTCGCTCGCGATGCCGATGGCGGCGATGCCTTCGAGCTTCGCCGAGACACGAGCGGGCAAGGTGCCCGCGCGACCTGGCGCCCCGGCCCCACGCGGGAGAGACGCGGGCGGCGCCGACGACTTCGCCAAGCGAGAAGAGCTGAAGGAGAAGTCGCGCTCGCTCGATCGGTCGATGCCCAAGGACATGGACGAGGACCAGTCGGAGGTCGAGAGCGCACCTGAAGCCGAGCCCATGGCCGATGCGCTTTCCGAGGTGCCGCCGCCGCCCTCGCCCGCGCCGTCTGCGTCGGTCGCGCCCCCCGCACGGCGACAGGTCGCCCCGCCCGCCCAGAAGAAGGGCCTCAGCCTCGGCGATCTCGTCGACAAGCTGGTGAAGACGGTGACCGGCGGTGGCGGGAGCGCCAAGCGCATCACCGGCAAGCTGCTCCGGCAGCACGGGAAGCGGCTCGACATCGAGATCGTGCTGTCCGAGCAGCTCGACTGGACGCCCGCGAAGGACGTGGTGATCGAGCTGGCGAACGGCACGACCGTGAAGGCCGAGGTGAACTTCTCCTTCACCACCTCGAACGGCGTCTACGGGCCGGGCCTGGTGCTGACGCTGACCCTCACCACCCCGGGCGAGCTGCAGAGCCCGGTGCGGGTCGAGCTGGTGAGCGCGGGCGTGAACGTCGCGGTCGAGTTGACCGCCTGATAGGGAGCGCTGATGCAGGCTGAGCGTGAACAGCTCGGGCGCATCTCGGCCGGCGATGCCGCTGCCTTCGGGCAGTGGGCGTCGTCGGTCGAGTCGTCGTTGCGGCTCACTCTGCGCGCCTTCGCCGAGCGCTGCGACACCGAGGCGGTGATGCAGGAGGCGCTCCTGCGGGTCTGGCAGGTCGCGCCGCGATTCGTGCACGACGGCCGGCCCAACGCGCTGCTGCGCTTCGCCGTCGTCACCGCTCGGAACGTCGCCTTCTCGGAGGCGCGCAAGGCTGCCGCGACGCCGACCGAGCTCGAGCAGCTCCACCGGGCGATCGAAGGCCAGGGCGACGTCACTCCGCGTCCACCCGATCCTCACCTGCGTGCAGCCATCAGCACCTGCCGCGCGAAGCTGCCGCCCCAACCCGGCGCCGCGCTCACCGCCCGCCTCACCGGCTCGGACGACGACGCGACGCTCGCTGCGAAGGTGAACATGTCGCTCAACACCTTCCTCCAGAACGTCACCCGGGCCCGGAAGTTCCTCCTCGAATGCCTGAAGAAAGCAGGCATCGATCTCGAGCTGGAGCTCGCGCCATGACGCCCGACGAACTCCTCCTGCTCGAGCAAGCGGTCTCCGCCCACCGTGAGCGCAGCGTCGATGGAGCGGTGAAGAGCCACCCGGCCTGGCACGATCTCGACGCCGCCGGGCGACGAGCCGTATTCGACGAGACGATGAAGCAGCGGGCGGCCGAACGAGCCCTCGATCCCCTCGGGCGGAGCGCGACGATTCGGGCGGTGCTCGCGCGGGTGTCTGGCCGGTGAAGCGCGCCGACGTCATCGCGCACCTCCAGCAGGCCGTGCCTGGGAACACGAACGCGCTCTGGCACACGATGAGCGGCCTCTCGAATCTGCGCGGCGACGAAGACGCGGCGATCGTCGGCCGAGCGCTCGAGTTCCTCGCGAGCCACGAGAACGCCCTTCACGCGCTCCGGAAGTTGCCCGATCCCTTCGTTCCCGCTGCCCGCGGCGTCATCGCGAAGAGCCCCCACCTCGACGCGCGCTTTCTCGAGGCGGGAGGCGAAGGCACCTGTGCGCAGCTTCGAGCCGCGGCCAACTGGCTCCTCGAGTTCACCCGGATCGAGCCACGACGCTCCGACGCGGCGCGGGTGAACCGGCTCGCACGAGAACCTCGGTGTGTCGAAGCGGCCCAGGTCTCCGTCGCACAGGCGAAGCAGCCCAGCCGTGTGCTCGGGCCGATGGTCGCGCTCCTCGCCTGCGAGGGCAGCGCGGAGTCGGTCGACGTGCTGTTGCCGCTGATCGAGGCGGGCCTCACGAAGCAGCGCGAGACGCTCGACCTCGTGCGGGAGTGGAGCACGCCGTTCGCCTCGTCGGCGGTGATGAAGGCGGCGCTCACCAGCCTCGAGACGGCGACCAGCGAGCGAGGCGCGCGTTCGAACGTCGCCCAGCGCTTCACGGCCTTCGGCCACTCGGGTGCCGGGCGCGCGGAGATCGAGCTCGAGTCCATCGAGCGATCCGGCGCGGCCCCGAAGGTCTCCTGCAGCCTGCTGCTCCAGACGAATGCCCTGCCTCACCTGAGCGTTCGGCTCCGGGTGCACCGGGGCTCGAGCTGGACGACCTTCGGCAGCGACGACGGAGCGCGGCCCCACTCTTCGAAGCTCGAGCTGCCGGAGCCAACCCTCGACGGCCTCCCGCAGTGGCTCGGGGCGCGCGGGACGACGCTGGAGGTTCGGCTCCGATGCACCCGGTTCGTGAGCACGCTGCGTGGGCGCGCCCGGGCGCAGCTGATCGAGTGGCTCGGGCTCTCAGGACCCGCCATCGACTGACCCGAGGATCGCCATGCCGGCCGAGTGATCGCTCTTGGCGGCCTCGGCGAGTTCGGTGGCGGCGATCTCCAAGTGCTTCGCGTCGAGCGCGTCGGCGGCCAGCTGGTAGTGCTTCGCCGACCCATCGAGCAGCTCGGTCGCCTTCGCCAACGCCGGCCGATCGGGGAAGAGGAAGAGCAGCGTCTCGGCGTTCTCTCGGCGGACCTGAGCCGCGAGCCGAACACCTCGGACGAGCGCGGGGCTGAGCACCGAGTCTCCGTGTCGTGAGAGCGAGGTCGCGGTGTCGGAGACCGCGACCGATCCCGTCGACGGGCCCGCCGTCTTCCGCCCAATCAGGGCCTGGGCGTTCTCGGCCAGCAGCCGCGATGGATCGGGCTTGGCGCCGTCGATCGGGTCGAAGGCGACGAGCTGGTACTTCCACGGGTACTGAAAGACGAGCGCCTGCGACTCGATCGCCATGAGGAACCGATCGACCGGCGCCTTCAGCCCCGGAGTCCCCACCGGCCGTTCTCCTGGAGCGCAGCGGCTCGCGTCTTCGCAGGTCGGGTCGTAGTACTCGACGTTCGCTTCGTCGTACCCGATGACCACCACGCTGTGAGGCACGACCTCCCGCTGTTCGAGGAGCACCGAGCGATCGAGCGCCACCCGTACGGCCTTCCCCTTCGCGACGAGGGTTCTCAGCGCGAGGAGGAACTCAGCGCGATCGTTCGTCGTCAGGTAGCGGCGGTCGAAGCCGAGGTACGGCGCGGCGCGGAGCAGCCCGACCTCGGGATCCTGGCCAGGGAAGAAGCCGGTCTGTCGGGGAATCGCGGTGGCGCCCCAGGTGAAGCCCATGAAGTAGTCGACGACCTGACGCGCTGGCGGAGCGCCCTGCTGCGCCGCCAACATGCGCGCGCTGAGGGACTGACAGAGGAAGGTGCTCTCGGACAGCCAGGGCACGTCACCGAGCCGATGCGCTGGAGGCGGTGAGCCGAGATCGGCCGAGGCGATCGCGGTGGGCCGGTACTCACCCTGGTAGTACTGGTGAATGAAGGACCGGATCACGAACTGGTAGCCGACGATCGCGCCGACGAGCGTCACCACTCCGAGTCCGAGCAACACCATCTTCCACGTCCGCCCGCTGCTCATGGCGGCAACTCATCGCACCTGGCCAGAGGGTGCAACGAACTGCACACCCGCACCTGCACACGCTGCACAGGGTCGGAATCGAGCGCGCAGCTTCGTGCGCAGCCGCCGTCGACCTTCTCGTGCGCTGCGTTGGCAGGCCTCCTGAACGATCGAGGCACGACCGCTGCTCGGTGGGAGGCCATGTCAACGATCACCTTCATCGCCGTGAGCGGCGTACGCATCTACAACCAGAAGCTGGTGGAGAAGGGCCTGACCCTCCCCGGCTTCGTGGAGCGGGCGGAGGTCATCGCCAGCATGCCCTCGCTCGGGCTCCTGACGCTCGCCGCCGCGACACCGGAGCAGCACGACGTTCGCTACGTCGAGTGCCCCGAGTTCGACGAAGCCCGGCTCGCCAGCCTCGAGACCGAACTGGTCGCGATCTCCTCCTTCACCGCCAAGTCGAGCGTGATGTACCGAATCGCCGACTTCTTCCGGGGCCGCGGAGTCCCCGTCGTGCTCGGCGGGCTCCACGTCACGTTGGTTCCCGACGAAGCCGAACGGCACGCCGACGCGATCGTCATCGGCGAGGGCGAGTGGATCTGGCCGACCGTCGTGCGCGACTTCGAGCGCGGTGAGCTCGCCAAGCGCTACGGCCCCTGCGGCTTCCACGAGTTCCCGCTCAGCACCTCGCCGATTCCCCGGTTCGAGCTGCTCGACGTCTCGAAGTACAACCGGCTCTCGATCCAGACCGCGCGCGGGTGCCCGCATCACTGCGAGTTCTGCGCGGCCTCGAGGATCTTCGGCGGCTACAAGAAGAAGGCGCCGAATCAGGTGCGCAGCGAGCTCCGGGCGATCAAGGCGATCTGGCCGACGCCCTTCATCGAGCTCGCCGACGACAACACCTTCGTCGACAAGGCCTGGAGTCACACGCTCCTGTCGGTCCTCGGAGAGGCCGACGTTCCCTGGTTCACCGAGACGGACGTGACGATCGGCGACGACCCCCAACTGCTCGACCGGCTCGCCGACGCCGGGTGCCGGCAGCTCCTCATCGGCTTCGAAGCACCCACCAGAGACGCGCTCGTCGGGCTCGACGCCAAGGGCTTCAAGGCGCGGCGAGCCGACACCGCCCTGCGGACGATCGACGCGGTCCAGTCGCGCGGCATCAGCGTGAACGGCACCTTCATTCTCGGGCTCGACACCCAAGGCCCGGAGATCTTCGAAGACCTCGAGCGCTTCGTGCATCGCTCGGGGCTGACCGAGGTGCAGGTGACGGTGCTCACGCCGTTTCCCGGCACCGCGCTCTACCGACGGCTCGAGAAGGAAGGCCGGCTGCTCCACCCGGGCGAGTGGGATCGCTGCACGCTCTTCGACGTCACCTTCCAGCCGAAGCAGATGTCGGTCGCGCAGCTCGAGGGCGGGCTCGAGACGCTGATGGCGCGCCTCTACACCGATGCAGAGACGGCGCGGAGAAAGCGCCTCTTCGCCTCGAACCGCCGGGCCTGGCTGCGTCGCGGGAAGGAGGCCGCATGACCACCACCGAAGGCCTTCGAAACGTTCGCGGCGGGCTCATGCTGCTTCCGCTCGGGCTCCTGGGCGGGCTGGCGCTGTCGCTCTTCGCCTTCGTGCCCATCGTCCCTCCACCGCCGGGCTTCGAGCAGTACGGCGATCTCCCGCGCCGACTCATGCGGCTCGCGCACATCGCGGCGATCATGCTCCCGCTCATCAACGTCGTCGTCGGCCGCGAGCTCGATCGGCTCGTGCTGTCGGCGAAGGTCAAGCGCGTGACGAGCGTGGGGCTGCTCGCGAGCGCGGTGGGGCTCCCGCTCAGCTTGGCGCTCGAAGCGCTCAGCCCGTTGCTCGCGACGCTCCACCTCTCGGGACTGCCCGCGCTGACGCTGACGGCTTCGCTGGTGAGCTGTGCGATCGGCGCTGCCCGATCGACGACCTCGATGGGTGGGCGCTTCCTCGAACGTCTCTTCTGGCGCGTGGCCGGCTGGTGGGCGACGAGGCGCGTCAGCCCGGCGTCAGGAAGCGGGCGATGACGACCTTCACCCCCGCCTCGAAGCGCACGGTGAGCTTGGCGTTCGGCCCCTTCCCGTCGACGTCGAGGATGACGCCCTTGCCGAACTTGGAGTGGTGCACCCGTTGGCCGCGCACGTCGTGATCGCTGCCTTGGTGAAAGTCGGTCGACTGATCGTACGAGCGATCGATCGTCGGCCCTTCGTCGGCCTGGCGGCGACGCATCATCGGCGCGCGCGTCGGCTGGGGCACGTGTTCCATCTGCGGCATGCCACCCGAGTCGAGCTCGAGACCGAACAGCTCGGGCGGCACTTCGGAGAGGAACCGCGACGGGGGGTTGAAGCGGAGATCGCCGAAGAGCGCGCGCTGCTGGGCGAGGCTGCAGATCAACCGTCGCCGAGCGCGCGTGAAGCCGACGTAACAAAGGCGCCGCTCCTCGGCCATGTCCTCCTCGGACGCCTCGGGGCCGGTCGCGCGCCGGTGGGGGAAGATCTCCTCTTCCATGCCGGTGAGGGCCACCACGTCGAACTCGAGGCCCTTCGCCGCGTGGAGCGTCATCACCGAGACGCGCCCCTGCCCCACGCCCGACTCACCGTCCGCGTCACCGACCAGGCTGATCCGCTCGAGGAAGGACTGGAGCGGCGGGGCTTCGACCTCCAAGGAGACCGGCTCGACCGAGGCCAGGGCGACCGGCTCCGGCTCCGGCTCGGGAGCATTGGGGACCTCGGCGGGCGCGGGTGCGAACAAGTCACCTTGCGCGCTGTCGACCCGCCTCGACGGCGGCGGCATTGGAGCGACCGGCGCGGGCTGGGGCAGCGCCTTCACTTCGCCCTGCTCGGTGGTGAGGCCCAGGCTCTCGGCGCGTTGCCGATCGAACTCCTGCGTCGCGGTCAACAACTCGCGGAGGTTCTCGGCGCGGGTGATCGCGTCGTCACTGCCCTCGGCGAGGTAGCCCGCGAGCATGCCCGTCTTCTCGAGCATCACCTCGGCGGCGCGCGTCACCTCCGGCGCCTGTCGGGCGAACGCCACCAGCTCGTCGAGCAACACCCGCACCTGAGACAGCCGCTTCACCTGCCCCGAGTTGAGCGTGTCGATGCGGCTCGCCTCGCCCAGCGCCTCGTAGAGCGAGATGCCGGCCGAGCCCGCGTAGCTCTTCACCCGATCGACCGTGGTCTCACCGATGCCGCGCCCGGGGACGTTGATCACCCGCTCGAGATCCGCGTCACTCTTCGGGTTCACCATCAGCCGCAGGTAGCTCGCGGCGTCCTTGATCTCGGTGCGCTCGTAGAAGCTCCGGCCCGAGACGAGCACGTAGGGAACTCGGGCGAGGCGAAACGTCTCTTCGAGCACGCGGCTCTGCGCGTTGGTGCGGAAGAACACCGCCATCTGATCGAAGTCGGCGATGCCCTGGTTGCGCAGATCGTGGAGCTTCATCGCGACCGCCTGCGCCTCGCCTCGCTCGTCTCGTGCGGGGATCAGCTCGAGGTGCTCGCCCTTGGCCCGCGCCGACCACAGCTTCTTCGACATGCGCCGGCGGTTCCGCTCGATCACCGCGTGCGCCGCCTCGAGGATCGTCTGATCGCTCCGGTAGTTCTGCTCGAGCTTCACCACCTTCGCGCCCTGGTAGACGTTCGGGAACGAGAGGATGTTGTCCACCTCGGCGCCGCGCCACCGGTAGATGCTCTGATCGTCGTCGCCGACCACCACCAGGTTCGAGGGCCGATCGGGGCGCGCGTCGGCACTTCCCGGCGGCGGCGCGAGCAGCTTGAGCAGGTCGTACTGCACCGGGTTGGTGTCCTGAAACTCGTCGACCAGCACGTGCTCGAAGCGGTGCTGGTAGCGGCGGCGCAGCTCCTCGTCGTGCCGCAACAGCTCGACCAACAGCATCAAGAGATCGCCGAAGTCGACCGCGTCGGCCGCGCGCAGGAGCTTCTGGTAGCGCCGATAGAGCCGCTGCACGGTCTGCGCCTTCGGGTCGCCGCCCGGCGTCATCGCCTCGGGAAGCCGGCCCTGGTTCTTCTCCGCGTCGATGCGCGAGAGCACTTCGCGCGGCGTCATGCTCGACAGCTCGATGCCCTCTTCGCGAATCGCCCGCCGCATCAAGGTGAGCTGATCGGAGTCGTCGTAGATGACGAAGCTCTTCGAGAGCCCCACGTGTTCGGCCTCGCGCCGCAGGAGCATCGCCGCCGCCGAGTGGAAGGTGCTCACCACCAGGCCCTGCGCCTGCGCGCCGAGGAGCGACTCGAGCCGCTCCTTCATCTCGCGCGCGGCCTTGTTGGTGAAGGTGACCGCGAGGATCTTCCAGGCCGGCACCTTTCGCTGGGTGACGAGGAAGGCGATGCGCCGGGTGATCACCCGCGTCTTCCCCGAGCCCGCGCCGGCGAGGACGAGGAGCGCGCCCCGCTCGTGCAGCACGGCTTCACGCTGTGGCGGGTTCAGATCGTCCAGCAGCGGGTCCACCACCCCCGACACGTCAGGACTCCGGAGGCTGGGGCGCCTCGTCGACGCCCGACGCCGACGAGCTGTTGTCGAGCGGGGCCTCGGTCAGCAGCACGCCGCGCCGGAGCAGCTCGGAGAGCGCCACCTCGACCTCCTCGTACGGCAGGCCGACCGAGTCACTGAGCTCGGCGACGCCCTTGGGCTCCTGCCGCAGCGCCGCCAGCACCTTGAGCTCCTTCTCGCTCGCGACGCGGGCGAAGAGCTGCGACAGCTCGGGGTGCACGTGCAGTCGATCGGGCTCGGACACCGCGTCTCGCATGCGCGCCGCCAACCAGGTCTCGAGCGCCTTGCTCGCCCCGTCGGCGCTCTCGAAGAGCCAGGGCGCCTTGGCGGGGATCGCGATCAGCTGCCCCGGAGTGAAGAAGCCCTCGCCCGTCGAGGAGAGGATCGACTCGAGCGCCATCGCGCCTTCGATCACGACCGAGCCGGTGCGGGCGGTCGCGTTCACCAGCTGCCCGTGCGCGACTGCGACGGTGAACTGGCCGATGGGCTCGCTGATCTCGAGGGTGCCGACGAGATCGAGCTCGGCGATCGCCCGCAAGGTCCACATCGGGCCGAGCAGCCGGAGATCGACGGCGGTCTTCTCCTTGCGCGCGAGCGACTCCCAGGCCTCCTTGCGAGGCGCCAACAGGAGCTCGAGCGTGTCGAGGATCGGCTTCGCCCGACCCGTCTTCTTCAAGTACGCGCGGGCTCCGGCTCGAGCCGCCTTGAGGGTCTCGCGAAGCTCGTCGTGCGCGGAGAGCACGAGGATCGCCGCCTCCCGCGCCGTCACCTGCTGCCGGAGCTGCCGCATCAAGCCCCAGCCGTCGAGGCCAGGGAGGTTCAGATCGGCCACCACCACGTCGTAGGCCTTGCCGGTCGCCTTGAGCAGCCCTTCGATGCCGTCGGCCGCGCCTTCGATCTCTCCCAGGTGGGCGAGCTGCTTGAGCAGCAACCCTCGCAGCGCGTCGTCGTCTTCCACCACCAGGAGCTTGGGCTTGTAGGAGCCCCCTGGCGCACGCACGCGCCCCGTCACTTCGTCACCCGGCACCCACTTCGAGGGCGCGTCGTCCATCGAGAGCATGTCGTCGATGGCGGCGTCGCCCTCGGTGGAGCCCAGCCGCGCCGAGGCCACCTCACCCCGATCGAAGCGCACCCGGCCCTCGAACGGCGTGTCCGGGTAGATGAGGACGGTGCCCGAGAGCTCACGCCGGCGGGCCCAGGCCAACAAGCGCGCCTTCATCGCCGCGGTGTGCACGCGCGAGTGGTTGAGCTCGTCGAGGAGCGCCTTGGCGCGCTCTCCAGGCACCAGCTCGGCGTCTCGCGTCCAGAGATCGGCGACCCCGCTGCGCAGCCAGTGGAGCGCCTGAGGCACCGACGCCTCGGCCATCAGCCCGACGATCGGAATGTCGAAGTAGGCGCCTTGCGAGCGCAGCTTGAGCGCGATCTCCCGGCCAGAGGTGCCAGGCAGCGTCTCGTCGAGGATGAGGAGGTGGGGCCGCCACTCGGTGAGCGTGCGGTGAAGCGTGGCGACGTCGGGCAGCGAACGCACCTCGAAGCCCGCCTCGACCAGCTGGTTGCCCAGCGCAGTGCGAGCGGGCAGGTCGTCGTCCACGAGCAAGATGCGGGCGGAGACCGGTTCGAGCTGGTCGGCAGTGTCCGACGTCATCGCGAGCCCCCAGAGATAGCGTTTCTCGAACCGAACCGCACCTGCCATGAGTGAAGGCAGGGCGAACGATTGCTGGTAGAGGCTCCGGGCGATGGTGGTGGTTCACCCACACTTTCATCCCCGGCGAACGGGCGTCACCGCGCACGTCGAGCTGATCGCCAAGGCCCAGGGCGCGCTCGCCGACGTTCGGGTGATCGGGGAGCAGCTGCCACCGAGCCTGTCGCACCTGAGCTGGCGGGAGCTGTGGAAGCTCTCGGGTGAGCAGCGAATCGTCTGGCACGCGCACCGGAACAACGAGCTGCTCTGGGGCTATCTCCTCAAGCTGCTCGGCCGGAAGCTGACGATCGTCGCCACCAGCCACAGCCCGCGGCCAGTCGGTCGGTTCACCCGCTTCCTGCTCCGGTTCGCGAAGACGGTCGTCACCTTGAACAAGCTCGCTGCTGCGTGGGTGAAGACGCCCTCGACGATCGTGCAGCACGGCCTCGAGCTGGAGCGCTTCACGCCGGCGGCCGATCGCGCCGAGGCCTTCGCGAAGCTGGCGCTCCCTGGAAAGCAGGCGCTCGGCGTGGTGGGCCGCGTTCGTCCCAACAAGGGGCAGGGCGACTTCGTCGAGGCGGTGGCGCCGCTGCTCGAGGCACACCCCGAATGGACGCCGGTGCTGGTGGGCCTGGTGAAGGACGGCGAGGCCTCGTGGGCGAAGACGCTGGTCGAGCAGACGAAGGGCCGGCTGGTGCTGGCGGGCGAGCACAAGGACGTGGTGCCCTGGTACCAGGGCTTCTCGATTCTGGTTCACCCCTCGTATGCCGAGGCGTTCTCGATGGTGCTGATCGAGGCGATGGCGACGGGCTGTTGCGTGGTGGCGACGCGCATCGC
The DNA here is from genome assembly GCA_052034585.1 of Myxococcota bacterium. Lineage (GTDB taxonomy): Bacteria > Myxococcota > Myxococcia > Myxococcales > Myxococcaceae > Xiheimicrobium. Next base: position 96,929 of record JBPOIJ010000029.1, read on the forward strand.
CGCGGTGCCAGAGGTGATCGACGATGGGCGCACCGGGTTCCTCTTCGAGCCTGGCGACGTGAAGGGGCTTCGGGCGATCCTCGAGAGGCTGCTCGCCGACCCCCAGCTGGTGCGCCGGGTCGGCCTGGCGGCACGCGAAGAGGCGGTGAAGCGCTTCGGCGTCGAGAAGGAAGCGAGCGCGCTCGTCAGGCTGTACCAGCAGGCGGCGGACTGACCGGCGCACTGGTCGAGCGATCGAGCGGCGGGCGGGTGTCGAGCCAGAGGATCACCTGGAAGAGCCGCGGCGCGACGTTCGCCAGGCTCGACAAGAGGGTCGTGATGGCCGCCACGCGAGGAAACGTCTCGAGCCGGCCCGTCCCAGCGGAGAGGCCCGCGAGCACTGCGGGCACCGAGGAGATCAAGATGACCGGCAGCTCCGCGACGAAGTACGTCAGGCACAACGCCACCCGCCGGCCCTCGCTCCGAACCCACGACTGCCGGAGGCTCTCGATGACGCCTCGCTTCTCGAAGAGGGTGATCGGAATGGCCGCGGCGATCAGCCCCGCGAGGACGAGCCCGGCGCCGCAGAGGAACATGCCGAGGGTCGTCACGAGGTTCGCGACGAAGTTGACGCCGACCGCCTGGAAGAAGCGCTCGTTCGCCAGGGACCAGTCAGGGCCCGACCGCGTGCTCTGGAAATCTCGTTTGAGCCAGGCCCCGAGCGTCACGCACTCGACATAGCTCCCGACGACGATGGTCCAGAGGAAGCCGAGCCAGCCCGGCGAGAGCTCGAAGTACGTGAGCACGAAGAGCGGCAGGGCAAAGACGAACTCGAGCCCGAGGGCGAGCCAGCCCACCCGAGCGAAGACGCGCCTCATCGAGCCGATCAGCTTGAGTGGGTCTCCCTTGGCCACCTCGGCGGGGTGTCGTTCCCGATCGGTGCAGGCGTGGCAGAGGGGACGAAGGGGGTCATCGACGAGGGGCGCGAAGCTCCCACAGCGAGGGCAGCTGGCGCCGGTCGTCTCCACTCAGCTCGAAGCGGCGACGCCGAGCGACGACAGCCAGGTGCGGGCGCGCTCCTCGTTCTTGAGCTGCCGAAAGGCGTGCCACTTCTCCAGCTCGGCCGGGAGCCAGCCCAGCACCGCGCGGAACCGCCGTTCAGGCCGCGGGGCGGTGAGCGCGAGCTCGAGCGACTCCTTGAGCCGCACGTCCGACAGCGCCTGGACGAAGGCCTTCATGTCGGCGACCTGGTGCTGGGGATCGGCGGCGGGCACCGGCTTGAAGCGGCGCGGGTTGTTCTCGATGTCTTCCGGCTTGAGCCCACCCCACTCGGCCGCGTCGTACTCGCGCGAGACGAGGATCACCTTGCCGGACTCGAGATCGAGGAACCACTTGAGCTCGGACGCCTCCGCTTCGGCGGTGAGCGCGATGCACAGCTCGGCGAAGTCGATCGGCAGGCTCTTGAGCGTCTGACTCACTGAGGGATCCCCGGGCTCGGGCGCCTTACGTCAGCCCGCTCCTCGGACGCAAGCCGGTCCTTCACCGTCGCCGCGCCTTCGGTTCCGTGCAGGGGGCGCTGCGTCATTTCTCCGACGCCCAGGGCTCACCGCACGCCGTGCATCATCGTCAGCAGCCGCTTCGAGAGCACGAAGAGGATGACGGCCGAGATGCCGGACATGACGACGAAGAGCAGGAAGAAGTCGAAGAGGTCGCCGATCTTGAAGCCGAGGAAGCTGCGCGAGTTGTCCACCATCGCGCCCTCGAGCTTCTTCTGGAGTTCCTGCTTGAGCGCCTCGTCGCCGATGCGGCCGAGCTGCACGTCACCCAAAGGCACCGCGACGGCCGGCGCCACGTCCTTCTTCTTGATGATCATCAGCTTGTAGGCAGCGGCCTTCGCCGCGAAGTCCCCCGGGAGCAGCGTCTTCCCGTCTGCCGGCACCTGCACTCCAGCGATGGCGGCGTCGATGGCGGCCTTCACGTCGGCGTCGGGGCCCTTCTTCTCCTGGCCCCCTTCGGCCTCTTCGCTCTTCTGCCGCTTGGCGAGATCGAGCGGCCGGCAGGCCTTCTTCTCCTGCTGCTCCTCGGCCTTCCACGAGGTGCGAATGCGCTCGCCGAACTCCTGATCGATCGCCGCCAGGCCCTGCACCGAGACCGCCGGCTCTGGGTAGAGCGCCGAGAGCGTGCCGGCGAACTTGTTGGCCGCCGACGTCGAGAGGAACCACACGCCCATCAGCAGCGAGGCCACCTTCACCGGCGCGAGCTTGTTCACCATCGACAGGCCGATCGGCGAGAGGCAGAGCTCTCCCAAGGTGTGGATCGTGTAGAGCGAGAAGAGCCAGAGCATCGAGACCTTCACGCCCGGCTGGAGCCCCTTCACGCCCAACGCGATCACGAGGTACCCGAGCGCGAGGAGGAACAGACCGATGGCCTGCTTGTAGGGAGAAGCGGGCTCCATGTTGCGGCGGCCGAGCGCGCCCCACAGGCCCACGAAGACCGGGGCGAGCAGCACGATCGCGACCGCGTTGATCGACTGGAAATACGAGGCGGGAACGGTCCAACCGAAGACCGAGCGGTTGGTCTGCTCCTCGGCGAAGTACGTCAACGACGCGCCGGCCTGCTCGAAGGCCGACCAGAAGAAGATGACGAAGAAGGCGATGATGTAGATGACCCAGATGCGATCGCGCTCGATCTTCGTCAGCGTCGGATCCGAGATGATGTAGCCGGGGCCCGCGATGGTGAGGGCGAAGATCACCGAGCCGATCCAGTCGAAGTCGGCGCCGAACTTGAAGGCTCCGAGCAGCCCGAGGAAGACCCCGACCCAAATCGCCGCGAGCTTCACGTTGAAGGGCGCCTGCGGTGCGTCGGTCTTCTCCTGGCGCTCCTGGTTCGGCTTCTCGCCGATCTGCACGCCCTCTGGCGTCACGATGTACTTGTTCTTGAGCGAGATGAAGAGGACGAGCGAGAGCAGCATGCCGGTGCCGGCCGCGAGGAAGCCCCAGCGGAAGTCTTCGGGGCACCCGGTGTCACCGACGAAGCCGCAGACGAGCGGAGCGAAGAACGCCCCGAGGTTGATGCCCATGTAGAAGATGGTGAAGGCCGAATCGACGCGCTTGTCTCCGACGGGGTAGAGCTGGCCCACCATCGTCGAGATGTTCGGCTTGAAGAACCCGTTGCCGAAGATGAGCAGCCCGAGCCCGACGTACATCATCAGCTTGGCGAACCCGATCTCCTCGAAGAACGTGCCCGAGGCGAACATGAAGAACTGGCCGGCGGCCATGAGCAACCCGCCGACGATGATCGACTTTCGATTGCCCCCGTAGCGATCGGCGACGTACCCGCCGATGAGCGGGGTGAGGTACACGAGGCCGGTGTAGCTGCCGTAGATGGTGCTGCTGATGTCCTTGTTCAGGAGCAGCGCCTTCGTCATGTAGAGCGTGAAGATGGCGCGCATGCCGTAGTAGCTGAAGCGCTCCCACATCTCGGTGACGAACAAGACGTAGAGGCCCTTCGGGTGGCCCTTCGGCGTCTCGACAACCGCGGCGTCGCTCATCGTGTCCTCGGCAAAAAGAACGGCGGGGAAACCAAGAAAGCGCGGCCTCGTTGCACTGAAGCGAAGCCCAGTCAACACGCGCGCTTGACGCGTTGCCTCTTCGGTGGTGGGTCAGGCGCCCCTTGCTGGAACGACACGGCCACTGGGTCCTCACCGTCATCGCGCTGGGCCTCTTCGCGCCTTCGCTCGCGAACGGCCTCACCAACTGGGACGACGCGGACTACACGGTGAAGAGCCCCTTCGTCACCGAGGGCTTGAAGGGCGCGGCCGACGCGTTCACCGTCTCGTATCGCGGCGCGTACATTCCGTTGACCCACGCGGTGCTCACCGTGGCGGGCCTCGCGAACCCCGCCAATCCGCTCCCGTACCACCTGGTGCAGTGGCTGCTCTTCGGGGTGACGGTGCTGCTGATGCCGCGCGCGCTCGCTGCGTTCGGGCTCTCGCGGGCGGTGGCGCTCGGAGCGACCGCGTTGTGGATGGTGCACCCCTTCCGCGTCGAGTCGGTCTCGTGGATCGGCAACATGAAGGACGCTGTGTCGTTGGCGTTGGTGACGGGGGCCTTCGCGGCGTACGGCTCGAACCGGCGGTGGCTGTCGGCGGCGGCGTTCCTGCTCGGGTTGTTGGGCAAGGCCTCGCTCGTGCCGCTGGCGCCGTTCTTCCTCGTGCTGGAGTGGAAGCAGACCACGCCCTCACGCGCGCTCGTCTCGTCGCTTCGCTGGCTGGTGCCTGCGCTCGTGGCAGGGGCCTACGCCGTCGTCGTGCACCGGGCCTTCCTCCCGCCGCAGCAGGCGGCGATCGACCCAGCGACGCCGGTGTACACCCCGTTCTGGTACCTCGGGCGAACGCTCTGGCCGAGCCACTGTCGCGCCGTCTACGAGTGGGTGGCTCCTCGCGGAGTGACCCTCGCCTTGGCGATCGCGGGGTGGGTGGTGCTCGCGGCGCTCGTCTCCTTCGGCTTTCGGCCTCGGGCCGGCCAGGGGTCGAGGAGCGTCGCCTGGGGGGTGCTCGCGTGGTGGCTGCCGCTGGTTCCGCTCAGCGGCGTCGTCGCGCAGGCACAGGTGGTGGCCGAGCGGTACACCCTGTTTCCGTCGCTCGTGCTCGCGGTCGGGGTCGCCGCCGTGCTGGTGCGACTTGGACTCGTGGGCTGGGCGGTGATCGGCCTGCTGGTGATCGGGCTCTCGGTTCCGACCGTCATGCGCGAGCGCGAATGGCGAGACGGCGAGACGCTGTGGACGAAGAACGCCGACGATTCGCCAGGCTCGGTGGTGGTGCACCTCAACCTGGCAGGCGCGCTCGGAGGCGCCGGCAAGTTCGACGAGGCGATGAAGGAGCTGCTGCTGGTCCGCAAGCTCGAGCCGATGTACCCGAACCTCGACTGCTTCGTGGCGATGGCGCGCGCGGGGAAGGAGAAGCTCTCGGAGTCGTTCGCGGTCCAGGAGCTCGGAGCGCTCTGCCGGCTCCCGCCCTCGCAACGGTGGGCTGCGGCGGCGCCGATCTTCGCGCGGAAGGACGCCTCGACCCGGCTGGTGCTCGACGAGGTGGCCTTCGGGGCGGATCGCGCCAAGGCGGCACAGCTCGCGGCGGCGCTGGCGCTCGAGAAGAACGAGCTGGAGCGCGCCTTCACCCTCGCGACGCAGGCCCGGCTGTGGGACGCCTCGCTCGATCGCGCGGTGGTGACCCAGGTGATCGCGCTCCTCAAGTTGAAGCGCCTCGACGAAGCCGAGCTGCTCACCCAGACGCCGGTGAAGGACCCGAAGGTGGCGGCGCGGCTCGTGGGGCTCAGGGGCGCGGTGCTGCACGAGCGCGGGCAGTTCGCCGAGGCCGAGGCCTTGTTGCGCCAGAGCACGGAGCAGCTGCGCGCACTGGGAGATGTTCCGTGACGTCCCTTCTCGCGGTGGTGCTGATGGCGACGCCGATCGACGTGGTGACTCCGTACAAGGCGATCCTCGCGGCACAGCGTGAGCCCGCCGCCGACGCCAGCTACCAGACGGCGGAGCTCGCCCAGTCGGTGCTCTCGCCGCTGCGCTTCGTGCGGGTCGGCGGCTGGAGCCAGGGCGGTCACCACCCGCTTCCGCTGATGACCTTCGCGATCGATGGGAAGGGCGCGAGGGTGGTGGTGCCCGAGTTCGAGAACCTCGACGAGGACGGCTACCGGCGGAAGTTGACGGCGCTCTGGCTGTGCCCGCCACGAGCGCAGGTGCAGATCCTCGAGGCCGGTCGGTCGCTCGACGTGAAGCGAATGATGACGCTGGAGGATGGCCGGAAGTCGGTCTGCGAGTCCGCGCTCCCGCTGATCGAGAAGGCGCCGAAGAGCGACGAGACCGCGAGCCTGCTCCTCTCGCTGGCCCTCGAGTCGCCCGTGACGTTCCTCGACGAGAAGAGCCGGAAGAAGGTCGACCCGCGCGTGCAGAAGGTCCTCGAGTCGAAGACGAAGGGCCTCACGCCTGGGGACCACACGTGGATCGCCGAGCCGGTGCCGTTCACGCCGTGGAAGAGCTCGAAGGACGGAGCGAAGGGCATGATCGTCGCCGGCCGCTTCGAGCTGGAGCTGCTCGTCGTGGAGTTGGAGTGGAAGTCGTCGCTCGTGCTCACCACCCACTTCGTCGGTTTCGGTCGTCAGTTCATCGAGTGAGGCTGCGCGCGAAACTGCCTCTCCACGATGCGGCTCGGCAGTTGGCGCGACTCGAACGAAGGACGTCGGCCAGCGCCAATCGCATGGTCGACTGACTCCGGCGCGAGCCCATGCATGCGAGCTGTCGCTACGTTGCGATGCTGACCCGCAACGTCGAGAGTTCGATCGTGCTCCTTGGGCAGGTCCTGCCGATTGGACATCGACTGCGAACGGGACAATCCGTTCCTAGGCGATCGTTCCGCTGCGTACATCCCAGGCGACTCAACTGCCAAAGCGCTTCATCGAACGTCATATGCGCCTCACCCGCCCGCTTGCAGGCATCCGTCCAGGCCTGGCGGATGAAGTCGATGAGATTCGAGTCGAAGGGTCCCTCGTAGCGCCCTCGGATGAGACCAGTGGTGAAGCTCGCCCTCGCGATGTGAACGTCGACCGGGATCGGCAAGGCCTCATACCGCTTGAACTCATAGCCGAGGACACGATTGAGGATCCGCAGCCAGAGCGGGAAGATCTTCGGCCCTTTGAGTCCCAGGAATCGGTTCCTCCGCTTCACCTCTCGCAGGATGTTCACCACGTCCCAGCCTGCTTGCTCGAAGAGCACGCGTGGGTCACCCGCGAACTCGGTCGCAAGGCTCGACGCGTTTCGATGCCACCACGTCGCGTCGTGCCTCGGGTAGCGCAACGCTCCTCGAGGGTCGCCGGCTGTGAGCGCTGCGAGAACCTCATCGACAGTTCGCTTCGCGACCTCACTGGGCACGAAGAGCCATCTCGTCTTGGGGTCGTCGTATCGTTCTCGGGCGTGCCGCCAAAGAGAGAGCGCATCCCGCTGGTAGTCGATTCCGACGGTGAGCGTCAGATAGAGGAGTCGATGGAGCTCGTTGTTGATGCCGATCGAGAGAGCCTCCTCCGGCATCTTCGCCGTGACCCCGAGGAGGTCTTTCCCTGCCTTCCCCGCGTAGGCGTCACGGACCTTCTTCGCGGCTGCAAGGTCGTCGGTGACCTCGAGGGCAACGAGACTCGCCTCTGGCGCACGCTTCACCACCGTTGCTCCGAATCGGTTGCACGCCTTCTCACCGGTTTTCCTCATGACGCTCCTCCTGTGAATCCTACCCTCCGCTCTCCGGCTCGGTCAGCTCTGCCAGCCCGGCAACCGACAGCAGGGCGGACTCGTCGCGTCAGATGAGGGGCGCTCACCCACCGCTCGAGGCCTGACTCTGGAGTTCAGCGAAGCCCTTCAGCGAGGGTTGGTGAGGAGCCCCGCCAGGCGAGCGAGATCGGCGAGCGAATGCGCATCACGATCGAGCTCGGGCACTTCCACCCACGCGGTGTCAGTCGGCACGGTGCGCGAGAAGGCCTCGAGGCGTTCTCGCTCGAGCCGCGCCAGCGCCCGCCCGTCTCGCCATGCGCCCTCGAGCCAGGCATTGCACGCGTCGTCGGCCTCGGCCGCGCGGACGACCTCCTGCACTCGCACCTCGGGCACCTCGAGCGGCCCAGGCAACGGGTGGACTCGATTCGCGATGGTGCCTCGGAGCGGCGCTCCCAACTGCCGCATGGCGTCGCTGAGCTCCCGCGCGCCTGTGAGCTCCGCCTCGGTCGGCGCGACGACGAGGAGAAACGCCGTCTCGCTGCCCGTGAGCAGCGCGCGGCCTCGAGCGGCCCGCGCCGAGAGATCGCCGAACATCGCGTCGAGCGCGATGAAGAACCCCGACAGCTCGCCCATCGTCTTCGTGCCCATCGCACGCTCGAGCTGGTGCACCAGGAACCGCGCCCCGCCCGTCATCAGCTGGAGCGCTCCTCCACCCTTCCGCCCGAGGATCCACTTCGACACCTCGGGCGCGAGCAACTTCTCGAGCCGCTCTGGAGCCCGCAGGAAGTCGATCGCCCGTCCCGCTGGCGGCGTGTCGATGATGATCAGCTCGTACGCACGGCTCTCGTCGAGCCGGCACAGCTCCTCGATCGCCATGAACTCCGTCGCCCCAGCGAACGACGTCGAGATCTTCTGGAAGAAGGGGTTCGCCAGCATCGAGTCTCGCACCTCGGGCGTCGGCGCATGCCGGGTGATGAACGCGTCCCACGAGGCTTTGAGATCGAGCATGCCCGCGTGCAGCAACCCCGGAGCCGCGAAGCCCTTGGTGTCGACCGGCTCTCCCACTCGACCCAACGTCGCGAGCCCCAGCGCCCTCGCGAGCTGCCGCGCCGGGTCGATCGTCAGCACCATCGTGCGCCGCCCGAGCGACGCTGCCGCGAGGCCCAGCGCAGCAGCCGTCGTCGTCTTCCCGACGCCTCCCGTCCCCACGCACACGATCGCGCGCTTCTCGGTGAGCAGCGTCGAGAGGCTCACGGCTTCACCTCGTCAGCCACGAGGGTCGCGAGCTGCTCGAGCTCGGCTCGACCAAAGGTGGCCGTGAGCAGCCGCGGCAATCGGAGCGCGGGCTTGGCGACGCGGCGCTCGAGCGAAGCGATGCCTTCTTCCTGGAGCCTCGCCCAGACGAGCTCCCGCGTCGCCGCCGCGACGAGAGAACGACCCAGCTCGTCGGACCGCGCGCGCCCGACGCGAGCGATCGCCTCCTCGGCCCCGCCAGGAGGAACGGGCCGACACTGATTGAGCACGAGCCGGCCGACTGGCAACCGGCGCTCCCGAAGCCGCTCGATCACCTCCGCGGCCTCGTCGAGCGGCATCACCTCTGGCCGCGCGACGACGTGCACCTCGGTCACCGCAGGGTCCGACAAGGTCGCCGCCACCCGAGCCGCTTCGCGGTGAGCGAGCCCGCTCTTGAAGGTGCTCGCGGTCGCCGCCGGCATGCCCAGCACCTGGAGCGTGTGCCCCGACGCGCCAGCATCGACCACCACGAGATCCCACGGCGGCTGGCCCGACGAGAGGCCGAGGAGCTCGTCGCGCACCTTCCCGATCGCCATCAGCTCGCGCACGCCTGGGCCGGCCGACACGAAGGCGCGATAGAGCGGGTGCGAGAAGAACGGCCGCAGCCGCGCCCCGAACGGGAGAAAGCGCACGATGTAGTCGGCCAGCGCTGCCTCGCCGTCGTACCAGGCGAGCTGGAGGTTCTTCGCCGCCGTCACCGCGATCCCGTGCTCGGTCGGGCGAGTGCCCAGGAGCGCCGAGAGCCCACCCGGCTCGCCGAGCTCGATCGCCAGCACCTGCTTGCCGGCCTTGGCGGCAGCGAGCGCGAGGGCCGCTGCGAAGGTCGACTTTCCCACTCCGCCCTTCCCCGTCACCACCTGCAGCGGTGGCGTCACCTGCGTCGCGCGGAGCCGTGCACTCACGGGTGAACTCCTGGCAGCCCGACCAGCGCGTGGTGCAACGCCGGATCGTGCGGAGGAATCGCCGAGAACCCCAGCACCCGTGGGTGCACGCCTCTCACCACGAGCGCGGCGAGGTGCGCGAGGTGCGCACGCAGCGGGAGCCCAGCGGGCGTCACCGGAGCAGGACGGCCTTCTGCCGCACGCCGGCCGAGCGTTCCGTACGCGCGGCCGAGCAGCATGACGCCATGGCGATACCGGAGCGGCACCGTCGCCGCACCGAGCTCCGCGCTCCGGTAGTACCGATCAGCGAGCTCGCTCAGCCCCTCGAGCACCGGCCTGAGTCTCGGGTCATCTGGCCGTGCGAGCACGTCTTCGGGTGACAGGCCCGCAGCGGCCAAGCGCGTCGTGGGGAGGTAGACGCGCCCGCGGCGGGCATCGTCGACGACGCCGAGCAGCACGTTGCTCAGCTGAAGCCCGACCCCCAAGTCGACGACTCTCCGCTCGGCTTCCTCACCTCGAACCTGGAGCAGCGGAGCGAGCAGGAGCCCAACCGACGAGCTGACCTGGTACGCGTAGCGAATGAGCGCCGCGTCGTCCGGCATTCGCACCGCGTCGAGATCCCCCTCCATGCCGTCGAGCAGCTGCCGGGCGCTCTCGAGCGGCAGCCCACTTCGCGCCGCGCCAGCCACGAACGCTGCGATGAGCGGTCTCGCTGCGGTCCGTCCTTCCAGCTCGTCACGCCACTGGCCGAGCGCTGCCTTCGCGGCGTCACGACTCGGCGCCTCGTCGACCGCGTCGTCGAGCCTCCGACAGAAGCAATAGAGGAGGCCGACGTCGTCACGATCCATCGGAGGGATCAGCTCGGGAATCAGCCAGAACCGCCGGGCGATCTGGACGAACTCCTCCCGCGAGGCGTCCACGGTGTCGGCCCACGGCGCGTAGCCCGGCCACGACGGCATGATCAGCTCCGCGAACCGGCGTCGAGCTCGGCAGCAGGCCGAACGTCGACGACCCCCCAGAGCATCGACCGATCCTCCGCGGCTCGGTTCGTCGGCTCGAGCGTCGGCGGCTCTCCGAAGCTGCGCAGCACCACCTTCGCGCTCGGGGTCGCCGCGCGCTTCACTGCCGCGAACAACCGCGCACGGTAGGCCGACGTCGCCCCGTCGAGGATGTTCGAGAGGGTGAAGCCGTCGAAGCTCTGCGCGGGTTGGCTCTCGAGGTACGAGGCCGCGTCGGCGTGGACCAACTGCACCCGCTTCACCTCGGGCGGTGGGGTGTCGGTCGAGGCCTCACCGAGCAGCAGCGCGCGAGCCCACGGGTTGGTGCGGTTTGGGCTGTGGGCAAACCCACGCGCGAGCCGCTGGTGAAACACCGCGCCCAGCCGGCGAGGCAGGAAGTCGAGGAAGCGCGACGAGTAGACCGCCCGCAGCGCGGTGAAGCTGAACGCCACCGAGAGCGCCGCGCGGAGCCGCCAGGTGTCGAGCCGGGTACGCCAGAACTCCGCCTGCGCCTTGGGATCGTCGAGGTCGAGGAACGCGCGCACCGTCGAGGGCCACCAGCCCAGCAGGGGCGCGAAGGTGCGCATCAGATCCATCACCCGCTCCGCCGTCCCTCGCACTGGAGGCCCTCCCGCGAACCGCTGCTCCGCGTACGCGAGCTGCACCGGGTTGATGTCGATGGCCACCACCTCGTGCTGCGGCGCGAGCTTCATCGCGGTGCAGCCCGCCGAGGCGATGCAGAGCACCTTGCCGGCGCCCTCGAAGGCCTCGAGCTCGATCGCCGGGTCTTCGTACATGCGGCCGAAGAGCACCTGCCGCGAGTTCGCCCGCGAGTCGAAGCGTCCCGCCACCCACGGCGTCTCGGCCTCTCTCGTCACCAGCGACGTCACCAGCCCTCCTTGAGGCCCGCGGCCACCCAGCCCAACACGAGAAACGCGAAGTTCTTCACCACCATGCCGGCGGGATCGTGAATGAGCGTGCGCGACCAGATGAGGCCGTTCGCGTTGAGCGCCACCAACAGCGCCGTCTGGGCGATGGCACACTCGAAGGGCCGGAACCCCGAGAGCGCCCAGAGGCCCAAGCCCAGCTCGACGACCCCGAGCGTCATGAGGAACAGGCGGCCCACCTTGGGCCCCCACTTCGGCACCGCCTCCACGATGGTGAGCTGGTTGGGGTCGCCGCCGAGCAACTTGCACCACAGCCCCTCGTAGACCCAGACCCCGGCCACGGCGAGGCGCACCAACCACACCGGAGGAACCAGCTCGCTCACGTCGGCGCCGCTCCATCGAGCGCGGGCGGCTGCTCGGCGTGGCGCCGCATCTCGCGAAGAATGTGACGGTGGAACATGTGACAGACGGTCGCCTCGACGGGCTCCCACAACCAGCGGGGCCACTTCGGGCTCGTGTAGCGCGTCACCGCCTCGACCTCGGTGCGACCGTCGGGGAGCGGCTTGAGCGTGTACGAGCCTCCGACGAGCCGCATGCCGCCGCCCACCTGGAGATCCTGCTTCACCACCGAGAAGCCGTAGAACTTCCCCTCGTCGACCGCGGTGATTCGCTTGATGAGGTTGCCGCCCTCGTAGAGGCAGAGCGCCTCGTCGCCGACCTTCTCCTTCGACCCCTCGGTGCGAATCGGCACCGGCAGGAGCAGCCGCAGATGGAGCGGCGGCTTGGACTCGAGCTGCTCGTAGAACATGAGGGTGTCCCACGCTCGGGAAGGGGGCGCTGCAAACGTCGACTTCGTCACGACCACGCTCTCGGGAGCACTCACGTCGGCCGCCTTTCGCGACTCACCTAGGCACGGGGCGCTCGATGCGCAAGCACGAGGGCGCACGCGATCGTGACGCGGGTCAAACGAAACGCTTGCGCGACATATGCGCCGTCGTGTATATGCATGGCCATGCAGCTCGACCCCTTCCAGGCGCTCGCCGATCCAACTCGCCGGCTGATCGTCGAGGCGCTCGTCGCCGGAGAGCGACCGGTGAACGAGCTGGTCGACGCGCTCCCGATTCATCAGTCGGGCGTCTCGAGACACCTCCGCATCCTCGCCGAGGCGGGCTTCGTGCAGGTCCGCGCCGAGGGCCAACGACGGCTGTACTCGCTGCGGGCCGAGCCGTTCCGCGAGCTCGACTCGTGGGTGTCGCAGTACCGCTCGCTCTGGGAGGGCCGGCTCGATCGGTTCGCCGTGGCCTTGGAGCGGCGTCGCAACCAGAAATCGAAGGGCCGATCGTGAAGCGCGAACGAGTCACCATGGAGCGCCGCTTCGACGCCTCGCTCAGAGAGGTGTGGGAGCTCTGGACGACGAAGGACGGCCTCGAGTCGTGGTGGGGGCCCGACGGCTTTCGGGTCGAGGTGCACGCGATCGATCTCCGTCCCGGCGGGCTGCTGCTCTACGCGATGATCGCCGACACGCCCCAGACGCAGGCCTTCATGAAGCAGCAAGGCATGCCCACCAGCCA